>NZ_JBQSYC010000001.1:0-608967 GCF_052378885.1 Psychrobacter sp. AOP22-C1-C5 | reverse complement strand
GGGGATTTTCTTTGTCTGCGATTCTAAACAGCCAATATCCGATGGGCTAGACAGGGCCAAATACAGTCTTGTTCTACCTCTCTTGACCAATCCTTACTCTCTTTGCTTGAAGACATCTGTTGGATGGCGGGTGCTCATGCGTTTTATTCTATTCATTTTTCTTTCTGTCTTTACTTCGTATTGCCTATTTTATGATTCTGATAAAACGTATACCTTTAAGTTATATCTTATTTTAACTAAATAATGTTGACTCAGTATCTATATTTGTATTGTTGGTTAGTGTCATTAGTGCTAAATTTGCAAGATGACTAATTGCATCTTTAAGAGCAACGTATGAGCACTAATCAACTTCCTCCCAATGTCGGACCTTTAGACAAAGTCATTCTTTTCGATGGTGTTTGTAAACTATGCAACGCATGGAGTAACTTTATCATCAAACATGATAAACACCGCCTTTTTAAATTGTGTAGCGTACAGTCAGATGAGGGTCAAGCAATACTGCTTCATTTTGATTTACCGTCTGATTCTTATGAGACGATGCTGTATGTAAAAGGTGAGAAGTCTTTTCAAAAAAGCGATGCTTTTTTTCAAATAATGGCAAAGCTGGGCTATCCGTGGAAAGCGGTTTGTATTTTTAAGATTGTTCCAAAGCCAATACGTGATTGGATGTATGATCGTATTGCTTTAAATCGCTATAGCCTTTTTGGTAAATATGACTATTGTACGCTACCATCGCCAGAACATGAGACGCGTTTTTTAAATGCAAAATAGTAAGATTACTCATATCTCGTTTATCAGTAGATTATCACTAGGCTTCTTATTTCTTTATCATGGCTTAGTGCCAAAAATACTATGGTTAAGTCCGGTTGAAACTCATCTAGTTTCTTTAAGTGGTATTGATTTTCCCGCTAATATAATTTCTCTATTAGCTGGTGTTAGTGAGATATTCTTAGGCTTCTCAGTCATATTTTTTAGAAAATCTATTATTCCGGTTTATATAGCAGTGGTCGTTTTATTATTGCTACTACTCTTTGTAGGTTTGGTAAGTCCAAAGTATTTAGTTGAAGCTTTTAACCCTGTTACCACCAATATTTTAGGGCCGGGCCTTTGTTATTTAATATGGTTTGCGCATAAAAGTGAAAAGTTCTAAATAATAGAGAGCTTGTCGTTCGTTCTGATGCCTTATGTGTAAAATATGAGTAGCATCTTATTTAGCTGAGTATTATATGTTTGGGTGATATTTTAGGCGCAATGCTATGAAAAAAATTAATGTGGTCGGGACGAGTGGAAGTGGGAAATCTACTTTTAGCCGTATGCTAGCGAAAAAACTGGATTATCCGTATCTTGAAATGGATGCGATGTTTTGGAGAGCCAATTGGCAAGAATCTAGCGATGAAGAATTCTTTGCCAAGCTTCAGCAATATTTATCACAAGATAGATGGGTTCTTGACGGTAATTATCATAGAACAGTCGATATAAAATGGGCGGACGTCGATCACGTTATATGGATAGATTACCCATTCTCTCGTACTATTTATCAAGCGGTAAAACGGGTATTTATTCGCTCATTAACTAAAACTGAGCTTTGGGATGATACAGGAAACATTGAGACATTCCGTAAGTCATTCCTTAGTCGCGATTCGGTTATTCTTTGGACGTTGAAAACATATAATCGAAATCGTGTTCGCTACATAGAAATGTTCAATGATCCTAAATATAGTCATATAGAATTCGTCAGATTAAAAAATCCAAAAATGGCTAAAACCTATATAGACGAATTACCTATATAGTAGTTGGCTCAGTCAGATTTACTTCATATTTTATTCCACCATTACTTAGAAGCTCAATACAGCTTTAGCCGCCTTTGGATTTCACCATGAATGTAACCGATATAAAAGTGTTTGTGCCAAGTAAAAACTATGACGTTTCAAAGGCGTTTTATTTGGAGATTGGTTTTAAACCCGAGTTTGTGACAGATGATTTAACCCTCTTCCAAAACGGATCGTCTTTCTTATATCTGCAACGTTTTTATAATCAGGAATTGGCAGACAATTTTATGCTGCAAATTTGCGTTTTAGATATCGAAGAAGCGTTCAATGTGTGTTCAAGCTCCAAGCATAAGACAAGAATCACGCCTATTGAACAAAAAGCGTGGGGCAAAGTATTTTATTTATGGGGACCCGCAGGTGAGCTGCTACATATTACTGAGTTTAGTGGTTAGCAGACTTATTTTTTAAGTTGATTTCTAACGTCTGCCATTTTACTTATGCGGTATTACATGTATGGTGTCATTTTAAAAAATAATAAATTATCAAATTTTGAAGGACTAATTAATGAAAGGTGAATGTCTCTGCGGTAATGTAAAGTTTGAGATTTCGGAGGAGATTCGAAACCTTTATCAATGCCACTGTTCGCTATGTCGAAAAGCCACTGGAACGTCAGCCAACACTGCTACTTTCGTGCAAAGTAACGCCTTTCGTTGGATATCAGGTGAAAGCGATATCAAGTCTTATAAAAAACCAAGTGGCTACCGCAGTGATTTTTGTTCAGTGTGTGGAAGTCTAGTGCCTAATAGCTTAAGAGACAGTGGGATGGTTTGGGTTCCAGCGGGTTTGCTCGATGAACCAGTCACCTCAAAAGTGTCTGTTCATCTGCATACAGAGTTAGCCGCCACTTGGGAACAAGATTCTGTTGAGTGTGTTCGACTGGATGGTGGGCCTGATAGTCTAGAAGCACTTAATAATTTGTTGTAGCTTCTCTATCAAAATTAGGTTCTCATACTTTGTTTAGATTGCTGAGGCGTGCTATAAGGGTTAAGTTTGCAAGTTAACAAATGGTTGTAACTTTTAGAGGAAATATGAGATTTTTCAATCCTGAAGAATATCAAGCATTTAATGAAAAGCTATTTCTCAGGTATAAATCTAAAATAGAAGAGGTACTGCCAGATGTAAGGGTTGAACATATCGGTGCTTCTGCAATCCCCACAGCTATATCGAAAGGCGATCTAGATATATTTGTAGGTGTAGAGGCAGAGGCAGAGGCATTCGAATTAGAGAGGGTAGTACAGTTGCTTGTGACATTAGGCTTTCAAGAAAAAGTCGACACATTAAGAACACCAGAGCTTTGTATGTTGGAGTCAAGTTCTACTAAAGATGTCGCGATTCAAGTTGTAGCCAGTGGTTCAGAATTCGAATTCTTCTTAATTTTCCGTGACAAGTTACGTTCGAATATTAGTCTTGTCCAGCAGTACAATGAACTTAAACTATCTTGTGAGGATCTGTCTCAAGATGCCTATCGCCTAAAGAAATCAGCTTTTATAGAGCAGGTTTTGGGTCAGAGCTAGATATAAAGATGGGTTACTATCAACTATCTTTTATATTGCAGAGAGGCGGTAAAACGCATGTCTACTTGGCATAGTGGTTTGAGAGGTGTGATTGTGAACGTGTCTTCTGGGGCAGCACGCTCAGGCTCTCCGAATGAGGATATCGATTATACTGCATCAAAAGGTGCTATTGATACCTTAACTAAAGGGTTGTCAGTGAAAGTTGCGGCTGAGGGTATTTGGGTTAATTGTGTCCGCTCAGGTTCGATTTACACTGATATACACACCAATGACGCAGAGTCGGAAAGAGTAGAGCGATTACAGACAGTGATTCCATTACAAAGAGGTGGACAGCCTGAAGAGGTTGCAGAAGCAATCTATTGGCTGGCGTCAGATAAATCCTCATTTTCGACTGGAAATTTCTTAGATATTACAGGCGGTCTGTAAGTAGGGTAAAGGGTTTGAGAGTGGATAGCTAATACATAGCATTTTTTGCTTTGTTTGTGATTAGGTAGTTGTAAGATATTGCTTTTAAAGCTACAAACCCTTAACGTTAATTCGTTAAGGGCTTTTCTTTGGGCTTGGTTTTATAATTTTGCTTTATAATAAAAAATTTCATTGAATTAGTTCTAATTACTATATAGGTATTAATTATGCTTCAAAAATTGAAGATTTCATTGAATCCTCTAGGTTATAAAGTGGAACAGAGAGATGGATCAGATATTTTTATTTCTCATTGTTGTGTGCCATGGGTTGTTAGAGTTATAAAAGAAGAGGATTTTTATTATCCTGTTTTTTATTTTAGAACTTACTTTGGACTAGGTGAAAGAACAGATTTACATGAAGTTGTTCCTATGGTTATAGTTTTAGTTTTTAGAGCTATAGGAAAATTTTCATTTAGGTTCTTGGGACAACATAATCAATTTAGCGGTATCGAAGACGAGCTATATGGAACATATATTTTTCCATCACAACCTTTGTCTGAAAGAATTAGAGTTAACTCTGATAGTGATTTAGTTAGCTTTCAATCCATACTTATAGGTCTAATAATCATTAAAAATAATATAGGTGATTTCCTTGATATTGATGAAGTAGGTGAACAGAGTTATGGCTGGGATGGAGACGAGTTTATAAATTGGGTAGATAAGATTCAAAGTATTATTGGTAAAGATAAAGGGTGCACGTATAACGAGAGGGTTAATCCTACTTGGTACTACTTTAGGAGTTTTGAGTCAGGGGTTTCAGTAGTAAAAAGTAAGACACTACCTGTAGAGATAAAAACACTATATCTAAAAAATAAAACAGAAACTAAGATTATAGATGGAGTTTCCGCCAGTTTATACATAACAAAAGATCTTAGAAATTGTTTGGATAATAAACGACTTGATTTAGCTAAAAAGATAATTAATATACTAGAAGGTAAAATTGAAGTGATTGTTATACCTAATGAGAATATATCATTTGTTCTTGGTAATCAGCATATTGTATCTGTGACTAATGATGGAGGAATATCTGCTTTTTTAGATCAAAAAGAAAAGGTGATGTTGAGAAATACTAGAGAGAATGAAATTCTCTTTTCGGATAGAAGGATGAAATGGACTATCCTTACAAGGAAAGATAGCGCTTTATTTGAGGATCTGATTTTAGAGTTACTTTCTAGAGAGCCATATATAATATCTGCAAAAAAGGTAGCTCCAACAAATCAAGGTGATAATGGAAGAGATATAATTTGTGATTACAATAAAGCTTATACAAAGAGCCGAGTATCAGAAAAGCACTCTTCTATCGAAATAGGAAAGTTAATTGTACAATGTAAGACTAATCTCAACGATTCTAATAAAAAAAGTATTGGGAAGTCTGACGTTGGTATTGCTGATACTATATATGATTATGCACCAGATGGTTATTTACTCGTAGTGAATTCTCAAGCAACACGAGACCTAACTGAATATCTTGAGAAAATAAGAGAAAGAGGGCATTTACATTGGATTGAGTGGTGGAACTCATTTGATATTGAAGAGAGGCTTAGAATGAATCCAGATATTATGAGCAGATATAAAGATCTAATTTATTATTCATAATTTTAAAACCCTTAAAATATATCGAATGTTTAATTAAAGTTATTCTGAAAAGGCGATTCCTTAGCAATACTAACCATAAAAGAGAACCCCCATGACCACCTCAAAAGTAACATACCAAGGCGATTTACGAACCACAGCCATTCACTTGCAATCAAACAATGAAATCATCACCGATGCGCCAACCGACAATCAAGGCAAAGGTGAGGCATTTTCGCCGACTGACTTGTTAGCGACAAGTTTAGCCAGTTGTATGTTGACCATTATCGGTATCAAAGCCCGTGATATGGATATCGATCTCGCAGGAACAACGGCTGAAGTGACCAAAATCATGGCGGCCGACCCAAGGCGCGTGAGCGAAATACATGTCATCGTGACGTTTAGTAGAGAGCTTGATGATAGAACGCAAACGATATTTTATAACACTGCATTGACTTGTCCAGTGGCGAATAGCCTTCATCCTGATATTACGCAAAATATCGTTTTTAGATGTGCAAAACCGCTTGAATAAGGGATGACTATGGCTACCAAAACCTTGCTTATCGTCGCTCATGCGCCATCACCCAATACCCAAAAATTAGCACAAGCAGCCTATCAAGGTGCCAATCATCCTGATATAGATATCAAGGTTATTCTCAAGTCGCCGCAAGACACGCAGCCTGAAGATGTATTGGCTGCCGATGCGCTATTACTGGGCACGACTGAGAATCTGGCGTATATGGCAGGGCTGACCAAAGATTTTTTTGATCGCTGCTATTATCCTGTTTTAGAGAAGAAGCAAGGGTTGCCATTTGCCTTATATATTCGAGCAGGGCAGGATGGTACGGGTACTAAGCTTGCTATAAAGACGATTACGACGGGATTGCGTTGGTCATGGACGCAAGAGGTGCTGATACTACAAGGGGAGTGGCAAGACGATTTTACTGAGCAAGTAGAAGCACTGGCAATGACCCTCGCGGCTGGATTGGAAGCTGGGATTTATTAATATTGAGAGATTCGTTCGTTATCAAACATTATTAATACTGGGCTATAAATCACATGAGGAATGAGAAGATTATGATATATAGCAATACTGATTTTATGCCCTCTGACGCATTACCGTTTTCTCAAGCTTGTGAAAACAACAAGCAACCCATCTTGTCTGTGTTGCAAAAAGAGTTAGTAGAGGCAGCACATGTATTGGAAGTTGGGTCAGGAACGGGTCAGCACAGTGTGTACTTTGCACCAAGATTGCCGCATTTAACATGGCAGACCAGTGATGTCTTAGCCAATAATTCCGCTATTCATGCGTGGCATACTGCTCATCCTGCTACCAATTTATACGCGCCATTAGCGTTTGATCTGTCTATCGATTCAGTACCTGTTAATCCTGAGACTAAAGAGCCTTACGATGCGTTCTTTACGGCTAACACTTTGCATATCATTGCTTGGCCTTTGGTCATGCGATTATTTGCTTTGGCAGGCGAGACATTGCCTTTATACGGAAAGCTGATCGTCTATGGACCGTTTAACGAAAATGGCAATTATACGAGCGCCAGTAATCAACAATTTGATATAAGCCTGCGTCAGCGCGACCCAAAAAGCGGTATTCGTGATAAAGAAGACATCTTAGCGTTAGCAAACATACACCATCTGATTTTGAGCAATACGTACGCGCTACCTGCGAACAACCAAATATTGGTTTTTACGAAAACATCAGAGAGTAATGAATCTTTTTAGAAAATAAAAAAACACCGAGATAGATCCAGTTATGTCTATCTCGGTGTTCGTTAAGTTATTATCTTTTTATCGATATGACTCTATCTGTTTAATCTTAGATTGTAAAAATCTAGTCTGTATTGATTTATTTATACGTATTGGCTAAAAAATCTAAATAACGGCTCCAAGAGCGTTCATCTGCTCGAGCATCGTATCTATCGCTACCAAACACGGTAAAGGCATGGGGCGCACCGCTATAAGTAATCATCTCATGAGGTACTTTGGCTGCTTCTAATGTCTTACCCAAAGTCGCAAAACTCTCTAGTGATACAGAATCGTCAGCAGAGCCGTGGAATACCAATATCTCTCCTGTGGTCTTATCATAACTTTGACCCGTTGGAATATCAAAGGCACCATGGAAAGGGACAAATGCCTTTTGTGGGAATCCTGACCTTGCAAGCTCTAAAGCAGCTGTACCGCCAAAACAATATCCCATTGTAATGCCTTTACGGACGTCATTCCCTTGTAATCGTCCTGCATTTAACGCACCTTCTAGTAAGCGGCGCATTTTGCTGCGATCGTCGTATAGTGCACCGGTTAATTTTTTATTCTCTTCAACAGAGGTAGGGCGAACGCCTTGCCCGAACATATCGGCGGCAAAAACATTGTAACCTTCTTCGGCCAACATATCAGCTCGCTTGCGCTCATACTCAGTCAGACCATCCCAGTCATGAATAAGTAGGATGAATGGCGCATTTGGTCTGTCAGCTTTTGCATAGTAGCCTTGATAAGGCTGATTATCGACTGTATAGGTCACATCTTTAGTGGTGATAGCTGATGCTGTCTGACTAATTGCTAAGGTTATAAAACCCATTGAAGCGCCGATTATTAGTGATCGATGAGTATTCAATAAGTGATGAGTACTTTTAGAAGAAAGTTTTTGTGTTGGTAACATGATAGATAGCCTTATAGTTGGTTAAATAAGATAAATAGATGGCTAACGGTCATGTCCATTTTATTTATCACTAAACTCCAGATTTCATGAAATCATACCCTAAAAAATAATGATATTACAAGATTCGACTGTTACTGGTTGTACTTAGTCAGACAAAGGCTTTAATTTCATATTTATGACGAGTGCAAAAATTAACTAAACATCAACAAGGTTCATCATATATGTGTCTTGGTTTTTAGGTAGTATTGAGTCGTAAACCTATTATTTCTTTGTATTTTTCAATAATCGGTAAAACTGAACACAGCTGAATAATCGACATATGAAGTCATAATTATCTCAAAGGATACTAACTCTGTGTAAGTACATTATTAGTGATCTAGAAAAAGATCATTTTACTCATAGCCAGGACATTTTATGAAAAAGAATCTTGATAATAACGACCCCGCTAAAAACATGAATGCTGAATTCGGCAATGGTGGTGAAACCCATCAGCGCGCAGGAGAGGATTCAAAAGTATTGACCACTCAGCAAGGCGTTCCTGTTTCTGATAATCAAAACTCTCTAAAGGCAGGCCCACGTGGTCCAGTTTTGTTAGAAGATTTTGCACTACGTGAAAAGATTACTCATTTTGACCATGAGCGTATTCCAGAGCGTGTTGTGCATGCTCGTGGTAGTGCCGCGCACGGTTATTTTGAGTTGACTGAGTCACTAGCAGAATATACAACAGCCAATATCTTAACTGAGACTGGCAAGCAAACCCCTGTTTTTACGCGTTTTTCAACGGTAGCAGGTAACAAAGGCTCAAAAGATACACCGCGTGATGTACGTGGCTTTTCTACTAAGTTCTATACAGATGAAGGCAACTGGGATTTGGTTGCTAACAACATGCCGATTTTCTTTATTCAAGACGCTATTAAGTTTCCAGACTTGATCCATGCGGTAAAGCCTGAGCCAGATCGCGGTTTTCCGCAAGCGGCTTCTGCCCATGATACGTTTTGGGATTTTGTGTCATTAAGCCCAGAAACTATGCATAACCTAATATGGCTAATGAGTGATCGTGCATTGCCGCGTAGCTTTAGCATGATGGAAGGCTTTAGTATTCACAGCTTCCGTTTGCTTAATAAAGAAGGCAGAAGCACGTTTGTGCGTTTCCATTGGAAGCCAGTCGCGGGTGTACAATCACTCATCTGGGATGAGGCAGTGAAAATCTCTGGTGCTGATCCTGATTATAATCGCCGTGATTTGTTTGAAGCAATTGAAGCTGGTGATTATCCAGAATGGCAACTTGGCGTTCAGTTATTTACTGAAGAAGAAGCTGATCAATTCCCATTTGACCATCTAGATGCGACCAAGCTGATTCCAGAAGAGACAGTGCCTGTGAAAATTATTGGTAAAATGGTATTGAACCGTTATCCTGATAATTTCTTTGCAGAAACCGAGCAAGTGGCTTTCTGTCCTTCGCACGTGCCACCTGGTATCGATTTTAGTAATGATCCATTGTTACAAGGTCGCCTGTTCAGTTATTTGGACACGCAGTTATCGCGTCTTGGGTCACCTAACTTTGCGCAAATTCCAATTAATGCACCAAAATGCCCGTTTGCCAATAACCAAAAAGATGGTCATATGCAAATGCGTGTGCCAAAAACTCGTGTCCTATATGATCCGCAGAGTCTTGATCCAGAAAGACCTCGTGAGAGTGCAGAACGTGGGTTTAAATCATTCAACGAAAAACTGGATGATGGTGTAAAAGGTCGCATTCGCGCCGAGAGCTTTGCAGATCACTATAGCCAGCCACGTATGTTCTATCGTAGCCAAACGCCAGAAGAGCAGGCTCATATTGCGACTGCCTATACTTTTGAGCTTAGTAAAGTAGATACGCCATATATACGTACCCGTATGCTTGGTCATCTACGTCAAATAGACGAAGAATTGGCAAACCGTGTTGCAAAAGCACTTGGTATGGAATTGCCAGAACCTGCTGAAGCTGCTGCGCCTGTCCAGGACTTGGCTTTATCAAAACCTTTACAAACGATTGGTGTAACACCTAAAACGCTCAAAAGCCGTATGATTGGTATTTTGGTGGCAGAAGGTTCAAGCCATGCTGAAATCAAGAAGTTTGAAGATGCTGCTTTACAAGAGGGTGCACGAGTTAAAATTGTTTCACCTAGTAAAGAAGTGGTGTTAGACGATGGCACACGCATTCAAGCTGATGAGCGTGTATCCGGTGGACCTTCAGTCTTGTTTGATGCTGTGGTAAGCATTATCATGCCAGACCAAGCCAAGAAGATGGCTAAAGACAGTGCCACGCTAGATTGGTTTAATGACGCCTATGTGCATTGTAAAGCAATCGCTTATTGCGGTGCGACGGATGAATTTATCTTAAGTAAATTACCAATTGAAAAAGATGCTTTCGTTACGCCATTGGCAGATTTGGATACCTTTATCGAAAACGCCAAGCAACGCCTATGGGAGCGCGAGCCAAAGGTTCGTGACCTTGCCTAATCTTCATTAAACAGACATCACTTTAAATAAAGAACCCAGCCTTGTGCTGGGTTTTTTGTGCTCAGGTATTAGATTTTTTTACATTTGAGTGCTGGATTAAGCGTATCAAAACGCTTGTCTGAGCATCGATTCGTTTTTTAATAATTACGAGTCTTAATAATCCTGATTTTTAATAGTCACAAGCGTTCACTGATAAGTATTTATTAGCGGTAGATGGGCGTTATACTAAAATAAAAAGACTGAAACAGTCAGACAAAGTATCTACGCAATAGGGTCTAGAGTAAAGCACACCTACCTTTTCCTTGTTGCTACCTCTACATCAAGGATGAGTAATCATGAGTTTACGTGACGTCGTACTTCTAGACGGCTATATTCAAAGCATTTATTTGGCCATTTACCCTGATAAATTGCTGTTACTAGATGGTTGCTGTCGTCCTGACGTACCAATGGTGCTGGAGTATATTAAAAACACCTTAAAAAGACCAGTTAGTGACCTAAAAGTAGTAGTGGTCTCGCATATGCATCCTGACCATGCAGGCGGCGCCAGTAGGCTAAGGCAAGCTACAGGCTGCCGTATTGTCTCGGCACAAAGATCTAAGCAGTGGTACGCAGGTGTAGGCGGACAACTGATGCATTTGGTGGACACAGGACTTGCTTACTATGTCGCCAAACGCCAAAATCGTCGATTCAAAAATCTATGGTATCCTGCGTATCTTCATCCTGATATCACAGTAAATGATGGTGACTGCATTCTTGGGTTTGAAGATTGGCAAGTGTTCGAGACGCCTGGGCATACCGATCGAGACTTGTCCGTGTTTCATAAGCCCACGCGCCAAGTGTATACCGCTGATCTTATCATCAAGTTGCGGCACAAGTTCGTTGCTCCATTCCCGATTTATGACCCTGCTGCTTATCGGCATTCATTAAACAAAATCAAAGCTCTGAAACCCTCTGAAGTGATGATGGCGCATGGTCGTAGTCTGGTCATTGATACAGCCACTTTTGATGCATTGATAGCCAATGCACCTAAGCAACCTCGCACGATTAAAGATACTATCAAACATAAGCTGCTATGGCGAAGAGATGCCAACTTCGGTATCTTCAAACGAGACCATAAAAAATAAAAGAGCGCAGACGAAAAAAAGCCCAGTCACTATACAGTATAGTAACTGGGCTTTCTAAATATGGTGGGCCGACCGCGACTCGAACGCGGGACCAATTGATTAAAAGTCAACTGCTCTACCAACTGAGCTATCGGCCCTGAGCGAGGATAAAATCAAATACTTTATCCAAACT
The DNA here is from genome assembly GCF_052378885.1 of Psychrobacter sp. AOP22-C1-C5. Classification (NCBI taxonomy): domain Bacteria; kingdom Pseudomonadati; phylum Pseudomonadota; class Gammaproteobacteria; order Moraxellales; family Moraxellaceae; genus Psychrobacter; species Psychrobacter sp. AOP22-C1-C5. The sequence continues at coordinate 597,116 of NZ_JBQSYC010000001.1, read as the reverse complement.
AGGTTTGCATCTACTGCAAGATAAATTTCCTTAAAGGCAAATTTATTGGAACTAGACATCTTAACGACATCTTTTAAACTTAATTTATCATGCTAATACCGAGTAGGGCAAAATACATGATAAGTGTCTTACTAAATATGGTGGGCCGACCGCGACTCGAACGCGGGACCAATTGATTAAAAGTCAACTGCTCTACCAACTGAGCTATCGGCCCTGAGTGAGGATAAAACAAAGCACTGCTTTGTCCGAGTGCAAGAGAAATTACATTTTCGTAAATTCTAAAACTCAGTATCCAAACTAGGTTTGCATCTAATGCAAGTTAAAACTTAACTTCTTAAACATTGAGTTATCAATAGTATAAGAGGCATTAAGCTTGCTTCAACGTTTAAAGAATTTGTATCCCTAAACGTGAGAGCACATTATATATATTATTATGACAATTACAACCCCGCATTGTAAAAAAAGTGCAATTCTCATGTAAAAACTTCTGTTTTTCTAAAATTCTACGGTATTACTTGTTTTAAACATTTAGTTTTTGGAAAAATCTTCTAGAGAATGATGATTAGTCTCGAGAAAGTGCTTCAACTGGATCCAGTTTTGCTGCATTACGAGCTGGCAAGAAGCCAAATACTACCCCAATCAGTGTTGAGCACACGAAGGCGGCGATAATAGAGGTTGGAGAATAGATCACTTGGAAGCTATCACCGCCCACGCGATTGATTAACTCTCCAATGGCGAATGCCATCCCAATCCCAATCAGCCCGCCTAATATACAGACCAAAACAGCTTCAATCAGAAATTGTTGCATAATATCGTTTTGACGTGCACCGACTGCCATACGTACCCCAATCTCATTGGTACGCTCGGTCACTGATACTAGCATGATGTTCATAACGCCAATACCGCCAACTACCAAAGAAATAATGGCAATAGATGAAATCAGTAGCGTCATTGCCGTCGTCGTCGATTCAATGGTTTGGCGAATAGAGTCTGAGTTGGTTATACGAAAGTCATCAGTGCCATGGCGACTTTCCATCAATTGATAGATGGCAGATTCAGCGGCCGCAGAAGAGATATTATCATCGATTAGAGCGATGAAACTCTCAATATTGGAGCCGCCTATGATACGTGACATCATCGTCGTGTAAGGCATATACAAGGTTGGCGTATCGACACTTCTACCAAAGCCACCAGTATTGGGTGCAAGGACACCTATCACGCGTCCTGGTACACTACCGATCAATACCACCTCACCAATGGGATTGGCATTGTCTGGAAAAAAAGTTTTTTTAGCATTGTCATCAATAATAATGTCTTGTGTCCGGCGTAAAATGCTTTGCTCATTAAAGCCTTGGCCTTGTACCAATGTTTCACCACTGACACTTAGATAGTCTTGACCGACGCCGCTAATGCTGGCAGCTTCTTGTATGTTGCGATAGCGCACATCCATATTGCTAGAAAGCTGAGGACTCACACTAAGGACATAAGGCTGATCTGCAACCGCCTGAGCATCTTGCGGTGTCAAATTGTCGTCGTTATATTGCCGCCTTGGATCTCCATAGGGGTAGCCATCACGGACTGTAATGGTATTGGTACCAAGCGAGCTGATATTAGAGAGTATTTGCGCCTGTGAGCCTTTCCCCAGTCCTACGACTGAAACAACTGACGCAATACCAATAATAATACCTAGCATAGTCAACAAGGTACGCATTTTATGAGCGCGCATCGCCAGTAAAGACATTTTAAACGCTTCAAACAAACGATCGATAAAGCTGCTAAACACGCTCTTACGATTGTTGTCTAAAATAGGCTCAGGTTGTACGTGGTTTTGCTTATAGTTATCGTTTTTATAATCGGCAATCACGTAGCCGTCTTTGAGTTCAATCACACGTTCGGCTTGCGCAGCGAGATTGGGGTCATGGGTGACCATAATGATAGTATGACCTTGAGCGTTTAGGTCATACAAGATTTTCATAACATCTTTGCCAGATTTACTATCAAGCGCTCCTGTTGGCTCATCCGCTAAGATGATATCGCCACCATTCATGAGCGCACGTGCGATAGATACACGCTGCTGCTGACCCCCTGAGAGCTGATTGGGACGGTTATTGACTTTTTCACCTAAGCCTAAATCTGTTAATAGTTTTTCAGCACGCTCGCTACGGGCCTGTCCATCCATACCTGCATACACAGCAGGAACAGAGACATTGTCTCGCGCACTGATATCGCCAAGCAAATGGTAACGCTGGAAAATAAAACCAAAATGCTCACGGCGCAGTTTGGCCAGCTGATCTGCGTCTAAGCGACTTACTGACTGTCCATATACTTTATATTCACCAGCAGTCGCTTGATCCAAGCACCCTAAGATGTTCATTAAGGTTGACTTACCAGAACCTGACTGACCGATGATAGCGACCATCTCACCTTGATTGATGGTCAGGTCGATATCATGGAGCACACGAATGGTTTGTTCACCAGCTTTGAATTCTCTTATTAGCCCTTTGACCTCCATTAATGGGACGTCTGCTGCGGTAGGGCTGGGATCTCTGGTATTCATTTGCGCTGCTGCCTATATCAATACTACTTATATAATTGCTCTTGTCGAAAGCGATCACCTGCTTGCCGATTAAGATTGATGCCAGTATTACGCTTGAGCGTTAAAATCCTCTACCACCTCTGCCTCCGCCACCTTGACCTTTTTCTGGACCTTCTTCACTCAATATCACCTCATCACCTTCATTTAGACCACTCAAAATCTGTACGTTGACGCGGTTATTGATACCAGTTGTGACTACTTGTTCAACCACTTGACCATCCGCTTTTAAAACGCGGACCTGAGACGTTTTGACATTTGGATCAGTGTTGGGTGCACGTGTGTTGCCAGTCTTGCTAACAGGTTGTAGGGCAGCAGAAGGGATAAGTAGAGCATCTTTTGCTTGATTGATAATGATATAGACCTGCGCTGTCATATCTATACGGAAGCGTCGCTCGGTATTGGGCACTTCGATATAGCCGACATAATAAATAGCAGAGTCTGTCGAACTGGTGTCACTAATCACTTCAGGAGCAGGTTCGACCGCTTTAAGAACAGAGTCGAATTTTTGATCTGGATTACCGATGATATTAAAATAAACAGGCATGCCAGCGTTGACGTTAATAACGTCCGCTTCAGATATTTGAGCGTTGATTCTTACTGTTGATAAATCGGCTAAGGTAACGATGGTAGGCGCAGTTTGATTGGCGTTAACAGTTGTACCTTGCTCAGTGGTAATCGATACCACCGTACCTGACATTGGCGCACGGATAGTGGTGTAGCTGAGATCTTCCTCAGCAGTACTGACGTTGGTCTGTGATTTGCGTAGTGCGGCTTGCTGGCTATTGATATTGGCATCAGCTGTCGCAATCGCGGCCTTAGCAGTATCGATCGCGGCACGTGCATTAGCGACCGCTGCTTTGGCAGTTTCTACACTGGTCGCTTGAGTATCGTACTCTTGCTGTGATATCGCATCAATAGCGACTAAAGATTGTAAGCGGGTAAAATCAGACTGCGCTTGCTTGAGCTCTGACTGGCGGCTGGCAAGATCGGCATAAGCACTCTTTAGGCTGGCTTGTCGGCTTAAAGATTCTGCTTGGGCGCTTTGAATAGCGGCCACACTTTGCTCAAGGCTGGCTTGCTCATTGCTTAAGTTGTTTTTCTGTGTGACTTGGTCAATTTGAGCAATAAGATCGCCTTGTTTTACCTCATCACCAACCTCAACGTAGAGACGTTTTACTTCACCAGAAACCTGAGAGCCGACATCGACAGTATTGAGCGCTTTGACTTTGCCAGATGCCATTACATTATTTTCGATGTCACCAATCTCAGCCTTTGCCGTTAGATAGTTTGGAGTGACATCTTTTGGTTTTAGAAAACTATAAGCCAGCGCCCCCAATGCTATGACAACTAGGGCAATAACACCCCATTTAATAGCAGATTTTTTGCTCATTTTGCGCATAACAACAGTCCAATCACAATTAAATCAAGTGTAGCTATAGTAGAGGCTTCATAAGCAAAAGGGAATGGGAATTAGTTTAAGAAAGGTTAAGGTGGCTTTGTGAAAAAAACATAATAATTTGAATGTAGGTTAAGATAGTAAAACTCTTTATATTTAAACAAAGGTTTTATGGTGCTAAATCATCAGCAAGTTCAAGAGATAATCAATGGTTATGGTAGAAAAATAGGGTTAAGTGCTAATGAAGTGGTCTTAAGAAACAAGCCATCTGGATTTGGAGAGCCGCACTTAGAAATAAGCGACGACTACTACCACTATGTAATATGTGAGCGCGGTAGTGAGTTATCTAGAGAATCTTTTTTAGATGTAGAGGACTTCATTTATGAATTTTTTGAGATGGTAACTTCTATGGTAGCAGGCGAGTATGAGCAAGAGAACCGTGTCATTGGTGAAGATCAAAGAGTTATACGCTTTAATAAGCAAATTGAACTTATGACGCAGCTAAATCATGAATGGGGTAGAAAAAAAGAAGCTAACATAGCAGAAACTTTAAAAAACTCTCCTTATTCAATCAATAACAGAACTTATGATAAGAGAACTTGGCTAAATAAGCTTGCAAATTTTTTCAAATACTTAAACTGAAAACAACCTTCTACCCGTTAGTTCAAGCGCCGCCTGTAACAATAACTCCCATGCTGGCTGACGAATAAGTCCTTTGATTGCTTGATCACAGCGATAAAGTAGCGCTGGCCATTCGGCAGTTTGCGCATGTGACTGCCTGCGGCAAGCTTGCTGGTACAATCCTTGTTTGCTGCGCCAAATCCCCAGTGTTTGTGGATCTTGTCCATCCATCAACTGCATAATTTGACGCATGTCTTTACTGATTGCCCATAGCACAAGCGTTGTTGGTTCGTCGGTGGCTTTGAGCTGAAAAATGATTTTTGCCACTTGGACACTGTTGCCAGCGAGCATAGCATCCGACAAATCAAACACGCTAAATTGAGCGTCGCTGACCAGTGCTGCTTGCAAATCTTTAATGTCTAGTGCGACATTAGTAGTAGGCTTCACTTGGTTGCTAGGGAGTTGCTGTGAATCATTATCACCAGCAACTAACTGCGGTGCAAACAAATAAGACAGTCGCCATAGGGTTTGATAAGCGCTCAATAAGTGGTGCTCGGTATGTGACATTAGCAGCTGCCAAGCGTCTTGAGACAGCTTTAATCCAAACTGCTGTGCTTGTATTTGTAATAACTGCTGGCGTTGCTGTTCGTTATATAAGTTACAATCAATCACGTGACCATATTGCGCAAATGGCGCAAACCACTTGCTGCTTTGAGCACGGCGGTCTTGCTTAGGCGTTAACCAAAGCAAACTGTGGCTATGCGCTCCCGTTTGAGCGTCCTGCGCAAAACGTTCTAATTCCTCGATCACAGGCTTGTCTGGTTTGTGATTGCCCGTCACGACTAAAGCACTAGCATCATCAAATAGAGACTGACTGCCAAGCTCTGACAGTACTTCTTGCCAGCTTTTGACCGATACCAGCTCAATGCGCTTAATCGCGTAATTTTGCGCCCGCCAATGGGGTCGCAACGCATCGATGAGCCATTGACTCAATAATGGCTCATCACCATGCGCAAGCCACAAGCCAGCTACCACAACGGAGGGTTGTAGTAGTTTTGGGTAGGCTTGTATAAAGGTATCTTGCATAGATTAGTGGGACACAGGTTGGTAAGAGTGAGTATTGGTAGCACGCAAAGAAACCTTATACTGGTCGCATTTGGCTTAACGTGTTGAGTTTATTTTGCAGTGCTTATATGTTAAGGGGTTGGTACCACGACGGCTGTCGATGTGGAGCCACTACCAACGGGTATCGGCTTGCTAGCGCCATTTGATGTCACCTTAGGTAAAGAGATGGCGACATATTGATCCGTGATACGGCGAGCCAAACTGTCATAGAGCCAGTCACGAATTTGATCGCCTTGTAAATCATCCGTACTTACCGATGCTTCATTGTATTGGTAGCTACGCTCGACTTGGATAGGGTTGCTTAGTGTGACAGGTTTGCCATTTTCAGTCGTTTGATAAGTCACATTGGCTGATAACACCAAACGAATCTCTGTCAAAACGCCAACCAGCTCATAACGTTGAAAACGAACGTTGCTAATCTCGATAGCAGCAATGGGTTCAGCACCAGCGCTTTGATTGTTGGTAACCACATTTGCCGCAGTCATGTCATCAATAACATCCACACCTAAAGTTTCTAAACGCCTTGTCAGTGGTAGCTTAAGAGGAAAAGAGAGGCGATTGTCTTCGATAATCACAGCCGTTTTGGCAACACCAAATAGCATCGGAGAATCATAACCCCGTAGCTGGAAGCCGCAACCGCTAAGACTTGCCGCTGCACCGATTACTGCAAACATAGGCCATGCAGCGAGCAATGCTGTCGCCAGCTTTTTTCCACGTGATGAGCTTGCGGTATTGGTCTGTTTGCTTGATTTGTTATGGTGTGACTGCCCAGCTCGGTGCTTATACGACATAATCGCTATCCTCAAATGATAAAAAGGCTTAGAGAGCTAAGCCTAAAATACTTAGCCTGCAACCACAATATTTACGAGCTTATTAGGCACGACGATTTCTTTTTTAATCTCGCCTGTAATGAATTTTGCCACACTTTCCATGGTTCGTGCTTGCACTTTTAGCTGTTCTGGATCGCTATTTGGTGCCACGTCCATCTTACCGCGCATTTTACCATTGACCTGTACCACCATCGTGATTGTATCTTGTACGAGCGCACTTTCGTCAACGGCAGGATAGTTTAGCGTGGCAGTATCGAGTCCTAGCTGCTCAAGTAAATGCTCACCAACGTGCGGTGCATAGACTGACAGCATAATAAGCAAATCAACCAATGCTTCATGCTGTACTTGCAAATCTTGCTCATTATGGACGGTAAAGCCTGTAAGTTCGTTGGCAAGTTCCATTAAGCTTGATACTGGCGTATTCAGTGCTAAGCGTCCGCCTAAATCATGATCAATTTTGGCGATGGTTTCATGCGTTTTGCGACGTAGGTTTTTGGCTTCTTTGGTTAATTCATTGGTACTCAACGCTTTATTATTTAGCGTATCAGAGCTTAAGTTGGCAGTAGTCAACGCCTGCATATGTTCAGTCGCAATGCGCCAGACTTTTTTGACGAAGTTATAAGGGCCTTTCAATGCATCATCTGACCATTCTAATGTTTGATCAGCGGGCGCAGTGAATAACGTATATAGACGCACTGTATCAGCACCATACTTATCAATAGTCATCTGTGGATCGACGCCATTATTTTTTGACTTGGACATTTTCTCAATTTTGCCAATCGTCACGGGTTGTCCGTCTGACTTTAGAATGGCTTTAATGGGTTGTCCGCGCTCATCAAAGTCAATATCGATGTCTTCGGTAAAGTAATAAGTCGTACTGCCATCAGCATTGACGCGGTAAAAAGTACCAGCAAGCACCATGCCTTGAGTCATCAAGTTGGCAAACGGCTCATTGCCTGATACTAAGTTTTCGTCACGCATGAGCTTATGGAAAAAACGTGCATAAAGCAGATGCATCACAGCGTGCTCGACACCGCCGATGTATTGGTCAACAGGCAACCATTTATTGGCGGCTGATTTGTTTACCATGCTTTGCGCATCATTTGGGCTTGCAAAGCGAGCATAGTACCAGCTTGATTCGACAAAGGTATCAAAGGTATCGGTTTCACGCTCAGCAGGATTGCCACATTTAGGACAAGTCGTATTCACAAATTCTGGGATGTTTTTGAGTGGGTTACCGCGGCCATCAGGAACGACGTCCGTTGGCAAGACGACTGGTAAATCTTGCTCTTCAACAGGTACGGTGCCGCAATGCTCACAGTTAACCATTGGAATAGGGCAGCCCCAATAACGCTGGCGTGAGACACCCCAATCGCGTAGACGATATTGGATTTTTTTCTTGGCCAATTCTTGTGGCTCAAGTTTGGACAGCATCGCATCAAACGCTTGCTCAAAGTCTAAGCCATCAAACTCACCAGAGTTGACTAAGGTATTACGTTCGGTATAAGCAAGATTGCTTTCAGTGTTATTGGCTTTGACATCTGCTTCTATGCTATCAAAATAACCGGTAGGAATATCAATCACTTGCTTAATAGGTAGGCTGTACTTAGTTGCAAATTCATAATCACGTTCATCATGAGCAGGCACCGCCATGACCGCGCCTGAGCCATAACTCATCAACACATAGTTGGCAACCCAAACAGGCACTTCTTCACCTGTGAGCGGATGGGTTACGGTAAGTCCCGTATCCATACCAATTTTTTCGGCTTTGGCTAAATCTGCTTCAGCAACTGAACCCTTTTTGCAAAGCGCACAAAACTGCGCAATCATGTCATCTTGTTCAGACGCGTATTGCGCTAGTGGATGCTCTGCGGCGACTGCAACATACGTCACGCCCATCAAGGTATCAGGGCGCGTGGTGAATACATCAAGTGTATTTTTCTGGCCCGCAAGCTCATAAGGGAAATGCACTTCCATACCTGCGCTACGACCAATCCAGTTGCGCTGCATGGTCAATACTTCAGAAGGCCAATGACCTTCTAGTTGATCCAAGTCATCTAATAGCTCGTCGGCATAATCGGTGATGTTGAAGTAGTACATCGGGATGTCGCGTTTTTCGACCGGAGCACCACTACGCCAGCCTTTACCATCAACGACCTGCTCATTGGCTAATACGGTATTATCGACTGGATCCCAATTGACCGTGGCAAGTTTTTTATAGACCAAGCCTTTTTTGTATAACTGTAAAAACAACCACTGCTCCCACTGATAATATTCAGGGCTACAGGTAGCAAATTCGCGTGACCAGTCGATAGATAAGCCAAGCAACTTTAGCTGTGCGCGCATGTTGTCAATATTGGCAAATGTCCAAGCGGCAGGTGGGGTCTGGTTGGCAATCGCCGCGTTTTCTGCTGGCAAGCCAAAACCGTCCCAGCCCATAGGTTGCATGACTTCATAGCCTTTGAGGCGATAATAACGACTTAAGACATCAGAGATTGTATAGTTGCGTACGTGGCCCATGTGCAGCTTACCGCTTGGATAAGGGAACATCGACAGCATGTAACGACTTGGCTTAGTGCTTGGCTCATTACTGACTTCATAGCGCTTGTCATTGGCCCACTTGGCTTGTTGCGCCGCTTCGATCAGTTGTGGCTGATATTGAGCGTTGTTATTAGAAGTGTCATTAGCGATGTTGTTAGCGTTGTTAATATTAGATTGGTCTGCTGTCACGGCGTTGCTCATAGTCGGCTCGGAATTGGTTAGTACTATAAAAATAGGTGGAATTTGACAATGCCATAGCATAGCGTAATTTGGTAAAAATTGCGACGATATGATGTATTTGCTGATGTGTTTTGCCGCTTAAAAAGGTTGAGGGAAAGCAGTATGCCGACATCTAATGATGTCTTAGGTATAATGACAGCAAGACTATTATTAAACGGGAACAATAATGACCATCACCATTTACGGCATCAAATCATGCAGTACCATGAAAAAAGCCTTTACCAAGCTAGATGAGTTGGGCGCTAACTATGAGTTTCATGATTATAAAAAACAAGGCATTGATAAAGAAACGGTACAGCGCTGGGTAGATGGTTTGGGCATCGATAAAGTGCTAAATAAGCGCGGCACCACATGGCGCAAACTGGACGACAGTCAAAAGCAAGCGGCTGATGCGAGTGTAGATAAAGCAATAGATTTGTTGGTAGAAAACACCAGTATGATTAAGCGTCCGATAGTAGAGGGTCAACTTACTGGCAATGACCAAGATCAGACAATACTGCTTTGCGGGTTTGACGAAAATGAGTTTGATAAAGTTTTTTCATAAATGTGTTGTCAGCTTGGCGCATTATAAATTATGCTAGAATTTATAGAATAAAGTTCACTAATGTAGTGTGGTCAAGAATGGGAATAAGACGATGAAAAAATTATTAGTAATAGCGACTCTTGCCGTTGCGCCTTTGATGGTCACAAGCGTACAAGCAGCTGATTCATCTACCAAAGTGACGTTTGCAAAAGACAGCTATTGTGGCGGTTTTACAGGTAATATCCGAGAAGGTAAGGAGTTCCGATTGTGGCTGATGCCAGATCAGAACTTAGTCATTCGAAATGTTGGTGACGATCAAATCAATGTTGCTTATGTTTCAGGGCCTAGTGGACGTCTAGACGGCGATCGCAATGGCGATGAAACCTCTTATATCACTCAGAGCAAAGGCAATCATTATATGAAAGTTTATGGCAACAGTAGCCATAGTGCTGTGGAGTTTTGTGCTTATTAACTTTACTGCAATACTCATAAAAAGCCCGAGCTAATATCCTCTTAGCTCGGGCTTTATCACGCCTGCAATAAACCACAGCACACTAAACGTCCAGATAATGAGAACATATAGACGAATCTGTTCTGCATTCCAGTCTAGCGCAAACCACTCAATCAGAAAAAAGGACTTCCAGCCCTCGACCCATTTCGCACCACCATAGCCAATAATCCACCAGCAATATATACTTTCTAGTATAAACAGCAGACACCATAGCGCGAGCGACATGATGGATTCCTACGGCTGATTCGTTGCTGTATCTAACTCACGACTGATGAGTGTGCCAACGCCTTCGTTGGTAAAAATTTCGAGCAGCGTAGCATGAGGAACGCGTCCATCGACGATAACTGCACTCTTGACGCCACTACGTACCGCATCAAGTGCACATTGAATTTTGGGAATCATTCCGCCTGAAATCGTACCATCTTCGATCAAGCCATCGACTCTCTTTGGTGTGAGTCCAGTCACTACTTCGCCATCACGCCCCAATACCCCTTTGATATTTGTCAGGAGCATCAGCTTTTCGGCTTGTAAGAACTCTGCCACTTTACCCGCGACCAAATCAGCGTTGATATTGTAAGTATTGCCTTCACTATCGACGCCAAGCGGTGCGATGACGGGGATAAAGTTAGATGAGATAAGCATATTAATGACCTCTTTATTGACGCTCACCACATCACCCACGTAGCCCAAATCAATGGGTACAGCGATACCATCTTCGCCAATCTTTTCTATCATCAGTTTTTTTGCTTGAATCAAGTTGGCATCTTTACCCGTTAAACCAATCGCGCGTCCGCCATGCTTGTTGATTAAGCTGACGATAGATTTATTGACGCTACCGCCCAAAACCATCTCTACGATGTCCATGGTGCTCTTGTCGGTGACACGCATCCCATCGATACGATCTGATTGACGACCCAGCTCTTTTAGTAAGTTGTCAACTTGCGGACCACCGCCATGCACGACCACAGGGTGTATACCAACGGTTTTTAGCAAAACAATATCGCGTGCGAACGAGCTTTCAAGCGCAGGATCTGTCATGGCATTGCCGCCGTACTTTACTACGATAAGCTTGTCAACAAAGCGTTGAATATAGGGTAGAGCGGTGGTCAATACTTCTGCGGTATTTTTGGCATCATCTAAATTAAGCGTCATTATTAGCTCCTAAAGGGCAGTTTTAAATCGGTGTCTATTCTTGGCATTGCTATTGTGTCATGACTTATAAAATTGTCATTTGTATAAAGTAACTATGCACAGCGTGCTTAAATAGAACGTATATATGCACAGCATTCCTATTCGGCAGGGATCGCCGCAATTTGTTCTGCCAGTTCTTGATCAAAGGGGCGACACAAAGCGGCGAATTTTTCTTGAATATCTTTTAAATCATTTAAGGTGTCACCAGCAAAGCGAGCAGTCAGCTTGTGACTGGTATTTGATTGGCGCAGGACGCCAAAACCGTGCGCAAAATCCAAACGCACGCCGTCGATACAGCTTAGCTTGGTCCCGATTGGTAATAAATATCTGGCTTGTTCAAGTGTTATATATTGTCGGTTTTCCGAACAACGACAAAGGGATGGCGGGCAAGTATCGAGTAAGTAATGGTCAGCATTATCTTCGACAGATGCTTCCACAAGCCGGCGTAGATACTGACAGAGTCTTGTCAGCTGCTCAACAACTGAGCAATCTTCTACGGATGTCTTTGGTATTGGTAAATAATGATCTGCAGTATTCACCACTGCCGGTAGACGTTGAGTGATTTCAGTTAAAGCATTTTTACCATGGCCTTCGTTAGCCACTGACAACCAGTGAAGCAGACGTAAGGCGGCGTACATGGCATCATCATAAACAATAAAGCGGCTGTCATTAAATATAAAGTGACCTGATAATTCACCCGCAAAGAGAATCGGGCTACCAGCGCGCTGCATTTGCTGTCGCATAAGGCTGCTACCTGTTTTACTTAATACAGGCTTTGTGCCAAGCTCAGACAACATGATTGGCAAATGATGGGAGCATTTAATATCAAAAAGGATTTGCGATGTTGGTAAAGAGTCAGTCAAAGGTTTGGGGCGTTCAGCCAAGGCTACTTGAGCCAAAAGATAAAGCAGATGGTCAGGAGTAACTACTTTGCCGCTGTTATCGACGATCATTAGACGGTCACCATCACCGTCAAAAGCCATACCTATGTCTGCTTGATGGTCAAGTACGTTTTTCTGCAACTGTTTGAGACGGTCGGGTTCCGTAGGATCAGGATTGCCAGTAGGGAAATTGCCATCCGGCGTATCATTGAGCATGATGACTTGTTGGCAAAAACAATTAAACAAACGCTGTGCAATCGTGCTGGTCGCACCGTTCATACAGTCAATGACCACGATCAAATCAAGTTTATTGGATGATGAAGGGTTATTGTCTAAGCTCTTTTTATCGAATGGATAAATTTGCTCAAACACTTGAGTAATGGCTGCAATATAAGTCGTGGTGACTTGATCATGAGGTAAGTCAGTCTGATCTTTTAGAGACTTGTCAATAAAGCCCAAAGACGTATTTTGATCGAGATTGTCTTTTTGACTGTTAAACTGACTTTTTGATTCGCTGCCGAGCAGTTGTTGATAAAAGCGTTGAATCTCTATGCTGCTAGGGGATTTATGGTTTATCAGCCATTTAATACCCAATATGTCTTTCGCTGAATGACTCGCCGTCACAACGATACCATGACCATGATATTGCTCTGCCCAAAAAGCCATCATTGGAGTGGTGACTAAACCCAACTGGATAACTTGCATGCCATACTGAGTCAATATATCGGCTAATCTATAAGCGATGTTGTTACTACCGCAGCGTACATCATAACCAATGACGACAATGACTTTTTTAGAGTCAATGCTTGGTGCAAGTGAGCTTTTTTCTAGAAAACTATTTTTCAAAGAGTTGGTTTTTAAAAAACGGTTTTTTGTATGAGAGGGTAAGGCCGTATAAAGGTGAGCAAACGCATTACCCAACGCGTCTACAAAGTTAGGGGTAAAAAGCTTGTGCGACCCGCGAATGTCATAAGCACGAAATAAGGATTGCTGCGCAGCAAAAGTTGGCATCGCTTACTCTCCTTATCGTTATGGTTTGAGTTGTCATGAATAATAATGTTGTAATCAACAAAAAACAAAATACTGAATAGATTGTTGATACAACCAGCAAAGGCTATTGGCGACCAGAATGCCCAAAACCGCCAGCACCGCGACTGCTTTCATCACTAAACTCGGTGACGACTTCAAATTCAGGACGAGCAACGGGTACCACGATATACTGCGCCATGCGATCGCTTGGGTTGAGGACAAAGTCTTCCTCACTGCGATTCCAAATACTGACCATCAGCTCACCTTGATAATCGGCATCAATCAGCCCAACCAAGTTACCTAAAACAATACCGTGCTTATGTCCAAGACCTGAGCGCGGTAAAATCATACCGGCATAATTAGGGTCTTGAATATAAACGGCAAGACCTGTGCCTATTAAGTGCGTGCTACCCGCTTTAATCGTCAAAGGCGCATCAATACAAGCGCGCAGATCAATGCCTGCACTGCCATCAGTGGCGCGAGTAGGAAGAGAAAATCCTTTATCTTCGGTAATTTTAGGGTTTAAAACTTTGACTTGTACAGCTTGCATAACGCACTCACTTGACAATTTAATGATCTGATAAATAAAAAATTAATTTTAAAACGTTTATGATAATAAGGCTTTCGATATAAAAGCAAGCAATTGACTGTAGATTAAAGTATCAGCACACTTGCTAAGCCCAAGAACGACATAAAGCCGACGATATCAGTGACCGTGGTTAGAATGACTGAGGCAGATAGGGCAGGGTCAATATTCATGCGTTTTAGCATCAAGGGTATACTAATCCCTGAGACATTGGCGGCAGTCATATTAATCGCAATAGCAAAGCCAATTACCGTACTGATTTTAATGTCATGAAACCACAGTTGGGCTATGATCGCCATGATGATCGCCCATATAATACCGTTTATTGCGCCCACCCACAGCTCTTTATTAAGTAGCCATAAACGGTTGGAACCCCCGATTTGACCCATGGCCATACCGCGAATCACAACCGTGAGCGTTTGCGAGCCTGCAATACCACCCATACTCGCAACCACAGGCATGAGTATCGCAAGCGCTACCACTTGTGCCAATACCGCCTCAAACTGACCAATCACTGCGGCGGCTAGTAGGGCGGTACACAAATTAATACCCAGCCACACACTACGGCTTTTGGCACTGGTTAAAATAGGCGCAAACAGCTCCTCGTCCTGACTGACACCGGCAAGGTTTTTCATCGTGCTGTCGACATCATCTTGGATAATTTCCATAATGTCTTCACCATTTAGTTGGCCAACCAACTCGCCATGACTGTTGATGACAGGCGCAAAACGGATGTCTTCTGAACGAAAGATCGCTGCCGCATCTTGAATGTCTAAGCGATCATTAATGGTGATGGCTGTGTCAATCAGCTCTGAAACCAATGTACTTTGATTGTGTTTGATTAGGTCAACCAAACTCAACAATCCGAGTAACTGCTGGCTTTGATCGACCACCAACAGCTCTTGGCTCTCATCATCAAGTAGCTCGTCATTTTCACGCAACCAATTCTGTACTTCCGCAAGAGTGATATCTTCTCTTACTTGAATCAGGTCGGGATCCATATAGCTACCGACTTCCCAATCTTCATAGGTATCGAGCTTATTGACCTGCACACGAATGTCTTCGTCTAAGGTCGCCATAACCGAGGTACGCACGCTTTCGGTTACGGTATCTAAAATCTCAGAAATATCTTGCGCATCAAGGTCTTGGGTGAATAAAGAAATCTCTTTTGAAGAGATATTCTCCATTAAAGGCTGGCGTGTATCAAAATCTAGCTCAGCCAGCACTTCTCCTTTAATATGGTCAGGTACTTGCGCCCAAATCAAAAGACGGTTTTGAGTAGGAAAAGACTCCAGTAGACTGGCAATTTCATATTCTGACTGCTTTTCTAAAAACTCAGTAATAGCCGCATACGCCTTATCAGCAACCAAACCCTGCAAATACAGAAGCTTATACTCGGCGCTATATTCTGCCGGATTATACTCTCCTTGTAGCGTAGAGGGTCGTTCCTGATCGGGCATAGAGGTAGACATAAGGTTTCCCGTGTTTTTAGAAGGTAAAAATAATTACAAATAGTAAAATGGGCGACTGATACGTATTTCGTTGTTAAACGTTGATTTTAATTCTAACGTTTGCCCAGTAGTGCTCGAATATTCGCCAAATATTCGTCAGCCACTGCTGCTGGATCTTTGGTCGCTTGTTTCTTTTTGGCTTTGGCGGGCCAATCGATATGATCTTCTGGTAGCTCATCTAAGAATCGTGATTCTGAGGTGACGCGCATCTGACCTCCAGCTCGGCGCTGGGTAGCTAGCGTCAAAGTCAGCTCACGGCGAGCACGAGTGATACCCACGTACATCAAACGGCGCTCTTCTTCGACCGTTTCGCTCAAGATAGAGTTGCGGTGCGGTAGCATTTCTTCCTCAAGTCCCATGATATAAACGTAATCAAACTCCAAGCCTTTTGCTGCATGCAATGTCATTAGATTGACTTTATTGGTATTCTCTTCTTCTTGCTGCTGCTCCAGCATATCAAGTAAGACCAGCTTACGAATGATGGTATCAATCGTCCGGTCTTCGTCTTCTTCTGCGCGGTTGATCAAAGATTGAATACTGGTATAGAGCATATCGATATTATCGATACGATTTTTTTCTTGTTGCGGTGTTTTAGCATCGCTACGGACAAAGTCAATATACCCTGTTTCATCAATCATCTGACGCACGATAGGCACAGGGTCAGGATGTTGATCGAGCTCGCGCGTATAGTGCTCAATGAACTCACCAAACTCTTTTATCGTACTGTAAGCCTTCGATGGTAAAACATGCGCGAGACCAGCGTGGGTACAGGAGGCCAGTAACGATATACTGTGCTCTTGCGCAAATAAACCCAGTTTTTCTAAAGTTGCTGGCCCCATACCGCGTTTGGGAGTATTAATAATGCGCAAAAACGCACTGTCATCCTCAGGGTTCAAAATCAGCCGCAAATAGCCCATGATGTCTTTGATTTCACTACGCGCAAAGAATGATTGGCCACCAGATAACTTGTAAGGGACTTGCAATTGACGTAATTGCGCCTCTAACATACGCGCCTGAAAGTTACTGCGATAAAGGACAGCGTATTGCTCCCATTCATTGCCAAAGCGCAGTTTGTGAGTGACGATTTCTTTTGCGACACGCTCAGATTCATCATCATCATTGCGGCAGTTAATAATGCGGATTTTCTCGCCTTGACCTTTATCTGACCACAGTTTCTTTTCAAATAAATGTTCATTGTTCAGAATGACGGCGTTGGCAGAGGTCAAGATACGCGTGGTTGAGCGGTAGTTTTGCTCAAGCATGACGATTTTTAGTTTAGGAAAGTCTTCTTTGAGCAGCGCCATATTTTCAGGTTTGGCCCCGCGCCACGCGTAGATAGATTGGTCATCGTCGCCAACGACGGTGAAACGCCCTTGTGGCCCGACCAGATATTTAATCATTTCGTACTGGGCCGTGTTGGTATCTTGGTATTCATCGACCAACAGATAGCGGATACGATTTTGCCACTTATCACGCAGCTCTCTATTTTCACGTAAAATTTTCGTTGGCAATACAATCAAGTCGTCAAAATCGACCGCGTTGTAAGCACGCAAATTACGCTCGTATAGTGCATAAAGGGTGGCAAAAATCATATCCTCTGGATCATCTAAAGTTTCCATCGCCTTGTCAGGCTCAATCAGATCATTTTTCCAGTCAGAAATCATTTTTATCGCTTTACCGACCAACTCACGACTTTCAGCGCCGCTTAAGTTGTCGCGCATCATCAGCTCCATCAACAGGCGCTTACTGTCATCGCTGTCCATGATGGAAAAATTACCTTTGAGCGGGGTATGAATCAGCTCGTAGCGTAAAAACTGTAGGCCAAATTGGTGAAAAGTCGATACCGTCAGACCGCGCATTTTTTCGCTTGGCAACAGCTTGCTGACACGGGCTTTCATCTCGCGCGCCGCTTTATTGGTAAACGTCACGGCAGTGATGCGCTCAGCTGGCATGTCGCATTCTTCGATAAGGTAGGCAATCTTACGTGTAATAACGGACGTCTTGCCGGAGCCTGCACCTGCTAGTACAAGTAGTGGACCAGATACGTAGAGCATGGCCTCGGTTTGTTTGGGATTGAGTTGACTCATAACGTGACCTGTAAGACAAAAGCGAAAAAGAAGGTAGAGCTGATAGCATTCCAGTCAAGATAGACAGATAAATGCGAAGCGTATCTTTAACCGCGATACTGTAGTGATATTTTAATAAAAAATCATATAACGCAAGCGGTAGAAGTTGCGAATTGATGACAATTTAATGATAGTAAGTCATTGAATTTGGATGCGCTATTATAAAGCAAAAAGTAGGGCTTTGGGGGAGGAGTTGGGGCTTAGATCTGTGTGTCAAAGTATAAGCTTTGGGTTTATTAAGGCGATCATAACTGCTCACAATAAAAAGTATGAATTTGAGGTTAATATAAGGTACGTGTCTATATCATAATTTATGACAAAAAAACCTATTTTTTCTACAGATAAAATGACCGTTCAATACAGCTAAAAACTAGCTTTTAAAAACCGATAAGCGTATAGTACGTAAATAATTTATGCCAGTTGTCTCGTCATTATTGACCACGTGTAATGAGCTATTAAATCAATTAAGTAAACTCTTGAATATGATATTGATTTAATACGTTGATCTTACGTTGTTAGAAGATGCGTCAGGCGACCAGCCTTTTATCCGCGCGCATACCGGACTCTCTAAAGTTGGTCACATCTGACATCGTCGTCAATAAGCTTGATAATTGGTTATTACCAGCACAGTACCTAAAATAATTACTTAAATACAAGGACTCAGTGACAGTCACTTTGTATTTTTGTCTGTGTTATGCCTGTCGCTAGATGGCCTTGATTAGGTCAATTCTAGCGCTGGGCTTGACACTCGATTGGGTGAGGAGCACGTATTATCATGTCTGCTTTTAATTGGTCAGCCATTGCTTTTATCTTAGCCGCCATTGGGCTAGTTGTCTTTATGCTGGTCGTGCCACGTTTGCTTGGCGGTCGCTCTCAGGGCTCACAAAAAGAAGAAGTATTTGAAGCGGGTGTTGTCGGATCTGGCAACGCCCGTATTCGTTTGTCTGCCAAATTCTATCTGGTGGCAATCTTTTTCGTTATTTTCGATTTAGAAGCCCTTTATCTTTATGCTTATGCTGTCTCGGTACGCGAAGCTGGCTGGCTTGGTTTTGCTGCGGCTACCGTGTTTATTACTATCCTAATCATTGGGTTGATATACGAGCTAAGCCTTGGGGCAATGAACTGGGCGCCTGCCGACAAACGCCGCAAAAAAGAGCGTTTGTATGCCGCGCCTGCAGGTTTCAAATTGGCCGACATCACAGGCTTTGATGGTGTGGATGAGTTGATGGTTGATCCCACAGGTAAAATACCAGCACAGTCTTCAGGACAGATTAATGTCTCAAACAATATTGAGACCAATCGTCGTCACCTACAAAATATCGATCATATTAATACCACAGGTAATGTCACTTCTGTGGATTTTGGTGCGTCCACGCCGCAAAGAAACGGTGAGCGCTAATCGTCTTTGTAAGTCTCTGTCCTGTTTTTATGGCTTAGAAAGATAGCAAAGACGTGACGACAAAATCCTGTTTGTACATTGAGTTTGTATTAATAACCCTTTATTCATATTAGAAGTTAAGGCGATGGTGATGGCGAAATGCTTGCCATATCAAGCCTAATAAAAAGGTTGTATGTTATGAAATACACATTAACAAAAGCCAACCCTGATGCAGATATTTATCCTGCACAGACCACTCAAACGGTCAATGATCCTATCGAAGACGAAGTCAATAAAAACGTCTTTATGGGTCGTCTAGAAGACCTTGTTCATTCGACAGCAAATTGGGGGCGCAAGCACTCATTATGGCCATTTAACTTTGGTACTTCTTGTTGTTATGTCGAGTATGCCACTACTTTAACAGCCGTTCATGATTTGTCACGCTTTGGAGCAGAAGTCATTCGTGCCTCGCCCCGTCAGGCGGATGTAATGATCGTTGCTGGTACGTGTTTTGTCAAAATGGCGCCCGTTATTCAGCGTCTTTATGAGCAAATGCTTGAGCCAAAATGGGTTATCTCGATGGGCGCTTGTGCCAACTCAGGCGGTATGTATGATATTTATTCGGTCGTACAAGGTGTCGATAAGATTATACCAGTAGATGTCTATGTGCCAGGCTGTCCGCCGCGTCCAGAAGCTTTGATACAAGGGCTGATGTTATTACAAGAGTCCATCACGAAAGAGCGTCGTCCATTGGGTATTCATGTCAATGAGCAAGGGGTTTATCAGCCGCAAATGACGCCTGAGCGTGACCGTAAGCAAGCGGACCGTATCGCGGTTAAGAACTTGCGTAGTCCAGACAGTATTTAGTCATCGGATAGTGAGCCTGTGATGGTTTAGTTAATCATTTGGTTTACTATCAAACGCTTCTTAAAATTGCTCAATACGCATACGCTCATCATAGCTCGATTATGATTAATATCGTTCGGTTATGATCAATATAGATATGATTAATGAAGGAATACATCATTCATGGTCACGGTAGTTGAAAACATAGATCCTAAGATTAAACCTGTCCCAGCCGTTATCAAAGAGCTAGAACAGAAGTATGCTGGCAAGTTCGTAATACAGCACACTGTGGACGAGATTCCAACAGTTTGGGTGGCGCGCGCTGATTTGCTTGATGTGCTCTTATTTTTGCGTAAGCTACCAAAGCCTTATGTCATGCTGTTTGATCTGTCAGCGATAGATGAGCGTTTGCGCCAGCATCGTGCCGGATTGCCTGATAGCGACTTTACAGTGTTTTATCATTTGATGTCGCTTGAGCGCAACAGTGACGTACGTATCAAAGTGGCATTGAGTGAAGACGATCTTAATGTGCCAAGTGCGACGCAGATCTGGCCAAATGCCAACTGGTATGAGCGTGAAGTGTGGGACATGTTCGGTATCGTCTTTAGTGGTCATCCGCATTTGACCCGTATTTTATTGCCAAAATACTGGGAAGGTCATCCGCTACGTAAAGAGTACCACGCACGTGCCACTGAATTTACGCCGTACTTTTTGAATACCGCTAAACAGCAATATGAGCAAGAAAACTTGCGTTTCGTGCCTGAAGAGTGGGGCATGAAACGCTCAGGTCGTGATGAAGACTTTATGTTCTTGAACATCGGTCCTAACCATCCCTCGGCGCATGGTGCATTTCGTTTGGTGCTACAGCTCGATGGCGAAGAGGTCGTCGACTGTATTCCTGATATCGGTTATCACCACCGCGGTGCCGAAAAAATGGCGGAGCGTCAAACGTGGCACTCATACATTCCTTACACCGATCGTATCGACTATCTTGGCGGTGTGATGAATGAGCTGCCATATATTATGTCGGTCGAAAAACTGGCGGGCATTACCATTCCGCCTCGTGCTGAGACAATTCGTGTGATGATGAGCGAGTTTTTCCGCATTACTAACAACTTGCTATTCGTCGGTACTTTCATTCAGGATGCGGGTGGTATGACGCCTGTGTTCTATATGTTTACCGATCGTCAAAAAGCGTATGACGTCATTGAAGCAGTGACTGGCTATCGTATGCATCCAGCATGGTTCCGTATTGGCGGTACGGCTGCTGATTTGCCACGTGGTTGGCAGCGTCTGGTGCGTGAGTTCTTAGACTGGATGCCGAAACGCTTGGATGAGTATGTCAAAGCGGCATTACAAAACAGCGTGCTAAAAGGTCGTACCCAAGGCGTGGCGCAGTACAATGCCAAGCAAGCATTGGCATGGGGCGTGACAGGTGCTGGTTTGCGTGCCACAGGTTTGGACTTCGATCTACGTAAAGCACGTCCGTATATGGGTTATGAAAATTACGATTTTGAAGTACCAGTAGGTTATAACGGCGATGCTTATGATCGCTGTATGGTAAAAGTCGAAGAGATGCGCCAGTCTTTACGCATCATTCGCCAATGTATGGATAACATGCCACAAGGCCCTTATAAGGCGGATCATCCATTGGCTGTGCCACCACCAAAAGACCGTACCTTGAATGATATTGAAACGCTGATTAACCACTTTATCTCTGTATCGTGGGGTCCTGTGATGCCAGCGGGCGAATGCGCCACGATTGTAGAAGCAACAAAAGGTTTGAACAGCTATTACATCACATCAGACAAAGCCACGATGAGCTATCGCACACGTATTCGCACGCCAACATTTGCACATTTGCAGCAGATGCCGTCAGTGATTAATGGATCGCTGGTATCCGACGCCATTATGTATCTGGCATCGATTGATATTGTGATGGCAGACTGTGATCGTTAGAGTTTTTGACAAAAAGAGACGTTAATCAATATATTATTGCCAAATGGCACACCAAAATGCTGTCATCTCTTATAACAACGACAATTGTAATGAGACTGTCGTTGTCATGAGATAGAGCGTGATGAGTGAGGAAAGATAGAAGATTATGAAAATTGTTTCCGACAAAATGCCGAAAGTAGATGTCGCCAGTATCCTCACCACTGAGGAAATTGCCGCTATCCATGAATTTATGCATCATTATCCGCAAGCACGTGCGGCCTCACTGGATGCGCTGAAAATTGTCCAAAAGCGCAACGGCTGGGTTGATGATGCACAAGTGAATGCCATTGCCAATCTCCTAGATATCCCGATGTCAGATATGGATGGGGTTGCAACGTTTTTTAACCGTATTTATCGTCAGCCTGTCGGTCGCCATGTGATTCTTATTTGTGATTCAGTGGCTTGTTATCTGACTGGCTATGAGGCGCTATCAGCTGAAATCAGAGCACAGTTGGGTATCGAGTATGGGCAGACGACTGCTGATGGTCGCTTTACGTTACTGCCGATTTGCTGTTTGGGTAACTGCGATAAAGGTCCTGCCGTGCTGATTGACGAAGACACTTACGGTCCCGTCCAGCCCACTGAGGTCGCGCAATTATTGGAGCTATACGCATGAGTTTAACGATTTCAGAACAGATTGCTCGTCGTGGTCAAGGTAAAGCACCAAGTCAGCTCAATGAACAGCGCGTTCCGATTTATGGCGATAAAGCAACGGCTACTAGCGAAACCAGACCATTAACGTGGCGTTTGGCACATCATGATGCTGTACTTGATCTGGCGACTTATGAGTCTTTAAAAGGTTTTACAGGCTTGCGACAGGCATTGGATAAATCGCCTAAAGAAGTCGGTGACATGATTAAAGCCGCCAACGTCCGAGGTCGTGGCGGTGCAGGTTTTAATGCAGGTTTAAAGTGGACATTTATGTCACCGCCAGACGGTTTACCGCGTTATCTTATTTGCAATGCTGATGAGATGGAGCCGGGCACGTTTAAAGATCGTTTGCTCATGGAGCGCTTACCGTTTCAATTAATTGAAGGCATGCTGATTACGGCGCATGCTATTGGCGCGACCGACGGGTACATCTTTATCCGTGGTGAATATATTGTGGCCGCTGAGCGCTTGGTGACTGCGATTAATGAATGCTTAGCCAATAATTTGATGGGCGACAACATTTTAGGGTCTGATTTTAGCTTTAATTTGCATGTGCATACAGGTGCGGGGCGTTATATCTGCGGTGAAGAAACGGCATTGATTAATTGCCTAGAAGGTCGCCGCGCCAATCCACGTACCAAGCCGCCGTTTCCACAGATTTCTGGTGCATGGGGCAGACCAACGGTTATTAATAACGTTGAAACTTTATGCAATATGCCAGCGATCTTAAACCATGGTGTGGAGTGGTATCAGTCATTGTCTGATATCAAGGGCAAAAGTAAAACGCCTGGCACCAAGCTATTTGGTTGCTCAGGTTTGGTCAACGATCCTGGTCTATGGGAATTACCATTTGGCTATACAGCGCGCGAAATCATTGAAGATTTGGCGGGCGGTATGAAAGAGGGTAAGAAGCTCAAAGCATGGCTACCGGGCGGCGCATCAACCGACTTTTTGACCGCCGACCATCTAGACGTAGTCGTAGATTTTGATACCATCCAAGAGGCGGGTAGCCGTATGGGTACTGGCCTAATCATGGTCGTCGATGAGGCACAAGATATGGTGCCATTGTTACGCAATCTTGAGATTTTCTTCCAGCGCGAATCCTGTGGTTGGTGTACGCCGTGCCGTGATGGTCTGCCGTGGGGTGTTAAATTGCTTACCGCCATCAATGATGGTGAAGGGCAAATCGGCGACGTAGAAAAACTAGAGGGGCTCACGCGTGATTTATGGATTGGTAAAACCTTCTGTGCGCACGCGCCGGGTGCGATGGAACCACTAATGAGTGCGATTAAATATTTCCGTCCTGAGTTTGATCAAAAAATCGCGCAGGCGGTTGGTGTAGACGTCATTGACGCTGCAGCCAATCAACAGCCAGTAGTGAAATAAGGAGAGCGGCATGGCAGTCATACATATTGATGGAACCACTGTCGAAGTAGATAGCACAGATAACTTGTTACAAGCATGCTTGTCACTTGGCATTGATGTGCCCTATTTTTGCTATCATCCAGCCCTCGGCTCAGTCGGTTCATGCCGCCAGTGCGCGGTTAAGCAATACCAAAATGCCGATGACATGAAAGCGGGTCGCGGTCGCCTTGTGATGTCCTGTATGGTCGCACCCGGCGACGACATGTATATCTCGGTCACCGATGAGGAAGCCAAAGCATTTCGTAAGTCGATGGTTGAGCTACTGATGACCAACCATCCGCATGACTGTCCAACTTGTGAAGAAGGTGGACATTGTCATTTGCAAGACATGACTTATATGTCAGGTCATAGCCGTCGTCGTTATCGCTTTACCAAACGCACGCATCACAATCAAGAGCTTGGTCCATTCATCGCGCATGAGATGAATCGTTGTATCGCTTGCTATCGTTGTGTTCGTTTTTATAAAGACTATGCAGGTGGTGAAGATTTGGGCGTGTATGGCTCAAACAACCGTGTCTATTTCGGCCGTGATAAAGATGGCCAGTTTGAAAGTGAGTTTTCAGGCAACTTAACCGAAGTTTGTCCAACGGGTGTTTTCACAGATAAGACGCATTCTGAGCGCTACAACCGTAAATGGGATATGCAGTATGCACCCAGCATCTGTCATGGCTGCTCAGCGGGTTGTAACATCTCACCGGGTGAGCGTTATGGTGAATTGCGCCGTATCGAAAACCGTTATAACGGTGAAGTCAACCGCTACTTCTTATGTGACCGCGGTCGCTTTGGCTATGGCTATGTCAACCGTGACGACCGCCCAACCCAAGCACTTGAACGTATCAATGACAAGCATGTGAAAATAAATATTGATTACGCACTAGATGAAACCATCAAGCGTATCAAAGATAAAAAAGTCATCGGTATTGGCTCACCTCGTGCAAGCCTTGAGACCAACTTTGCGCTAAAAAATCTGGTCGGCTACGATAAATTTTCAACGGGTCTGAATCATCAGCAGCAAACACTGGTCAATAAATGTATCGAAGTGCTCAGCACTGAGGGCATTTATAACCCTAGCATGACTGATATCGAAAGTTATGATGCTGTGCTGGTTCTGGGTGAAGACATTACTCAAACCTCATCGCGCGTTGCGTTGTCTGTACGTCAGGCAGCAAAAAACGAAGGCTTGAAAATGGCGGCAGCGTTACAGACGCAACCTTGGCTTGCTGAGCCAGTCAAACGTATTGCTCAAGATGCGCTCAGTCCTGTCTATGTCATCGATGTGACCCAAACGAAGCTAGAAGACATCAGTAAGGTCAGCGTAGTCGCGACGCCTGAAGATATTACCAAACTTGGTTTTAAAGTGGCGGCTGAGATTGCTAATTTCTCTGATGACTTATCAGAAGTAACAGATACACAAGCCACTGAGCAAAAAGATAACGATGTCAATGTTGATACTGATGGTATGCAAGCGCTTGCTCAGCAAATTGCCTATGACTTGCTGCAAGCGGATAAGCCGTTAGTTATCTCAGGCACCAGCTTATCGTCTACCGCCTTGATAGAAGCAGCGGCTCAGATTACGCAAGCACTGACGCAAAAACGGGCAGCCATTAAGGCCACAGAGCAGCACCAAATTGACATTCATAATGAAAAGGTTCGTGCGGCAGAACAACAAGCACAAACCGATCAGCCTGATGAAGATCAAGAACTGTCGGCCAAGCCAGAGAAATCAGACACAGGTACGGATAAAGACGCGCAAGACGATGTTGAGCGCGAGCCTGCTGATAAGCTTGAGTTAAAAGAAGTAAACGACAGCTATCATTCACAAGCTGGTATTTATCTAACCGTTCCTGATGCCAATAGCATTGGGGTTTGCATGCTTGGTGGTCAATCCGTTGAAGAGCTGCTGGCTACGGACTTTGATATCGTCATTGTCGCTGAAAATCAGCTAACTGATGCGATTGATGCCGCTAAATTAACGCAGTTATTGACGGACAAAACGGTCATTGCCCTAGACCATCAGTTGCTTGACTGGCACAAAGATGTTGATATCGTATTGCCAGCAGCAAGTTTTGCGGAAGCGGATGGCACACTGATATCTGCGGAAGGCCGTGCTCAGCGTTTCTTCCAAGTTTATGACAATAATTACTATCATCCGATGAGCAGTATTAAAGAAGGCTGGCGCTGGCTGCATGCCGTTCATAGCAGCTTAGAAGGCAAAGAGGTCGATTGGACTCAACTGGATGATGTGATTAATGCATTAATAGCGACTCATCCTAAGCTTGCTGACATCAAAGGCGCTGCTCCAGATGCGGACTACCGTATTACAGGTCTAAAAATTGCCCGTCAGCCGCGCCGTTACTCTGGTCGTACCGCCATGCGTGCGCCAATTTCAGTTCATGAGCCAATGCAGCCGAAAGATTTAGACACAGGCCTGACATTCTCAATGGAAGGTTATACAGGTAAGCAAACGCCAAGCTCTATGATTCCTTTTGCCAATGCGGCAGGTTGGAACTCACCGCAGGCGTGGAATAAGTATCAAGACAAAGTCGGTGGTCATCTCAAAAACGGCGATCCAGGTGTGCGCTTGTTTGATCAATTGGAGCGTTTGGCCACTCGTCAATATGTAGCGCCAGAAGCCACCTTTTCGACCACGACAGATATACAGCAGGGACATGCCAAATTGGTGCCTATCTATAATATCTATGCCAGCTCAATGATGGCCTCACGTAGTCCAATCGTCGCTGAGCAGTTACCTGTTGCAGCATGGCGTATTGGTATAGATGATGCTAAAGACTGGAATGTCGTTGCGGGTGATTACCTAGCGATTGAAATTGACAAACAACAAATCATCTTGCCAGTACAGCTCGTTGGCTACTTAGCAGAAGGTTGTATCGGTTATCCAGTTGGACAGGTAAGCATTATCCATCCATCAATGCCAGCTTCGGTACGTAAAGTCGATGCACCCGTGACAATGATGGGCGGTATGGCTGCTGATCGTTTTTTAGCACATAAAGACGCTGGTGACAGCATTCATGATAACCGCGCAACGCAAGTAACGACAGCGCCGACCACCACTCAGGAGGTGTAATATGCCCGTCACCCGTATTATTCCTGATGTGCCAAATTTTTTGGCTGGTAGTCTAAGCTTTGATGCTTGGTCTATTTTGTTTATGGTTGGACAATCGTTGGTTATTTTCTTAGTTGTGGTACTGGTTGCCGCCATGATGATTGTCTATGAGCGCCGTATGCTCGCTTTGTGGCAAGATCGTTATGGTCCAAACCGTGTTGGGCCTTTTGGTTCATTGCAACTGATTGCGGATATGTTAAAAATCTTCTTTAAAGAAGATTGGACGCCAAAATTTACCGATAAGTTTATGTTCACTTTGGCACCTGCGGTCGCCATGTTTACCGCATTGGCCTCATTTGCCATCATTCCTATCTCGCCAACGCTTGGCGTGGCTGATTGGGATATCGGTATTCTGTTCTTCTTTGCAATGGCAGGTATCGCTGTCTACGCTGTGATGTTTGGTGGCTGGGCATCTGCCAATAAGTTCTCATTACTTGGTGGCTTGCGTTCAGCCGCCCAAACGATCAGTTATGAAGTGTTCTTAGGCTTGTCATTGATGGGTGTGGTCGCATTGACAGGCTCATTTAACTTGCGCGAGATTGTTGAGTCACAAATTGACGGCTGGTATATCATTCCGCAGTTTTTTGGGTTCTTAACCTTTGTGGTAGCTGGTGTAGCAGTGACGCACAGACATCCGTTTGACCAACCAGAAGCAGAGCAAGAGCTGGCTGAAGGGTATCATGTCGAATATTCAGGTATGAAATTCGGGATGTTCTTCATTGGTGAATACGTCAACGTCGTACTGATTTCTGCGCTCATGACGTGCTTGTTCTTCGGTGGCTGGCTTGCGCCTTTTAATTTAGATATCCCATTTATTCCACCAGCTTTTTGGTTCATGATTAAGACGTTGTTCTTTATGACCATGTTTGTATTGGCTCGAGGCTCACTCATGCGTCCGCGCTATGATCAAGTGATGAACTTTGGCTGGAAAGTTTGCTTGCCCGTCACTTTGATTAATCTGTTGATTACCGCTGCGGTCATTTTGATCTTTTCTCCAACGTTGTAGTCATTACTAGTCATTATTGATGAACTAGGGTAAAGCTGATAAGGATAATAATCCCATGTTTACTACCATAAAAAAGACCGTCATTGGTATATTTACCATTGTCCGCAGCATGTGGATGGTCAATAGTCATGCGCTCAGACCGCGCGACACCATTCTTTATCCTGAAGAACCGGTACCTGTACCGCCGCGTTTTCGTGGACGCATTATCCTAACGCGTGACCCTGATGGGGACGAGCGCTGTGTTGCTTGTAACTTGTGTGCCGTGGCATGTCCAGTTGGCTGTATCTCATTGCAGAAGGCTGAGCGTGATGATGGACGCTGGTATCCAGAGTTTTTTCGGATCAATTTTTCGCGCTGTATCTTTTGTGGGTTGTGCGAAGAAGCGTGTCCAACGACAGCCATTCAAATGACGCCAGACTTTGAGATTGGTGAATATAAGCGCCAAGATTTGGTTTATGAAAAAGAGCATTTGCTCATTTCAGGGCCAGGTAAATACCCTGATTATAACTATTATCGTGTGACGGGTATGGCGGTAGCGGACAAACCAAAAGGGGCGGCGCAAAATGAAGCTGCACCTATTGATCTAAGGAGCTTGCTGCCATGATGAATATCTTGAACCATCCTGAATTGGCTGGGTTTTATTCACTTGCCGCAGTGGCAATATTTGCCAGTTTGCGCGTGGTCACTCAAGCCAATCCCGTACACGCTATTTTATCAATGATTGTGTCATTACTGGCAATCGCTGGCATATTTTTCGTGCTGGGTGCGCCGTTTGCAGGGGCACTTGAGATTGTTGTCTACGCTGGCGCTATTATGGTGCTGTTTGTCTTTGTTATCATGATGCTCAATTTGGGCATGAGTAATGACGAGCGCGAAGAGCGTTGGCTTGATGCAGGTACTTGGGCCATACCAACAGGTCTGACGATTATTGTGGCTGTTGTGCTTTATGCCATGATTGGTCTTAACCACGATGATGCGGCGATGATTGGTGGTACGACTGTATCAGCCAAAGCAGTTGGTACGGTGCTATTTACCAAGTATGTAATGCTCATAGAAGTGGCTGCCTTATTACTATTGGCTGCTTTAGTTGCTGCTTATCATTTGGGTAAAGAGACGAAAGATGATGAGAGTGTCGATAACGACAGTCAAGGCTTTCAAACAAGTGCGGGTAGTATCGAGCAATACAATAACGCTAGTACTCATAAAAAAGATGATACGGTAAAAATGCCTGAACCCTACGAATATAAAGATGTTGACCCGCATGACTACGTAGGCATGAAGGTAGGTAGTCAAGTAGGTGTGAATAAAGTCACGCGCAAGGAGTCAGACTGATGGTACTAGCAGCGAGCGTGGCACAAGATGTGTCAAACGTGCCGTTTGCCCACGAGGTAGCGGGCTTTGTACAGCCGGTTGCTGAGGCGCAGAATGTATTGGGCATGATACCGATGAGCCATGGATTGATTTTGGCTGGTATCCTATTTGCCATTGGTCTGTGCGGCGTCATGGTACGACGTAATTTCTTATTTATGCTGATGAGTCTTGAGATCATGATGAATGCCGCAGCGTTGGCATTTGTGGTGGCAGGAAGTCGCTGGGTCGATCCGGATGGGCAGATTATGTTTATCTTTATTTTGACGTTGGCAGCAGCAGAGGCAGCCATTGGTTTGGCACTATTATTGCGGTTTTATCATAAGCGTGGGCATCTCGATGTCGATAGCGCCAATGAGATGAAAGGATGATGTCATGAGTTTATTACCATTAACCTTTATATTTCCGCTCATTGGCTTTTTGATTTTAGCCTTTATGCGCGACAAGTTAACCGAGCAGGTGGCAGCGATTGTCGGTGTCGGTAGCATGCTGTTATCAGCGTTATGCACGCTGATAGTCAGCTATACTTTTTTGACCACCAATCCAGCAGGTACTGTAATACAGATGCCACTATGGACATGGTTTCAGGTTGGCGATTTTGCGCCGAACTTCGGACTGAGCTTTGATGGCTTGGCGCTCACCATGACTGGTGTCATTACGGGCATTGGCTTTTTGATCCATTTGTTTGCTGCTTGGTATATGAAAGGCGATACTGGGTTTGCCCGTTTCTTTAGCTATATGAACTTGTTCGTCGCCAGTATGCTACTGCTGGTCTTGGCAGATAACCTGTTTTTACTTTATCTCGGTTGGGAAGGCGTGGGTATCTGTTCGTACTTACTCATCGGCTATTATTATCATGACAGAGCCAATGGTCTTGCCGCTATGAAAGCCTTTACTGTCACGCGTGTCGGTGATGTGTTCTTGGCCTTTGGTTTGTTTTTATTGTTCCGAGAATTTGGTACGCTGAATATTCAAGAGATTATTACCCGTGCGCCAGAAGTATTCGATATCAATAATCCAATTATGATGTTGACCACCATGATGCTTGTGGGCGGCGCAATGGGCAAATCAGCTCAGCTGCCACTACATACTTGGCTTGCCGATGCAATGGCAGGTCCAACGCCTGTGTCAGCGCTTATCCACGCAGCAACAATGGTGACGGCAGGGGTTTATTTGATTGCCCGTCTACATCCATTGTTTGAGTTGACACCTGGTATCTTGTTGTACTGGGTTGGCGGCGTTGGTGCCTTGACACTGGTGGTTGCTGGATTTTGTGCATTGGCGCAGACAGACATCAAACGTATTCTTGCTTACTCGACTATGAGCCAGATTGGCTACATGTTCTTAGCGCTTGGAGTTGGTGCATGGCAAGGCGCTATCTTCCATCTGATGACGCATGCCTTCTTTAAAGCGCTGCTATTCTTATCATCAGGTGCGGTTATCCTTGCAGTCCATCATGAGCAAGACATCTTTAAGATGGGCGGCTTACGTAAAAAGATACCATTGGTATTCTGGTGTTATATTGTCGGTGGTGGTGCACTTGCGGCCATACCTTGGGTGACGGTTGGCTTTTATTCTAAAGAAGCGATTCTTTGGGAGACGTATGCCACAGGTCACATGGTACTGTTCTATATGGGCGTATTCGGTGCTTTCTTAACGGCTATTTATACCTTCCGTATGATTTGGATTATCTTTTTTGGTGAAGAAAAAACCCATGCGCATAAGTTATCAGGGGTGTCGTATTGGTTGCCACTCACTGTATTACTTGTTCTATCAACAGCCGTTGGCGCATGGATCACACCGCCATTGCAAGGCGTGTTGCCAGAGAGCGTTGGGCATTTATTAGAAGTGGCGGGTCAAGATCATGCTAAGCACACGGCCGAATATATCGCGATGGGTGCAATGCTGGCTGGTTTGATAATTGCAGCACTGCTCTATGTGATAAATAAAGGTCGTATGCTTACAAGCTTTAAGCGCTCACGCATTGGCGGCGCCATGTATCACTGGTGCTATCATGGTTTAGGCTTTGATGCGCTATACGATATAATTTTTGTAAAACCCTTTTTATTCATCGGCCGCTTATTTAAAGCCGACCCTATTGATAAAACGTGGTATGTATTGCCTAAGCTGGCATCAGCAGGTAATAAGGTATTGTCTGCGACGCAAACAGGGTCACTTCGAGGCTACGCTACAAGCTTTGGCTTGGGTATGGCTGTATTGCTCGTGCTGGTAATGATGACGGTGGTATAAGATGATTGAGTTACAACAAACGTGGATGCTACCAGCATTGATTGCAATTCCTTTTATTGCAGGGTTGCTGTGCTGGTTGGTAGAGCGATTTAATAAACGTCTACCGCGCTGGATTGCCTTAGTGGGTATGACGTTGACCTTTGTATTGTCACTTGTACTGTGGCATTACGGTGACTTTAGCGGTATGAGTAAACAGGTCATTGCGCCAGACGCAGCAGTGCCTTGGGTCGCTGAATTCAGTGTGCCGTGGATACCAAGCTTTGGCATCAGCTTTCATTTGGCATTGGATGGGTTGTCACTAATGATGGTGGCGTTAACAGGACTGCTCGGTATTGCTGCGGTAGCCTGTTCGTGGAATGAGATTCAACGCCGCGTCGGTTTCTTCCATCTGAATCTGCTATGGAGTTTGGGCGGCGTCATTGGCGTTTTCTTAGCCATTGATATGTTCTTATTCTTCTTCTTCTGGGAGATGATGCTGGTTCCTATCTACTTCTTGATCGCTATTTGGGGTCATGATGTGGTTGGTAAAACCAAAGAATATGCCGCAACCAAGTTCTTTATTTATACCCAAGCGTCTGGGCTAATCATGCTCGTCGGTATATTGATATTGGTCATTATCAGCTACGCGCAAAAGGGCGTGGTGAGTTTTAATTACAATGACTTGCTCGGTACGTCACTTGGCGGCTGGGAATATCCAATCATGCTGTGCTTCTTTATTGGTTTTGCCGTTAAGTTGCCGATTATTCCTTTTCATGGCTGGTTACCAGACGCGCATGCGCAAGCACCAACCGCAGGTTCGGTGGATTTGGCAGGTGTTCTGATTAAGACGGCCGCTTATGGTTTGATTCGGTTTGTCTTGCCATTGTTTCCAGTGGCGTCACAGGAGTTTGCGCCGATTGCCATGACTTTGGGTACGATCGGTATCTTCTATGGTGCATGGCTTGCCTTTATGCAAACCGATATGAAGCGTTTGCTGGCTTATACCAGTATTTCGCACATGGGGTTTGTAGTATTGGCAATCTATGCTGGCACGTTACTCAGCTTACAAGGTCTGATGATTCAGATGCTTGCACATGGTTTAAGCTCGGCGGCACTCTTTATTATGGCAGGTCAGTTATATGAACGTCTGCACACGCGCGATCTGACCTTGATGGGCGGTATGTGGGGACAGTTCCGTTACTATGCGCCAATATTGATGTTCTTCTGTGCCGCGCTGCTGGGTATTCCAGGCACAGGTAACTTCATTGGCGAGTTCATGATTTTATTTGGCGCGTTTGCTCAATATCCTGTGTTTGTGGTATTGGCTACATTCAGCTTGGTATTGGCAGGACTATACTCGCTTATTTTGATTCACCGCGCGTTATTTGGTAAAAACAATATTGCAGCGTTGGCGGTAGAAGAAACCAAATCACATGGTTTGCCAACGCGCAAACTAAAAGACTTGGGCAAGCGTGAGCTGTCATTATTATTGATGCTAGCCGCTGGACTGGTATGGCTCGGACTCTATCCACAGCCGTTCCTTGATACGTCAAGTCATGCGATGCAGTGGATCAACAATGCGTATATATATAGTCAAGTAACGCAGGTTGATGCGTCGCAACTGCTTGATGCAATGGAGGCACGTTAAGTCATGAATAATATTACGATGAATGATTTGATGGGGTTGTTGCCTTATGCGCCAATTATAATCGTTGTGATAACGGTATTGGCAGTCATGATTGCTATTGCGATTAAACGCTCGCATATAGTTACTGGCACAGTTACGGTCGTCGGTTTAAACGTTGGTTTGTTTACTTTAATTGGTCAAATGCTTGGTATTATCGAGAGCGGTAGTCTTGTACCAAACGCGGATCAGTTATTTGTTATCGATAACTTTGCTCAGTTTAATATGGTGGTTATCTTCATTTGTGCGTTGGCCTGTTGCACGTTGTCTTATGCGTATTTGGTAAATCTAAAAGACAATAAAGATGAGCTGTATCTGCTCATGCTGCTATCGACAATCGGTGCGCTACTGATGGTGAGCGCTCAGCATATGGCATCGTTCTTTATGAGTTTAGAGATGCTCTCAGTGCCACTTTATGGCATGTTGGCCTATACTTATATGCGTAGCCGCTCGCTTGAATCAGGGCTAAAATACCTAGTATTATCTGCGACGGCATCGGCAACGTTGCTTATGGGTATGGCTTTTATTTATGCAGAAGTAGGGTCGTTGGCTTTCAAACCTATCAGTATGGTATTGAGCAATCTTTTCGAATCGCCACTGTTGATCCTTGGTGCGGCGATGATGATGTTTGGTATCGCCTTTAAACTATCTGCTGCTCCTTTTCATA
This sequence comes from Psychrobacter sp. AOP22-C1-C5, assembly GCF_052378885.1. NCBI lineage: Bacteria > Pseudomonadati > Pseudomonadota > Gammaproteobacteria > Moraxellales > Moraxellaceae > Psychrobacter > Psychrobacter sp. AOP22-C1-C5. Next base: position 563,033 of record NZ_JBQSYC010000001.1, on the reverse strand, counting down.
TGTGGACGCCCGACGTTTACGAAGGTGCGCCAGCACCTATCGCCACCTTTTTAGCATCGGTATCAAAAGTTGCAATGATGGGGCTGGCTGTTCGCTTCTTAATTGATACGTCTTTATTGGCGTTGCCATCGGTACAGATGTTGTTGATGGTCATGGCGACCCTATCGATCTTAGCGGGTAACTTATTGGCGATCCGTCAAACCAGCCTCAAGCGTCTACTTGGTTATTCTTCAATTGCCCACATGGGTTATGTATTGATCGTTATCGTCAGTATTGGTGCGGCAGCGGACAGTATCTCTAGTATGTATATGGCAATTTATGCGTTTACCTCTATCGGTGCTTTTGGTGTAGTGACCTTGATGTCTAGTCCTTATCGCTTGTCTGGTGAGGCCGATGAATTGTCGCACTATCAAGGGCTGTTTTGGCGTCGTCCAGTATTGACCGCTGTCATGACAATTATGATGTTGTCATTGGCAGGTATTCCGTTAACAGCTGGCTTCATCACTAAGCTGTTCGCGATATTGGCAGCGGTACAAGGCACCAACTGGTTCTTAGCTGCGATGATTATCTTGGGCAGTGCCATCGGCTTGTTCTATTATCTACGCGTTATGCTCACGTTATTCAAACGTCCTAAGCAATTTATTGAATTTGACGTTTCTGGACAATGGGCCATTCGTGCTGGCGGTATTATGGTAATTGCAGTCACAGCCATCATTGTTTTCTTTGGTGTCTTGCCAAACAGTATGATTGAGTGGGCCAGTCTGGCGCGTATTTGGTAATGTGATTGGATAAGATTGACGATAAATTGTGGCACGCTGTTGCTGCAAGTTATCGGTAGTTACGGTTAGAAAAACAAGATGCGCCAGCTTTGTGATAAGCTTGGCGCATCTTTTCGTTTGTAGCGTCTAACAATTCAATAAGTATAAATAATAGGTGAGTGATCAATTATTATGAGTGACAATATTCAAAAAGTAACGGTGCTCAGTAAAACCACATGGACGCCCAATCTCTTTAGCTTTACCGTGAGCCGTCCTGATAGCTTTAAATTTACGGCAGGGCAGTTTGTACGTTTGGGCGTCAATCCCAGTCAGTTGCAGTATTATAAGCAGCAAAGCGAGGTTTCTGAGAATGTTAATGATGAGACGATTAATGCAGCATTGAACGAAGATGTTTTTCGTGCTTATTCCATTGTTTCGTCACCTTTCGACGAGGTGCTAGAGTTCTTTTCTATCGTGATCCCTGATGGCGCATTTACTTCTCAGCTACAGCACTTGCAAGTCGGTGATGAGTTGCTACTCAATACAATGCCTTTTGGGTTTTTAACATTGGCGCGTTATCAAAAACCATTACCTAAGGATCTGTGGCTGCTAGCGACCGGAACTGGTCTGGCACCTTTTTTATCGATGCTACAAGATTTAAAAACGTGGGAAGACTACGAGCACATTGTACTGGCTTATAGCGCTCGCTCGACAGATGAGCTTGCCTATGTGGAGAAGATCGAACGCTTACAAGAAGATTTTGGCTCGTTGGTAGACAACCCAGCCACACTGATCTTTATTCCTATTGTCACTCGTGAGTCTATCGAAGGCGCATTAACGGAGCGTCTGCCAAAGCTGCTATTGGATGGTACTTTGCAGGAGCGGGCAGGTATCGAGCTGGATACTGATAGCACGCATGTCATGCTGTGCGGCAACCCAGATATGGTAGAAGACACCAAAGAGACGTTAAAATCGCTGGGCTTGGTGATGAATCGCCGCGGCGAGGGTAATATTGCCGTAGAGAATTATTGGTAAATAACGATATGCATATTACTGATTCAAACTTACTGCATAAGATAATCGGCGATAAATAAAAGCGGTACGCGGCCAACACACAGGATTATGTGGGACTGGTATAAATTTTCCTCGCTTGCTGGACGCTTCGCACTCCAGAGGCTACGAGAAATCCACTCCAGTCGGCCGATAGTGTTTTTAACGTTTTAGCTATAGCGTAACAGTTAAGAGCTTCTAAACTTGGCTGGGTTCGGTTGCATCTTCTATTGGACGGATAGGGCCTTGCATCAGTTGAGGCTCATCGTCATCACTAATAATGTCTTCATTGCTACTGGCTGCTAATAAGTCACGATAATTGATTTGTGCTTTTAAGATCATCTGTTCTTCCTCAAGCTCGCCGTAGTTCACTTGAACCTTGTGTAAGGTACTCATGATTTTCTTATTGTTTTTGAGCCAGCGATTGATATCAAGGTAGATGATCTCGTCTTTTGTACGAGCAATATTGATGTAAGACAGAATGAAGCCTAAAGGGTCTTTTTTGAGTATGGTGTGATAAAACCAGACAAACAGCTTAATACCTTGGCGCTTTAGAAAGGACTCACAGCGTAAGTTGAGCACATCTGTGTAAGTCTGCTGCCCGAAGACAAAGCGCTGGACGTTACGGTCAAGCTGCACATGAACCAAGCTAAAATTACTGGCCACCTCAGCGTAGATACCGCTGGCATCGACTGTACAATATAATCGAAACCAGTCGTCATGCATCTCAACGCGTAACTCTAAAATGGCTTTTACATTGTCAGTCACAAACTTTTGCAGCGCATCATTGACATACTTTTGTGCAACAGGCAGGACGAGTTCATCCTCGAGCTTGTCCGTCGTCTTATTATATATCTCTTTAATCGACTGAGCGAGACGCTCCCAGCCACCACTGAATGACTCATCAAAACGCTCACCAATGTTTTCGAAAAATTCATCAAAATTGTCTGAATTATCCATGTTATCACTCATATTATCAAAGCCACTCAAATTTATTATCCTTATAATGATAGGGGGCGTCACTGAATAAATGGCGTAAAAATCATATATCCAAAATTATAGTCAGGCTGTTATCCAATTTGCTCATAGCGGCAAAATATAGGAGTATGGCGGTATTTAGCTAAATGCCACTATCAGCACTGCCATTGTCTTTTAAGTTGAACAAGCCAAAAATTCATGTTTGATTATCCAATACCTACAAAACAGTATATATCAAATGTGATGGCTTCAAAATAAACACCTGCATTTTGTAGCAATTCTCTAGCAAGAGTTTTATAAAGTTAAAAAATATAGTCTTTACTACCATATCACAGAATTGCGTCATGGTCTTTATAGCGGTTCTACTTGTCAATGAGCTGCTCAAAATTGTGTGATTTTGCATTCATTGATTAAGAGACGTAGTAAACAGTTGTGCTGGCAGTACAATTCTATGTCATGTTATGATAGCACTGGCATGTGTCTCGTGCTTTATCATGATAGCGCCTATTGTTTGCTAGATTTATCCTTATCCTCTGAGACCTATTGTGGCTTATATTAAAGATTCGCAAAGTTACCACTTTTCTGCACAAACGCCTAAGCGTGATTTTGGCTTACATGTCGCAATTGTCATTGCTGTTGCGATACACGCATTGATTATTTTTGGTATCAGCTTTTCGATGGGCAAAGACCCTGCTGCAATGATGCAGGACGTCGCAAAAGCACTGACCGATAATATGCAACCAAATGAAGACGCGCATTTCATTGCCAATGCTTCACAAGAAGGCGGCGGCACAGTACAAGAAACGTTGAGACAAGAGACCGATCAGACCAGTCCTTTGTCTGCTGAGCAAATGAGCGAGACGCAAGACGTTATTAACTTGCAGCGCCAAGTTCGACAGCAGCGCTATCAAGAGAGTTACCTGCGAACCACGTTAAGCTGGCGTCAAGCAGCAGTAGAGTCTGATAATGACAGTAAACAGGCACGAGATGATGTCATAGTACAAGAAGAACGGCTACGTAAACAGATTGCCACTCTAGAAGCACAGCTCTCTCAGCGTCAGCAGGTTTATGCGACTAAGTCAAAAGTAGTAACGATGGACAGCAATTCGACGACACGCGGTATTGCAGCAGATTATATCAATACCTTTCGTGAGCACGTCGAGCGCGTCGGCAATCTGCATTATCCAGCACAAGCTCGCGCTCAAGGTATTACAGGTGATGTGCGCTTGATGGTCATCATCAGTAGCGATGGTAATATCAAGGCCATTCGCCTATTAGAAAGCTCAAAATCGACGATATTAAACGAAGCCGCCAAGCAATCAGTGCGAAAAGCGGCACCTTTTGGTCAATTTACCAAAGATATGAAGGACATTGTTGAGTTGCGTTTGATACGCACGTATCGATACAGTGACAAAGTCGATGTGACGTATTAATGTGGGCTTTTAAAAGGATAGATACCAGAAATTATCAATATGAATTTATTAATACATTTATAGAATAAAGAGTCAGTATGGAATTTTTAGGTTTTACCGTCGATGTCGCTACGCTAACCACCAGTGCGATAGTTTTAATCACCAGATTGGCGCTCGCCATACTAATATTCGTCGTTGGGCTTTGGCTAGCCAAAAAAGCGGTAAGCGTTGCTCATAAGGTGATGCTAAAAGGCCATTTAAACGACACCGTTGCCAGCTTCTTAGGTCGTCTCTTATATGGGGTACTGCTGGTCGTAGTGACTTTGGCAGCCTTGAGTAAGGTTGGGGTGCAGACCACGTCGGTCGTTGCGATACTGGGTGGTGCCGCGGTTGCCATCGGTTTGTCATTAAAAGATCAGTTGTCCAATTTTGCTGCTGGTATCATGATTGTGACTTTTCGCCCATTTGTAAGTGGTGATTATGTGCAAATTAATAGCTTTACTGGTACGGTGACTGAGATCACTTTGGTGAATACGCATCTGACAACGACCAACAATCACGATATTATCATTCCAAATAATAGTATCAGTACCTCAGCCGTTATCAACTATTCGTCGCTGCCCAATCGCCGTGTGGATATCACGGTAGGTATTGGCTACGATGCCGATATCAAAGTTGCTAAAGAAGTCATGTTAAAATTGGCACGGGACAACCCACTGGCTTTTACCGATCCTGAGCCTATCGTACGTGTGACCAATTTGGGCGACAATTCGGTAGATCTTACCTTGAATGTCTGGACGACCAATGCGGACTGGTGGTCTATGCAGTGCGAATTGCTAGAGCAATTTAAAGAAGCGCTCGATGATGAGCAAATTGAGATCCCATTCCCGCAGCGTAGCGTCCATGTTAAAGGTCTGGATCATATGATCAACCAAATGGGTGAATCACAAAAGCTGCCCATGACCAAAAGCTAGTTGATCCAAGGCTAATTTATTAAAGACTGGCCAGCAAAAAGCGACTGATTAAATATATGGATTTGGTAAGTCTAGGCTTGCCAAAACCTCAATCTCAAATCCTTCCATCTCATCTTGTTCGGCCTGTCCAAGCTCATGATCGAAGCCTAGCAGGTGCAGCACACCATGTATGAGCAAGTGGCTAATGTGCTGTGCCACGGTTTTATTTTGTTCTTCGGCTTCACGTACCATCACATCATGACAGATAATCAACTCGCCCAGTGGTAGCGTAGGCATCAGCTCAATGATGGCAACGGGTAGGTCGCTTGGGTAAGACAAAATATTGGTCGCATAATCTTTATGTCGTGCTTCCAGATTTAAGGCACGTCCTTCATTCTCATCTGTGATATATATGTCCAGCGTTTTCAATTTTGCCTGCCATATCTCAAGATCAATATCTTCAAAATAGGGTAGCGTCAAACCATGGGACATACGCTCATCTATATAATTTAATGTCGTCATCATGATGGTCAGTAAGTTATCACGATTGTAAAACGTATCGAGTGTCTCATCGTCGATACTCTCAGTTGCATTGATATCTAATACTGCTAAGCGTGCGTCATCATTAGTGACTTTACCTGCTGCATTACTAAAGTCGTCGTGAGGTTGGCTCATGTTATTATCCTTTTGTTCATTACCGAGATATTGTGTTTTTATCTCATTATCTCAAATACAGTATCTATTGGCTTATTGCTACTATAGTTAGTCGCTAATAAAAAAGATACTGTCTTTAAAGCGCGAGTGACCGACAGCAGTTAGTGTGATGTTAAATCAAAGTCAAGAAACATGTAATCGCAAAAAACCGGACTACTATGTGAGTAATCCGGTTTTTTTGTTTCGAAACAAGAGTTTTAAAATGAGAGTGTTAAGCCAGTTTATAATTTTGCGGCTGCATCCGTAATGGCTTGTTTGCGTTCTTGTTCTTTCATGCGTTCAAACTTACGTTTCTCTTGTAGAGCAAACTGCTCATCATCAAACACATCATACGCTTCGACGATTTTTTGTACCAGTTGATGACGGACCACGTCTTTTGAGTCAAACTTTGTGATATGAATCTCTTCAATATCCCTCAGAATCTCCATCGCTTGTGCCAAACCTGATTTATGACCACGTGGCAAATCGACCTGAGTAATATCGCCCGTAATCACAGCACGTGAGCCAAAACCTAAGCGTGTCAAAAACATTTTCATCTGCTCAGGCGTGGTATTTTGCGCCTCATCTAGAATGACAAAAGAGTTGTTTAACGTACGACCACGCATATAGGCCAGTGGTGCCACCTCAATGATCTGACGCTCAATCATTTTACCGACTTTTTCAAAGCCTATCATCTCATACAATGCATCATATAATGGGCGTAAATAAGGATCGATTTTTTGCGTCAAATCACCGGGTAAGAAACCCAGTTTTTCACCTGCTTCTACCGCTGGGCGTACCAATAAAATCCGTTCAATCTCATTACGCTCAAGCATATCGACCGCACAGGCAACGGCCAAGTAGGTTTTACCAGTACCTGCAGGGCCGATACCGAATGAGACATCAGAGTTTAGTACGTTTTGTACATAGCGCTGCTGGTTGCCACCGCGAGGGACGATACGACCTTTACGTGTGCGCAAGCTGATGGGTGTAAAATCGGCAGCCTCTAGGTCGTCTTCATCTTCTATATTGGCCGCGTTTCGCTCATCAGCTTCTATATCTTCATCGCGAGAGATGCTCGATTGAATAATAAGATGCAGCTCTTCGGCGCTGATGTCCTTTGAGTTTTGTGCTTCATCTACCATTTTGTAAATAATACGTTCACCGCGCTCAACTCCTGTCATATCACCGCTCAGGCAAAAATCACCTTGACGCTGGCTGATTTTGATGTCGAGGCGTTCTTGGATATATTTCATGTGTTTGTTATATTCACCAAGCACGGTCTTGAGCTGTGCTGGCGTCAATGATTCAAACTTTATACGGCGGCTCATGGAATCAGTCAAGCGATTATCCTTATGTTGTGTGCCCGATATTAAGGTTTATTTTTAATAAAGTTGCGGGCTTAAACGGTAAATATTCAGTAGGTCTATATCGGTTTTAGATCGTAGAGATAGCATTGTAGCGATAAAAATGACGGTAAGATTATTGTTGGTTTTATGGATAAAGATAAATAAACATCTTCCTTTTATTATGGTAGATAGTTTTTAAATTTCAAGCGATACATCAGCCAGATGGCGTTGTTTTTGTATGACGATTGCAACCGCTCACCTTTACGTGAGTCTTTTATAAGACCATTAATATAGCAACTTAATCAAGTGCTGGCGGTATAAAAATCAACGGGTTTTTAGGTACATTCTTAGCCTACCGTTAAGACCACGGAATGCTGGGTAATTTGTGGTAATCTACTCGCTATATCACAGTGCTTTATCATTGCGTTTAAAATGCGCGTAAAATAGTCTTATAAGACTATAAGATAAAAATAATTTTTTGCCATTATTCATCGCATTTAGAGCGCACGTTCAACAGATTATAATAAGGATAATATAGATGCAACAGACTGATTCAACTCTACCGAAACCCAAGAGCACAAAAGCAATCACCGACCAACAGGTACTCATCGCTGGTGGCGGTCATGTGGGCTTGTCCTTTGCCTTGTTATTGGCGCATCACGGCATTGCCAGTACTTTATTAGAAAAAAACCACTACCCAACCATCAGCCCGAACGATGACAGGACGCGCAGCCATTACTTGGACAGCCGCAATACGGCACTGTCACGTCGCACGGTACAGATTTATCAAGAAATAGGCTTGTGGGACGAGCTACAAAGTCATGCCTGCCGCATCGATGCGGTACAGATTAGCGAGCAGGGCAGCTTTGGACGTGCGCAGTTGAATAAGGCTGAAGAAAAGGTAGAGTCATTTGGACAAGTTATGGAAAACGCTTGGCTGGGACGTAAGCTTTTATTGGCAGCGCAGCAAGAGCCATTGATTACGTTGATTGATAAAGCCAACGTCAAGGCAGTTGACCAGCAAAGCAACGGTGTCACGCTTCGCTTTGGTCAAGACAGCGTAGAGCAGCCTGAACAGCAATTGCAAGGCAGCGTCTTGGTCGCTTGTGATGGGCGCGACTCTACTGTGCGTCAGTTATTAAACATTGGCACAACCACTTACGATTATGAGCAAACCGCTATCGTCGGTGTGGTCGAGACGGACAAGCCGCACGAGCATGTGGCAATTGAGCGTTTTAGCCCAGCAGGGCCGTTAGCAGTACTGCCATTGACTGATCCAGAAGGCGATGGCAATGATGACTACCAAGAAGGCTATAGACGCTCTGTCGTTTGGATATGCCCTAAAGGAGAAGAGACGCAGTATCTAGAAGATGATGCGCATTTCTTAGCGACTCTACAGCAGGCCTTTGAGCAACGCGCAGGCACGTTTGTCGCTGCTGGTCGACGCGGTGCTTATCCATTGACTCGAGTGCTGGCGGACAGGCAAGTGGTCGGACGCTGCGTCATCATGGGCAATGCGGCGCATACCTTACATCCTGTGGCAGGACAAGGCTTTAACCTCTGTATGCGGGACGCGCATGTGCTGGCACAAATGATGAATGCGCAGGTGCTAAGAGGCGCAGATATTGGCAATATGCAGTTATTGCAACGTTATGAGAAAGCCAGAAAGGCCGATCAAAAACGAGTCATTCGCTTTTGTGATGCTGTCGTGCATGGTTTTACGCATCCTAACCCAGCCGTAAAGTTAGCACGAAACGTAGCATTGGTCGCTTTTGATAAATTGCCAAACATCAAACCATTGGTAGCGACTTATGCGATGGGTTTAAAGTCTTAAAAGTACATCAACAAACCATTTTATAAGATAAGTAAGTCATAAATAAAATGAGCAAGCGATCGCTCACTAAAGGATGTGTCATGAAAAATAACCATACCCTCATTATCGGCAGCGGTATCGTCGGTGCCACGCTTGCTTTGAAGCTTGTGCAAGCAAAAATGCCTGTAACCTTGATTGATGCCCGTCCTGAGCGTGATGAGTCGGCTTGGCAAGAGATACTTGGCAAACGTGATGCCCGTGTTTATGCGCTGAGTGTGGCCAGCATCAATTTGCTTGAAGACGTGGGGGCATGGCAAAAGATTGTGGCCTCGGGGCGTAAAGCAGATTATTCGCAAATGCAGGTATGGCAACTGAATGGTATGGGCGAGTTACTGTTTGGTGAGAGCAGTGATAAAAACGTTGATCCTGAAATACTGGGTACCATGGTTGAGCCTGCGGTCATTGAGCATGCGTTATGGCAGCTAGTGAATGCAAGTACGGTCAGTGACTATTTAACCATCATTGCTGGGCAAACAGTCGTGGACATGGACTGGCTAGGTGCTGAGCGAGGCTATCGTGTGACTTTAGATGATGGCACAGCGATTGACGCGGCACTATTGGTCGGTGCTGATGGTCGCAGCTCCTTTGTCCGTCAGCAAGCGGGCATTAAGTTAGATACTCTAGATTACAATCAAACCGCCATCTGCTGTGCGATTCAGACTGAAAAACCACATCAAGCAACCGCGCGCCAAGCCATGTTACCCACAGGCACATTAGCATTATTGCCATTGGCAGATATTACGGATGCAGACAAGGCTACGCCACAACATTGGCAATCGATAGTGTGGACATTGCCGCGCAACCAAGCATTGGCATTGATAGAGGAGGAAGATCGCTTTGTCGCAGGCAAGCTAGCTGCTGCTACCAACTATGAACTGGGTGCTATCCAACAAATTGAGTCAATCGCTTGCTTCCCTTTGACCGCGCAACAAGCGAAAAGCTACGTCGCTGATAATTTGGTGTTAATCGGTGATGCCGCGCATGGTGTGCACCCGCTGGCAGGTCAGGGATTAAATTTAGGCATGCTCGATGTACAGGCGTTAAGCGAACAATTGATCCATGACTTTGCTCGTAGTGGTCGCACGCTTTGGGGTAACAATCAAACATTGCGTGCTTATGAGCGCTCGCGCCGTCCGCATAATAGCCTAATGATGCATAGTTTTTCGGCACTTAATTGGCTGTTTGCAGGGTCACTTGCTCAAACGCGTCCTGTACAGCAAATACGTAGCGAAGGGATGTATCGCGTCGGCAAAATAAAGCCACTGATGCGACTGTTTGCCAAGCAGGCGAGTGGGGTGTAGCAGTTTTGGCTTAGAAGAGATTAGAACATGGACGTTAAATTATCAAACATGCTGGGTGTTCTGTTTGGTGTTTTGACTTTATCAGGATGTCAAACGCTATCAAAAAGCACTACGCTAGACCAAAATAATGAAGAGCGGACTTTCATTTTATTGGCAGATATTCCAGATTCAGATGGCGATGGTATCTTAGATGACGTAGACCACTGTCCAGACACACCTAAAAATGTCCCAGTAGATGAGCTTGGCTGTCCAATGCCTATAGATTTAGTGGAACTTATTACGATGGATATGAGGGTGTTTTTTGAGCGTAATAGCAATGAGCTGCAATCGCAGTATTTTCCAGAAATAGAAAAAGTCGCTGATAAAATACTAACCCGTCCTGATCTGGATCTGGTGGTGGTATTAGCTGGTCATGTCTCTGAACCTGAAGCGTTGCAACGATCAGTTATCACTAGTGAAAAAACTAATCAGTCGAAAAATAAGCAAGCAGTAGACAAACGAACTCAACTGGGACGTGAGCGTGCGCAATTAGTAAGAAGTTATTTACTCAATAAAGGGGTAGCTGCTAATAAAGTTTATAGTTTTGATTGCGCTAACATTATGCCAGTTGCATCCAATGATAATGACGAAGGCGCTTCAATGAACCAACGTGTCTATGGAAAGACGCTACCAGCCAAGGACTTTTTTACTGGCAAAGGTTATGGTCAGATGGACTCATTTGACAGATACAAAGCCCTTTGTCAGCAGTTTTAGGATGAAAAGTCATGTCAAATAAGTTATGGACAACGATAACCACTATAGCAGTACTCATCTCAACGCTCGCCGCGTGCCAAACGCCATTAAAAAGCACTGCGCTAAATCAAAGTATCGAAGAATCACCTATTACCTTAGTACCAGATATCCCAGATTCAGACGGTGATGGTGTACCTGACGATACAGACGAATGTCCAGCTACTCCAGAAAACGTGACAGTAGATGAAAGAGGTTGTCCTTTTACGGGTATGGGAATAGGTCTAAAAATGGAGTATAGGGCCTTTTTTGCAAAGGGTAGTAGTGAGCTATCAAAAGAGTACCAGCTTGAGCTTGATAAAGTAGCGCAAAAGCTGCAAGAGTACTATACGGCAACTATGCGTATTGAGGGGCACGCTTCAACAGATGAAGTATCAGCTATTGATGCATTCTTGCAACCAAATGCTCTATCAAGAAATAGGGCGCTTATCGTCAAAAACTATCTGATAATGCAGCATCAAATTGACCCTAATCGTTTAAGTACCTTTAGTTATGGTGCCGAGCAGCCTATTGCCCCTTCTGATACCGAAGAAGGTAAGTCTAAGAACCGCCGAGTTTATGGGATGGCTCAAGAGCCTGAAGACTAATTATTTAATATTCAATCAGCAGATTTTGATTTAAAACAACTATCTCAAGGCAAATCCAATGCTCATCCCGAAATACTGGGCACAATACAAGCAGTGCTTTAAGGTATCAAGCACGGTTGATAATGCGCCTGACAATTTTCATTCTAAACAAGTGACTATCAAGCGTTATGGGTGGTCAGATATCAGTCAAGAAGCGGCTTTGGTTCATACTAAAGAGCGCGTTGCTAATGCACATAGTCGTTGGTTGGCTGGCAAGGATATTGTCAGACGTGAGCGTAGGGAAGAGTACAACGAAAGCAATGGTATTCCCATTCGTGAAGAAATTATCTCGGAGCATGGTTTTTCAGAAAATGGCTTAACAGAAAGCAATTTAGAAAATAGCTCGTGTGATACTCAGCTCATTGTTACGCGTAATACTTATGGAGCACAGGTTGCTAACGTTAATAATATTGCGATTATCGATGTTGATCATGATGATTTATTGCATAAAAAGTTTCCTGATAGCTATGACAAACAAGGTTTTATGGATGTGTCTATCATTGATAAAAGCCAACCATCATCGATGAAAGTAAAAGTCTGGTCTTTTGTCCTTATCTTTATACTTATTGCGAGTAGCATCGCTTGGTTTGGATTATCATGGTTATGGCTGTTGGTCATTATGGTGGGTGTGACCGCGTATCTATGGCAACAAGCCAGTAAAAGAGATAAAGCACGCGCACAAAAATATGCCGATGATATTGCCTCATTACTACCTTTTATAACAGATTTAATTAAGAAGCGCGTTGCCAGTCATTCAAAGGAATCTTTTCGTTTGTACGAGACGCCAGCAGGGTTTCGCATTATAGCTACCCACGATACTATCGCACCAAGTGATAATCTGGTCGCAGCGTGGTTTGAGTATTTTCATGCAGATGTTAATTATGTACGTCTTTGTCAGGCGCAGCAGTGCTTTCGAGCAAGGCTCACTGCCAAGCCATGGCGCATGAGTGAGGTTGAAAATAATAAGTTGGCTAAAAATATCCCAGCTAAAGATTGGTTCACTGAGGATAATGCTTTTGAAAAAACAGCGACACAACAACGCCAAGATTTAGAGTCAGGCAAAGCATCACGTAAACAGTGGATTACTTATTACGATAAGTATGCAAAACACTATCGAGCATGTCGATATGTCGAGGTTTTTTCTGGTTTCGATGCTGGTCATCAATTAGAGCATCAAGCCATACAGACATTTATTGATTGGCATGACAGCATTTGTCAGGTAAATAAAGAGCTACAGTTGGCTTAAAGTACATCTTACTTTATCAATAAAAACGACCTTATGATCAATTCAAGGAAGGATGACCATGAAACTCTATAGCATTTTATTATTAGCAGCATCTATAACATTAGTTGGCTGCCAAACTACCAAAATTGTATCGCCAGAAACTACGCTTCAAGATGAAAATACCATGACGATGAAGGCAGATGTTCCAGATTCAGACGGTGATGGCGTATCTGATGATATGGACGAGTGTCCAGCTACTCCAGAAAAAGTGACAGTAGATGAAAGAGGTTGTCCTTTCTGGGGGTCTATGAGTTTGCAAATGGAATATCGCGCTTTTTTCCCAAAAGGTAGTAGCGAGTTACTTCCAGAGTATCAGGTTGAACTGGATAAAATAGCTATAAAAATGAAGGAGCATAATACGGCGACTATGCGTATTGAAGGCAGTATTTCAAAATAAGAAATAGATGATGGTAGTTCAGTAGCTAAAAATAGGGCGCTGATGGTCAAAAACTATCTCGTTTTAAAACATAGTATCGAACCTACTCGTTTGAGCACTTTTAACTGTGGTGCTAGAGCACCTATTGCACCGTCTGATACCGAAGAAGGCAAGTCCTTTAATCGTCGGGTTTATGGGTTAGTTACGGAGCCTGAAAACGGGATAGTTTATCAGCAGCCAAACGATTTAAAACCAGTTACATGCGTCAAATTTTGAATAGAGTTTTTATCAACTAATCGTTAGTAGCTCAATTTAGATGTACAGGTGTTTATGATTGCACTAAGAGAGAATAACAGTGAAAAATTATAGAACTTTATTGCTATTAACAGCATCTATAGCTCTAACAGGCTGCCAAACTGTTACAACTGTACCATCTCAGGACAGGTCTAAATACGACAACACAGTGACATTGAAAGCAGACATTCCAGATTCAGATAGTGATGGCGTACTTGATGATATAGATGAGTGTCCCGAAACGCCAAACCATATAGTAGTGGATTCTAAAGGCTGTCCAACAATAGTATATGCAGGTGGACTTGAAATGGAACTCAATGGATTTTTTCTGCCAATGAGCAGTCAATTACCTGATATTTATGATGTAGAATTTGTGAAAGTAGCAGAAAATCTTAACGACTACCCAAAAGCCAAGGTTTTTGTTTTTGGTCATATGGCATCTAATGAGCTTGGTATATTGCACAATAAAAATAATTTATCGCGTAACCGTGCCATCAATGTCAAAAACAGATTGGTAAAAAAACATAATATCGCCTCTGATCGCATTTCTACTTACGATTGCTCAGATAGATATCTGTTTATAGATACAGACTTTAGGGCAAGTGATTTTGAAAATATAGAGTCTAAAGACAGAAGGATATCTGTTAAAGCAAGTACGCAAGTAAATGACCTAGCAAATCTGGAGTACGCAAGTGATCGAAAAAATTACGAAAGATACTCAAAGCACTGTGAGCTGTTTGAATAACAGTATAAATACTGATTATTAATTATTAAAACCTATACCTACCCGAACGCCGAAAAAAACACCATCAGTACGGGTGAGACGATATTAATAAGAAAGCCAAAGCTAATCGCCAGTGGCACAACTTTTAGACCACCTGATTGTTGAATCACGGGTAGGGTAAAATCCAAGCTGGTCGCACCGCCAAGCCCTACGGCTGCTGATGGGTATTTACGCATAAAGACTGGAATAAATAATAGAGCAAAAAACTCACGTACCAAATCGTTAAATAACGCCACACTGCCCCAAACAGCACCATAAGCGTCAGTCATGACAATCGCTGAGAGAGAGTACCAACCAAACCCTGAAGCCAAAGCTAAGCCCTTAGTCCATGACACATCAGTAAATATCAAAGCGAAAACAAGCCCGCCCACTAATACCGATAGTGTAAAGATGATACTCATCTCGACACCGCGTCTATTGAGCAGCACTTCTTTGAGCGTAATACCTGACCCTTTCAGTCCAATACCGACCAATAAAATTAATATCATTAGTAAGGCAGTCATGGTGTTTTCCGGCGGCATGTAAGAGGCTGGCAAAAAGTAACCGATGACCATTCCGATCAACACGCATACCACTTGGGCGAGGCTACCGCGAATACTAACGCGATGCTCCTTCGATTTTACGCTTGGTTTTTTGGCATGCCATGGACGCAAATGATCAAACAACATCAGCGCAAACAAACCTGCGCCAACCGTCAATGTCGAAAGAATGGTGACGTACAGAACTATTTCGCCGATCTGACTGCCCAGCCCTTCCACTTGTGACAACTCAATGCCAATCAACCCCAAAATCACAAATACCAAATAAGACAAGCCTTTGTCTGCAAACTTGGTCATGGTTGGGTTAGAGGGGATGGCAAAGCCAATAAACATTGGCATTAATACCAAAACAAGAGTAACTAGGCTTTGCATGGTGGTCGGCTCGCAGCATTTTTAACAAGGCGTTTTAAAGAAGCTGGAGATTGTATCATATTGGGTTAGAAATACTAAAAATACACAGGTAAAACGCATTATGCCCCTATCTGCTCACAACAGGTTAATCAATCTCTGCCAAGACCTGACCCTGTTGAGTAATACTTATAGATTCAGTACAGTCATTGTTTTGAAGAAAAGATTGATTTGGTAGTGGCTCAACTACACTCGTTAGAGGAGTGTCCGATAGATTTGGATAGTCCTTTCTATAATGACCGCCGCGACTCTCAACACGCTGATAAGCAGACTGAATAATTAAGGCTGCTAATTGCAACTGTTTTGCTAATTGAAAACGCGCAAGTTCATTGGTGGTAGTAGCGCGACTTTTATTACAGATATCGGATTGTCTTAACTCAGCATGTTTAAGCCGCTGCTGCCATACTTGTATTTGCGTCAGGGCTTGTTCTAATGACTGAGCATGACGCGTGATACCCATACTGGCAGTCATCAGACACTTTAATGCGTCAGTTATTTCAGTTATTTCAGTCATTTTAGTATCAGGGCAACCACTGCTAGCCAATCTATTATGTTCGTACAAAGGCAAGATAGAAGAGGGCAAGCAAATAGTGTGCGTATTATTAAGGCGTGGCGGTTTCCAAATAGGAAATGCTGGCTGTTTTGACTGATTATCATATAAGGTAGTATTTGAATCGGTCATTTTTTTCAAATAATCTGGCAAGTGGGCTGCAATATTACGACCAACCACCACGCATTCTAGCAATGAATTGCTTGCCAAACGGTTTGCCCCGTGCAAGCCTGTATAAGCAACTTCACCAGCTGCGTAAAGCCCAGCCACATCGGTTATGCCAGTTGCATCAGTGACTACGCCGCCGCAGCTATAATGGACAGTTGGCGCTACTGGAATCGGATCTGTCGTAATATCGATACCGAGTGTTAATAAGGTTTGATAAATTTGCGGGAAATGCGTTTGCAAGAATGTCGCTGGCAAGTGGCTGACGTCAAGATGAACGTAGCCAAAACCGTTGCTATCAATCTGCTCAGCAATGGCGCGAGCGACGATATCTCGCGGTGCAAGTTCTGCACGTGGGTCGATGTCTAACATAAAGCGCTTGCCTGTCTGCGGACAAGTCAGCCAACCACCTTCACCGCGCAGTGCTTCAGATATTAAAAAGCTACTATCATCAAGTGCTAGGCCTGTTGGATGAAATTGAATAAATTCTAGATTTGCCAAACGGCATCCTGCTTGCCACGCCATCATTACTCCATCACCGACACAGACATTGGGCCCACTGGCTCGCTTAAACAGTTGACCTAAACCGCCACTGGCCAATACAACGGCGCGACTATAAAAGGTAAGCTGATAATGATTAATATGATCAAAAACCAGCGCCCCTTGGCACTGTCTAACCGTATGATTATTGGTAAGCTTGTTATCAGCTGCTGAGGTGGTCAGTAAGTTTAAGGCTTCATGATAGGGCAGAATAGTGATGTTAGGCGCAGCGTGCGCTTTTAGAGTCAAAGTGTCCATAATATGTCGACCCGTCGCATCATCCGCATGCGCCACTCGGCGACAACCGTGTCCCCCTTCTTTAGTCAGATGCAAGTCGCTGGTTAGAAAGTCATTCGTGTACAGTGCAGTGGCCTTTTGCTGCGGATTGAGTTGAGTATCGGGCTGAGATATTTGAGTAAAAGGCACGCCTTGCTCGCACAGCCATTGGACAGCCTGCTGGCCAGAACTTAGAATTTCGGTAGTATAATCAACTTCGCACAATCCTGCGCCGGCGACCACCGTATCAGCAACATGGTCAGCGACCGAATCATTTTTGTCCAAACTTGCGGCAATACCGCCTTGGGCATAGTGACTTGAGCAAACATCAAGCGCTGATTTGCTCAATACTGTGATGTTTAGCGACTTTGGTAAAGACAAGGCAGTACTTAAACCTGCCAGCCCAGCCCCAATAATTAAGACATCTGTTTGTCTCGCACTTTTCTCGCCATGCGCATTATGCGCGTCATAGACATTATCATTTGCTTGGTCAGCTTCACGCATATTACGCCGCCCCAACATTGGCAAATAAAGCGCGGTCTTTAACGATGTTGCCACTAGCGGCCACTCGTTGTTTTCGTGACTCGGCAAAATCAAGCATACGCTGTAAAGGCTTTTTGGCTGCTGCTGCCATCTCAGGCGTCATCAATACTTCACCAGTATGATGTGTCAAACACTGCTCGATACCTTGCAAGCCATTCATTGCCATCCATGGGCAAAATGCACAGCTTTTGCAACTGGCGCTTTCACCAGCCGTAGGCGCGGCCAAAAAGCGTTTCTGCGGTGAGCGCTTTTGCATTTCGTGCAAGATACCTAAGTCGGTGGCGACGATAAAGGTATCCGCGTCCATCTCATAAGTTGATTGCAGTAGCTTACTGGTCGAGCCAACCACGTCCGCAAGCGCAACGACACTATCAGGGGATTCAGGATGCACCAACACTTTTGCGCTTGGATGTGCTTCTTTTAATTGCATCAGCTCAGTGGCTTTAAATTCGTTGTGCACCAAGCATGAGCCTTGCCAAAGCAGCATATCCGCACCCGTCTCGCGTGCGATATATTTACCCAAATGACGGTCAGGCCCCCAAATAATAGGCTCGCCTTGGGCATGCAAGTGACGGACGATATCGATACCAACGGAGGAAGTTACCACCCAATCCGCTCGTGCTTTCACAGCGGCACTGGTATTGGCATAAACCACGACAGTACGCTCAGGGTGAGCGTCGCAAAATGCGGAAAACTCATCAGCAGGACAACCCAGATCAAGTGAGCATTCTGCTTCCAAATCTGGCATGAGTACCGTTTTTTCCATACTTAGTATCTTTGCCGATTCGCCCATAAAACGCACGCCTGCAACGATCAATGTCTGCGCACTATGCGCTTGACCAAAGCGCGCCATTTCCAGCGAATCACCGACGCACCCACCCGTTGCCAATGCCAAATCTTGAATAAAAGGGTCGACATAGTAATGCGCGACCAGCACAGTATTATTATCCTTTAATAACTGCTTAATGTTTTCTTCGACCGCAATCCGCTCTGCTCGTGGCAAATCTGCTGGTATTTTGGCTCTGGCATATTCGACATTCATTTGAGTGGCAATGCGAGTGTCATTGTTCATGATGGGTGCGTCATACGGATAGAGTTTCATAAAGGTAACCTCTGGAGCACTAACGACAAATGATGTGTCGCTAAAAGGGAGTCAATTAAATACCGCTTAAACCAAGTGATTTTAATTATGCTCATTTTGAGCATAAAAACAAGTATTTTTTATGACTCGTATTTAGAGTAATACGACTTTGTATAGAACGAACCTTACTTCAAAGTTACTCTGCCGAAATGCTGAATGTCTAGTATGAGTTTTTGGCACTTATAATATAAAGAGCGCACAGAGAAATTGAAACCAGTGCAAGACCATTTCATTTTTATTGATTTTAAGCTGATGATAGCTTTTATTTTTATCCTTTTAGACGTCGTATAATTGCAACGGCTGCCTATGATAGTATTAGATTCGCGCTATACTGATCCATTCGGCTACTCGCTCGTTTTGTCTTTTTTATGGCATTCAAAAACAAAGGATATTACCCAAAGTTATGACGTTGTCTTATTCACATGCGCACCAACAAGGTAGTGGCACGACAGAGGTGGTCGCAGTATTGGTTGCTATTACAGAACAGACTGCTCGGGTCTTAACGGTTGATCAAGGCAAGTTGTTGCCCAATGGCCCACTTATGCCATTACATCGATCACTACAAGCAGGTGTGCGTCAATGGGTTGAGGAGCAAACGCAGCAGCCACTTGGTTATTTAGAACAGCTATATACCTTTGTCGATACCAATAGACGCAATATCGACGATCACGCGTTGGTCTATGTGAGCTATTTAGGACTGGTACAAGAGACGCAAGCGCAGCTGCAAAGCCAAGCGCTATGGCGAGATTGGTACGATTATTTTCCGTGGGAAAATCACTTGGAGGGCGTGCCAAGTATGATCAAGGATTTTATTGTGCCAGCCTTATTAGAATGGTCAATGACAGCAGAGGATATCGTTGTTCAGCAACGCAGGCGACAGCGTATCGGCCTATGCTGGGGTTTAGATCAGTCAGTTTTGGGGAGCGATGAGCCGAAAAGCGCAGATAGTGATAATAGATCAATGAAAGAATCAACAAATGGGTCAATAAGCGATACTACGTATGAGCATAGAGAGTGGATAGCCGAGCATGTATTGCTACGCTATGAGATGCTTTATGAAGCGGGACTTATACCTGAAGCCCCGACATATCCACCGAGTCATTTAACGAAGATATTACCTGAGAATTGGTCACAGATCATAGGTATCCCAATGTACTACGATCATCGCCGCGTGATTGCGACTGCGATCTCAAGGCTACGCGCTAAGATCGAATATCGACCGCTTATCTTTGGTTTGATGCCAGAAGTGTTTACTTTATCGCAGTTACAACAAAGCGTAGAAGCACTTTCAGGCATACGCTTGCATAAGCAAAATTTTCGCCGACTGCTTGACACGCAAAACCTTGTGGCAGAGACAGGACATAGTAGTAGTGCTCAGCGGGGTCGTCCTGCCAAGCTCTATCGCTTTCGCCATGATATTGAACTGCAAAGCCTATTGATGGATAGCAAACTGCCCAAACGTAAATAATGGCTAAAGCATCACCATTTTTAGTGTTTATACAGATTTGAGAAAAGTATGAAGAAATGACCTATTCTTGCGGCACTGCTGATTTTGCGCTATATTTATGCTCATTTTGAGTTTAATAGATAAAGCTCATATCATTTGTGTAATTATATAAGGGTTAACGATGACAGTCATAAAAGAACCAGCATTAGATGAAGTATTGCTTAAACCCTTAGTCGAAGCGGCTTTGATCGAAGATTTGGGCAGACGCGGCGATATCACTTCGCAAGCGACCATTCCAGTTGATAAGCAAGCCCAGCTCCAGATTAAAGCGCGACAAGCTGGTGTGATATGCGGTATGGATTTGGCGCGACTGTCTTTTGCTATGGTGGATACTCAGATTGAGTTTAATGCTCAAGTGAACGATGGCGAAATGGTTGCTGCTGGTACAGTTTTGGCGACCGTTCGTGGCAATGCTCGTCATTTGCTAACAGCAGAGCGTACGGCATTGAATTTTATGACGCATCTTAGTGGCATTGCGACAGCGACGAGGCAGATTGTCGACAGTGTCGCAGAGTACCGGGCGCAGATCACTTGTACGCGTAAGACCATTCCGGGTTTGCGTATTTTACAAAAATACGCGGTACGCTGCGGTGGTGGACGCAATCATCGCTTAGGATTGGATGACGCAATTTTAATCAAAGACAATCACATCGCTATAGCAGGTGATATCAAGACAGCCATTCAACAAGCTCAAGATTTTGCTGGCCATCTGATGCCGATTGAGGTCGAAGTTGATACATTAGATCAACTACAGCAGGCGCTAGATGCTGGCGCAAGCTTAGTGTTATTGGATAACATGACACCCGAAGTATTGTCACAGGCAGTAGCCATGTGTAACGGTCGTGCAAAAACAGAAGCGTCGGGTGGCATTACACCTGCAACGGTACAAGCAGTAGCAAAAACGGGCATTGATTTTATTGCGATGGGGTATTTGACGCACAGTACTACGGCACTAGATATCGGTTTGGATTTTAGCGCCTAGTTTGGATTCTTGATATTTACTCTAGATGTTTTGATCATTGAGATTATTACATATTGTGCAAATAGGTAGCTTGGCAGAAGCGCCTATTCGAAGTAAAAAAAATTAAGGCAGGCACACAGAAATATTTAGGCAAAGTTAATGATTTTGTTGGCTTATCTCCCTATGATACAATGCCATTTTTTAATGCCTATTGGGTCATTTTCGCACTTGCATGATGGCCTTAATTTTTGTACACGTTGTATCAATATACAAGCGAGCGCTCAGTGAATACTGAAATTATCAAGATAATCTTAGCCTTTATGGTATTGATTAACCCATTTAGCGCCCTGACGTTATTTTTGGATTTGACCCGTGGTTATTCGATGAATAACCGACGCAAAGTCGCGCGTGTGGCTTGTTTGACGATTTTTATTACCATTAGTTTTTTTACCATAGCAGGTGAAGGGCTACTAAAAGTACTTGGTATTTCTATTGGCTCGTTTCAGCTGGCAGGGGGAATATTAGTATTTTTGATTGCGTTGAATATGATGAATGGTGAGGGTAATCCCGTTAAGCCTGATCAAGAAAACTTCGATGTCGATCATGTACAAGACGCACCGCCTACGATGGCCTCTGCTGTCGTTCCGATTGCCATTCCGATGATGATTGGCCCTGGCGGTATTTCTACCGTTATTATTTACTCTTCGCAAGTTTCTGGTATTTTGCAGGTGTCTGCCATATTGATTGCTGGATTGTTTATCAGTCTGTTTTGTTATTTGGCGTTAATGGCAGCGGGTCGTATCAGTCGTTTATTGGGCGATACTGGACTAAACATCATGAGCCGAATCATGGGTATGCTATTGGCTGCGGTCTCTATTGAAATTATTGTGAATGGCTTGCGGACGTTGTTTCCCAACTTAATATAGGCATTGTCTGATTTAAGTTGTCTAATTTAAAAAAACCAAACACGTTGGTGAGATGTGTTTGGTTTTTTGTTTTTATGGACTGCAATTGCAGCCAAACGCTTTGCTCTCTAGGTGACTTTTACATTCTTATTGTTGGTATAGTTGATTTACTTTAAAACCGAGATAATGCTACTGGGAGAAATTTTTCGCCGCCTCTGTGCTAGCAGCACGCAAGGAAAATTTGTACCAGTAGCACGTAGCCCTTAACGTATCGATTTTAAGTCGAATTGACGATATCTTATAGGATATTGAAGAGCTTATGATTCTGATGGCAGTTATTAACTGCTGTATAAGTGCCACGCCAAATACAACATTAAGATACCTACAAAAGCGTCGAGAACATTCCAGGCCTTTGGTTTGGCAAATAGTGGTCTGAGCAAACGAGCGCCATAACTTAAGGCAAAAAAGAAAAAGAAAGACGCACTGACAGCACCTGCCGCAAATACCAGTTTGCTACTTGCCCCTGTTGAAACCATGCCAACAAGCACCAATGTATCTAGGTAGACATGTGGATTGAGCCACGTAAAGCCAAAGCATAGTAGCAGTGCCTTTTTTAAGCTGGTCACGACCTGTCCATCGACGTTCATTGCATGTGACAAGCGGACACTCGCATACAAGCTGTGCAATCCATAGAATAGCAAAAATAGCACGCCAGCAAATTTTGCAATATCGACGACTTGTGGGTAGCGAGCGGTCACTGCGCCAAAACCACCAACGCCTGCAGAGATCAAGATTGCGTCACTCACAGCACAAAACAGACAAACAAAAAATATGTGCTCGCGCTTGAGTCCCTGTTTGAGCACAAAGGCGTTTTGTGAGCCAATGGCGATAATGAGCGATAGCCCAAGCAAGAAACCAGAGAGATAATCGGGAGCAGTCATAATGGTAAGCTTAACGGATTGAAGAGTAGGAACTTTGACAGTTTGCTTACTGGCAGCGCCAAAAAAAGCTGTTAAGATACGCTATTGGATGCAGGTATGCAATATGAGCACACTGAATGAGGGGCAAGGTGGGTCATGGTAGTAAGTTTGGCAAGAATGCTACAGTCATTTGGGCAAGCTCAAAATGATCTGCCAACGCTGGCGGCTAAAAACGCGCAAAGAGCCAGTCAAGATGCAGATATCGATGACGATAGCAACCAAGCAGAGGGCAAACATTCTGCGCTTACCGCACCTGAACGTGTAGAGCGTATTTGTGATGCATTGGCGCAAGTAAAGGACAGTCGCTCGTCAACACCTTTAACGGATCGTTATTTGTCCAATCGTGCCCAGATGCGGCCTACGAATAGACCTCCTTTTGACCCAGATACATTATGGTATCTTAAATATGGACGCTGTCCGATGATGACTGAGCTTATTGATGTGGTCGATGAAGCCACTTTGAATGCCATGCCGATTGAAGCGGTTGCCATACTAGACCGAATTAATGGTAAGTTAAAACGCTACCGTGAGTGGAGTAGTGAGCTGAATGAGCAGCAACAACCGCATAACGAGCGCCAATTTGTCATTGATAAGCTGGTGTCTGAGAGCGTTCCTGAAGCGCTATATCATTATGAACAATTACAGCGTTTTAGTCCCCATCGTACAAAGAACAGTATGGTGCAAGGCAAAATGACGGCAGGTGATATGCTAACGGATTTGTTTTTAGAGATTGACTATGAGCTTGATGAGTTATTAGATGAGTTGCATCAAACAGTGATGAACCGGCTTGCCTCCACACACCGTTACGTCAAAAGCCGTACGCAAAACTAGGACAGCCACATTTAACCGATATCAGCCACTAAAAATTATAAACAATAATTTATGAGAAACGTTTACTCTCATACATATAAAGATATTTAAGCGCTGTTGAACCATAAAAGGACAATCTGATGACCCAATTGACTGCGATGTTCGTGATGTTTGTTTTATACGGGATGCTACCAGCAGCTGGGTTATATCTAGGTTACCGTGGTATCAAAAAAGTCACTGCACCTAAGATGCTTGAATATAAAGCCATGCCGCAATTGGGTTATATCCCTGAAAAAAGCTTACCCGAAGACGTCAAAACAGTACTCACTCAGATTAACCAAAAAGGTGAGAAGCTTCGTCTTATCTATGGGGATACCAATAACGATGGGAAAATTGACGACAAGGATACGGTCAACGAAACCTACATCATGATTCAAAATTTGATGGACACTCACATACCTAATGCCGTGGCTGATTATCGCCGTTTACATGACTTAGATGGTGCGCTTGCCGATACCACCAAAATTAAGCACTCGAATGTCACTGGCAAAGAAGCATTGCTCGAGGTACTTGGAACCATCAATACACAGTTTGATGACTTGCTAAATGCTTCTTACCATCAAGATGGACAAAAACTGCTGGTCACTAATAGATATCTACAAAAGCGGTTTGATAATCCAAAAACTGATGCGGATGTGCCTTCGCTTAATAATATTAGCGATAGTGTCAAAGTAACGCATGATTCTGATAGAAGTAGTCCAAAAGATAACAACATCAAGCTGTGAGTGATAGACGTTAAACATGAACTGATAGGGCGCATGATTGAAAGACAAATAGTGAGTGTATATGAGTATACTAATAGGCGTTGGCGTCGTGACAACGATTACCACCTTTTATTTGGGGAAAAAATGCTGGCACGCTTTTCATAAGGCGGTTGGTATTTCTCCAGGTGTACTCACGTATCAAGATTATCAGGTACCCTTGTCATCATCTACGCTACGCTGGCAACAGCTCACTTTAAACAAGCAGCACTTAAAACATTTACCAGAACATCAGTTGCAGCAGCTAAAACGTATTGATGAAAAAGTAAATCACTATCAGTCTTATCAAAAAGAACTACAAACGCAAAATAAAACCCCTGCTGTCACCGAAGCGCAGTTTGTATTACATAAAATGCTACAGACGCGACTGCCTGAAATGCTGACCAGCTATCATCAGTTAACGCATATTCAGGCAAACGCCAAACACGCAAGTTATGAAAAAAAAGCGGAAGCGGCCGAGTTGCTACAAAAGGTATTAGATAATATTGAGCAGCGTTTGGATAGATTATTGGAACAAATGGAGATGCAGCACCTGCAAGACCTGCGCATGATGAATCAATATCTTGAGAGTCATGATATCTAAAACTATTAAAGTTCGCATCGGCCCAATAATTAAGCATAAAAAAGCGGCCAATGATTATTTGTCATTGTCCGCTTTTTTTGGACTAGCGCTATAATTATCGTTGATTCACTATAAAATTAACCAAGTACTACTGAGATAAATTTCACATAGCCTCTGTCAGCAACGACACAGCAAGCAAGAACTCAGTAGCGTGTTATAACGTTGGTACTTACTCTATTTAGACAGTAAATTAACGCTTGTCGTTACGGTCACGAGTATTGCGCGAACCGCGACTTGCAGGACTGCCGCTACTCTTAGGTTTAGCACTGCCGTTATTGCTATCGCCACGACTATCTGGACGACGTGCTTTTAGTGGCTTGTTTCTGATACGTTCTTGCTTCTCTTTTGCTGCACCATGTAGACCAGTACCATAACGTGGGCGCAAGCTCACCAAATCTGTCAAGGTGTTGATGTCTTTTTTGTCCAGCTCTAAGAAACGACCAGTACGCAACTCTTTTGGTAGGGCAATCGTACCGTAGCGTGTACGGAGTAGACGGCTGACTTTTAGACCTTGCGACTCAAACAAACGACGTACTTCGCGGTTACGACCTTCTTTTAACTTGACGTGATACCATTTATTGACGCCTTCACCGCCGCCGTCTTTGATATCTTCAAACTGTGCCATGCCATCTTCTAGCATCACACCAGCCGTCAAGTTTCGAGCGATCTCAGGCGTGACTTCACCTAATACACGTACCGCGTATTCACGCGTCACTTCGCTCGATGGATGCATCAAACGGTGCGCCATTTCACCATCGTTAGTGAACAAGAGCAGGCCAGTTGAATTGATATCCAAACGTCCAACCATCACCCAACGATCGTGCGTCAGTTTTGGTAAGCGCTCAAAAACCGTTGGACGACCTTCAGGGTCTTTCGCAGAACACACTTCGCCTTCTGGTTTATAGTAAGCGAGTACGCGGCGACGCTTTTCGTTTTCGGCGGTATACTTGATCTGACGGCCATCAACGCGAATCTCATCACCTTGTGTTACGCGGTCACCAATCGTGGCTGGGCCATTATTGACAGAGACACGTCCCGCCTTAATGACTTCTTCCATCTGACGGCGTGAACCAAGTCCCATACGGGCAAGCGCTTTCTGTAACTTTTCATCTTTCATAATCATGTCCTTGAGTCGGTGGATTTACATTTCTCAATGTATAAAATTGGAGTGACTATTCTACGCTATTTTGACCACTTTAGCACGCAAACCTGTCGCTAATAATTGCAATTATCTAAGCTATGGTAAGTAACCATTTGGCTAAAATCTTTAATTATGGTGGACTATGTAAATAATATTTATCCTATTCTTATATAAGTTGAGTTAATAATGTGTCGACGTGGCTAGGTCATCATCAGTGTTATCAAATATACTGACACATAAGTAAAGAAAGATAGTGAAGATGGCTCGCCATATGAGTATGCTTTTAGTAAAAAAAGTATAAAAGTATGTGTTTTTACAAGCTAAAACTATACTTTCTACAGAGAAATATCATAGATAAATATATATTGCTGATAGATAGGTTCTAGTAGCTTAAGCTATAGTAAATTATGTTAATGAATGTTTGAAAATCCTATAAATTGTTAAGTCCTCTGCGTGTTGTCCGTATATACAATTTGTAGTATTATCACCAGCTAATGAACCTACAAACCAAATACAGTAGTCAGAGAATATTGATATTCCCTTAAGGACTAGTAATTATTCCTACTAGAAATAATTAGTTATATAGAATATTAGCATAATATTAAACAAAGATTGCACTGCAGGTTATCTGTAATCATCCCTAATGAAGGGTAACTTTTTCAAGTAGACTCAATAGCATCAAAAGCACCTATCTGTTAGGCTAGGTTGAAAAGATAATATTTGAGATTATATAAAACTAGAAAAATACAACATAATAGGTTAAAAGAGTAGTTTCGTCAGTTTACAGAGGGTTATTGAGAAGAAACCATAAGTAAAGTCTCAAAAACTAAAACGGTAATTTTTGAAAATAGTGATATATAGGGCTTAGTTATGGATATTAGTGAAATTAAGATTGCAATAATTGGCCTTGGTTATGTAGGCTTGCCGTTAGCTGTTGAATTTGGTAAACAACATACGGTGGTCGGCTTTGATATCAATACTGATCGTATCAAAGCATTGAAAGATGGTATTGATCATACTTTAGAAGTCAGTGATAAGGAGCTAGCACAAGCGACACATTTAAGTTACAGCTCGGAAACTGAAGCATTGAAAAACTGTAATTTCTTTATTGTGACTGTACCTACACCGATAGATGATTATAAGCAGCCTGATCTTAAACCCCTTATTAATGCTTCAAAAGTTATTGGAACTTTTTTAAAACAAAACGATATTGTAGTTTACGAGTCGACGGTATATCCAGGCGCAACAGAAGAAGTTTGTATCCCTGTATTAGAGGAGTTTTCTGGACTGACTTTCAATAAAGATTTTTATGCAGGTTATAGTCCGGAGCGTATTAATCCAGGCGATAAAGAGCACCGTGTTATAAATATCTTGAAAGTGACCTCAGGATCTACACCAGAGGTTGCAGATTTTATCGACGAGGTTTATAACTCGATTATTATTGCAGGCACGTACAAAGCGGAAAGCATCAAGGTTGCAGAAGCGGCCAAGGTTATCGAAAATACACAAAGGGATGTGAATATTGCCCTCGTCAATGAGCTAGCAGTTATTTTTAATAAAATGAACATAGATACTGAGGCGGTGCTAAAGGCAGCAGGAACAAAGTGGAATTTTCTACCCTTTCGGCCTGGACTAGTAGGGGGTCATTGCATTGGTGTTGACCCTTATTATTTGACACATAAGGCTCAAGCCATAGGCTATAATCCAGAGATTATACTTGCTGGTCGTCGTCTAAATGATAGTATGGGCACGTATGTAGTCACACAGTTAGTTAAGAAAATGATTAAGAAGCGCATACAAGTTGAAGGCGCTAGAGTATTAATACTGGGATTGAGCTTTAAAGAAAATTGTCCTGACGTACGTAATACTAAAGTAATAGATATATTACATGAGCTAGAAGAGTATAATATAGACGTCGATGTCTACGATCCTTGGGTAGATGCTAAGGAAGCTAAGCGAGAATATAATATAACACCGATTTCTCAACCTGTCTCACAGCAATATGATGCTGTTATTTTAGCAGTCGCTCATAATGAGTTTATCGATATGGGTGTAAAACGCATCAGAGATTTAGGTAAAAATAACCATGTACTATATGATTTAAAATATGTTTTTAATAAAGATGTAACTGATATTCGCCTATAACCCTTTTAAGTAATACGGAAAAAATTCATGACAGCTATAGCTTACGAAAAAGTCAAAGAAAAGTTAGTCCAAACTCCTAAAACATGGCTGATCACTGGGGTTGCAGGGTTTATAGGATCAAACTTACTTGAGACATTATTACTTCTTGATCAAAAGGTCGTAGGTTTGGATAATTTTGCGACTGGTTTTCAGCATAATTTAGATGAAGTCAGAGGTTTAGTAAGTGATGAGCAATGGCAGAGATTTAATTTTATAGAAGGTGATATTCGTCAGTTGACTGACTGCGAGGCTGCTTGTAAGGATGTAGATTATGTATTGCATCAAGCTGCTTTAGGCTCAGTACCACGTTCGATCGCTGATCCTATCAATACTAATAATACTAATATACTAGGCTTTTTAAATATGCTCGTAGCTGCACGAGATGCCAAAGTAGCTAGCTTTACTTATGCAGCAAGTAGCTCAACTTATGGTGACCATCCTGCTTTACCTAAAGTTGAAGATAATATTGGTAACCCTTTATCGCCTTATGCTGTCACCAAATATGTTAATGAGCTCTATGCAGACGTATTCGCGCGTACTTATAACTTTAAAACCATTGGTCTGCGTTACTTCAACATCTTTGGTAAACGTCAAACCCCTGATGGAGCCTATGCTGCAGTAATCCCTAAATGGACTGGTGCGATGATCAGTGGGAAGGAGGTATATATTAATGGTGATGGCGAGACCAGCCGTGATTTTAATTTTATCGAAAATGCAGTACAGGCCAATATTTTAGCAGCGGCTGCTTCTGAGGAAGCTAAAAACCACGTCTATAATGTTGCTGTTGGAGGTCGTACAACACTTAACACTTTGTTTACTGCGTTGAAAGAAAATTTAACTAGCAATGGTGTGGACTATGCTCAGAGTCCAGTGTATAGAGGTTTTCGAGAAGGTGATGTACGTCATAGCCAAGCAGATATTAGTAAAATTCACAAAATTTTAGGTTACGTTCCACAGTTCGATATCATTCAAGGTATCGAGAGAGCAATGCCATGGTATGTTAAGTCTCTAAAATGATATTGAGTATAGGTTTCTAAATAATAAAGTTCGGGTGCTTTACGGGAAGTTAAAAAGTTTAAGTAAGTTCTTAAAAGATATATGTGTTATAGGTACTAGTATAGTAATACAAAAAGTGCTGTGAATATAGAATTAAGAAATATTAGAAATTTTGATAATTTATAACTATCAATTAAGGCGTATCCTCAATTCGATTAGCAGTCATTTAAATGAACTAAAAATGGCTATATTTTGTAAAATAGCATCAAATAGCTTGTCAATACTCTGGTACTGTCTAAGCTATTTTTATTATTTGACGGTAAGCGGTCTCACTTCTACCTGTATTTTCAAAATGAGATCTGCCTTAATTGAATATCGTCAGATTTTACTAATCATAACGCTTATACCGATATCTACCTATTTACTTTTTTGGTCTCGGTTTTACTCCACTCTAGGATTTTTTTGCCCAGCCAGGTACAATACTAAAGGTAAATAAACGCTCAGTTTTGTATACTATTTAAGCATAAGACAGGCATGCAACGTATTTGCGAGCGCTGTCTTTACTTTTTTAACGCTTCCTCTATTGGAGTTATTATGTCTACTGTCCAAGGGTCTGCCATGGTTTTGGATGGCAAAGCACTTGCCAAACAAATAGAACAGCAACTACGCACACGTGTGGATGCCATCAAGGATAAAACGGGACGTACACCAAGCTTAGCGACGATATTGGTCGGTGATGATCCAGCGTCAGCCACGTATGTGCGTATGAAAGGCAACGCCTGCAAGCGGGTTGGTATGGATTCTATACGAGTCGAGATGCCAAGTGAGACGACGACCGAGCAGCTAATGGCAAAGATAGATGAGCTGAATAACAATCCTGACGTGCATGGTATTTTGCTGCAACATCCTGTGCCTGCCCATATCGATGAGCGGGCTTGTTTTGAGCAGATCGACTTGGCAAAAGACGTCGATGGCGTGACTTGTCTTGGTTTCGGTCGTATGGCCATGCAACAGTCCGCTTATGGTTCATGCACACCGCAAGGCATCATGCACTTGCTAGACCATTATGGTATTGAACTTTCAGGTAAAGAAGCGGTGGTAGTAGGGCGCAGTGCCATCTTGGGTAAGCCAATGGCAATGATGTTATTGAATGCTAACTGTACAGTGACTATTTGCCATTCCAGAACCGAAGACTTGGCTGCACATATCAAACGTGCCGATATCGTCGTTGGTGCAGTAGGGGTACCTGAGCTGATTAAAGCAGAATGGATTAAGAAAGGTGCCGTTGTCGTCGATGCAGGTTTTCATCCCACAGATAATGGCGGCGTTGGTGATATAGAGTTGCAAGGTGTAGAAAATATCGCCAGTGCCTATACACCAGTACCAGGCGGCGTCGGACCAATGACCATTAACACTCTCATTCGCCAAACAGTCGATGCCGCTGAAAAATCAGCAGGTTTGGACAACAGCACAGTTAGCTAATAAAATTACTGTTAAACCATTTATCTGAACGGCAAACACGTAAATCATAAAAAAGGGCTACCAATAGGTAGCCCTTTTTTATTTGCTTTATCAAAAGGTCAATGAACACCTATTCGTTAAAGCTGACTTGGTAAGTTGACTGGTGAGGGTGTATTATACATCCAGATCTGGGTAGTGTCTTTGTTGCCTAATGAGCCTTCAAAGCTCCAGCCCCACGTCAGTAGCGAGTCATTTTTTAAGTCACTCATGTTGTTTTGATGGCGCGGTTTTTCGTGAGCAATCAGATGCATAATACCTACTGCCATATTATCGATATTTTTTAGGCTGAGCACCTTATTGTTGGGTTCATCTAAGTTGCGATAAATGGTATTGCCAGCACTGTTCGTTTCGCCAAACGCACCCCAAGGGTAGAGGATACCATTGGCTTTTGATTCAGTGTCTGTCGATTCAGGACTCATAGATTCAGAATCAATCAACATATTGTCTAATAACGCATAGCTGGCATGACCGTTGGCATAAACACGGCGGATATCTTTATTAGTAAACCATGGGATTTTGGTTGGCATGACAATGATGTTTGCCCATGCATTTTCGGTATTGTGGAGTGTCTCACCGTTATAGCCGACTTGGCTAGTATCATTTAATCCCCAACCATACACGGTTTCTGCGCTAGTCAATGCTAAGACATGATCGCGCCCTGCAGCAAGCTGAGTCACTTTTTCGGCGTTTTGAGCGGTACTAGATTTGACCTGATCGTTGATAACGTGGATACGTACTGGTGTAGCATTGATATTGGTACAGTGAGTGGCAGTAGTACAAGCACTGCCTTTTCCAAGATTGGCATAAGCATCACTGCCCCAACCCCAGACCTGACCTTTATCATCCAAGGCGTAAGAACTGTTGGCACTAGCGACCACTTGCACAATGTGGCCAATGTCGTTTGCTGCCGAAAAGTCAACACTGACAGGAAGGCTGCTGGTACTGTTCGTGCCATTACCTAGCTGTCCTTGATCATTGGCACCAAATGCCCAAACGCTACCATCACTGGTAAGTATCAAGTTATGCTTGTAGCCTGCCGCTGCCATGACGGCATGGTCTATGCCTGCAATAGGACTGATATTGAGACGACAGTCTTCGGTGTCGTTACAGTTTGTTGCGACCTAGCTCGCCGCGCCCCAACTGCCCATACTTGTCCGCGCCCCAGCTATAGACTTTGCCATGCTTGTCGATAGCCAATGAATGGTTTTGATTATAATTGATAGAAAGCAAGTTTTTTGGTGCACGGCTTATTATCACTGGCGTGTCAGGATGACCCATGACGTCAGTCACTTTGGTTGTTAGGCCAAGACCTGTTTGTCCATAATTGTTGCGACCCCAGCCGTACAGTTGTCCATCTCGAAGCGCTCCTGTATGCGAGCCTCCTGCGGCGACCGTATCACCCAGATAGAGGGTTTTGGTTGAGCGCATGATATTGCCCGCATTGTCTGTGGCTTCTAAAGTGACTTTGTTACTACCCAAGGACAATAAAATACGATCATCAAAATACCCTTCTTTATCAATTGTCAGCGTTTGCGGTGGTTCTTCATTGAGCGTATAAGTTAAGGATCTGATACCGCTACTGTCTTGTACTTGGCCGGAGACAAAGACCGCTGCCACAGCAGTATAACCATCCGTAAAACTGCTGTCGGTCGTTAATAGAGGCGGTGTCCCATCGATGATTGTTATGGCCGTATCGGAATCAGAATTATGGCCACAAGCGGTCAACAGCAAGGCCGTGGCAACGAAAGCCAGTGCTTGCGCAATAGAGGATAAACGCATAAAAACCTTAAAAGAGGCAAGACATTATCGTTTCAAAAAATAAAGCAAAAGAATTCATTGTGACGTCTCATAAAATAGGCGGTTTTGATAGAACCAATCTTAATTGTCTTAGTCGTCATTTTTTGAAATGGTAGGGTATGGATGATAGCAAGCATTGCGCAATAATAGCTGCGAATCATATTATAAGTAAGAATCATTATCAACAATCAATTAGAAAAATAGTATTTGTAGCGATACTATTATTAATAAATGAGTATTAATAAATGAACAAATAGTGATATTCAAAAGGTCGCTATAACCACTTTAATCTTTTGAAATTATAATACAGATAGCCACACAACGAACCAATGATTAGCATGATGACAAAGTAGGAATACTTCCAATGTAATTCAGGCATAAAATCAAAGTTCATCCCGTAGACACCAGCGATGGCTGTTGGTACTGCTAAGATACCAGCCCAAGCAGCAAGCTTACGTACCACTTCGTTCTGTCCCATATTGACCATAGCCATATAAGTATTCATGACCACACTCAGCATCTCATTGAGACCATTTATCGCATCTAAAGAATGCAACAGATGGTCATTCACATCGCGAAAGTAGGGCTTGGCTGCTTGAGAAAAGCCAGAGACCAGCTCGCTTTTTTTGTGATTGATAAAAAAGCTACAGATGTCTTGCACAGGCAGAATAATGGCACGCATGTGTACCAGCTGTGATTTAAGCTCATACAGGTTTTTTAACGTGCCTTTGTCAAACTCGTAGGTAAATACATAACGTTCTTGCTCACGCAGATAGCGACCCAAGCGATCGGTGATCGGCATGTAGTTATCCACGATAAAATCGAGAATGGCATGTAGCACAAAGATAGGGCCCATGCGTAGCTTTTCAGGACGACGGTGACAATGCTCGCGAACGGGCGCATAAGAGTTCGATGGGCCATTACGGATAGTAATCAGGTAGTTTTTACCCATAAATATCGCTGTGGTGCCGTAGCGGATAATGTTACCTTCAAGTTTAGCCGTACGCAGCACGACAAACACCATGTCATTGTCGTAATTCTCAACTTTGGCACGCTGATGATCTGCAAAAGCATCCTCGACAGCCAATTCGTGCAACTCAAAAGCTTCTTTGACTTTGACCATGGTCTCTAGGCTTGGGTCATAAAGACCCAACCAGATAAACTGACCATTATTGCTCAAGGCGCGACTGACATCATTGAGAGCCACTTGATCCAGTTTTTGCCCAGTTTTGCGCGAATAAGCATAGCAGTTGACCACTTCCTCAGAACTGGATAAATCAATATCTTCGTAGCGCTCAGAGTCTGGATCATAGACCGTCATGGTCTCAATCGTGTCTTCAGTCGTCGCATCCGCATCGCCATAAATATAGCTGTCATCATTATCTAAATAAAGATGCTTGTCATTCATATTGGCATAAATACGATTGACGTTGGAGTCAGGTGCAATACGCGCTGTTTTTTTAATTAACTGGTCGTTATTGTTTTCCATACACCCTCCCTTAATAAAGTAAAAGACTTGTAATAATCAAAATAAAAAATACGTTTTATTAGAGCGCGTAACTTTTTAATGTTTCAATATCGACCAAGCTCAATAAACTTTCGTGGCACGCTTCTAGTTTTATTTGTGGCGCAATATCAAAGTCCAGTGCTTCAACCCAGCGCAGAGCACAGATACACCAGTAATCGCCAGGTTTCAAGCCCTCAAAGCCATATTCAGGCAGAGGTGTAATGAGATCATTACCGCGACTGGCTGAGAAGTTCAAAAACTCACTAGTCATCTTGGCGCAGACGGTATGCTGTCCGACATCATGATTGCCAGTATGACAAAAGCCATTGCGATAATAGCCAGTAATTGGGTCAAAACAGCAGCTGGCAAGCGCTGTGCCCAAAACATTGGTTTGATTGATAGCGGGGTTTGGGTGGTAATCAGATGACATAAGGCTTCCGAGATAAAAATATGCGTTAGTGTACCATGAGTCTGTGCCTGAGGCGTTGTTCTAACCACGCTTATAATTTTCTTTATCGTTGATAATGTAAGTTACTATTCTTGATTGATCATTGTATGTATAAGGCGATTAGACACTTTTCATCTTTGATGTTGATGAGAATTAATTAGATGGTGATTGTGGCGAATTGTGACTAGGCGAAGCCAAACTGCTATGCTAAACTAAAGCGTAAAGTGCCTTGATTATTTATCGCAATGTATTTGTGCATAAAGATACTCGTCTTATCATTCTAAATTATACTTATTACTCACCCTTTTGCGGCTACCTAGTTTGTTTATAAATAATTGGGTCAATGATGTTGCGCGTTAAAAATAAAAAATGCACGATATTAACCCAATTGTAAATATAACCTTTAGGTATCGCATCAGTACCGCGTTTTTTTGGTAAGCGCTACGCCAAACAAGGATTTATTGTGTCTGTCAGTTCTGATTCTGCAAAACTCGCCCAGTCAAATACCATCAATAACGCTGCGGCTCATTCTGCCGAAAACGGCGCTATGCCTAAGCGTATACCTTCTTTTAACGACGTTGCCAATAGTTGGTTGTTGCCTGATGGGGTAGTGGACGTATTGTTTGAAGATGCCCATAAGCAAGAAGTGCTTAGGTATCGTTTGACGCAGCAGCTCATCACGCATGGTTATCAGCTGGTGAGTCCGCCAATGATCGAGTTTACCGAATCGTTGTTACGTGATGCCTCAGAGGATTTAAAGCGTCAAACATTTAAGATTATTGACCAGCTGACAGGTCGATTGATGGGCGTACGTGCTGATATTACTCCGCAGATTTTGCGTATCGATGCGCATCATGGTGGTACTGGTATAGCCCGATACTGTTACGCGGGTGATGTGATTCATACCTTGCCTTCAGGGCTTTTTGGTTCACGAACACCGCTACAACTGGGTGCCGAGATATTTGGTTGCGCCTCGCTTGCCGCAGATATCGAGCTGATTGATGTTCTGTTCACTATGATCAATACGCTAAACATGAGTGCTGCCTTACATATCGATTTGGGGCATGTGGCAATCTTTAAGCGGCTGGCTGAATTGGCGCAATTGTCAGATGGTGATACCGAGCAATTGATGCATTTATATGCCAATAAAAACTTGCCAGAGCTAAAACGGATATGTCAGGCCTTGCCGATGGGTGATGATTTTTATGTATTGGCTCGCTTTGGTCATGATATTGCCAATCTGTTGACTAAACTGTCTACAAGCGCTCAGCAAGACAGCCAAGTCGCTGCTGCGATCGATGAGTTACAACGACTAAAAACCCATCTGCAAGAACAGTGGCACTGTGATGTGAGTATCGATGTGACAGAGTTGTCGGGCTATCATTATCATACTGGTATCGTGTTCAATGGTTATATCAATAGCGAAACACAACCACTGGTACGCGGTGGCCGTTTCGATGGTATGCAAAGCGGCAGTCAATTAACAGGTCATGAGTTGCGTGAAGCCACTGGTTTTAGTATGGATGTCAGCCGTTTGCTGGCTCACACTCAGCTTGATGCGCCAACCGTCGTACTGGTAGATTATACGGCGTCCAGCAGTGCAGACGAAGAACAAAAACAAACGCTGCTACAGCAAGTCGAGAGTTTGCGCCAACAAGGCCATCGCGTCACGCTGCCATTAAATGCAGAAGACCGTCCAAACAACATAACGCACCAGTTAAGCTTTGTAGACAATCAATGGCAGTTGCAGGCTGTATAAGCCTATCAGCTCAGTTATTAATTGATTAAAACCTACTGTAAACGAAGCATTGATTTTTGAAGTTGTTATTACTTTTTAATACTATTAACGTTATCGTTATTAAAACTATCGTGGTTTTTAAACCGTTATTACACACACCTCAATACATAAAGGTAAGGATTGATCATGGGTAAGAATGTCGTAGTTTTGGGTAGCCAATGGGGCGATGAAGGTAAAGGTAAAATCGTTGATTTACTGACCGAAAAAGCCTCAGCCGTCGCTCGCTTTCAAGGCGGTCATAACGCTGGTCACACGTTGGTTGTCGATGGCAAAACCACCGTCCTGCATTTAATCCCATCAGGTATCTTACGTGAAGGCGTGACATGCTTCATCGGTAATGGCGTGGTGCTGGCACCTGACGCACTTTTAAAAGAAATGAAAGAGCTTGAAGACAATAATGTACCCGTACGTGAGCGTCTACGCATTTCACCAAATTGTCCACTTATCATGCCATACCATGTTGCCCTTGACCAAGCTCGTGAAGCCAAGCGCGGTACTGGTAAGATCGGTACGACGGGTCGTGGTATTGGTCCTGCGTACGAAGATAAGGTGGCTCGCCGTGCAATTAAGCTAGCTGACTTGTTCCGCAATGATCTAGAAGAAAAACTGCGCAACTTGATCGAATATCATAACTTCCAATTGACTGAGTACTATAAAGTTGATGCGATTGATTTTGATGAGACGCTTAGACTTTGTAAAGAGTGGAAAGAAGAGATCAAAGGGATGGTTACCGATGTAACTGAAGACTTGAATCAGTTGCGTTTGGATGGCAAAAATCTGATGTTTGAAGGTGCTCAAGGTACGTTACTAGATATCGACCATGGTACGTATCCATTTGTGACCAGCTCGAGCGTGACAGCTGGCGGCGTATCGACAGGTACTGGTATTGGCCCGCTGTATTTAGACTATGTATTGGGTATCACTAAAGCCTATACCACACGCGTTGGTAGTGGTCCGTTCCCAACTGAGTTGTTTGATGATGTTGGCGCGCATTTGGCCAAAGTTGGTCATGAGTTTGGCGCAACTACAGGCCGTGCTCGTCGCTGTGGTTGGTTTGACGCAGAAGCGCTACGCCGTGCTGTAGTATTGAACTCACTGTCTGGTATCTGCTTGACCAAGCTTGACGTATTGGATGGCTTAGAAGAGTTGCTAATCGGTGTCGGTTACAACCTACCTGAGACAGAGTGTGCAGGCGCACATGATGCTGAATTCTATGAGTCAGTTACACCAAAGTATGAGACGCTACAAGGCTGGAGCGAGTCAACCGTTGGTATCACCAATTATGACGACCTACCAGAAAACGCCAAAAAATACATCAAGCGTATCGAAGCATTGATTGACTGTCCAATTGATATCATCTCAACCGGTCCTGACCGCGAAGAGACCATCGTACTTCGTGACCCATATGATGCTTAATTATAGTAAACCAAATATAAAGCTGTTGCTGTATTAGCTGTATATTTGTCCCACTATTGATAGGTAGATCAAATAATAAGACCCCAGTGCTCAGCATTGGGGTTTTTGTTTGTATAAAAAATCAGGGCTTTATTAATGGCTTGAGGCGGCCAAATTTACTTTTATGCAAGACACAATCATAAATTAACCCTATCATTTATAGTCTTAATCATTATAATAGGCAGCAATCCTATGTTGGCTAAGTTGGCGCTCATGTTGTCCTATAGGCAACCCATGAATCGGTTAAATCAGCTTAAATCAACATTGTGGCTAAAGAAAAAACAAAGTAATTACTATTCTATTTTTTATTGAATTTATCATTTATTAGGAGCTTTTTATGGCTAACGAACGTACCTTATCTATCATCAAACCTGACGCGGTTGCTGGCAACCATATCGGCGCGATCTATGACCGTTTCGAACAAGCGGGTCTAAAAATCGTTGCAGCGAAAATGCTACAACTTGATGATGAAAAAGCAGGCGGTTTTTACGCTGAGCACGCAGAGCGTCCATTTTATAATGATCTAAAATCGTTCATGATGTCAGGTCCAGTATTGGTATCTGTATTAGAAGGCGAAAACGCCATCGCTAAGCACCGTGAAATCATGGGTGCAACCAACCCAAAAGACGCAGAAAAAGGTACTATCCGTGCAGATTTTGCGAGCAGCATCGATGAAAACGCGGTTCATGGTTCAGATTCAGCAGAGTCAGCCAAACGCGAAATCAGCTATTTCTTCAACGATGACGAAGTTTGTGCTCGTACGCGTTAATAGCGGCAATTATTAATATCGACTAGTATCTATTCTAGTAATAATTAATGATTGGTTTCGCAAAACGGCTTATATCTTAGGGGTATAAGCCGTTTTAACGATTATAATAATGTCAGTTTTTATTGAAATTATCGATTTTCTCCCTCATTATCGTATTTAATCAGCGTTATCAATCCCTTATCAGCATGCTTTTATCAAATTTTTATCTGTGACTGGATAAATCAATTGATGAAACGGGCGCTTATAACGGATTGCTCATGCACCGCATATAGCAACATCCATATAAATAATTGCATCGATTGTTTAATTTCATGCAAAAAGGTTACTTATTATGTCAACTGTACAAACACCGACCCAGCACGTACCGACTAAGATTACAGATAGCATCAAGCTAGTCGATGAAGCGCAGGCAAAAACCAATTTGTTAGGCATGACGCAAGCGCAACTTGGCGAATACTTCAAAAGTATCGGCGAAAAACCCTTTCGCGCCACACAGGTCATTAAGTGGATATATCAGCACGGTGTGACTGATTTTGAGCGTATGACCAATTTGAGCAAATCCTTGCGTGATAAATTGTCACTCAATGCGTGCGTCGTTCCACCAAAAGTGATTCATCGTCAGTATAGCGATGATGGTACACGTAAATGGGTGTTTGAAGTCACAGGTGGCTCACTAGTTGAGACTGTGTTAATCCCAGCAGATGACAGTAAACTTAATGGTCGCAAAACTCTATGCGTGTCTTCACAAGTGGGCTGTGCATTGGACTGTAGCTTTTGTAGTACAGGTAAGCAGGGGTTTGAGCGCGATTTGAGTGCCGCTGAAATCATCGGACAGCTTTGGGTGGCCAATGCGTCTTATATGACGGATGAAAATGAAAGCTTAGAGAACGTTGACCACAGCTTGTGGGAAAACAACGTTACTAATGTCGTCATGATGGGTATGGGTGAGCCATTACTTAACTATAAGCCTGTGGTCGGCTCGATGGAAATTATGCTAAGCGATCACGCCTATGGCTTATCAAAGCGTCGTGTGACTCTATCGACCTCAGGCGTCGTACCAAAAATGTATCAGCTGGCGCAAGACATTGACGTGGCATTGGCCATCTCATTACATGCGCCAAACGATGAGCTACGAAACGAATTGGTGCCTATTAATAAAAAGTACCCATTAGATGAGCTTATTGCGGCAGCAAAAAATTACGTCTATGATGTCAATCCACGTCATAAAAAGCACGTGACGATTGAGTATGTCATGCTGGATGGCGTCAATGATAGCAATGAACATGCAGCGCAACTGGTTAAGTTATTGGAAGGTCTACCAAGCAAAATCAACCTCATTCCATTTAATCCGTTCCCACATGCCCCGTATGACAAATCAAGCAACAATCGTATTCATGCATTTAGCAATATTTTGAGTCAAGCAGGTTTTGTTTGTACCATTCGCCAAACTCGCGGCGATGATATTGATGCCGCTTGCGGTCAATTGGTTGGACAAGTTGCTGATCGTACCCGACGCTCAGCCGCTTGGCAGCAGAGTATCAAAGATCGTGAAAGTGTATAGTTCAATGAGCGTATTAACTATAAAAATTCGCTTTGTATAGCAGCTTAGTTGTCTTTTATCTATCACAAAGGTAATAAAAATGTAGCAATAACCATTAGGATTGTCGACCATAGCAATTAATGACAACTAAATTGTACTTATGGGGGTTAAATCTATTAAACTGATGCCTCGAGGATCGAACGCATTGAATCACAGTTTTATGATGGCGGCTATGATGACTTCTAAAAATTCTTGTCAGTTCAAATATCAATACCTATCGTCTCAAGATTATCAAGCATTGAGGGCAATGACGGTCCAAGCAGTAGTGTCAAAACGGATGATACTCGCGATGACCTTGTCAGGATTGCTGCTGACGGGCTGTCAAAGTACACCAACCAATGATTTGACAGGCAGTACGTCTTATCAAGCGTCCACCCGCCCGAATGACAATCGCAACTTAGATAAGCAAGAAATTGCTCGTGTGCGCACCTCACTTGCCGCACAATATATTCGAAAGAACGAGCTTGATACCGCACAGCAGCAGCTCGAAAAAGCCTTTGCTGCTGATAGCCGTTACGCGCCAGCCTATGATATGATGGGCGTTTTGTTGCAGCAAGAGGGCAGCAGTATCAATCTTGCAAAAGCCGATCAATATTTTAAAAAAGCCATCATGCTTGATAAGAATTTTGAGCAAGCAAACAATAACTACGGCGTTTACTTATCGCAGATGAAGCGCTATCGCGAGGCCGCCGCACAATTTGAGATTGCAGGCGCGGCATTGGGCTATGATGGACGTATTGGTGCGTTAGAAAATTTAGGACGTACTTACCTTCAATTGGGTGACCGCGATGCTGCTGCAAAAGCTTTTTTGCGAGCGCTTGATGGCAATCGTAATAGCATCATTGCTCATATCGAATTGGTGGACTTATTGCTTGAGCAGCAGCGTGTAACGCAAGCTCAAAGGCTGTATGATGAGACATTAATATTGGTGAAGGGGCAAGGTATTAGCCCGCGCTTGCTATTACAAGGTATCAAAATCGCTGCTGCCCAAAATAATATAACAACTCGCCAGCAATTAGCACAGCAGCTTTTATCTGCTTATCCATTAAGTGATGAAGCAAAACAACTTAAGACTTGGCTTAACAATCCAGAGGCACCATGGAAATGACCACCCCATCATCAAACACTCAATCTAACGCTCAGGGATCATTTGGTGCTACGTTGCAGCAAGCCCGTAAAAACAAAAAAGTTAGCTTAGACGAGGCAGCCGCTGAGCTATTTATTTTAAAGCGCCATTTGCAAGCGCTGGAGCACGAGAATTTCTCTGACTTGCCGCAGCCCGCATTTGCTCGTGGTTTTGCGATTAATTATGCCAAGTATTTGGGACTGGATCCAATAAAAATCGCAAGTAGCTTCGACGCCGCTTATCCCAACGAACTCAAGGCTCAATCTCTAAATAATACTGACACCCCCTTGCGTCCGATGGGTACACTACAGCGTGATACGCACAATCGTATTC
The DNA here is from genome assembly GCF_052378885.1 of Psychrobacter sp. AOP22-C1-C5. Lineage (NCBI taxonomy): Bacteria > Pseudomonadati > Pseudomonadota > Gammaproteobacteria > Moraxellales > Moraxellaceae > Psychrobacter > Psychrobacter sp. AOP22-C1-C5. The sequence goes on along the minus strand of NZ_JBQSYC010000001.1, from coordinate 521,069 downwards.
GTTTTAATCCCTTACTGATCGTAGCGGTCATTGGTGTCATCATATTAGCGGTATTCTTGTTCCGTATGGTCAGTCACGCAAGTAAAGAGCACACTGAAGAACCAGTATCGACAGTTGAGGACATCTCGGCGACAGAGCAAGCTCAAGGTGCCGCTATTAGTGATACGACGGGTATTGGTTCGTCTGGTTCTGCGCTAAATTTGGGCGGCGCTAATGCAAGCGAAGCAAATTTGTCAGTCACACTGACTGACACCGCTAACGTCAGTATTATCGATGCTTCTGGTAACAGCCTTATAAGTGGTACTCAGACGTCTGGTGATTATCAATTGTCGGGCGTGCCTCCGTTTAATGTACAAATTGACAATATCGATAACGTGAGCTTAACGCTCAATCAAGAAGCGGTTGCTTTGGATACTTATGCAACTGATAAAAAAGCCAGCTTTGAATTAGCACCTTAATTTTAAAACTGTGATTGACAGCTGTTAAAAGCTACTATGAGTGTGGTTTTTCTCCGTTTTTCTCGCTCCAATTGAAGGGTTTTTATATGTCAACGTCAGCGCCTATTAACCGTCGTCTTACCAAAAAAATATATGTCGGTGATGTCGCGATTGGTGGTGATGCGCCAATCAGCGTACAAAGTATGACCAATACAGATACCTGTGATGTGGCAGCGACTGTCGCTCAAATTGAGCGCTGTGTCGAGGCAGGGGCGGATTTGATGCGTGTCTCAACACCAACAATGGACACGGTCAAGGCGTTTGGTGAAATCCGAAAGTTGGTCAGCGTGCCTTTGATTGCTGACGTACACTTCGATCATAAAATTGCGTTAGCAGTTGCTGAAGCGGGTGCTGATTGTCTGCGTATCAATCCTGGTAATATCGGTAGTGATGCCAAAGTACGTGAAGTGGTCGCTTGTGCCAAATATCACAATATTCCGATTCGTATCGGTGTCAATGCAGGTTCTTTAGAAAAAGACATTCAGCGTAAATATACTGAGCCAACTGGTGAGGCAATGCTTGAATCGGCAATGCGTCATATTGATATACTAGAACGTCTTAATTTTGATCAGTACAAAGTATCAGTCAAAGCCAGTAACGTGTTTTTGACAATGGATGCTTATCGCCTAATATCAGCAGAAATCGATAACCCACTACATTTGGGTGTTACGGAAGCGGGTGTTTACCGTACAGGTGCCGTAAAATCTGCCATCGCTCTTGGTGGTTTGTTATTGGACGGTATTGGCGACACTATTCGGATTTCATTGGCTGCAGAGCCTGAAGAAGAAATCAAAATTGGTTTTGATATTTTAAAATCGCTAAATATTCGCTCTAATGGCGTTAACTTCATCGCGTGTCCGAGTTGTTCTCGTCAAGAGTTTGACGTGATCAGAGTTATGACTGCATTAGAATCACGTTTAGAAGACATTCGTGAGCCGATGAATTTGTCAGTGATTGGCTGTAAAGTCAATGGCCCAGGCGAAGCAAAAGAAGCGGATATCGGTATCGTTGGGGCGGCGCCAAAGTCGCTGGTATACCGGATGGGTGAAAAGAGCCATTTGATTGACACGGATAATTTAGTCGATGAAATAGAAGGTATGGTACGCGCTCATGCAGAAGATTTGGCCAAAAAACGTGAAAATGAGATTATTCGAGTCAAATAAATCATAACGTTGCATGACCAAGCATAAAAGCCAATTAATTACCTTATTGAAAACTGTGCTCAATTACGAGCAAAAACAACAATAATAGAAACACTTGTTAGAACTTTTAAGGATATGACGGGACCATGATTAAAGCGATTAAAGGGTTTAATGATATTTTGCCAGAACAGTCTGCAAAATGGTTGCACTTAGAGGAGACTTTGGCAAAAGTGCTGGGCAGATATGGCTTTGAACATATTCGTTTACCAATCGTTGAACAAACAGATTTATTTGCGCGTGCCATTGGCGGTGCAACCGACATCGTCGAAAAAGAGATGTACAGCTTTACCGATAAATCTGAGCCACCCACGCCATTAGCTTTGCGTCCTGAAGGAACGGCAGGTGCTGTGCGCGCAGTAATTGAGCACAACCTTTTACGTGGTGACACACCTAAATTGTGGTACATCGGTCCAATGTTTCGTTATGAGCGTCCGCAAAAAGGACGCTATCGTCAGTTCCACCAACTGGGCGTAGAAAGTTTTGGTAGTGCGCTACCTGATGCTGATGCCGAATTGATTGCCATGACTCATTTGATGTGGCAAGAATTGGGTCTAAAAGATGAGCTGCATCTGCAATTGAACAGCTTGGGTGAGCTTGATGAGCGCTATGCCTATCGTGAAGCACTGGTCGCGTATTTGACGGATAAAAAGGATTTGCTTGATGATGACAGCAAGCGCCGTTTAACAACCAATCCACTTCGTATTTTAGACAGTAAAGAGGCAAGTACACAGGCGGTATTGGCAGACGCGCCAAAACTGGCTGACTTTTTGGGTACAGAAAGCAAAATACATTTCGAAAAAGTGCAAACTTATCTGACCGAGCTTGGCATCGATTTTGAAATCAATCCACATTTGGTACGCGGGCTTGATTATTATAATAAGACTGTCTTTGAATGGGTAACTGACAAACTTGGTAGTCAAGCGACTGTTTGTGCAGGCGGTCGTTATGATGGTTTAGTTGGACAATTAAAATCCATCGGCACAAACGATGATAAAACTGACAAGAAACCTGTAAAATCTGAGCCTGCTGTTGGTTTTGCAATGGGTCTTGAGCGTTTATTGTTGCTGATAGAAGCAGTAGCACCGATTGCTGATGTACCCGCTTGTGATGTCTTTGTTGTTGCTCATCCAGAAGTTTATAACGCAGGCATTGGTTATGCACAACGCTTGCGCTATAGCCGTCCCGATGTGCGTGTCAAAATGGCGAGTGCCACGAGTCTAAAAGCACAGATGAAAAAAGCAGACAAATCAGGTGCTGCATTGACCGTTATTATCGCGCAGCAAGAGTTGGATGATAATACCATTAGTATAAAAGACATGCAGACAGGTGAGCAGCAGACAGTGGCGCAAGATTGGCTTTCAAATAGAGACAATTTTTCTCGCAACTGATTGCTTACTCATTACGGTTGCTATCATAAGCCACTCTATCTTCGGTTTTGACCTTTATTAGCAGCAATTAAATATAAATTTTATCAGGTAAATACGTATGGCTCTGACACCTAATTCGCCAAATGCAGACAGTTCAATGCAAGCGTTAAAGCAATATGGCAGCTATATTGTCACTGCAATTTTACTGGCGCTGGCCGCTTATTTTGGCTGGACTTATTGGCAGAATAACCATGCGCGAGTAGATACTGTGGCAGCGGACCATTATGCAGATATCCAGCGATTGAATGAAGAAGTCAGTTTGGCCTCGCAAAACCCAGATTTAGAAGCGGAAGCAAAAGACGCTCTTACTCAGAGCCGTACACAGCTTAATAAAGACATTGATGCGCTGGTCAGCAAACATGGTGATTCAGTGTACGCTTGGCAAGCTCTTATGATTAAAGCGCGTCAGCAAGTTGACAGTAATGAATTTACTGAAGCCAGTGAAACGCTTAAAAAGGCTCTAGCAATCGATTTGGGTGATGCAGGTTTAGCAGCGATTACGCGTCTGCGCTATGCAACAACGTTGTTGGCTGCAGGTGATGCAGATGCGGCATTAGCAGAAGCCAGTAATGACATGCCAAGCTCATTTGAACCCAGCCAGCAAGAATTGCTCGGTGACATTTATTTGGCGCAAGGCAATAAAGACTCAGCGATTAAGTCGTACAATAATGCTTGGGATTTGCTACGTACTCGTCAAGAAACGCGTGCTGTATTGGCATTAAAGATGGAAAGTTTAGGTATCGTGCCTGAGCCTATCGAAGAGCAAGCAAGCCTTATTCAAGAATCAGCTACGCCTGAACAGCCACTGGTACAAGAAGGCGCTGCAGAAAATGCTGCTGTCGGGGTTGCACCGTAATTGTATAGTAATGAGCGCCATTGACTAATAATAGCTTTAGCGTTTTACCTAATTGTTAATAATTTATTTGTAGTGAGAACCTATAATGACTCAATCTATTCGCTCTAGCAGAACATCAAAAGCAAGAACTATCAAGACGACGGTTATGCATGTGGCAGTACTGGCAGTAATGAGCACTGCGGTGATTGGGTGTAACCGCGGTATCAAACCCGTTGTTAATGATCCGGTAAAACTGATACAGATCGCTCAGCCTATTACTGTACTACAACCTGTGTTTAGTACCGATGTCGGTAATAAAAAAGCCAGTAATAAAGATCCGCTAGATTTGCAAGTGGGTTATGCCAATGGGCAGATCGTTACTGCATCGCGTGGTGGAGATTTAACAGGTTTTAACAGTAATGGCGAACGTATTTGGTCGGTTAAAGCTGGGGATCAAATCACGGGCGGTGTGGCCTTGGATGCGTTGAGTCAGACAGCTATTATCAGTACTCGTGGCGGACAGGTTATGGCGTTTGATAGTGCTACTGGGGCCAAACGTTGGCAGAAACAGTTGTCAGGAACGGTTTTGACACCAGCGCTTATTACCAATAACCGTGTGATTTTATCTGCAAACGATGGCTTTTTGCATGGACTGTCGTTACAAACGGGGCAGTCTGTCTGGCAATTTGCCACGCAAGTACCAGCCATCAGCGTACGTGGTAGTGCAGCACCTACTTTGTTAGACAGCAAAACCGCCCTATTAGCAACAGCTGATGGTCGCTTACATGCAGTAACGACCGACAGTGGCCTACCGCAGTGGTCAAGACGCGTTGGTGTCGGTACGGGCAGTAGCGAAGTTGAGCGAATGAGTGATGTCGATGGCACGCCTATCGTGGATAAAAACCAGCTGTTCGCCGTGAGTTATAGTGGTCAATTGCTCGGCATTGATCTGGCAACGCGTCAAGTGATGTTCGTCAATGAATTTGCTAGCCTAAAATCACTGGCAGTGAATAACCAACAAGTCATTGCTACAGGATTGGACGGTAAAGTAGCTGCTTATGATCGCAACAGTGGTGCGGTGCTATGGGAGAGTGAAGAGCTGGCTTATCGTCACTTGACCAACCCTGTAATGATTGGCAATTATATTGCAGTGGGTGATTTGGATGGTGTGGTGCATCTATTTGATCCTGCCAGTGGAAAAATCGTCAGCCGTGTACAGACCAAAGGCGCATTGAGTAGCTTGCAAGTACAAGGAAGCCGTTTAATGACTCAAAGCACTTCAGGCCAAGTAGCTATTTGGCAGTTGGCACGCTAAGAATTTTATTAACCAGCCCTATACTAAGTAATGTGTTTTGATAGCATTATGGCGCTAGCTGGTTGGACGTGTTTTTATAACATATAGAAATAAACGCTGCTTGGTCGGCGTTTAGTGCTTTGTGTAAACTGCTTGTTTAAACACAGGCTTTCGCGTACTCTATGCGACCGATGCGCCGTAGGCGTTATTTATATATAGTTGATTCATTTAAAAAAGAATGGAGTCTTACTGAAATATATCTTTTAAAGCTGCTTGTTTGTAAAGTTCATAGTAAGCGAGAAAATTTGATATCAGTAAAACACCATATATATGGATTCTTTTTTATTTTGGACTGACCACACAGTTTATATATAATGTAGTCAGTCTATATACTGTTTGTTAAACGCAATATAACTAACTATTATTTTTGCTAATGTTTTATCATTTATTTTAATTTGCGGTCAAGTACAGCTTATTCGCGATTGTTTTTAGGCGTCACTGTACCGTCCGTCATTATGCCTTTCACTGAGAGTAACCCATGAGTATCAAGCCTGTGGTCGCCTTAATTGGTCGTCCAAACGTCGGTAAATCCACCTTATTTAATCAGTTCACAAAAAGTCGGCAGGCATTGGTTGCTGATTTATCAGGACTGACTCGTGACCGTCAATACGGCGATGCTACCTATGAAGACAAATCCTTCATTGTTGTAGACACTGGGGGTATTGGTGAGGCAGACGATGGCAGTGGTAATATCGATGATTATATGTCTGAGCAATCGCATACTGCGATTCATGAAGCAGATATTATTGTATTTGTCGTGGATGCTCGTGCTGGCATGATTGGTGCGGATGCCGAAATCGGTAAGTTTTTACACACCCTTGGCAAGCCTGTTTATGTCGTTGCCAATAAAGTCGATGGTGTCCATGATGCCGCGCCCGCTGAATTTTATGCATTGGGATTGGGTGAGCCGTACCCGATGGCTGCCAGTCATGGTCGCGGTGTGGGGAACTTGCTTGAAGTATTGACGGCTGACATGCCAGAACAAGAAAATATCGTAGAGCCAAGAGGTCTAAAGCTTGCAATCATCGGTCGTCCAAACGTCGGTAAATCGACATTGGTGAACCGTTTGTTGGGTGAAGATCGAGTGGTAGTCTTTGATATGCCTGGCACCACGCGCGACAGTATCTACATTCCTTATCAGCGTGAGGGTAAAGACTACGTATTGATCGATACAGCTGGTGTACGTCGCCGCGGTAAAATTGATGAAAAAGTAGAAAAATTCTCTGTCATCAAAACCTTGCAAGCGATCGAAGACTCTAACGTCACGGTCATTGTCATTGATGCTCATGAAGGCATTGTCGATCAAGACTTACACATGATTGGGTATGCGCTTGATGCAGGTCGCGCTCTTGTCGTTGCCATTAACAAGTGGGATGGTCTGACACAAGATCAAAGAGACTATATTAAAATTGAGATGGATCGCCGCTTTAATTTTATACCCTACGTAAAAGTGCATCTGATATCTGCACTACATGGTACGGGTGTGGGTAATTTATATCCTTCTATCTTACGTGCCTACAAATCCTCTATGTTTGAAGTGTCAACCAATCGTTTGACTCAGATTTTGCAAGATGCGGTCACTGCCAATCCGCCACCAACGGTTGCTGGTCGCCGTATTAAAATGCGTTATGCTCATATCGGTGGTCACAATCCACCTGTTATTGTCATACATGGTAACCAAACCAGTGCGCTACCTAAAAGTTACCAGCGCTATCTTGAAAACCAGTTCCGTCAAGTGTTCAAGCTCGAAGGCACGCCGCTCAATGTCATATTCAAGCAAAATGAAAATCCTTATGCCAATAAGAGCGATACACCAACCAAAGCGAAGACGCAGCAGTTGCGTCAACGTGAGCGTAATCGGGCGAAAAAGTTCACCACTAAAGATAAAAAGCCTCGTTAATTATTAGGCTTCTTGATCGGTTATTCACTTTATCGTGCGATCGCGCACGATAAAGTTGCTTTTGTTCAACCCTACTTAAATTTTATCCTATTAAATACCTAAATGTTTCGCTTATCACACTTCAAAAATAACTGTAGTATAGTTAAAAGTTGTTTTGGCCCAGTTGAGTGATATGACCAACCGTCCGTTTCAAACCATTCCTACACTTATCTGGCGCTCTGTCGTACAAGCCATCATCTTGGCTGTGTTGGCAGGGTTTTTATTGTCTTTCGTTTGTGGTTTATTGCATCACTATAAAGACAAGCGTCGCCACATCCAACAATTTGCTGCTTTATTAACCACCAGCGCTTCAACAGCTGATGGCGCTGATGTTGTGGCTGAGCAAGTGCAGTTTTTGTTAGAAACTGAACCGAGTATTCAAAGCATTTTATTTTATTCAACGCCTCAGCCCATTGAGGATGCCAATCAATCAAGGAAAGATTGGGAAAATGCTTTATTTGCAGATACTGTCAGTTTTAACTACCCAGTCATCAGTCACTTTATTGGTGATGAAAGTAAGCTTAAAACGCCTATTAGCAATCAGCAATCAGTAGCCGCTTTATTAAATAGTATGAGTAAGTCGTCAGAAACTGATGACAGTACGGACAATAGCGCGTTAGTGGGTTACATCAATATTACTTTAGATGTGAGTAAACTGCGCTTGTATTGGTTCCAAAGTACTGTGCTGCTATGGCTGATTACCATGATACTAACGGTTCTTGGGGCGTTGTACATTTTACGTAAACTCAATTGGCCAGTCAGAGACATAGAGACTTTGACAGACGCGTGTGACATCGTCCTAAAAACCCCCGATCTCAAGCAGTTGCCTGTTATTCCCCAGCAGTTCGACTTTCAAGAACTGATGCAGATTAAGCAGACGTTTACGGCTTTGTTTAGTCGCTTGCAAAATGCCAGAGAAGAATATGAAGCGATTGCTGTTTTTGAGCAGCAACTCCATAAAAAAGATCTGTCTCTTGATGTGCAGCTCCACAATTTTCAAAGTATGATCACTCATGAGTTAAAAACCTCACTGAACGCCATCGTGGGTGGCTTGCAGCTATTGGATCAGGAAACTCTAAACATAGAGCAAAAAGACGCTGTCCAAATTATTACTAATGGTAGTGATAAGCTGGTGTCGTCGCTTGATCATATTATTCAGTTGAATCAAATACAAAAAGGCCAGATGAGTATTAATTGTAGTGAGCTTAACCCATTACAGTTGATGGCAGATCTGCTGGCAACGTTTGAGCCAATTGCTCAAAAAAAAGGGCTTGAGCTAGTCAGCCGTATTCATCATATAGACTATAACTTAGAAGGTGATGCAGAAAAAATACAACAGATATTGTCAATACTGCTTAGCAATGCGATTAAATTTACGCCAGCGGGGCAGGTGACCCTTACTTCGCAATTGACGCATTTTGATAAGAGTAACCGTTGGCAAATTAGTGTCAAAGATACAGGCATTGGCATCGATCATAATTATATTGATGATATTTTTAACCCATTTTTTCAAGTGGATTCATCAAATACTCGCGAGTATGAGGGGTCGGGTGTTGGCTTACCAGTGGTCAAACAACTGGCTCAGCTCATAGGTGCTACTATAGAAGTTGAGAGTGCATTAGGCGTAGGTACGGAGTTTATATTGACGGTAGCGATGCCTAATCAGCGCCAATCCCGGCAGCAGCGCTCATTGACCAAATTGACTGTGATCTATTATTACTATCATGAAACTGGCTCTTTAGCGAATGAGTTGGAGCGTTTGGGTGCTACGGTTATCTATCGCCAGCATGAAGAATTGGTAATAGACGACATGAGTGCAAAGAAAGTCGATATGGTGATGTTTGCAGAAGATATAGCGCCAAGCAAAGCAGAAGCGTTGGCCAAGCGTATCCGCCACTTCGAAAATAAGCATCGGGCTTTATTGATATACTGGTATCCACAGAACCAAGCACGGTATTTAGACGATTTTGAACACAGTTTAAAAGCAGCAGGCATCGATTACTGTCAGAGCGCAACTTTTAAGGACAAAGCGTTGGATGATTTACTCAAACGCTGGTTGGTATGGACATGATACCGTACCCAAATCGTTCAGTGAATACGGACATAAAAAAGACGCCTTAACAATGGGCGTCTTTTTTATTAAGCACAAGGGGATTTATGCTTTTTACATTAGGTTTTGTACCCAGCGTACCAGACGCTGCCAAGTGCGGCTCATAAAGCCTGACTGCTCAATATCGCTAGTCGCTACGATAGGTACTGATGCCACCGCTTTGCCATCGATAACCGCCATCATTTTGCCAATTTCTTGACCTTTTTTGATAGGTGCTTCTAAGCTTTCAGGGATATCAACCACAGTAGTGATTTTATTCTTTTGCGTTTTGCTGGTCAAAATCTGTAAATTATCACCAGTTACCAGCTCTATTTCTTTTGTGTCCCCAAACCATACTGGTATCTTGCTGACGAATTGTCCAGCAGGTGCTTTGGTTACCGTGGTGAAATGACCAAAGCCCCAGTTAAGCAGTTCACGTGACTGATCAGCACGGGCTTGTTGGCTGTCTGTGCCCATAATAACCGAGATCAGACGCATGTCTTCACGTTTGCTTGAAGCAGCTAAGCAGTAGCCTGCAGCATCAGTGTGGCCTGTTTTTAGACCATCAACAGTAGGGTCGGTTGCCAGCAGAGCGTTACGGTTACCTTGAGTGATACCGTTGTAAGTGAATTCTTTTTCAGCATAAATACTATAATAGTCGCCGCTGTTTTTGATGATAGCACGAGAAAGCTTGGCCAAATCTAAAGCAGATGCCATGTGATTGTCGTCAGGCATACCAGTAGAGTTAACGAAGTTTGTGTTTTCCATGCCAAGCTTTTCGGCTTGTTCATTCATCAAGATGGCAAATGATGCTTCACTACCAGCGATATGCTCTGCCATTGCTTTTGAAGCATCATTACCTGATTGAATAATGATACCGCGTAACATGTCGATGACGCTCGCTGTTTTGTTCACTGGCACATACATACAAGACTGGCTGCTACTACCACGGCACCAAGCATTTTGACTCATCAATACTTGTTCGTCTTCTTTGAGATCACCTGATGCTAAGCGTTGCTCAATGATATAACTGGTCATCATTTTTGTTAGGGACGCTGGTGGTAGCGACTGATTGGCGTTCTTTTGTGCCAAAATCTCGCCAGTATTATAGTCCATTAATACATAAGCGGTATTATCCATCTCAGGTGGCTGAATGGCTGCGTTTGCCATCACTGCACTCATTGAAATACTCACACCAACTACCAGTTGTACAAACTGATTTTTTACACGCTTTACTGTCATATATCGTTACACCGCATCATGAAACCAAATGTATCTATCGCTTATGTCCAGTGATCACTCTTATCCCTTATTCTAAGCAACATGCATCAAATATCATGTCAAAAGATAACGTAGGAAGAAAAGCGGTGACGACTGAGCGACAGACATAAAATTAACGCCTTATCTTAGCAAAATGGTAACCGATGGGGAAACAATAAATGCAAAAAAAAGAACCAAATTAAAAACAATGCCCAATGATTATTAAACGTTTACTATTATTAGGCTTTGACAGTAATTCTATCGTCGCAAATCCAACCAGCACAAAAAAGCTTGCTGTATCATCCGTCGTTTTGAACGGAATAACAGCAAGCTTTTTGGCAGTATAGACTCAGTAAATAAGCCAATAATTTTATTTTTTACCGTATTTACTCAACGTCTCAAGATCAATAATGCCGTTATCTTATTGTCGTTAATTATAGCGGGCATTATCAGTCTAGCACTGACACTGATTTTTAACATAACGCTTCTTAAAAGAGGACGTATTTGAAAAAGTCCACATTTAAAAAAGAATATGAGTAAGCTATGCAAGCCAAAACATTGTACTGCTAAGGCTCACTTACATCGTGTCGTTACTGATACTGCGCATCTGCCAAATCTTCACACAGTGCTTTGTTCTCTTGTTTTGAGAATCCCATCGTCCAGCTACGAATACCTTGCAATATTTGACGGTAATCTTGCTGAGTTGATAAGTATTGGATAGCGGCTTTCGGGTCTTCCAATGACGGCATCAACTCATGAAGCTGTACGGTATAAGATTTATAGAAGCGCTGTTTTTGTTTGCCATTAAGCATCGGTGGACATATTTCTGACAGCACTTGCATAACCGCAATTTCATGTTTGGTTATGTTGATACCAGACATGTCTAGAGGTATGGTTGTCGCAGAATTGCTTGCGGCAAGAGATGCTTGAGAAAACATGGCAACAGACGTTATCAGTCCTGCAAAACCAACTTTTGATGCGGTTTTTGCTATCACAGAAGCTATAGATAATATCGATTGATTTTTCATTCAGTATTACACTCACTTATCTTTATTTGATGGTCATATGTTAATGGGTAAAAAAACAAAAGTCACATAAAATATTGATTTATGTGTAGATATCTTGTGAGCTAACCCACTATCTTAGCAACATAACAGTAGTATAAACGCGTAAGTTACGTCAGCATAAAAGTATAAGTTTATATTGTTGTGAGTTATTGCCTATTGTAAGTGTGGTTCTGTATTCCAGCTGCTACTTATACGACAAAAATACTGATAAAGTATTCCGTAAAATAGCATGTCACATAGATTCTAAATAAAGACGAGATTTGGGTTGTCGTACTATCAAGCTGTAATTCAACATCGAGTTGTAATTTAGCATAGTAGGATTACCCATATTCCCTGTCATATCACTATGGTATTATCATTTTGCAATAACGGTTTCGCGATAATTATTTCACAATATGGTGATGCGATTTTTCTAAATTTTATATTGGCTTTGTATTGTCGTGTCCAAAGCCAGTCAAACAAGACAGCTGCCATTCACACATTTGATTATATCAATTCTATGATGATGACGCTCACAAGTGAATGAAGGTTAAGTATAAATACAATGGGTGGAAATGAGAGTTTTAATTAGTAATGATGATGGAGTATATGCTCCAGGATTGTTGGCGTTATATCAAGCATTGTCTACTATTGCAGAGGTGGTCGTGGTCGCGCCAATGACTGAGCAAAGTGGCTGTGCTAGTGCATTGAGTATCTCAACACCACTATATACGCAACAGCTGGATTCTGGCTTTATCGCTGTCAATGGCTCACCTGCTGATTGTGTTTATTTGGCACTACACGAGCTATATCCACAAACTCGGTTCGACTGTGTAATTACAGGCATCAATTCAGGCGCCAATCTCGGTCAGGATGTTTTATTTTCTGGCACCTTTGGCGCAGCGTTGACTGCACAGATTTTTGGCATACCAGCTATTGCAACTTCGCTGGTGGGCGGCGGTGTTAAGGGTAAAATGCAAGAGCAGGTCAGTCAGTATCAAGTGGCGGCTAATGAGATTGTTAAATTATTGACAGAAACGCCAATACTGAATGTTTGCAAAAATTTGCCCTATCACGTATTAAACGTTAATATTCCTGATGTTGAGAGTGCCGATGATATCAAAGGTAGAAAGATAACGTCTTTGGCGCACAGACAAATTGCGCGTCCTGTACATGCTGTTATCGACCCACGCGGGCGAGAGGCATACTGGTTATCTTTGCGTAAACGTCCTTATGAGTTGTCAGCAGACATCGAAAAAGAGTCGTTATCAGTCCAAAACCTGTTACATCAAAAGACGCTGCCTCAACAAACAGCTTCTCAAGCAGCAGAGGAAACAGGCGCTCAATCATCTGCTATAAAATTGACGGATGACCAAGCAGTGGCAGCAGGTTATATCAGTTTGTCTCCAGTACGACTACATCATACGCCAACCAACACGTTGGACGAGCTTTCCGCGTTGTTTTTGTAAGTTGGCGACAATACTAAACGGTATTAAAGTTAGCAAAGTGCTTGTGAGTGACACAAGGAGTTTGCAAGTAACATAAAGAATAGGAAATCTTGTATGAAAAAGCTTACGGCGAAATCTCATTTCGCAAAGATGGCATTGATTGGCACCATGGCGGCAGCAACATTGACGATAGTGGGCTGTGCAACCAAGCCTACTTACCAAGCAGCCAACCAAGCTGGGCCTAAAATTATCACCAATGCTCAAGGCGTTCCTAATTATCATCGCGTACAGCGTGGCGATACAGTCAGCCAAATCGCTGAGCGTTATCGTCTTAATTACCGTCAAATTGGTGCGCTCAATGGTTTAGACAGTAAGTATACGATTTATAGTGGTCAATGGCTTAAGCTGTGGCAAGGCACGCCTGCGATGAACGCCAACGACAATCGCTATAACACATCTACCCCAACAGTGTCACAGCCAACGTATACACCTCCTGTTATGAGCGCGCCTGTAAACAACGCTTCAAGCCCTGTGTACGAAGTGACTGCCAACGCAACCTCAGGTTATGAATACCCAAGTCGCAATCAAGTGGTTCGCAATTTTGATGCGGCAGCTGGCAGTATGGGTATGTGGTTTGCTGGTAATGTCGGTGATCCAGTGCTTGCCAGTCAATCTGGAACTGTGCTTTACTCAGGTAGCGGCCTACCAGAATACGGCAATCTTATTATGATTCGCCACAGTGACAACTATATTACGGCTTATGCTCATAATAGCCAGCTACTGGTTAAAGAAGGCGACGCAGTACAACGTGGCCAGCGTATTGCCAATATGGGTAGCAGCGGCCAAACCAATCAAGTAGGTTTGGAGTTCCAAGTGCGTCTAAACGGCAATCCTATTGATCCACGTGCAGTATTGGGGCGTTAAGTTTGATTCGATGTTTTTTATTGCTTGGTTGATTGAGTGACGTAATAAAAATAAGTCCTTTTAGTTACGTCGCTTTATTTGCGTCAATTTACTTATTCACACCTGAGATTTTTATGATTGTAAAAAAACACTATATCGCTCTTTTTCCTGCCTTAGTGATGGTCGGGTGTACGAGCCAACAGGCCATGCAAAAGCCGAGCAAACCTGTGCGTCAAGGCAGCGTTGAGGTCACACAGACTCAAACCATTCAAGTAAAGCCAACACCGCGGCCAGTCGTTGTTAAGCCGCAGCCAGTCGCAAAGCCAAGCTATAATAGCTTTTCTGATTGGAAATCAGACTTTTCTATGCGAGCGATTTCTTCAGGTAATGATGCTACAACGGTTCGCCGTTTGCTCGATTCAGCCTATTTGAATCAACAAGTCATCTCATTAGACTCAGGGCAGCCAGAGTTTTCTAAAATGCCTTGGGAGTATGTGGATTCAGCTGTATCAGATGGTCGCGTCAGCGCGGGTAAGCGTAAGTTTGCCGAGCAACGCTCCTTTTTATCGCAATTAGAGTCACAATATGGCGTTAATGCAGACATCATCGCGGCGATATGGGGTATGGAATCCTCTTATGGCGCGGTGACTGGTAACAGCAGTTTGCCAAGCTCTCTTGCCAGCCTTGCTTATGATGGTCGTCGTCAGGAGTTTGCCGAAACTCAGTTATTGTCCTTGGCGACGTTATTGCAACGTGGGGATGTGTCTTGGTCGCAGCTTGATGGCTCTTGGGCTGGCGGAATGGGACAGACGCAATTTATCCCTGACACGTGGCTTAAACACGGCGTAGACGGCGATGGTGATGGTCACCGCAACCCTTGGGCGACAGCGGATGCTTTGGCTTCTACGGCTAACTATCTTAGTAACTCAGGTTGGGTTCGAGGTCTAGCACCATTTTATGAAGTGACTGTTCCTACCTCATTTGATTATTCTACAGTGGGAACTAAGCAACCTGCGGCTAGATGGGCAGCCATGGGTGTGGATACAATCGCCGATGTCTATTTAGACGCCAATACACAGATGGAGTTGTGGCTACCTGCTGGCAAAGATGGCCCAGTACTGTTGCTCAGTCCGAACTTCGATGCCATCAAAGTCTATAACAACTCTTCTAGTTATGCATTGGGTGTCAGCTTGCTGGGTAAAGCGCTTGCTGGTCAAGGTGGGTTGCAAAAATCATGGCCGCGCTATGAGCGTCCCTTATCAACCGCTCAAGTGCGTAATTTGCAGCAGCGTCTGACCAGCGCAGGTTATGATACAAAAGGTGCTGATGGCATCGTTGGCACCAATACCCGTAAGGCATTCCAGCGCTGGCAAGCGGATAACGGTCAAACACCAGATGGTTTTATCACGCAGCGTAGTGCCTCTTCATTAGCGTCATGGTGAAGTAAATTGATAGGGCTATTTTACTCTTCGGTAGCCATTATCTTTAATAACGCCTTTTAATGCTGTTATTAACGTATAAGTTTTATTTCAAACTGCCTGTATGATCCTAATATGCACAACAAAAAAGCACCTTATTAAGGTGCTTTTTTGCTTTACTCTACAATAGCTTTTCGAAAATCTGCGACTTTTTTAAGTTATTTAAATAAAGAGTACGCCAGTACCGAGACACACTCAAACTGGTTATAGTGAAAAAGACAGCCCTACCATTATATCGATTTCAAAAACACATGCTCGCCAAAAAAATATTGACCGTGCCAGACTTTTAAATAGACTATTGATACAAGAAAGTTTGTACTGAGAGTGATAAACTCTAGATCATAGGTTTTTGATAGGCGAATAATGAGAACAACGACAAGAGTATACCTTTATGATTACCATAGAAGCATTGCAGTCTGCGATAAAACAACGCATAGATATTTATAACAATAACGATTTTCCACTACAAAAAAGAGCCGTCACTACCTGCGATCTACTAAAAAGTCGTAATCAAATCTTGGCTCAGGACATTGCTTCACCGTTTGATATACCAAGACAAAATTTGTCGGCAATGGATGGCTATGCGATCGGCCAAGGAAGCGAGCTTACAAAAGACAGTGTGATCGAGATTATCGGCGAGTCGCAAGCGGGCTGTGCTTATACAGGTGAGATAGCTATAGGGCAGGGCGTGCGTATATTTACGGGAGCTGTAGTGCCAGATAGCTGTGATACGGTTATCATGCAAGAAAATACCAATTTTGCGGAAATAAAAGACACGCTTGATAAGTCAAAACCTTATACCATAACGCTCAAACAAACCGCTCAGATCAACAATCATATTCGTAAACAAGGCGAAGAAGTTGAATCGGGTGAAGCAGTTTTGTCAGCAGGCAAACGTCTCAATCCTACTGATATCAGCTTACTGGCAAACTTAGGTATTAGCCAAATTAAAGTATTTGAGCCATTGACGGTAGGCGTGTTAGCCACTGGTGATGAGCTCGTTGCTATTGGCAATGAGCTTACCAGCTTAGCGCAAATATACAACTCCAATACACCAACGCTTAAAAGTCTATTGTCCGATCTACCAATCAGTGTTCGCGATTATGGCATCATTCCTGACAATTTAGAGCAAACGATGGCCGCTATCAACGACGCCATGCAGGACTGCGATGTGCTGATTTCGACGGCTGGCGTGTCAGTGGGTGATTATGATTTTTTGACCACGGTCATTGAGACGTTGGGGCAGATCAATCACTATAAGGTGGCAATGAAGCCCGGCAAACCCTTTGTGTTTGGAGAATTGAACAAAGGAATCGATAAGCCTGTCTTGTACTTTGGTCTACCGGGTAATCCTTTATCTACAGTGGTTGGCGCGCTACAGTTTGTGATACCAGGGTTGTGGCAAATGTCAGGCGCTAGAGCAGCAGAGCAACCTATACAATTGAGTATCAAAGCGACACTCACCAATGATGTGAAAAAGTCGGCTGGGCGTAAAGACTTTCAGCGCGGATTTTTGTCACAAAACGAAGCAGGCAGTTACCAAGTTGAGTGTTTTTCAGGTCAGCAGTCCCACAGAATCAAGCAGCTTAGCCGAGCCAATTGTTTTGTGGTTTTAGATCAGGATAGTGGCGATATCTCAGCCAGCAGTATGGTGACGGTACAACCTTTTTCGTGGTTGTATACTTAATTCATCGTTTGCCAAATTGATATAAGATGACTACAGAAAAACTGAAGAAAAACTGAAAATCAGCCATACAATGGTAGGCTAAACGCGAATAATAAGGTGATGCTTAAAATAGGCATTACTAATGGCAGTAAAATATGAGTGATGACAGCATCAAAACAGGCAGTGCCCAGTGGTATTCGCCTACATCCGTACCAGATATAGCCGAGGGTTATTTATCGTCGTCTGTGGTTGAGCCGATTGATCAAGCGAATCAGCCTTTGACTGATGGATTTGCCCGTCAGCTCACTTATCTGCGTCTATCTATCACCGATTTTTGTAACTTTCGCTGTGAATATTGTCTGCCGAATGGTTATCAAGGCAAGCGTCCTGATGATGAGCTCAGCGTCCCTGAGATTGCTACCTTGATACGAGGCTTTGCGCAAGTAGGAACCAAAAAGGTTAGACTCACTGGCGGTGAACCCTCTATTCGGCGAGATGTCGTCGAAATTATTGAAACCATCAAACAAACAAAAGGCATCGAAACCGTTGCCATGACCAGCAATGGCTACAAGCTTGGTAAGCATTTAGCAAGCTGGCAGGCAGCAGGCTTAGATCAGCTTAACATCAGTATGGACAGCTTTGACGCAGCGACTTTTTATAAGATGACGGGCTTTAACACTTTGCCGCAACTACTTGCGGACATGGATACATTGTTAGCAACCACAGATATTAAACTCAAGGTCAATAGTCTATTGATGGCAGAAACGGCCTTTGAAAACCTACTGCAAGCCATCGACTATGTAAAAGACAGATCCGTTACTTATCGGTTTATTGAATTTATGCAGACCAGTGATAATAGCGATTTGTTTTTCGCCCAACATGCTCATTCCGACACGATTATTGATTATCTATTAGAGCATGGTTGGCAGCCACATGAGCGCGGTAGTGCCGATGGTCCAGCAGTAGAGTACAGTCATCCAGATTATGTAGGTCGCATTGGTATGATTGCCCCTTATGCGGCACATTTTTGTGATACGTGTAATCGTCTGCGGGTGAGCAGTCAAGGAAAGGTACACCTTTGCTTATTTGATCAGGGCAATTATGACATTCGCCAGTATCTACAGGCAGATGATATCGCAGGATTGGTCAGTACGTTACACAATTTTATGCCCATTAAGCCTGAGCACCATCATCTGCATGATTCAGATAGTGGCATCATGCACAATCTATCCATCATTGGTGGTTAGGTTGGCTAAAAAACATTAGGGACCATCGTATCTTTACTGAATAAAAAGTCTAATAAGGAATACCTATGAGCAAGCCTGCTGCGCAATTTACTCCACTAAACATCGCTGTATTGACCGTGTCTGACAGTCGCACGCTCGCGGAGGACACTTCGGGACAATACTTGGCAGACAGCTTGATGGAAGCTGGGCATCATTTGGCAGATCGCAAGCTTATTACTGATGATATTTATCAAATAAGAGCAGTCATCAGCGGCTGGATTGCAGACCCAAAAGTCCATGCAGTGATCACGACTGGCGGTACAGGGTTTTTTATCAGAGACAGTATGCCAGAAGCCGTAAAAGTGTTATTTGATAAATCCATTGATGGCTTTGGTGAGATGTTCCGCTTAATCTCAAAAGATGAGATCGGTATGTCAACCGTGCAGTCGCGTGCGGTCGCTGGTATGGCGAATGGCACTGGCATATTTTGTTTACCTGGCTCATCTGGAGCTTGCCGTACAGGCTGGGAAAATATTCTAAAAGAGCAGTTCGATAGCCGTACTCGTCCGTGTAATTTTGTGCCCCATTTTATGGCGCAAAATCCTAGCCATGATTGAAGACTCAATTCCATCAGATATCTTGGCGGGAGTAGTGATATTAGCTGGCGGCGCGTCTAGACGAATGGGCACACCCAAAGCAAAGCTCACGCTACCAACAGGTGAGACTTTGCTTGATTATCATGTTCGTCATTCATTAGATTTGAATGTGCCTATTATGATTGCAGATAATGAGCGTGGCTTTCACATACATTCAGATCTGATGTTAAACAAACCGCGTCCTCTCGTTTCTTACATTGCTGATTATGAGCCTAATAATGACGATGCCAATAAAAACGATGAGAAGAGTGATAATGGCGGGGCATTGGTTGCGATTGAATCAGCGTTGCAAACGCTGTTAAAGATGGATGGTTCAGGCGCATCACAACAGAATAAGTCATCGTGGCTGTTTGTTATTAGTTGTGATAGCTTGATACCTGCTATGGATTTGTGGCAGAAGCTCCAGTCATCAATAGCACAGGCCGTGGATAAAAAAGTAATTTGCTTAACCGATGATAGCCATTTATATCCATTGTTAGGCATTTATAAGTTGAGTATTGAGCCTGATTTAAAAAAATATATTGATCGTGGTCAGCGCAGGGTCATGTCTTTTATTGAGCCTGTCGTACAGTCTGTGCCGTTTGCAAACGACTGGCAGTATTTGACCAATTTTAATACGCCGCAAGACTTTGCACGTGCTTGTATGGCTTTGAGCGATTTATAAAAAGGCTTACCGAGAGAAATAATAAATGAATATTGACAGTCAAGAAATGAACAATCAGAAAAATAACCAATCTGTCTTATCGCATTTGGACGGTAATGGTGATATTACCATGGTCGATGTGAGCAGTAAGACAGCAACGACAAGAGAGGCCACTGCTACGGGGCAAGTACGCTTTCCAAGTGAGATATATGAGCAAATAAAAGCTGCTGATGGCATGACTAAAAAGGGCAGTATCACCCAAACCGCACATATCGCAGGAATCATGGCAGCTAAGCGCACCCACGATTTGATTCCGCTTTGCCATCCGTTGCCGTTGGATAAGATAGGTTTAACCTTTGCTTATGACGATGCAATTAGCAGTATTACAGTCACTGGTATTGTCAAAGTCACGCACAGGACAGGGGTTGAGATGGAAGCATTGACGGCTGTTAGCGTTGCTTGCTTGACTATTTATGACATGACCAAAGCGTTGTCACATGACATTATTATTGATAATGTTCGTCTCATCAATAAGACGGGTGGCAAATCAGATTATAAGCACGCGTAAATCGATAAAATGTCGTTTCAACGATTAAACATGTGATTAGCATCAAGCAAGACCGCTTATATAAAGGAAGGGTTTTATGAGTACGAATGCTGTAGAAGTAAACGCCGAATCGACGATGAACATCAATGTCTTGTATTTCGCGAGCCTAGCGGATGAAGCCAATTGCCAACAAGAAACCGTCACTGTACAGCAGTCGACTTCATTGACTGAATTGTATGAACAGCTTTGTCAAAAGCATCGGTTCAGCCGTCCGCAGTCAGAGCTGCGAGTCGCAATCAATGATTATTTTGCAAAATGGACTGATCAGATTAATGACGGTGACAATGTGGTATTTATTACCCCAGTCGCAGGTGGTTAGTTTTAGTAGAAAGCTTCATATTAAAAAATGATAAATAGAGAAAACAAATGACAGATAACGTCCACAGTCACTCCATGACTATCAAACGCAGTACTGAGGAAGTGTATGCGCTCGCCGAACGTGATGGTTTTGCGCTATTAGATACCGACATTGATGAAAGTCGACTGAAAGACATGCTCGATGATGACAGCTGTGGTGCTTTTGTATGTTTTGAGGGTAGAGTACGCAATCATAACAACGCCACAAGCGTTGATCGTTTGACTTATTATGGTTATGAGGATCTAGCGCTCAATCAGGGTCGTGCCATTATAGAAGAAGCCAAAAAGCGCTTCGAGATTACGCATGCCATTGCCATACATCGTATCGGTGCGTTAGATATCGGCGATGTGGCCATATGGGTTGGCGTGGTTTCTGCGCATCGTTATCCTGCATTTGATGCTTGCCGCTGGATACTGGACACCATTAAAGCCGATATTCCTGTTTGGAAGCAAGAGTATTACGAAGATGATTCTTCTAAATGGCTAAGCAACAACGGCTAAAAAAGAACAATTGCTAGACAAGCACCCACTGCTTTTGCATTCATTGTCCATCATTGATACTGAGTTACAACCCATGGAACGAGCAGTGACATTATGATAGATCCGTCGCTTATGTCAGACTTGCTTAGTCCATTTTGGGTAAGTATCAAGCTTGCGAGCGTGACCACCTTATGTTTATTATTGTTTGCAACCCCCGTCGCATATTGGCTTGCGAAACCCAGTCGTAAGCAAGGCATATCACGTCTCAAAGTTTTACTTATGGGCATCATTGCGATGCCACTGGTTTTACCGCCTACGGTCATCGGCTTTTATCTTTTATTGTTATTCAGTCCTAACATGGGTATTGGGAAGTGGCTTAATGACTATCATATTGCCTCTTTGATTTTTACTTTTGAAGGTCTGGTCATTGGCTCCATTATTTACTCACTGCCTTTTTATATTCAGCCTGTTTATGCCCAGTTTTTGCGTATTCCGCAAAGCGTTATGGAGATGGCTCATTTGTTAGAGCCAAGTCCTCTAAGGCGTTTTATGAGGGTAGCTTTGCCTCAAGTACGCGTTGGTATAGTGCTGGGCGCATTGATTAGTTTTGCGCATACCATTGGTGAGTTTGGCGTCGTGCTAATGATAGGCGGCAGCATTTCAGGGGAGACTAAAGTGGTGTCGATTGCGATATACGAGCAAGTTGAAGCGCTCAATTACGAAGCGGCGCACATGATGTCAGGCATTCTCATTATTGTTGGAGTGGTGATGGTTGCTCTGATTGCCAGTGTCAGTCGAATGAATCAGCGTTCAATAGATTAAAGCGATTATAGATAGATATAATAACTGTTTGGTTCTAATTGTTGAACATTGGGTTATTTCTTAAGTACAAAAGTTTAAAGATAAAACTTTTACCTTATTCACGCTTAGGGATATGAAGCTTATAACCCACACCAATTTCAGTTAAAAAATATTCAGGTCTAGAAGGATTGTCTTCTAGTTTTTGTCTCAAGTTTGACATAAATATGCGCACATAGTGCTCTTGATGATTGTGCCCTTTACCCCATACCTCGGTCAATAGTTGCTGATGAGTCATAACTTTTTCAGCGTGTTTAATCAGTACGGTCAGTAGCCGATATTCGATCGGTGTCAGATGGATATCTTCGCCATTTTTGCTGACTTGTCTTTGTGCCAAATCAATGCTGACATTACCAAGCACCAACTCAACTGGCGTCTCATATCCTACTTGCCAGCGGCGCATATGAGCGTTCACTCTGGCGATCAGCTCGCCCATACTAAAAGGTTTTACTAGGTAATCATCTGCGCCCAAATTCAATGCTTTGATTTTATCTTGCTCATCACTACGCGCTGACAATATCAAAATGGGAAGCGAAGACCACGCTCTGATGTCTGTGATGACATCACAACCATCGGCATCCGGTAAACCCAAATCTAAGATAAGCAAATCTGGACGCCGAGAGGCAGCTTCTATCAATCCTCTGCTTGAGCTGTCTGCTGTATAGACTTGATAACCTTCTTGCTCCATCGCGAATTTTATAAATCGGGTGATATGGGCTTCGTCTTCGATAATTAGAATGGTTTTCATAGATATGGTATCTACTAATTACGAAACATTGGGACGGTAAGCAAGGTTCCAATGTTTCTAAAAGTATTGAATAGAGTGGGTTTATAGTTTTTCTGAGCTGGCAGCTATTCGGAGGTTCTCGATATAAATTTGTCAGTAAACATGTCTTTTTCTGTCAAAGGCTCCCACGGTAGTACTATAACAAATTGTGCACCATGCGGCTGTACATTGTTCGCACTTAGTGTGCCGCCCAAATGCTTGACCAAGTCTCGGCTTAATGCCAACCCCAGACCCAATCCTGTCGTACTACTTTCAGTATCACCGCGTGTAAAACGTTCAAATATTTGCTCTTCCATACCTGTAGGCAAGCCTTTGCCATTGTCGGTTACTGTTATTTGATAGCATAGCGATTTTTGATTGCGTTGAGAGTTTTGTTGTTGATCGAGGGTTGCTTGAATGTCAATAGTCGCATTATCTGGAGTATAGTTAATCGCGTTGGTCAATAGATTGTTTAAAATCCGCGATAAAATGAGCTCATCAGTATAGATAAAGTCTACTTCATGAGGAATGTCTATCTTAATCTGACGATTCTGTAGATAAGGTTCAAGTTGGCGTATGTTGCTGCCAATGATTTCCTCCAAACTCACCCATTGCTTATTTAGTTTCATGCCGCCAGATTGTAGCGCTACATAATCTAAAATGTTGATGACCAATCGTTGAATGACATTGGCTTGCTGTTCGATATCGACCGCCAGCTGTTTTTGTTCGTCGATTTTTAGGTTTTGTGTCGCAAGAGACGTTGCTAGTCCGGACAGTACGGTAATGGGCGTACGAATATCATGAGACAAGGCCGATAGTAATGATCCACGCAGACGTTCTGATTCCACTCTAATAAGGGCATTTTGTGCGACTTTTGCATAATGCACACGCTCCAAAGCCAAAGTGATTTGAGCAATGGCAACATCAAGTGTTCGTTGCTGCTCGGGCTGATTAAAATTGTCACTGTCTGTGGGTCTCAATGCTAATACGGCAAGGACATGACTGGAGGTAGCAAGCGCCCGATAGTGCATAGCGTTAGCAGGTAAGGTGTGAGTTGCTAGTCCCGCGCTTTCGTTGTGATTAAATACCCAGTGCGTCACATTCCAATTAAAATCTGATGGGACGCTTGTCTCTGAGACGATGTTCAGTTTACCATCGGCATTGGGCATAGCTATGATGGCTTTGCTAGCGATATGCTTGGTCAACCAAACAACAGATTGACTGATAATCTCGTCATTTTTGCGGGCGGCGCTTAAGTTTTGAGCCAAATGACTCATAGAAATAGCTTGTTGTTCACGTTTACGCGCACTCTGAGCTTGAAAGCGTAATCCCACTGCTAAATTATTAATGATTAATGAGACAACGAGCATGACGGCAAAGGTTACCAGATACTGTACATCGCTCACGCTAAAAGACAGCTTGGGCTCTACAAAAAACAAGTCAAAACTGATAACACTCAAAAGCGCGGCAAATATACCGGGCGCTCGTCCGAAGCGAACTGAAATGAAAACAATAACCAACAAATAAAGCATCACCACGTTCGCCAAATCGAACCAGCGAGTCAGCGCTACTAGGCTAACAGTGACGAGGGTACAACCCAATACGGCCATCAAATAACCAGTACGGTTGTCGGTCGAGGACAAGTCAGAGATATTCCAAAAAGGTATTTGGCGCTCGCCGGTCAGCTTTTTTTTCTTTTTAGTTTGGTTGACGAGTATCAAGTCTAAATTCAAATCTTGCGCTGAGATTTGCTTAACCAATGAGCCATTGTAATAAGATTTGCCTTGGTTCTGTCCAATAATAATGCGTCCAATATTGAATTGATGGGCATAACTGACTAAACCTTCAGCAACCGTAATGGCGCTGATGATTTCTGTTTTTGCGCCCAACTCGTCTGCTAAGCGTAACGCTTCTAACACGTTTTGCTTGTTTTGAGAGAGTTTATAAGGACTTCGCGGCGTCTCTACGTAAATCACATACCACTGAGAGTGTAAACTGCTAGCGAGTCTTGCGGCATGACGTATAAGGCGCTCACTGTGCTCTCGCGTGCTTATACCCACCAATAGCTGATCTGTTGTATTCCAAATGGAGGAGATGCGAGATTGATTGCGGTAGTCTCGCATATCCGCATCGACCAAATCAGCCGTTCGGCGCAAGGCCAGCTCTCGTAGAGCAATCAGGTTGCCTTTTCTAAAGAAATTTTTTATGGCGTGTTTTGCTTGGCTTGGAATGTATACCTTGCCTTCGTGCAGCCGTGCTAGTAGTTCATCGGCTGGCAAGTCGACCAAAACCACTTCATTTGCCTGATCAAAGAACCAGTCAGGGATGGTCTCTTGAACAACGACACCTGTGATTTGATTGACCACATCATTTAGGCTTTCTAAATGCTGAACATTGACAGTGGTATAAACGCTGATGCCTGCTTTTAGTAGCTCATTAACATCGTGCCAACGTTTTGGGTGCCGAGACCCAGGGACATTGCTGTGAGCCAGTTCATCTACCAGTAAAATATCTGGACAACGTGCTAAAGCACCATCAATATCGAACTCTGCTAATATTTGTCCTCGATACTCGAATTGACGTAAGGGCAGTATTGGTAATCCATCTAGCAATGCCGCTGTCTCACTGCGACCATGCGTCTCTACGATGCCGACTAAGACATTAAGTCCATGATCTTGATCTCTTTGAGCAGCAGAAAGCATGTCATAAGTCTTTCCAACGCCTGCTGAAGACCCAAAGAAGATTTTTAGTTTGCCTTTACTCAGCGTGTCTTCTTGCTGCTTTATTTGCTGTAATAAATCTTCTGGACTCGGTCGCTGATCACTCATGCTTATACTCACTTATCATGGCGCTCACTTATCATCATGCTCACTGCCTATTTCACTGTTTAAACTATTTAATGCCAGACAGCTCATCTAACGCTAAGTTTACAGCCAATACATTCACTCGCGGCTCACCGAACCAACCAAACTGGCGACCTTCAGTATTATCATCGACCACTTTTTGTACTTGTTCACTATTGATTCCCCGTATACGGGCAACTCTATTGACTTGCCACTGAGCTGCTGCTGGTGATATATGAGGATCCAAACCACTGCCCGACATCGTGACCAAATCAAGAGGGATAGGGGACGTATTCTGTGGATCAGCCCCCTTAAGTTTTTGTATTTGCGCCGCTACATTGTTTACTAACTCAGGATTCAGTGGACCTAAATTGCTGCCCGACGATTGGGCAGCGTCATAGCCATCTCCCGCAGCTGATGGGCGAGTCCACAGATATTCTGGCTGATCAAAGCGTTGACCGATTAGCGTCGAACCAACCAAGTTGCCGTTGCGTTCTATCAAGCTACCATTGGCTTTACTCGGCATTATTACTTGTGCGACTCCAGTCATTAATAAGGGATAGCATAAACCTAAAATGATAGCCAATGCTATAAATAATGACAGAGCGGGTTTGAGCATAGGCATACGTGTGGCCGTATGATCAAATTCAGAAATCCCATTATCATCAGCTTGTGAGTATTTTGAATCGACAGAAGGCGTAGGTTGCATAGAGTTGTTAGATTGCATAGTCGTTATCATCCGTATCGTTGTTATACTAAGTGCAATGCATTAATGAGCAGATCAATAAGTTTGATGCCGACAAAGGGTAAAATCAGTCCACCCAAGCCATATATCATCAAGTTGCGACGTAATAAATTGATGGCAGAGTCGGGTCTATAAGTGACGCCGCGCAGCGCCAAAGGAATAAGAAAGACAATAATCAAGGCATTAAAAATGATGGCGGACAAAATGGCGCTTTCGGGACTGCCTAATTGCATAATATCGAGCACACCAAGAGCAGGGTACGTACTGGCAAAGGCAGCGGGAATAATCGCAAAATATTTAGCGATATCGTTTGCAAGGCTAAAAGTCGTCAAGGCACCGCGAGTCATCAGCATCTGCTTACCGGTTTGTACCACTTCAATGAGCTTGGTCGGATTTGAATCCAAATCAACCATGTTGGCGGCTTCTTTGGCGGCTTGAGTACCACTATTCATAGCGACAGCAACATCGGCTTGTGCCAAAGAAGGCGCGTCATTGGTACCGTCTCCAGTCATGGCGACTAGCTTGCCTTGACGTTGGTAACTGCGGATTCTTTCTAGCTTCTGTTCTGGTGTGGCTTCTGCCATAAAGTCATCCACGCCTGCTTCAGCAGCAATAGCGGCAGCGGTTAGGGGGTTATCACCAGTGATCATAACGGTGGTAATGCCAATCTTGCGCAGTTCAGCAAACCGCTCTTTTATGCCGGATTTGACCACGTCTTTTAGCTCAATGACACCAAGTAGCTGCCCATTATCTGCAACAAGCAGCGGCGTACTACCACGACGAGCGACTTCTTCTACTTGTTGATTTAGATTATTAGGAAGTGTGCCGCCTTGGGTTTCAACCCATTTTACGATGGCATCAAAAGCGCCTTTACGAATACAACGCTCGTCGATATCAGTCCCACTCATACGTGTCTGCGCGGTAAAATCAATCGTCTCAAATGGACGAGATTTCCACATATTTTCGTCAATATCAAAGCGACTTTGCGCAAGCTTGACAATACTGCGACCTTCTGGTGTCTCATCCGTTAATGAACTGATGAGCGCTACTTCAGCAAGCTGGCTTTCTGTCACCCCTTGAGCAGGTATGAATAGCGCTGCTTGTCGATTTCCGTAAGTAATGGTACCGGTTTTATCAAGTAGCAAAACATCGACATCACCTGCCGCTTCTACTGCACGACCAGAGGTCGCGATGACATTGGCTTGCATCATACGGCTCATACCTGCAACGCCAATGGCTGATAATAGACCACCAATGGTTGTCGGTATCAAACAGACCAATAGTGCTACCAACACTACAATAGATATTGGCTCGCCATTGCCCGAAGACAGCACGGCAAACTGTGAAAAGGGTAATAAGGTGACACATACCATCAAAAATATCAGGGTCAGTGCCACTAACAAGATAGTCAATGCGATCTCATTAGGGGTCTTGGTACGTTTTGCGCCTTCTACCAAGGCAATCATACGATCCAAAAACCCTTGCCCTGGGGCTTGAGTGATACGAATCATCAACCAGTCGGACAACACTTTGGTGCCACCAGTCACCGCATTAAAATCGCCACCGCTTTCGCGAATGACGGGTGCCGACTCGCCAGTAATCGCCGACTCATCAACGGAGGCCAGACCTTCTATTACTTCACCATCGGCAGGAATGATTTCGCCTGCATTGACTAACACGATGTCATCTTGGTTAAGGTCAGTTGCCTGAATCATAGTAGGGTCTGACTGCCTATCGGCGCTAGTAAGTCTGCGAGCTTGCACATCTTGACGCGCTTGTTTTAGGCTGGCGGCTTGGGCTTTGCTGCGACCTTCCGCCAAGGCTTCAGCAAAATTTGCGAACAACAGCGTAAACCACAACCAAAACGTAATCGCTAAGGTAAAACCAACGCCCGCTTGTGACTGAACCAACATAGTAATGGCTAGAATGCTCGTAAGCAGTGAGCCGACATAAACGACGAACATCACTGGATTGCGCCATTGGACTCTTGGGTCAAGCTTGAGTAAGGCGTCTTTTAGAGCGGGTTTGATCAAGGCAGGATCAAGAATTCCTTGAGCCGGTCTTTTAGGGGTGCCTGAGTTATTAGGGTCTTGCTGTGATTGTAATCTTGTAGCCTGCATATTAGGATCTGATATCACGCTCATGTTTGTGTTCCTCACATAATCATAAAATGGGTCGATTCATTGCTAGGGATAGAGTTAATCTATAAGTAGATAAATAACTCGCGTAGTGTTAACCAACAATAAAGTGGTTAGCCTCCCAACATCCAAATCTGCTCTATGATAGGGCCGAGCGCTAAAGCAGGTACAAAGGTCAGTGCGCCAATCATGAGTACAGTACCGACTAAAAGTCCCACAAACAAAGGCGTCGTGGTAGGCAGGGTCCCGCTATTAACTTCTAGTCTGGGTTTTTTGGCCAACGAGCCAGCCAAAGCCAATACAGGAATAATCACGCCAAAGCGTCCAACCAGCATAGAGATGCCAAGCATGACGTTATAAAAGATAGAGTTAGCGCCTAAGCCTGCAAACGCTGAACCATTGTTGTTGGCAGCGGAACTGAAGGCGTAGAGCACTTCACTAAAACCATGTGCACCAGGATTGAAAATGCCAGCTTGACCAGAAGGCGTCATCACACTGATTGCAGTGCCGAGTAGTACCATGAGCGGCGCGGCCAATAGCGCCAATACAACCATTTTCATCTCAAAAGGTTCGATTTTTTTGCCAAGATATTCAGGCGTACGGCCAATCATGAGGCCTGAAACAAATACCGCCAATATGGCGAAGAGCAACATGCCATAAAGACCTGCGCCCACACCGCCAAATACGACTTCACCCAATTGCATCTGTAGCATGGTGCTAAGACTGCCAAGGGGCGTGAATGAATCGTGCATCGCATTTACCGCGCCACATGATGCCGCCGTCGTGATAGTGGCAAACAGCGACGAGGCCACAATACCGAAACGTACTTCTTTACCTTCCATGTTGCCGCTCACGCTGGCATCAGTAATTCCTTGAACTTGCGCTGCTAACCAAGGATTGCCAGCAAGCTCACTACTAACGGTTAAGGAGTACATGCCCACGAACAGAACAGTCATCGCACCCAAAATGGCCAAACCTTGTTTTAGGTTGCCGCTTATCTTGCCAAGACAAAAACAAAGCGCGGTTGGAATCAAAAAGATGGCCAACATTTGAATAAAGTTAGAAAGAGGCGTGGGGTTCTCAAATGGGTGAGCGGAGTTGGTATTAAAGAATCCGCCACCATTGGTGCCTAGCATCTTAATGGCTTCTTGTGAGGCCACAGGACCCAATGCAATCGTTTGGGTGTCGCCTTGTAGCGTTTGTACATCCATATACGTTGATAGCGTTTGTATGACACCTTGACTCATTAACATCACTGCTATAATTGCAGCTATTGGCAGTAGGATATAAATATTACAACGCCATAAGTCTATCCAAGCATTACCCAAATGAGCGCTTTGCTTGAGCACCAAGCCCCGCATTAAGGCAAAAGCCACCACGATACCCGTTGCCGCAGACAAAAAGTTTTGTAAGGACATACCCATCATTTGCGTCAGGTAGCTCATGCTACTTTCACCGCCATAAGCCTGCCAATTGGTATTGGTCATGAAACTGACGGCGGTGTTCATGGCTAAGTCCCAAGTGATGCCTGTCATATTTGCTGGGTTGAGCGGTAAGCGTCCTTGCGCCAATTGCAAAATAAACAACGCCACAAATCCAATGACATTAAATAAAACGATGGCTAGCGCATATTGCTTCCAATTCATACCAAAAGCATGATTGCCCTTGTTATCTCGTCCAATCATGCCAAATACATTAAAGATGCGTGACTCAAGGGCAGAGACAGGTGCTTGCATCCTTTGGAGCATATAACCTGATAAAAAATATCCTAAAACAAACAAAATAAGCAGGTATATAACCAGCTGTGATAGTGCATACATTGTCATCAGAATGCCTCCGGTTTAATCAGTACATATAACAAATATATGAATAAACCGAGGGCGAGAAACCCAGCAAAAACGTCCATAACACTCTCCCAAATAATAATGAAGATCCGCTATGAATAGTGAGTCGGCAGTGATAATAGGACACAAGGATTAGCATGACGCTCGCTGATATTTGACGAGCATCTGTCACTTGGTTTTTATACGTCTATATCGCTTACCAGATATTCATTTACTGATCATTTATTGATTGAGACAGTATGCCAAGAGGGGTATAAAAGTGTTGTCAAGATAACGAGGTGAGATATAAAGAAAGTATAAAGACGAAGATGAGAGGGGGATGTCTTCAACTGTTTGGCGAACATGGTTGCTACTTAGAAAACCTAATACAAATCTACAGACACAAAAAAACCCCAAACAAAGTTATGTTTGAGGCGAAACTTGCTTAAACTCGTAAGTTTAAATTTGTTTTAAATATGGCGCAGCGGACGGGACTCGAACCCGCGACCCCCGGCGTGACAGGCCGGTATTCTAACCAACTGAACTACCGCTGCTTAGGTCGTTTTAGCTTGTTTTACCACCTAGCTAAATGAGTGGTGGGTGATGACGGATTCGAACCGCCGACATTCTGCGTGTAAGGCAGACGCTCTACCAACTGAGCTAATCACCCTGAGAACCGTTAAAAAATTGCAGTGCAATTTTAGGTTCGCAAGAGAATTTTCCTTAAAGGGAAAATTCTAGAAACTTCACACCTTTAATTGGTTTGAAAAGTTTCCTTAAAATCTAGCCAATTAAGATTGTCACCTCTTAATCAACTTTCACAGAAGCTAACTCAACTAAGTCCCCTTGCTGTGGGTGTGTATTATATAGATTTACGTATGGCTGTCAAACGATATTTTAATGATTTTAGCAAATAATTAAACCCATATCTTTAATTGTATTATTTACAATGGCTTAAGCTAGGCTTTTATTAGAGCTACTGGCAAGACATTTATCAATGTTCTCTATTGTTTGATGGTCAAAAGCTACTATACTATTGAGATTTTATATTATTGATACTTTATGAATTACGCGATATTTTATCTTGATCGACGGAGGCAGGCATAGATACTTTTACTCTTGAAAAAACCTTTACCACATGGTCATGGGGAGACTTTGCTGGGCTGGGTTTGGTATTTCATATTGTTCTGATGATCGTAATGACGCTACGGATTGTAACGGTGCAGCGCAATATTGGAGTGTCGATTGCTTGGGTCGCTGTACTATACACCTTACCTCTTTTTGGATTCATCGCTTACCTTTTGCTGGGTGAGCCCATGATTGGTCGGCGTTATCGTGAACGAGTAGATCAAGCCAATCTAATGATGAATGATATGGCGCGACGCGAGCATTTGGTGTTTGATCAAGGACAGGAGTTATTGCCTGCCAATTATCGCGGTGTCAGCCAGATAGGCACGCGCTGGACAGGCCTTGGTGTGTTTCCTGAGCATCATATGCAGTTACTGACGGATCCGAACACTATTTTTCAAAGCTTGATTAAAGATATAAATGCAGCTCAGCGTATTATTCTCATGGAGTTTTATATTGTTTATCCTAAGGGGCAAGTATTAGAGGTGATGGATGCGTTAGCAGCGGCTGCGCAGCGCGGCGTAGAGTGCCATATATTGGCGGATAGTGTGGGAAGCTTTAGCTTTTTTAACAGCAGCGCGCACCGCTCGCTAGAGAAATCAGGTGTTTTCGTTCATCAGTCGCTGCCAGTGGGGCTGTTTAAGACGTTATTTAAACGTTCAGATTTGCGTAATCATCGCAAACTTGTGGTCTTCGATGAGTGTATTGGTTATATCGGTAGCTTTAATTTGGTTGATCCAAAGTTTTTTAAACAAAATAAAAATGTTGGCCAGTGGATCGATGTAGCAATACGTACGACCAGCCCTCAGTCTATTAGTATTACTACAGCCATGGCAGTCGTGGTGGCGACAGATATCGGTGCTGAAAACAACGACAATCTAAATGCGCTTCATCATCGAGTCAATAGTTATACTCGTAAGCTATACGTGATGGATCCAACGATTAACGATCTAAACAGTCGGGTTAAAGTATTGGGTAGCAATATGGATAACCATGAGCAGCCAGACATTGGCTCGACATCGATTGTGATACCTAAGATGCCAGTCGTAGAAGGGGTCTTGGCACAGCTGATACCTTCAGCACCGCAAGTAACTGCGCATGTAATTTATAATACATTGGTCACAGTTATTCATCGCGCCAATAAACGCATTTGCATGACCACGCCATATTTTGTCCCTGATGAAGCGCTATCAGGAGCGCTCATGATAGCAGCCAAGCGCGGGGTTGAGGTAACACTGATTGTCCCTGAGAAAGTCGATTCTTTTCTTGTGCAGCATGCATCACAAGCCTACTATCAAGAATTGCTGGAGGCTGGCGTGACTATTGCCTTGTTTAAAGGGGGGCTGCTACATACAAAAACGGTGGTCATCGATGATGATTATTGTCTGTTTGGCACGGTCAATATTGATATGCGCAGTTTTTATCTGAATATGGAAGTTAGCTTAGCCATTTATACACCAGAGATGGTCGCGCAAGTGTCTGATTGTCAAGAAGTTTACTTGCAAAATTGCCGGTTTTTAGGTTTGGAAGAGTGGCAGCAACGTCATGGTTCTGCGCATTTATTTGATAATGTGGTGCGTCTGTTTAGTCCTTTATTGTAGCGCTGCAAATTTTAGGTTAAGGTAACCTAGTAACCTAAACTTTGTTTTATGATTACGACGTTTATGATTACGACAATTTTATCGTCAGTTTAAAATAAAAGAGCTGTGCAAAAAAACGTTCTGTTGGTACAAACTTTCTCGCTTGCTATGACGTTACGGACAGCGGCTTCGAAAAATTCATCCCAGCAGTACTGTACTCTTCTTAAATTAAATCGACTATATTCTCAGTTTATTGACAAAAAGGACAGGTTTGTCTATGTCTGCATCGCTCTTGACGCCACTTGATTATATCGCAGCAGGGTATTGGCAAGATTTTTTAGCTGAGCGTCCTATCGCAGGTGGTATAGCATATGAAGCTGAGCTCCGCAGTTGCGTGTTGGATGAGTCGCTGGCAAGTTTGCAGCGTATAGATACACTATTGTCGCAGATACGCCGTGACATGATTAAAGTAGGTCAGTGGCATGAAGAGACGATACTGGTCGATGAACGTTATCGTAACTTTATGGTATTTTTGGCGTTTTACGCAGGACGAGTCTTGGCACGTCAATGGCAAAAATCGCCGCATTGGTATGGTCAATTCGAGCTACGTAAGCGTTATCCTCATTTATCATTAATAACTGATGATTTTTATCAACATATGGCAGTCGTCTATCGTGACGATGTTGAGAGCAATGCCGATACGTCTGTATTTTTTGCCTTAGAACCAATAGGATTGCGTCTGTTTGGTCATATCGATCGACCGTTTGAGGCAGTGCAGGGCGGTCAGGTAGCAAGCGGCCTATATCAAGCAGTCAATACAAGATTGCCAAATGCCAACGATGTCTCAGCCATCGAAACCGTCGCCCACAATACGATTCAAAATATTGATATCAGCAAAAATACGGATATCCATTTAAAGACTGAAGCATCAATAAATACTGGTCCGCTGTCAGAAAAATCATTAAAAAAACTAACAGATGACATAGTGGTCAACGAAGTATTAGAGAATACTGATGTAGCCAAACAAGACAGTCATACAACACCTCAACTAGCTCACGCTGAGACCCTGCTGGCCAATACGTCCTCAGACGCAGACAACCTTATATTGACCAAACCAGCCCCTTCTTTAAAAATATCGCCCACACCAGAGATGTTCACACAGCTGCTGACAGAGCTAGATGAGATTATCGTGGTTCAAACAGCTCATAATACCGAATACCAGCAAGCTTGCGACGTATTGGACCAATTTGAGCGGCATATTGCCAAGCAAGATAAACCCCGTATGCAAATTGTGTTTTCAGAAAGTCATTTGGCTGCAAAAAAGCAAGCGTTATTAAAGCTCCAAAGAGCGGCGAATGCTGGCAATACCGCAGCCATGTTGCGCTTGGCAATGTATCAGTTACTTGGTGAAGGCTTGACTGTTGATGATATTGCTGAGAAAGAATCAGGGGCTGAGTGGGTCAAGCAAGCCGCTAGTAAAGATGACAGTCGCGCTCAGCGTCTTTTAAGCAAGATGTACTATCAAGGAGTAGGCGTCGCACAAGACATAGAAAATGGTCAGTACTGGCTCACGCAAGCCGCCAAAAATGGTCATGTTGAAGCTGCCGATTTGGTCGTGCATTGGCAGCAGGCACAAGAGTTGATAAGCACACAAAAACAAGAACAGCACAGCATCAAACGTTATCAAATACTGCTTGGTGCGGTGACCGTGATAGCAATATTGATATTGTTTCTCGTCTGACCCCTTTTATAGTACGTCGCTTTTAAAAGCTTATTGTTACGCGTTAAATTCAGGTAGAATTGGCGCATTTTTTACTGTTGTCTCTTTATCATTTAATCATTACTAATCTAGGCTGCTTCATGCCATCTTCTCATACCCCTTCTGATTGTTCTTCAAAGTCGTCTGATATTGAATCGTTGTCCAGCCGCACTTTTTCCGCGCCGCCTTTCTATTACCAGTTTGGTATTGGATTACTTAAGCCTCTATATCGCGTACAAGTATGGCGACGCTCACACAAGCGCGACTATTACCAACGAGAAGTTGAGCAACGGTTTGGTAAAAATTATCCTGCCCGTCCATCGGTTGACTCTATGCTTGATACCAATTCGCCTTATGCTAACAAAGGCGTGATCTGGTGCCATGCTGTTTCATTGGGTGAGACCAATACGGTTGCACCTTTGTTAGATGCATTATTGGCTGATGGGTATCAGATATGGCTAACCAATACCACGCAGACAGGGTTTGCCCGCGGTGCCAGTCGTTTCGCGGATGAGATTGATCAAGGTCGCATGAGTCACAGTTACGTACCTGTAGATAGCCCTAGCGTGATTGAGAAGTTCTTGGCGCATGTGCAGCCCGTTGCGGCTTTGTTTGTAGAGACAGAGCTTTGGGCAAATATCTTAACCAAACTCTCTGAACATCGCATTCCCAGCGTGTTAGTCAATGGTCGTTTGTCAGCGTCTTCTTTTAAGAGTTATCAAAAAATCGCTGCGGTCAGTGCCAGTATGATGAAAAACCTGACATTAATCATTGCGCAAGACAATGAATCGGCAAAACGCTTTCGCCAATTGGGCGCGCATAGCGCACAAATTCGTGTGGCTGGCTCGTTAAAATGGGTAATCAATACTCCTAAAGCTATGG
Source organism: Psychrobacter sp. AOP22-C1-C5 (assembly GCF_052378885.1). NCBI lineage: Bacteria > Pseudomonadati > Pseudomonadota > Gammaproteobacteria > Moraxellales > Moraxellaceae > Psychrobacter > Psychrobacter sp. AOP22-C1-C5. The sequence goes on along the minus strand of NZ_JBQSYC010000001.1, from coordinate 485,434 downwards.
ACGAAATTGTTGATGAAGTGGTTCATATAGAGCATGGAAATACACAAAAACCTGATATAACAAACCAACAAACCGAACTGGCAAAAAAGCTTGGAATAGCAGGTCGAAAGATTTGGGTAGCAGCAAGCACGCACAGTGGCGAAGAAGAAACAGCGTTGGCGCTACATAAGCAACTGTTGTCCAACTCTACACTGGCCGATACGCTATTGATCATCGTGCCCAGACACCCAGAGCGTTTCGACGAAGTGGCGGAGCTTATCCAAAACACGGCATTAAAAATGGCACGGCGTAGTACAGAAGAAACCATTGATGCAGACACGCAAGTTTATCTGGCTGATAGCATGGGTGAGCTCATGACGTGGTACACCTTGGCCGATGTGGCGCTGGTAGGCGGCTCGTTGGTGGATATTGGCGGACACAATCCTGTTGAGCCTGCAAGTGTGGCAACGCCTGTAATAATGGGGCGCTACACTCAGTCTTGTCAGAATGTGGTCGATAAATTGTCTGAGGTAGGGGCACTGTATCAGCCGAACAATGCGTTTTATCATCCTGCTACTAAAAAAAACGTGGCAACAGGTGGCGTTGTTGGTAACAGTAAACAGATAGACGTGCACAATACATCAAACGTCAATAAAAACTCCTCTCGCAAACCGTCTTCTAAAGATGAGGACAGCACGCTTATTTATCAGCAGCTTGTGTCTTGGCTTGATCATCTTGAATTGGCAAAACTGGCGGGACAAGCTGGTGCGCAGATGACGAAGCAGCAGCAAGCGGTATTGCCTCGTCAACTTACCATGATTACTGAGGTGATCGAAAAACACTCAAGCTCAAAGACGTCATGAATTGTATTTTGCTACCGGCAGCCAACTTCTCAAACGATACGGCTCAAATAATTGCTTTACCGCAAATCACTCATGTGACTGACGTGTTGGTGGCAGCTGTCGGTGAGCCGCTCAAGATTGGTCAAATAGGTGGTCATTTGGGTACGGCAATCATTGATGACATAAAACCTGATCGCATTCAATTGCGTGAGGTTACCTTGAGAATGCCGCCGCCGCCCAAACTGGACTTGACCGTGGTATTGGCATTACCACGGCCAAAAGTGCTGCGGCGTTTGATCATGGATATGACAGCGCTTGGCGTACGCGATATCATTCTTATCAATAGTTACCGCACCCAAAAAAGCTATTGGCAAAGCCCGATGCTTGCACGCCTCGATGAATTTGTATTAGAGGGGCTACAACAAGGCGTTGATACGATAATGCCTCGCATTAGCCTGCAAAAACGCTTTAAACCTTTTGTGGAAGACGAATTGGCGCGTTTGATGACTGATCGCGCTATCGTGGCTCATCCTTATGGTGCGCAGTCACTTGCCCAGTATTTAAAAAAACAGTATTTAAAAAACCAGCGTCTGCAAAATCAGTCGGTATCAACTTTGCCCAGTTTGGTCTGTATCGGTGCTGAAGGCGGCTGGATTGATTATGAGATAGAGCTGCTAGCCTCGCAAGGTTGTGAAGCCGTGCATATAGGCCCACGCATACTACGTACCGAGGCAGCAGTGAATGCGCTATTGGGACAATGGCTATTGTAAGGTAGGATTATCTATCGACAATCCGATGATAAATTCTACAAAAATATTAATAGTAAGAGCGATATATTCGACTTCTTAATGGTCAAATACAAAGAGGATTCTGAAGGTTTTTAATGGCAAACAAATTTATTGATAATTACTCTCATTTACATTAGTATGTTATTTTTATATTTTTTGGTTTTATCCGTTTTAATAATGAGTAATCAATTCAGTCAATAGCCAGCCAGCTATGTTTGACACTTTATTTCATCTTTTATAGCACTATTATGGGGAAACCATGTCATTGAATGCCATCACCGCTACTTTAACGTCCAGTAAACTTATCTTACCTGTTGCCGTATTTGGCGTAATGCTTGGGCTTAGTGGATGCAATAATTCATCTACGACGGAAGAGAGCGGGGCGGCAGAAACAGCGGCAGCGGCGACTGGTGCCGAAGAAGGCGCTACTACCGAAGCTGCTGCTAATACTGACAGTCACACGGTTACTATCTACTCTTCACGTAATGAGCAATTAATCAAACCTTTGCTAGATCGTTATACTGAAAAAACAGGCGTGAAGGTTGAGCTGGTTACGGACAGTATTGGCCCATTATTAGCACGTCTAAAAGCTGAAGGTCAGAATACGCCAGCTGATATGTTATTGACGGTTGACGCCGGTAATTTATGGCAAGCGGCACAAGAAGGCCTCCTTCAACCAGTGGCATCAGAAGTGTTAGAAAAAAATGTCCCTGCAAAATATCGTGATCCAAAAGGCCAATGGACAGGCCTATCATTGCGCGCCCGTACTATCTTCTATGACCCAAGCAAAGTCAACGCCGACCAATTATCGACTTATGCAGATTTGGCGGATCCAAAGTGGAAAGGCAAGCTATGCCTACGCAGCTCTAAAAAGGTCTATAACCAATCCCTTGTAGCAAGCATGATAGAGCATTTGGGCGCAGAAAAAACCGAAGCCGTCATCCGTGGGTGGGTTGATAATCTGGCCACTGATGTGTTCAGTGATGACACCGCGTTGTTGGAGGCGATCGCTGCTGGTCAATGTGAAGTTGGTATTGCCAATAGTTATTATTATGGTCGTTTACTGGATGAAAAACCAACTTTCCCTGTGAAGTTATTTTGGGCAAACCAAGGCACCACTGGGACGCATACAAATATTTCGGGAGCAGGTGTGGTTGCCAGCTCAGACAACCCAGATGGGACGCTTAAACTTATAGAATGGCTATCGTCTGATGAAGCACAGGGTATTTATGCCAGCTCAGACAAAGAATTCCCAGTCAAACAAGGCGTCGACGAGTCAGAAATGCTCAGATCATGGGGTCAGTTCAAAAAAGACGACATTAACGTGCAGAAGTTTGGTGAGCTACAAACCCAAGCAATTCAATTGATGGACAAGGCTGGGTATAAATAGAGAGCTGCTAGTCATTGTGGTTTATAAATGGTCATTTATACCAATCTCGAAGACAACGGTCGTTAATAAATAGGTTTTTATAGTGACCGCTGATTAGTTAAATAAGTGTTTAAATAAGTGTGATGAAGCTTATCAAATACTTGGGTCTGGTATAAAGTCTCTGTGCGTACGATAGGGTAATAAGGTATGGTAATGAAGATATGATCACACCGCCAGATACGTCCGTTCATCAAACGGGTACAGTCAATGATCGTATTGATCAGAAACAGATTGTCAGTCAAGACCGCGCTATTCTTAAACGTGTTCTTTCAAAATCAGTCTTAGGGCTGATTTCGTTGTTTATGCTGGTGCCAATTTTGATCGTATTGTTATCTTGGACACAGCCAGTCGCCGATATCTGGACGCACATGACAGAGTATGTGCTACCGCAAGTACTCAAAAACACCGCAATTTTATTATTCATGGTTATAGCCATTTCTGGCACTATTGGCACGACACTCGCTTGGGTAACCAGCATGTACCGCTTCCCTGGGCAGCGTTTTTTTTCGTGGGCGCTGATGTTGCCGCTCGCGATGCCAGCTTATGTCTTAGCATTTGTTACCGTCGGTATTGTTGATTTTAGTGGCCCTTTACAGACAAGTTTGCGGGACTTCGGCATCGATACAGCCATTCCCTCAGTACGCAATGTGTGGGGTGCAGGTTTGATATTGTCATTGGCGTTTTATCCTTACGTTTATTTACTAGCGCGGCAAGCGTTTTTGTCACAAGGTAGGCGTGCGATTGAAGCGGGTCAAATGCTGGGTCTAAGCCGCAGTCGCGTGTTCTTTAGGCTAGCATTGCCACAAGCATTACCTTGGATAATTGGTGGGTTATTGCTGGCAAGTATGGAAACCTTGGCAGACTTTGGCGCGGTGTCAGTATTTAATGTTGATACTTTTACCACAGCTATTTATAAGGCATGGTTTGGCTTTTTTAGCTTGACGACAGCCGCACAGTTAGCAGCACTATTGATCAGTGTGGTTTTTATCGTGGTTTTGTTTGAACAATATTGGCAGGCGAAACGTGGTCACTCGACTACCCAAGGCAGCAGTCAACGTCTTGAAACCAGCATGCCTGTCAAATGGCTCATGGCATTAGTGTGTACACTTGTATTTGCAGTGGCGTTCTTCATACCATTTTTACAGCTGATATATTGGACGGCGTTGAATTTTCGGCAGGATTTTGACGCGCGTTATATTGATTTTGTGATTAATAGTGTCACCATCGCTAGCATGACCACCTTATTCATTGCGGTTCTGGCTATTATTATTGCGTGGATTAAGCGCCAATATCCTGATAAATTGACCAAGCTGCTGACGACTTTGGCTAATTTGGGTTACGTGGTTCCAGGTACGGTATTGGCAGTGGGCATATTTATTCCGATTGCTTGGCTAGACAACCAAATGATTGCCTTTGGTATGATCTCGAAGCAAGTGTTATCGGGCAGTGTGATTGTAATGCTACTCGCGCTATCAACCCGTTTTATGACAGTGAGTTTTCAGCCAATCGATCGACAACTACAGCGCTTGACGGTCAACCAAGAAGCGGCGGCTAAGTTACTTAGCGACAGTGCTTATCAAAGGTGGCGACAAGTGGTGTTGCCAGTGCTGAGTCCTGGGGTATTGACGGCGTTGTTGATAGGTTTTGTCGAAGTCATGAAAGAGATGCCCATTACGTTGATGACACGTCGTCAAGGCTGGGATACGCTGGCAGTGCGTGTATTTGAGATGACTAGCGAAGGGATGTGGGGACGCGCGGCATTGCCAAGTTTGTTGATTGTGCTGGTTGGGCTACTACCTGTTTGGATATTATTGCGTCAAAGTGATAAACAGCATTAAAACGGACGGTAAATAAATCAAAAACAGGCAATTGCCGTTGTGATGGTTCTACTGTTTTATCTGCGGGTTTTATTTATTATTGGTTAACGAGTATCGTCTATGTGCACGGATTCAATGAAAGACTCAACAGATTCTAAATCAACGGACGATACCAATCCTTACTTTAGTGTGCAAGATTTGATCGTAGGCTATGACGATACGATTGTCGTCAATGGACTATCGTTTATCTTACAACAAGGCGAGATTGGTTGCTTTTTGGGTTATAGCGGTTGTGGGAAGACTACGGCGCTACGAGCGATTGCAGGATTGGAACCGAGCCGCGCTGGCACCGTTTATTTGAACGATCAGCGTTTGACAGAAAAAACCACCCATCAATCATTTGCGGTTGTACCAGCCAAGCGCGGTATGGGCATGGTATTTCAAGACTATGCACTTTTTGGTCACCTAAGTGTGGCGAAAAACATCGCATTTGGTCTGAATAAATGGTCTGCTGCTGACAAAAAGGCACGAGTTGCTGACATGCTAAGCCTCGTTGAATTAACTGAGCATGCCGATAAACGCCCACATGAGCTTTCAGGTGGACAGCAGCAACGAGTGGCCTTAGCACGAGCTTTGGCACCCAAGCCCAAACTGCTGCTGCTTGATGAGCCATTTTCTAATTTGGATGTGGTGTTACGCGAGTCATTAGCAATGAGTGTCCGTGATATTCTCAAACGCACCAATACCACCGCTATCTTAGTCACCCATGACCAAAACGAAGCATTTGCGCTAGCGGATAAAGTAGGGGTGATGGATAAAGGTAAGCTGGTACAGTGGGCGACTCCAAGCGAGTTGTATCATGAGCCGACCAGTCCTTTCGTTGCTGAGTTTGTTGGTGAAGGCGCTATGATAAACGGTATCATTAGAGACGGACGGGTTGAGACAGCACTGGGTGATATTTATCGACGCATGGAAGTCTCTGATGCATCAGGACAGCCGCAATATTGCCATTATGACTATCCCAATGGCACGCCAATTAAGGTGCTTGTACGCCCTGATGACATCATTCATGATGACAATAGTACGCGAACGGCGTTGGTCATTGGACGCGTTTTTCGAGGTGCCAACTACTTATATCGCTTACAGCTTGATGATGGACAGACAGTATTGTCGTTAGTTGCCAGCCATCACAATCACGAGATTGGCTCGCGGATTGGTATCTTGCCTATGCTAGAGCACATCGTAGTGTTTGATGAAAAAGAAATCAATGCCACGGCTTGGTCAGCATTATAAAAAACTTACCGAGTTGCCATGATGTGTAAATAACGCCCAAGCCATTTATAGGGTTCAAGCTGTGAGTAGCGCAGCTCCATTCGTATCACAGCATCTGGGTCGTTATGACCGCCGCGTTTGAGCGGTGCATAATCATGAAACACGCGAAGTCCGCTGGTCTTTACGGTTCGATAATCGTGCGTTGCCAACCAAGATTCTACTTCTTCTTTAGCAACTGGATAATTGGGTGTTAAGCTCTTTTTGTTATCTGCTTTGTATTCGGTGTTATCGAGCAAATTAAAGTTACCCATGATGAGGTTACGATAATCAAAACTTGCGGGATTATAAAAGCACAATGACAGGACGCCATGATCCATCAGTTGTCGATCAAAAAACTCCATAACCAAAGCAGGTTCCGCTAGCCACTCAAGCAAAGCGTGCGACATAATTAAATCAAACTTGGTTTCTTTTGCAATCGTATTATCCGTATGCTCTTGCTCACTATCTTTAATCAGTCTATCTTCGAGACCTTGATACGGACAAACGTACCAGGTTATATCAAGGTCTTCATCGATTTGTTCTGCACCTGCTTTTGCTTTTTCGAGCATGTTGGCCGAAATATCATTGATAACCACCGTATGACCTTGAGTGGCAAGCTCTATTGCAATTTGCGCAAGCCCTGCGCCCACATCTAAAACTCGCAAAGGTCGTCCAAGGCTTTCACTCATCTGCGCGCAATACTCAAAAATATCGCGGCGTAAAACAGCTAAGCGAATCTCTCCCTTTAACCCGCCGTAGACCTTCTTTTCAAAATGGTCAGCGATGGCATCAAAGTTACGATCAGTACGCGCGTCTTGTTGCACAGTTTCTTGTTGGGCTATTTTCCCTACTGAGTCTATTGATGAATCGTCATATGTTGCTGTGTCTTGATGGATTGCATTTTGAGGGATTGTTTGCATAAAAGAGAAGTCTATATCAAGGTGGGATTTTGCAACATCGTACAACAAAGAGTGAGGCGAAGCTAGGAGTGCAATGACTATTAGTACTATCATATAGCGTTAAAGACGACACTGAGTATATGCTTTGCAGTAGCTTTTCATAATATTTTGCGGTATAAATAGTAAGGTTTTAGCAACAATTCTTGTCACATCTATTTTACTCAAAATGTTTAATACCAATCGTTGATTAAGGGATTTTGCCAAACTGACTTTATCTGCTGCCAGGGACTCTCGGCAATCAATTGACTTACCACTGCTAAGGATAGTAACGATGATAATATTCAAGTCTGCCACCCGTACCATCGCCAAATCAGTTATCAATACTGACCCCTCGACCTCTAAAACTATAACTCATCAGCCAACTATGTCACGTTGCCTATTGTCAGTTGCCGTTGCTAGTAGCTTATTGCTGGCGGGTTGTGGAGATGATGATGATGAGATCGTGAGCTATGCTACAACAGTAAAACCGATCAGCGCGTTTACCACTGCTCAGATAGATAATGGGTTTGGAAATACTGCCGCCCCTGAAGCCAAATGTGACATCAAAATTGAAAAAGTCAGTTACTTGACAGTAGGCGCAGCAGGCGAGCGAACGAAGGCGACGGCTGCATTAATGCTACCAAGTGGCAATAGTGCGGACTGCCAAGGTGATCGACCTGTCTTGCTCTACGCTCATGGCACTACTACTGATAAAGATTATGATTTTAGTCAAGTAGCCAATCCCCAAAACCCAGCAGTTAGCGAGGCCACTCTGATAGCCGCAAACTTTGCCGCCCAAGGTTATATTGTGGTAGCACCAAACTATGCGGGTTATGATGAGTCTGATCTTGATTATCATCCATATTTGGTGGCAGATCAGCAAGCTATGGATATGGTTGATGCTTTGGATGGCGCGCGTACTATCATCGACCGGAAAAAACGTGAGAATGCCAGCACTTACGCCAACATCAATGACTCAGGCAAACTGTTCATTAGCGGATACTCACAAGGTGGGCATGTCGCCATGGCAACGGCGCGGCTGCTAGACGAGCAAAACGAGCCAGTCACTGCGATTGCGCCTTCTTCAGGCCCTTATGCGTTAGCTGCATTTGGTGATGCTATTTTTGCGGGCAATGTGAATGTTGGTGCGACACGTTTTGCGCCATTATTGGCAGAAGGCATGCAGAAAAAATACAAAAATATCTATGGCAACAGATCAGATATCTTTTCGGCGCAGTATGCTAATACTCAGCTGCCAAGTATGCAAACTTTTGGTGAATTGGTAAACGATGGTAAGCTACCTGATAATGCGATCTTCCAGTCAAAACCTACCAATAATCCTATTCTCGATCAACTCCCAACTAGCAATTTACCTTTTGCGTTCTTAGGATTTGACGATGATAAATATCTGATAAAAACGGACTTCCGCGCCGCCTATGTGAAAGATGCCTTGCAACGCCCTGATAGCCTAGTGGTGAGCACGGGAGTATTGCCAGCCGCTAATCCACAAAATGAGCTACGTAAAGCGTTAAAAGACAATGATTTGCGCGGTTATATACCTAAGATGCCAACGCTACTATGCGGCGGTAATCAAGACCCAACCGTTTATTATGATCTAAACACAGGCTCAGTGGCTGCGATACTGCAAGCCGCTGCGTCATCCAATAATCTTAACGTCACAGTATTAGATGTTGATACACGGGGTGATCGAGGTGCAGTAACGCCAATTGGTAATGCCATGAGCAACCCATGGATGACAACGAGCGTACTGGATAATGTACAAGGCAGATTTACTGCAACTTTGACAGCTGTTCAAAATAAAGCCGTTGCAGACGCTCAAGCCGCAGGAGTAACCGATCCAAATGTGTTAGCACAAGCCGCAGGAACCGCAGTTCTAGCAAACTACCATGGTGGCTTAGTCAGTACTGCTTGTACCCAAGCCACTCGCGAGTTCTTTAATCAAGAGTTCAAAGCCATTTAATACCATTTAAACCTAATCGAAACTGTTGTTTTAACCGCAAAAACTGTACTCGCTGGGTGCAGTTTTTTTAATGGATATATTTTACTAACGGAGAAGAGAAAAATGAAATCAATGATGTTGTCGCTATTTGCAATCGCTTTAGTTGCCATGCCTATAAGTCAAGCATAAGTAAAAAACACGCTATATTCTGGCAAAATGGGCGGGGTGTCCCACCGCTCAAAAGATAGTAAGTTTGTTTGTAAAAATGGCAAAATCAGCCACTCAAAAATAACTTGTAATTGATATAGACTTAGTGGATAACGATTCGTCAAAATAAGGTCGCTAATAAGCTGTTTTCCTTGATTTTAATGACAGTCAGATGCCCCTAAATCAGCAATTTTGTGCTAAAATAGCTTCTTTTACTAAACATTAAAACTATCGTCGTTTTCCTAGTGTTTTGCACGTTTAGTATTGCTTTTATGGTCACTATTTTTATAGTAGCTGCGAATTGATGCAGCTATTTTTTGTATAGTGCATAAGTTTCTTAAACAGTGTTTGCATTAGAAAAAGAATGAAAGTGAAGGAGCGTATATGAGCGAATCGGTCAGTCCTATTGGCATTGTAGATGAACTAAAACAATCCTATTTGGATTATGCGATGAGCGTGATCGTCTCGCGTGCGCTACCTGATGTGCGTGATGGGTTCAAGCCTGTACACCGTCGCGTAATGTACGCCATGCATGTGCTATCTAATGATTATAACAAGCCTTATAAGAAATCAGCACGTGTGGTCGGTGATGTCATTGGTAAATATCACCCGCATGGCGACAGTGCTGTATATGACGCCATTGTGCGTATGGCACAGGATTTTAGCTTGCGCTATCCCATGGTCGATGGTCAAGGTAACTTTGGCTCAATTGATGACGATCCACCGGCGGCAATGCGTTATACCGAAGTTCGTATGACTAAACTGACGCACCAAATGCTGGCTGATCTGGATAAAGACACGGTCGATTGGGAAGACAACTACGATGGCTCTGAGCGCATGCCAAGCGTTATGCCAGCCCGTATTCCTAACTTGTTGGTCAATGGCGCGACTGGTATTGCAGTCGGTATGGCGACCAACATGGCACCGCACAATCTGACCGAAGTGATCAATGCTTGTTTGGCGTATGCCCAAAACCCGCAAGTCTCAGCTGAAGAGTTGATGTCACATATTTCAGGTCCTGATTTCCCGACAGGCGGCATTATCTATGGCCGTGCAGGCATTTTAGATGCTTATCGTACGGGCAAAGGCCGTTTGCACATACGTGGTCGTTACCATATCGAAGCCATGAGTGATACGGGTGTCAATCGTGATCGTGAGCGTATTGTCTTCACTGAAGTCCCTTATCAAGCCAATAAAGCCAAACTGATTGAGCGTATCGCAGAACTCGTACGTGATAAAAAAATCGAAGGCATCAGTGAGATTCGTGATGAATCTGATAAAGACGGCATGCGTATTGCTATTGACTTGCGCCGCGGTGAAACAGCGGAAGTGATCGTCAACAACTTGTTCTTACAGACCCCGCTTGAGTCGAGCTTTAGTATCAATATGGTGGCTTTGGACAACGGACAGCCAAAGCTATTGACATTACGTCAGCTTATTGCTGCTTTTGTGCGTCATCGTCAAGAAGTCGTGACGCGCCGTACCATTTATGAGTTAAATAAAGCACGCGTTCGTGGGCATTTATTAGAAGGTTTGACCGTTGCCCTTGCCAATATCGACGAGATTATTGCAACGATCAAAGCCTCTGCTAACCGTGGTCTTGCACGTGAAAGCTTACTTAACAACACTTGGGGTTCAGGTAGCGTTGTGGCCATGCTAACAGCAGCTGGCAGCCAATCAGTCCGTCCTGATTTCATTGAAGGTGAAGATCCTAAAGCACCATTTGGTTTGATCGATGGTGAAACTGACGGCGAGCAGCGCTATCGTTTGTCGCTTGAGCAGGTCAACGCCATTTTAGACATGCAATTGCATCGCTTAACGGGTCTTGAACAAGACAAATTGACCGAAGAGTATCAAGATTTGCTGCGCGAAATCACGCATTTAGAATCTATCTTAGGCGACTTTGATAAGCTAATGACCATTATCTCTAACGAGATGATTGAGATTCGTGACAATTTTGGTGATGAGCGCCGCACAGATATCATCGACTCACGCACTGATTTTAACCGTGAAGACTTGATTCCTGAACAGACAGTCGTTATGACTGTCTCACGTACGGGTTATGCGAAAACTCAGCCGATTGATGATTATGTCGCGCAAAAACGCGGCGGTAAAGGCAAGTCTGCAACCGCCATGAAAGAAGATGATGTGATCGACCATTTAGTCGTGACCTCAACGCATGCGACCGTATTGTGCTTTACGGACAGTGGACGCGTCTTTAGTTTGCGCGGTTTTGAAGTACCAATCGCTAGTCGCGGTGCGCGTGGTCGTCCATTGGTCAATCTCATTGGTTTGAATGGCGACGAAACCGTCACAACCATTCTGCCGATTCCAAAAATAGTAGAAGATTTATCTGCAAAAGGCAGTATGCCATCAGTAGGTAACGAGGATGACTCGTTAGAAGACAGTAATAATGCAGAGCCTCCTTTTGTCTTCTTCGCCACCGCCAATGGTACTGTCAAGCGAGTAGAGCTTAAGCAATTTGCCAACATTCGCTCGAATGGCTTGATTGCTGTTGGATTGGAAGAAGGTGACAAGTTGGTGAGTGCGCGCATTACTAATGGTAGCCAAGAAGTCATGTTGTTTGCTTCAAGTGGTAAAGCCATTCGTTTTGATGAAAACGATGCTCGCGCAATGGGCCGTACGGCAAAAGGCGTACGCGGTATGCGTCTGGCTGCTGATGAATTTATCAAGTCATTGGTCGTTATCGAAGATGATGTGCGAGAGATCCTCATCGCTTGTGAAAATGGCTTTGGTAAACGTACGTTTATCGATGAGTTCAATACTCAAAATCGTGGCGGCGGCGGCGTGATCGCTATTAAGACTAGTGCGCGTAATGGGGCATTGGTTCGTGCGACCAAAGTAGAGCCTGAAGATGACATTATCTTAATCTCAGATAAAGGAACGCTCGTGCGCACGCCAGTTGAGTATGTCGCCAGCTCTGGTCGTAATACCCAAGGTGTTACGCTAATCCGTTTGTCAAAAGATGAAAAGCTGGTGGCCATGGCGCGTGTTGAAAACGAAGAAAGCGACAATGAGCTTATCGATGCAATGAGAGAAGACGGTACGTTTGATGTGGGAGGTCAAGAGCAGCGAGATATTGACGCGGCAGTTGGCAATGAAGCAATGACGGATGTCAATGACGCGATCGATATCGCCAATGATTATAAATTGGATGATGACGCATCAAGTGAAGCAACGGACGAAGACGAATAATGCACTTGGCAATTGACACATTGCTTTAGCTTTATGTTGTTATAAAAATTATCTGAGCAAAAGCCTCTAACGTCAGCGTTGGAGGCTTTTTTATGCAAGGTTGATAGATAGAGACATAAGAATTGACTTAGCAGGCACAATTTTGAGCCATTACTCTACATAGCACCTATGTTAAAGGCAGATTAATTACGCTATCATCGATATCAGTAGTATCACGCTGCGTTTAACGTGAGACTTCATACACAAAATATGATTAATAATTCACACTATAACTAGGATGGTTTATGTTAAATCTGCATCATTTAAACAACTCGCGCTCGTTTCGTATCTTATGGCTATTAGAAGAGCTGGAGTTGGATTATAAGCTGACCAGCTACGAGCGTACTAAGTCCTATCTGGCACCTGAGAGCTTAAAAAAGGTTCATCCACTCGGTCATACGCCCGTGCTTGAAGTTGATGGTCGCGCGTTGGCAGAGTCGGGTTTTATTATCGAGTATTTACTCAGGCACTATGATACTGATCATCAATTTAAACCTAGTGATGATAATGAAGCGGCGTGGGAAGCTTATACTTTTTGGCTGCATTTTGCCGAAGCCACAGCGATGCCGCAATTGGTTATGCGTCTGATCTTTAGTAAAGTGGTTGAAAGATCGCCCATGCTGATCAAACCAATTAGCAAAGGCATTCGTAAGCAGGTTGAAGATGGCATGATTAACAATAATATCATGAACAACCTTAAGCTGATGGAAGATCACCTACAGGACAATCATTGGTTTGCTGGTGAAACGTTCAGTGCTGCTGACATTCAAATGTACATCGTAGTCGCAGCGTCCAATGCACGTGCAGGAATGGACAAAGTCAGACACGTCAATTTATTGAACTGGCTCAAGCGTTGTCATGAGCGTCCTGCATTCAAACGTGCCGAAGAAAAAGGCGGTACGCCAAAGTTTTAAAGATACCCAAGTTTTAAAGACACCGACGTTTTAAAGAAATAATATGCTATTGTGAGCGTTTTTGATTCTGATAGCCAAGTCGATATAAGTGAGATACAGCGTGACTGGTATAAATTTCTGTTGCCTCTGTCGGCGTAGGCACAGCCAGCAAGAAAATTTTTTACCAGTCACGCATTATAATATGGTATATCCATTTTATTGAATATCGACTATATTTAACAATAGCATATAAAGAAGGTAGTACCATGAGTGACCAAGACAAGCTGACCAAACACAAATTAGATAGCAATATTGATGCTGATAACAGTGTTAATGTTAATCATCATGCTGGGACTGACCAAGAAATCCGTGCACAGCAAGTGTCTATTAAGTCGTGGACACAAAAGATATTGGTGGTTTTGTTGTGTATGGCCAGCTTTTATGGCGGCTGGAAGTCTTATGAATCCAATGCGGTCAGTGAGTGTAGAGCCAATGGCGGGCAAATGATTGAAGGTCAAAAAACCATGTTGTGTCAGTTGTCGTAGTCAATCATTCAGTGATCGCTATCAGTAAAAGAAGTTGCCTATGCTAAAGCTAACCTTTTTGGGTACATCAGCTGGTGTACCGACCAAACAGCGTAATGTGACGGCATTGGCAATTGAATGTCTGAATCCTTACTTGTCAGGTTCCAATCAGCAGGCTAGTAAGTCACGCCCATGGTTATTGATCGATTGCGGTGAAGGCACACAGCAGCAGCTGCTACATACCAAGCTCTCTTTGCACCAATTGGTCGCTGTTTGCATCACTCATGTACATGGTGATCATTGCTACGGTCTACCAGGATTGCTGGCGAGTGCTGCCATGTCAGGTCGTCGCGAGCCGTTGACTTTGATTGCACCACAAGCTATTGCAACGCTACTCGATGCTATTAAGTTGACCACAGAGCTGCATTTTTCTTTTACGATTGATTTCATAGCAATTGAAGAAGTTCTGCAAACTGAAGAGAACAGAGTTCATATTGCGTTAAATGAACAGCATCAGCTAAGCATTGATATTACGCTACTCTCGCATCGGGTGTCATCCTATGGCTTTGGTATCACCCAAAACATCAGTCGCCATACACTAGATACAGCCAAGCTAATTGCAGCAGGAATACCTGCCGGCAGTTTGTGGGGCCGATTGCAGCAAGGCGAGGACGTCATGACGGATGATGGGGGGCAATTGCTTTCAGCAGATTATGTTGATTATGAAAAGCAGCGTACACGCGTCGTGGTGGCTGGCGATAACGACACGCCCGCGCTTTTAAGTACAGTGGTGGTTGGTGCGGATTTATTAGTACATGAAGCCACGTATACGACGGACGTCTTAACGAAGATTCAGGCAAAAAACCCAGAGTTTGATCCCATGCACAGTAGTGCGTACTTAGTGGGCAGGTTTGCGCAAGATAACGGTGTCAAGAACTTAATTTTGACACATTTTAGCGCGCGTTATCAGAGCTTTGAGAATTCGGATAGCAGCACACCGAATATGGCACATATTCGAGCAGACGCCCAAAGCGTATATCAAGGAAATTTATGGCTGGCAGCGGATTTTGCTCAGTATATCGTCAATAGTGCCACTGACTTAAGCGACCATCAAGAAACTGACCGCGTACAGTATTTAGGTTCTGCACGAAGTGATATTGTGGAAACTAAATAAAAGAGCGACAACCTTTATAAACGTACTGCTAAGACAATCTTTCTTGCTGTGCCGTTGCTGACAGAGGCGACGAGAGTTTATCTTAGTAGCTCGGTATACAATCATTATAATTTAGCGCTTACTGTCTTCAATCGCCAGTTGCGTTTTACCACTCCAATAACGACTGAACTGATAGGCGACTCGTCCTGAGCGCCCACCACGCTCCGACGCCCAGCGTAAAGCATCGGGTCTAATAGTGTCAGACAAACTTCCATCCCCTGAACTCACTTCAATAATAGTGTCCGTATTGGCTGCAATCTTCTGTTGTTCTAAAATCAGATAATGCTGAACAATCTGCAAATAAGTTTGCTGATCCATGGGATGAAAGGTTAGGGACAAACCAAATCGATCGGACAGCGACACGGTCTCATCAACTGCCTCATAAGGATTGACTTCATCCGTCTGCCCATTATAAATATCAAGATTGTCTTTCATCATTTGCGGTAGCAGGCGACGGCGGTTACTGGTAGCATAAACCAGTAGTTTGTCTTGCTCAGAATCCAGCGAGCCATCCAGCACACTTTTTAGAGCACGATAGCTTTCGTCTTGACCGTTAAATGCTAAATCATCACAGTACACTATGTAACGACAACCACAATCTGCTGGCAGTGCCTTGATCGCAGCTCGAATCTTATCAAGTATCCGTAGATCGTCACGCGCAATTTCAATAATGCGCAGGCCTTCACTATGGTAGGCTTGTAGTAATGCTCGAATCAGTGAAGATTTACCCGCGCCGCGTGTTCCCGTCATTAGGACGTGATTGGCGGGATAGCCTTTTAAAAACTGGCGGGTATTTTGTACGAGTTTTGATTTTTGTTTATCTATCCCGTGCAAGTCGTCTAAACTTAAAAACAAATTGACTGTTAATGGTTCTAAGTGTCCATTGTGACCACCAACCCAGCGATAAGCCAGCTGCGCCGGATCGATCTCAATCGTTGGCGTGACTTTCTCTTGTAAGTACTGACTGAGTAAGTCCAATAGTGAAGCAGGTAGGGCGTAATGCGTAGATGGATCAGATGACTTAGATGATTGTGACATAATAACTCTAATAGTTAAGATTGTGTTTAATTGGCGTGATTTCGGCTTTGTCAGGACTTCACAGTACTATAAAAAATAGCATTATCAAGAACAATATCATGAAAAATAGTGCCAGTCATTCGTCTATTATACAAGCTTTGCAGGCGCAAGCACGGGCACTGTTGCCAACAGTGACACAAGTATTGTCGATCTTACAATATAGGGAAATAGCACATCAACGTTTGTCTCAACAAAATGCTGAACGTGATGAGCAAATGCAGGATGGTGAAACACAAAGTAGGGAACGCAACTGTTATCAGGGTTTGACGCGCGCACAGCATTCACAATTCGGTCACGTCATGGTCAAATGGCAACTAAACCATAATGCAGACCATTATTCGACTTATTTGTCTCACGAAGCCCATGTATTAAAGTCTTTAAATAACCTATCCCAAAATCAAAGCAATTCTGTCCTTATTGCGCCAGCTATACTCGCTCATCATGAGCTAGACGTTCAAGTATTGGAACAGGGCCAACATTTCACCGTTTTAGTCATGCCTTACTATTCATGTGGAAGCTTGGCTAAGCAGCTGAATAGGCAAACGCATTCATTGTTAACAGATGAAAAGAAATACTATTTTATTCTTCAGGCAGCGCATTTGATAGCCAAGTTGCATCAGGCTGGTTGGCTACATAATGACATTAAGCCTAGTAATTTTTTACTCAATGGCGATTCAATAGATGAGGTTTGTGATAACAGCAGAATGCCTGATTTATTGATGACGGATTTTGCTTTGGCACACAGAGTGAGTAGTTCTGTTCAGTCAAATCCTGCTGGTACGCCAGCCTATCTTGCGCCTGAGCGCTGGCACGGGCAGGGCGCAACGGTGCAAAGTGATGTCTATGCGTTTGGTATTATGATGTTTGAGATATTGATGGGTAAGCGACCCTTTAAGGTACATACTCAAAGTAGCGATCCAATGATTGATTGGGCAACACAGCATTGTCAACACCCGATTCCAAGATTGCCATCAAAGTATGGTCAATATCAACCCATCGTGGATAGCGCATTGGCAAAGCGGGTAGAAAAGCGGTATGGAAGTATGAAGGAAGTATTGATGGATTTAGAACGGTTATAAGTCCATTGGCAAATTCCAGACACAAAAAAACCTGCTAAAAAGCAGGCTTTAATATTTGGTCTAAGATGTACTATCCGAAAATGGTGGGGCTGGAGAGACTCGAACTCTCACACCTTGCGGCGCCAGAACCTAAATCTGGTGCGTCTACCAATTCCGCCACAGCCCCATTTTCGTTACTCTATCATCAAAAGCATTTAAATTCAAATACCATCTAGACAGTTAACTGATTCGGTAGTGCGTCTCAGTGGTTGGCTATTATATAGAGTTTGATTTTTTTGGCAACCCCTATTTGCCATTATTTTTAATTATTTAACGATTATTTTTGCTAATAATTATAAATAATTGATTGTATTGGGCTTTTTATTTAGCGCTTTTGCTTCTTCAATCGCTATTTGTCTCACTTTTATGATGAGGAGATATCCAGTTGCTGTAACTTACGTGTCAGGGTATTACGTCCCCACCCAAGTAAGCTAGCTGCTGCTATCTTTTTGCCGCCACTATGCTTGAGGGCAGCGGTGAGCAAGACGCGTTCAAATTCAGGTGTTGCCATTTGTAAAATGTCCGTTTCACCTTGCTCTAGTGATTGTTCAGCCCAAATAGCCAATGCTTGCTGCCAATTTTGATTATTGAGCTCATGATAGGCTTCACTATTGATGCTATCGTTGTTTCGCTGTTGGTGATTCTGTGCCATTTCTGGCGACGATAAAGGAGATTCTTGATTCGGCTGTGAATGAATTGAGCTGTTTTCGAGTAGCTCTGGTGGCAAATCATCTACCATGACGGTATCGCCAGTTGCCATTACTGTAAGCCATAAGCAAACATTTTCTAGCTGACGTACATTACCACGCCACTCAAAAGATTGCATAATCTGTAGCGCTGTAGAATGTAGCTGTTTTGGCGATGTATTCATTTGCTCGGCAGCACGCTGCATAAAGTAAAGAGCGAGTGCAGGGATATCTTCGCGCCGTGTACGCAGAGGTGGTAGCGGTAGGCGAATGACATTAAGGCGATAAAACAGATCTTCACGGAAGCGGCCTTGTTTTACCAACTCTTCCAAATTTTGATGGGTAGCAGCAATGATACGTACGTCTACTTTGACCGGCTGCTGTCCACCCACGCGGTAAAACTCGCCATTGGCCAGCACTCGTAGCAGACGGGTTTGCGTGCTAAACGGCATGTCACCAATTTCATCCAAAAACAGTGTCCCGCCGTCCGCTTGCTCAAAACGACCTTGCCGTGTCGTCGTCGCGCCAGTGAACGCACCTTTTTCATGACCGAATAACTCAGACTCAATCAAATCATGCGGGATTGCTGCCATATTTAGGGCAATAAAAGACTGATGATTGCGAGGGGAGTGCTGATGTAGCGCGCTTGCGACCAGCTCCTTGCCCGTGCCCGATTCACCTGTGATTAAGACGGTTATGGGAGAGTGTGCCAGTCTGCCAATAGCGCGAAACACCGTCTGCATGGCTTGCGATTGACCGATAATACCGCTTGGATTGTTTTGAGTCTTAGTGTCGGACTTCACCCCAACTTTACTATTAGCGGCTTTAGAAGCTTTGCTTACAGGCTTGGCGTTGGTAATAGGGTTGGTTTTGGCATCAGCTGTCGCATTGTTGTTAGAGACAGTATCGGTGGATACAGTGGCTATACTAGTATCAGGCATATTTATAGCATGCACTTCAGCTATGTTAGGCTGGTAATTAATGGCTTTGTAAATGGTAGCGACTGCATCGTCCAAGTCAAAGGGTTTGGGTAGATACTCAAACGCCCCTGTCTGATAGCTACTAATGGCTGAGGTAAGGTCTGAATGCGCGGTCATAATGACAATGGGCAGCTTAGGAAAATGCTTGTGTACCCAATCACTGAATGACAAACCATCCATCATTGGCATACGGATATCGGTCAATATCACGTCTGGCAAAGGTTCTGCTGACTCTGACTGTTGTAGTATATCATTAAGCCGTGTCCACGCTGCTTGTGCTTGCGTAAAGCTGATAACAGTCAGTCCTGCATCTTCAAACGTATCAGCCAATATCAAACGCAGCGCGGCATCATCATCGATGAGCCATAGAGTGGCAGTCTGCTTATTAGGATTATTATTGACCGTCACCTTTGCCGCTTGATCATTTACTATTTGTTTATTGTTTACTTGATTGTTCGATGTTTGAACATTTGATGTTTGATTATCGCTTTTAGGATTATGCTTGTTGTTATAGTCAGTCATGTATCGGGCCTAATGAGCAATGGGTTGATTCAGGTTTATAATTTAGTCATTCAACGGTTTTGTACGATAATATTATTTATGTTTCCGCTTCAGTTATTGGTTGGTGAAAAGGCAAATATAACGTAAAGCGTGTCTGATTGTGACTTTGGTTGTGTTTAACACGGCTGTTAGGACTGTGCGATTGATTAGAGCTGACATCAATCATACCATGATGATGGCTGATGATATCTTGCACAATGGACAATCCAAGACCAGTCCCTGCTGCGCGGCTGGTCACCATCGGGAAAAATATCTGTCCGATAAGGGCAGGATTAATCCCCGAGCCGTTGTCAGTGATATTAATCTGTAACACCTGTTTGTGCTGTTGCCCGCTAATGGTATGTTGAAAAGCCACTCGGGTTTGAATATGCAGGGTCGGCTGGTAATCAGCGTCGCTATCCTTGTCCGTTTTTGAGTTACCTGTCTCTGACTTGTCAGTTTGTGAAATGACAGAGTGGTCAGCGTTAGACTCGGACAACTCTGTTGGCTTAAGCGTCTGCTCAAACTCAGTCATTGATTCACAGGCATTGTTTATCAGATTTAAAAACACTTGAATCAGCTGGTCTTTGTCAGCTTTTAATTCTGGCAACGATAAGTCATAGTCGCGTTGTAGTATCACTTGCGGATATTGATTCAGTACCAAGGTTATCACATGCTCTAGTGGCTCATGGATATTAATCGTTTGCCAATTGGGCAATTGGTTGGAGCCAAGAAATTGTCCAATGAGCTGAGTTAAGCGATCTGTTTCGGAGATGATGATATCGGTATAGTTACGCAGTTTTTCAGCGGTTTTTTGCAGGTTATGATTGTCGCTATTGTGGTTTGAAAGAGAGTGTGAGTGAGCAGTAACCCCAGAAGGCTGGTTGTTAAACGTAGACGGGCTACTAAATTTGATAAATTGTCGCTGTAGCAATTGAGCCGCACCGCGAATACCTGCCAGCGGATTTTTGATTTCATGAGCGACCGAGCGCAGCATATGACGAGCGACGTTATATTGCTGCTGCTGACGTTGTTCTTCTGAGATGCGGCTTTGGCGATCCTTGCCCCACATCTCAATAATAAAATAATGCTGCTGCTCATAGATAACAGGCGTTACGCTATAGTCAACTGAGAGAGACAAGTTACCATTCAAGTGTGTGTCTATAGTATGATCATGATCGATAAATGGTTGCTGATAATGTTGTGCTTGAGTAAAGCGTTCGGTCAATGAGCAAGTCGGTTCTTTTGCATGGTCGTCTTTTATACTACTGTCTTTTAATGTATCGGGCGCAAGTAGCGTCAATACGGACTGATTGAGTAACCTGCCGCTACTGATCGCAAGCAGCTGTTCGGCTTGTGCATTCAACCAAGTGATAGACAGTGTCTCATCGACCCACAAGATAGACGTAAACAAATGCTGTGACACAAATGCTAGGTCAGGTGTCAGTTTTGTGGTGGTCAAATGGCTTGTCATAGGTAGCGCCCAAAGTAATGACTAAAAAAAAGTATGCTTGATATAATATTTAACCACAAATCAACAGTATAGAGCGGCAAAACTGGCGGTATTTGCAAAAAAAACGTACAATGCGCACAGCCAATTTATCTCAAGCAAGGTCAGCCATGTCCAAAACTTCTACCGAGTCGATGAATCCGACTACGATTACCTCACAGCCAGCTTCTACTTCACCTAAAAACACAGCCACTATTTTTAATCCTGCTAAGCCCGCAATGATCGAAGAGCAGAGATCATCAGACAGTAACGCACCCTATCACCATAAAGCCAATCACAATCAGAATCGTACGATTGAGCAAAGCAGTGATGCCACATCAGGGATGACCGCGACAGCCAATGCACCAGTTAACGCCGCGCCAAAGATTGGTTTTGTCTCGTTAGGTTGTCCAAAAGCACTGGTAGATAGTGAGCGAATTATCACGGAACTTAGCCGTGATGGTTATCAAGTGGCCAGCGATTATGAAGGTGCTGACCTAGTCGTGGTCAATACTTGCGGTTTTATCGAGTCAGCGGTACAAGAGTCGCTTGACGCGATTGGCGAGGCCATTAGCAAAAACGGTAAAGTGATTGTGACAGGCTGCTTGGGCAAAGAAGCAGAAAAGATTCGTGAAATGCACCCAGCTGTGCTCGCAGTGACGGGCGCTCATGCTTATGATGAAGTCATTACAGCCGTCGCACAGCACGTGCCAAGACCCAACCGCAGCTTGGATGCAAATTACGATCCAAAGATTGATCTAATTAATGAGGCTGGCATCAAATTGACCCCAAGTCATTATGCCTACCTAAAAATCTCTGAAGGTTGCAACCATCGTTGTACTTTCTGCATCATTCCAAGCTTACGTGGTGATTTGGTTTCGCGTCCAATTGACAGCGTGATGAATGAAGCGATGGCCCTCAAAAAAGCAGGCGTCAAAGAGTTGCTTATCATTTCACAAGACACGTCTGCTTATGGGTTGGACTTAAAATATAAGACCAGCTTTTGGAATGGCATGCCGCTGAAGTCCAAGTTTTATGACATGTGCCAAGCACTGAATGACTTAGGGATTTGGGTACGTCTGCATTATGTTTATCCGTACCCGCACGTAGATAAAGTCGTTGAGCTAATGGGTGAGAAGAAGCTGTTGCCTTATTTGGACATTCCTTTTCAGCACGCCAGTCATAGCATCTTAAAAGCCATGAAACGTCCCGCCCATAGCGAAAACACGCTGGCACGTATCAAAGCATGGCGTGAGATTTGTCCTGACATTGTTATCCGCTCAACCTTTGTCGTCGGCTTCCCAGGTGAAACCGAAGAAGACTTTCAGTGCTTGCTTGATTGGCTGGTCGAAGCGCGTCTTGATCGCGTTGGAGCATTTACGTACTCAGAAGTTGAAGGCGCGGTCGCTAACGATTTGCCAAATCATGTGCCTGAAGACGTTAAGCAGTCTCGTTATGAGCGCTTAATGGCGCTACAACAAGAGATATCGGCGCAAAAACTGCAAGAAAAAGTCGGTAAGACCTTGATGGTATTGGTTGATGAAATCGATAGCGACGAGAATATTGCGATTTGCCGTAGCTATGCCGATGCGCCAGAGATTGATGGTCATGTTTATGTGGACGACATTACCGCTCAAGTAAAAGTCGGTCAGTTCTTAACGGTTACTATCGACGATGCAAGCGAGTATGATTTATTTGCCAGCTATAAAGGGTAAAACCGAGTGCAATATGCGAGTGAAAATTGCCCAAGAGCGGGCAGTTTTTGCTACAATTGGCGCAATTTAGCCTGTTTCATACGCCAAGCATTAGATATGGCGCTGCGGACAAACGCTATTTGTATTTTACCAATGACTGTAATTATAATTTAATGCTAACAAGGTGACCTCATGTCTGACAAAAACCCGCGTTACTCTCGTATCTTGTTGAAACTCTCTGGCGAAGCTTTGGCCGGTAGTAAAGACATGGGTATTGATACTGAAGTACTCGATAAGATGAGTTTATCTATTGCCCACTTGCGCGGACTTGGCGTACAGGTAGGTATCGTCGTTGGGGGTGGTAACTTATATCGCGGGGCGCAGTTACAAAAAGAGGGCTTGGTTGGCCGTGTCACGGGTGATCAGATGGGTATGCTTGCCACTGTTATGAATGGACTTGCGATGCGTGATGCGCTTGAGCGCCGTAATATCAAAACGCGCTTGATGTCAGCATTGCCAATCGGTGAAGTGACCGAAAGTTACAGCAGCCGTAATGCCATCCGCTATCTTAAAAACGGAGAAGTTTGTATTTTCGTTGCTGGCACAGGCAATCCGTTCTTTACCACGGACACTGCTGCTTGCTTGCGCGGTATTGAAATCGAAGCAGGTCTAATCTTAAAAGCAACCAAAGTGGACGGCGTTTATGACAAAGACCCAAGTCTACATTCTGATGCAGTCAAATACGACGGTTTAACGTTTGATGAAGTATTAGAGCAAAAGCTGGGTGTTATGGATTTAACTGCCATTGCTTTATGCCGTGAACACAATGTACCGCTACAAGTGTTTGATATGAACAAGCCTAATGCTTTATTGAATGTCATTATGGGCGAAAATGAAGGCACGCGCGTCTATCATTGATATAGTAAAAGCTAGCATGATTACAATATAAGTTGCGATGTGAGCACTGGCTCATATTATGATAAATAACTTTTATAACCAACAATAATGAATGATTTGTCGGTAGCGATAAATAAGGATACATGATGATTAATGAGATTAAGCAAGACGGCGAAGCGCGCATGCAAAGAACGTTGGAAGCGCTTGAGAGTACCTTTAGCAAAGTGCGTACGGGTCGTGCACATCCAGGTATGTTGTCAGGTGTAATGGTTAGCTATTACGGTTCTCCTACACCATTGAATCAAGTGGCCAGTGTAAACGTAGAAGACTCACGTACGCTATTGGTTCAGCCATTTGACCGTACCATGGTACAAGCGATTGACAAAGCCATTCGTGAAGCAGATTTGGGTCTAAACCCAATGACCGCTGACGTGATTCGTGTGCCGATGCCTGCCCTGACAGAAGACACTCGTCGCGACATGCAAAAGCTTGCCCGCGGGGAAGCTGAGAGCAGCCGCGTTTCAATTCGTAATATCCGCCGCGATATGATGAATGATATTAAAGAGTTGGCAAAAGAAAAAGAAATATCAGAAGATGACGAGCGCCGCGCCAGTGATGATATTCAAAAAATTACTGACAAGTACATTGAAACTATTGATAGCCGTCTGAGTAAAAAAGAAAGCGATTTGATGGACGTTTAAAAACTGGCAAACCTGCCATTTTTGGTAAAACCAGTTGAGTCATTTCTTTATAGTTAAGCAGCCAATGTGCCATTGCTATTGGCTGCTTATTATTATGTCGATTGCAATGTTTTAATGACAATTATTAGACGATATTTTGTAGTCTTTCTTTCAAAAACTGCCGAAAGTTCGGCGACGGTTTTATGATAAATTTATGAATTGCCTGTATTGCACTTTTTAACTGCCATAGTACACGTTATTATTATCTTACCTTAACAATAAGCAAGTTCGCCTATGTCCATATCATCCCTGTTGGCTCCTGATATTCTTCCGCGCCATATCGCTATCATTATGGATGGCAATAATCGTTATGGTAAAGCCAATGATTTGGGCAAAGGTCAAGGCCATGTGGCTGGCAAAGATGCGCTAGACCCTATCGTCGAGTATTGTGTTGAGACTGGCATTGAAGTACTGACAGTATTCGCTTTTTCTAGCGAAAACTGGCAGCGTCCGCCCAGTGAAGTGGCGTTGTTAATGCAACTGCTGACATCGACCATTTATGAGCAAATACCGCGTATGAATGAATACCGTATTCGCTTGCGTTTTATTGGGGATCGCAGCCAACTCAGTGACAGCTTGCAAGCATTGATGGCGGACGCTGAAGAAAAAACGGCAAACTTTGACGCCATGACACTGGTTATTGCCATCAGCTATGGTGGTCAATGGGATATTGCTCATGCAGCAAAACAGTTGGCTGAGCAAGTTCAAGCAGGGCAGTTGAGTGCTGATGATATTAATAAAGAGAGGCTCGGCGCGTACGTTCAACTAGCCGATGCGCCAGCGGTGGATATGCTGGTGCGTACGGGCGGCGAATACAGAATCTCCAACTTTTTGTTGTGGCAATCGGCCTACGCGGAGCTGTTCTTTACCCAAACGTTGTGGCCAGATTTTACAGCAGAAGAGTTGGCTGATATGGTGACAGAATTTGCTCAACGTCAACGCCGCTTTGGCAAAACCAGCGAACAAATAGTGACAGAGCAGCAGACCCGCTGATATATAACAGCTAAAGATATACTCAGTATCTTACAATGTGAATATACTATAAGTAGTTAAGATTCATGGTTTGTGAAATAATAAACTGCTTTATTTGAGGTTGATTGCGATTAGAAGGCTATTGTCGATTACTGCTATACTGCATTTTTTGATCATGCGTTTTTCATTATTATAAGGCTCAATAAGTATGTGGCAACGAATTAAGACGGCAATTGTTCTCGTTATTATCGTTGGTATTGCAATGTTTGCGAGCCAAACTCCTATTTTATTTGCACCACTTTTAGCAATCGGCGCGATCATCTCCGCACACGAATGGACGAAGCTGATGCCGAAATGGCGTCATCCTGCGCTATTTGTACTATTGGTCTTGGTGCTGACATTAGTGTCGCTCATGTTCACAGCGACTTGGCTGTTTTGGTGGGTGGCCTCATTAGCAATATGGGTAATGGCACTGTTTTGGGTCAGAGTTTTCCCCACTCATACCAATTGGTACGGTAAAAAATTGGCATTGATGGGTACTGTGATATTAACCGCCTCTATCACTGCCATGTTTTACTTATGGCAGCTGTCAGCATGGTGGTTACTATATGTGTTCTTATTGGTATGGTGTGCTGATAGTGGCGCTTATTTCGTTGGACGCAAATTTGGTCGTCGCAAAATGGCGCCAAACGTCTCACCGAATAAGAGTATGGAAGGACTGGCAGGTGGTTTGGTAACTGGTTTGTTAGTGGTTATCGCCATTAGTGTCTTTAAGCTACAATTAACGGGTGTGCCATTAATTGCATTTGTATCGTTGTCAGCCATAACGATCTTGGCATCTGTACTTGGTGATTTGTTTGAGTCAATGCTCAAACGCCGCGCTCTTGTAAAAGATTCGGGCACTATCTTACCGGGTCATGGCGGTGTTCTTGACCGTATTGATTCGCTATTATCTGCCACACCAATATTTGCGCTGGGCTTTTGGATAATACAGCAGCTCGGTTTGATGGTTGTATAAGAGTACAGACGAGCGCATTGACTTATTTTACGGCAAATCAGCTGGTTCAATACTTACACTTGAGCTGACTACGTAATATTATTTTCACCACTTATTTATTGAGATAAGTCATTCCACTTATATTTTTCATATCTTATTTATTTTCTTTATTTTATTTTTCACAGTAGCACTTACATATAGGCATCAATGGTTATGACGCAACGCATCGCCGTACTAGGCGCGACAGGCTCGATTGGCGATAGCACATTGGCAATCTTAGCTGCGCAGTCACAGCATTACGATGTCTATGCTTTATCAGGCTATCACCGTTTAGACAAACTGTTTGCGCTTTGCCAACAGTTTTTGCCTAAGCGAGTCAGCGTACCAACAGCGGCGGTCGATGATTTTGCTCAACGTATTAAGGAAGCGGGTTTAAATGTTGATGTCGTGGGCGGTGAAGCAGGGCTGGTAGATATCGCCACCGATTCGCAGACCGATACGGTCGTCGCCGCTATCATGGGGGCAGCTGGTCTACCTTCTACCTTAGCAGCAGCTCGTGCCGGCAAGCGTATCTTACTGGCGAATAAAGAAGCGCTGGTGATGGCGGGCCAAGTGATGATTGATGCGGTCAAAACGCACAATGCGACGTTGTTGCCGCTTGATTCTGAGCATAATGCTATTTTTCAGTGCCTACCACTTGCTATCCAACAAGACAATACACAGATTCATCAGCCAAACCACGGGGTGCGCAAGCTTTGGTTGACCGCTTCTGGTGGACCATTTTTACAGCAATCGTTTGAAAAAATGCAGCAAGCCAGTGTCGCAGAAGCTGTCAAACATCCAAACTGGTCGATGGGGCAAAAAATATCAGTCGACTCAGCTACGATGATGAATAAAGGCTTGGAGTTGATTGAAGCCTGTCATTTATTTGATTTGCCTGAAAATAAAATAAATGTGGTGATTCATCCGCAAAGCATTATTCACTCGATGGTAGAATATAGTGATGGTAGCTTCTTAGCGCAGCTCGGCAGTCCAGATATGAAGACCCCAATTGCACATGCTCTTAGCTATCCTAATCGTATGGATAGTGGCTCGCAAACATTGGACTTGTATGCGTTAAGTGGGCTTGAGTTCATTGAACCTGATCTACAAAAATTTGCTTGTTTACGTCTGGCCCGTCAAGCAATGCAATCAGGTACCCAAGCGACGATTGTGCTCAATGCTGCTAATGAGGTTGCAGTGGATGCGTTTTTAAACGGACATATTCGTTTGACTGATATAGCTGACATTAACGAGCAGGCACTGACTGAGATACAAGTACCGTTATTGAATGAGCATGCCGATATAGAAGATATACTATCAATTGATAAAATAGCACGCCGTCATACCGATACACTTATCCAAAAGCTGGCGTAATCGCTTTGTCAGCCATTTAACAGAGAAAAGATCATGACATTTTTATTAACGCTTCTTGCGGCAATATTTGTCTTAGGTCCACTCATTGCTTTACATGAGTGGGGTCACTATATTGTGGCGCGTCTTTGCGGCGTTAAAGTGTTGACGTATTCTATCGGTTTTGGGCCTAAGCTTTTTGGTTGGACGAGTAAAAAAAGCGGTATTGATTATCGTATCTCAGCATTACCACTGGGTGGTTATGTCAAAATGCTTGATGAGCGTGAAGGGGGCGTAGCAGAAGAGGAGAAGCATCTGGCTTTTAATCATCAGCATCCGCTCAAGAAGATTGCGATTGTCGCGGCAGGGCCCCTCATGAACTTTATCATCGCGATAGCGCTATTTTGGGTGCTCTTTATGACCCCATCAGAGCAGCTGGCAACCAAAATTGGGCAAGTGTTGCCCAACACACCAGCCGCCACAGCACAGTTACCAGTTGGTGATAAGATCGTCGCGATTGATGGTCATGAAGTTCAGACATGGGAAGGCATTAATTATCGTCTTGCTGGACGCATGGGTGAGACAGATTTGGTAAGTATTACTTTGCAGTCAGATGCAGCGCCGAATAGCCCGACCAAAACGTACCAAGCGCCAGTGCAGCAATTCATGCAAGGTGCGGCGCAAGGCAAAGACGCGTTAACAAGTTTTGGTATGCTACCGTGGCAGCCAGACATTGCTCCAATAATTGGTAGCCTGACCCCTGACGGTGCAGCCAGTCGTCAAGGTTTAAAAGAAGGTGATCGCATTACGGCGATCAATGGTCAAGCAATCGAAGATTGGATCAGTGCCACGTATGTCATCCGTGATAATCCAGAAAAGTTGCTTAACTTTATGGTAATGCGTGATAATAAGCCTGTTCAGCTACAGATTATGCCGCAAGGTAAAAAAGACAATTTAGGTAACGATTATGGGCAGATTGGTGCTATGGTGGAGCAATCTGAGATTGTCATTCCTGATACCTACAAAACAACCGTGGTATATGGTCCTGGTGAGTCATTGGTTAAGTCCTTTGAAAAGACCGAGCAATTAGCAGTGATGACGGTGACGTCAATGGGTAAGATGCTATCAGGTATGATTGGTTTAGACAATTTATCAGGGCCGATTACCATTGCTAAGGTCGCCAAACAAAGTTTTGATATCAGTTGGCAGATGGTGCTATCTACAGCTGCTTTAATCAGTTTGAGTCTCGCTGTATTGAATCTTTTGCCCATTCCAGTGTTAGATGGTGGTCATATTGTGTATCATCTCATTGAGTTGATTCGAGGCAAACCGTTGTCGGAAGGCGTTCAAATGGTTGGGCTAAATATCGGTTTACTCTTGCTGGCAGGTTTCATGGTGTTAGCAATTGGTAATGACATCAGTCGTTTGTTTTAACCTTTTAGCCGACCATATATTTGACAAGATGAGATAGGCTAATGGCTTTACGCTTATCGTATGTAGATTATTCATATGATAGGCGACAAGCTTTGTATCACCACCTCTGTACTAATCGTAATTTTTAGTTTATTTTGTGATGCATTTTATATAAAGTGTTCTAAGTCTCCCACGCATGATTTGAAATTTAATGCGAAATGGGCTAGACAACATGTGCTTTTTAACTTAACTTAAGCAAGTTTTTTATTGACGGATAGTGTTTATGCGTACGCCTTTATTTATGAGCGCGGCAGGGTTGCCGTTAGTTGTAGCGATGATGAGTATGCCTGTACAGGCTGCAGAATTTGTAGTAACTGACATCGGTTTTAATGGTCTGCAACGCCTAACCCCCGATAGCCTCTATCCGGTTCTACCTATTTCGGTAGGGGATACGGTTAATGACAGTAATCTGGCAGCCAGTATTAAGGCGCTATATGCGACCGAAAACTTTGCCGATATCCAAAGCCGTGTCGAAGGTGGTCAGCTACGATTTGACGTTGTTGAGCGTCCAACGATTGCTGAGGTAAATTTTGAGGGCAATAAGCTCATTCCTAAAGAAGGGCTTCAGCAAGGTCTAGATAATGCTGGGCTTGCTGCTGGTAAGGTGCTTAAACAATCTACCCTACAAGGTGTAGCCAATGAGCTACAGCAACAATATATCAGTCAAGGCTACTACAACAGCGACATTGAAGTTGAGCAAACGTTATTAGAAGGTAATCGCGTTAGACTTGACGTGCGTTTTATTGAAGGCAAGCCTGCCAAAGTAGTTGATATCAATATCATTGGTAACAAACACTTCAGCGATGAGGATATTAAAGACGTCTTTGCTGTAAAAGAGTCTTCTTGGACGCGTCTGTTGTCTAAATCTGATCGTTATGCCAAAGAAAAATTGGCAGCCAGTTTAGAGAACCTAAAGGCATTGTACCAAAACGATGGTTATGTACGTTTTGCAGTAGACAATGCTGTGCTCAATATCAGTGAAGACAAAAAGAATGTCTTTGTTGAAGTGAGTCTTAGTGAAGGTGAGCAATATCAGTTTGGTGAAGTAAATTTCTTAGGCAAACCGACTTTTGATACGAATGAGCTAAAAGAGCTGGTCACCTTTGCCCCTAATGAGAAGTACTCACAAGCCAAATTGGATGCGACTACCGCCGCGCTAAAGAGTCGTTATGGTAATGAAGGTTACTATCTGGCGCAAGTTAGACCTGTACCGCGTATCAACGATGATACCAAGATGGTCGATGTCGATTATTTCATTGATCCTGCGCGTCCTATTTATGTTCGCCGTATCAACTTTACGGGTAACATCAAAACACAAGATGAAGTACTGCGCCGTGAAATGCGTCAATTAGAAGGCGCACTAGCCTCTAGCGATAAAATTCAGTTATCACGTACACGTTTGATGCGTACGGGTTTCTTTAAAGCCGTTAACGTCGATGTAAAACCAGTACCTAATCAGCCAGATCAAGTGGATGTCAGCTATACCGTTGAAGAGCAGCCTTCTGGTAGCTCAACGATCGCAGCAGGTTACTCACAAAGTGGCGGTGTCACGTTCCAGTTAGATTTGACTCAAAACAACTTTATGGGTACGGGTAATCGTGTGAACGCGGCGCTATCACGTTCAGAGACACGTGACTCTTATAGCTTGGGTTATACCGATCCCTACTTTACTGAAAATGGTGTATCACAAGGTCTTAGTGCTTATTACCGCGAAACCAAGTACGACGATAGAAACGTTAGTAACTACGTTACCGACTCTTATGGTGCGACGCTGAACTATAGTTATCCTGTTGACGAAACCAAGCGCGTAAGTGCAGGTCTAAACGTTGATAACACGTCAATACGTGGTGGTCGTTTCCTTGGCGTATCAAACGTACAACAGTTACTCGATGATGGCGGTACGTTTGAAGATTTTCAGGATGCCAATGGCGAACCTACCGGACGCACAGGTTTTAAGAACAGCTATCAAAGTTATAACTTATTACTAGGTTGGGATTACAGTACCTTAGATCGCCCTGTGTTCCCAAACAAAGGTATGAGTCATACGGTCGATGCGACCATCGGTCTTGGGGATGCCAGTTACCAGAAGCTTGTTTATCGTGGTAATGTGTATTATCCATTCTACAAAGACTGGGTTGCCCGTGGTTATACCAAGCTAGGCTATGGTAATGATTTGCCATTCTATGAAAACTTCTATGCCGGTGGCTATGGTTCAGTGCGTGGTTATGAAGCCTCAACACTTGGACCAAAATCGCAAACCTATTTTGACGCGATTACTCCTGGACAAAGATATAAAGACGAAGAGATTGGTGGTAATGCGCTCGTGAGCTTTGGTAGTGAGCTGATTTTACCGATGCCATTCAAAGGTGATTGGGCAGATCAAGTGCGTCCTGTGTTGTTTGCTGAAGGCGGTCAAGTATTTGACACCACTGACAAAGAAGATCGTACCTTTATTAATCCTAATACAGGTGAGCCTGCTAAAAATCAAGATGGTAGTGACATAAAACTACTTACTCAAGACAGTAGTATGCGTTTCAGTGCTGGTGCAGGTGTAACTTGGTACACACCAATTGGTCCGATTTCACTCAGTTATGCGGTGCCTATCGGTGATAAAGAAGGCGATGAGACTGAAAAAGTCCAGTTCCAGATTGGTAACACTTTCTAATTTAGAACTTAAGGTTTGGAACTTAGTATCATCGTTCAAGCCTATTCGATTAGTGTAGTAATGCTAGTTGAATAGACAAAACGTCAGTTAAATATTAGTAGATCGCCAAGATGATTTTTCAGCTTGGCGATTGTCCTATTCATAAGAATATTAATAATAACTATGATAACGATTGAGCAACTTATCACTCGGATTGAGCAGCGTCAGCCTATTATTAATAAGGCCGAACTTAATGCTGAACAGTTACGTCAAGAATTCAATAGCGTCGGCAGTTTGACCACAGCTGATCATAAGCAGTTAAGTTTCTTAGCTGATCCTCATTATATTTCTAGTTTAGCAGGCAGTCGAGCAGGGGCAATATTGATCACTGCAGAGTATCATGATCAAGTGCCAAATACGGCTGTAGCGTTGGTAGTCACAAACCCTTATCTGGCTTATGCTAGTGCCAGTCAGCTGTTTGTTCCTACGTCCTTGTTTCATGGTATTCATCCTAGTGCGGTGATTGCTGATAGTGCTGTTATTGGTGATGGGGTCAATATTGGCCCTTTTTGTGTGATAGGTGATAATGTACATATTGGTACGCGTAGCTCACTTGATGCTCATGTGGTGGTTGAAGCAAATACTGAGATCGGACAAGACTGTGTTATCAAGTCGCAAGTGGTGATTGGCCATGACAGCGTCATTGGTCATCATGTGAGATTACATGCTGGTGTGAGTATCGGCGCAGAAGGCTTCGGTTTTGCACCAACCAAAGACCCTAGTGTCACAGGCTGGGAGCGCATTGCTCAGCTGGGGCGTGTCGTAATTGGCGACCATGTACGTATTGGTAGCCAGACTTGTATCGACCGCGGTGCTATTGACAATACAGTCATTGGCAATCATGTGGTGATTGATAACTTGGTGCAAGTTGGTCACAATGTAAGCATTGGCGATGGTACTGCTATCGCTGCAAAAACAGGTATCGCTGGAAGTACTAGCATAGGTAAGCGCTGTATCATTGGCGGCGATGTCGGAATTACAGGTCATATCGAGATCGCAGACGATGTCATCTTGTCTGGTATGACGATGGTCACAAAATCCATTAAGAAAGCGGGTTCATACTCCTCTGGAACAGTGGCAATGCCGACAACTGAATGGCGACGCGCAGCGGTACGTTTTCGTAAGCTTGGCCGTGATTAGCACAAATACACATAAGTCAAAAAGATAAAAAACACTGTAAGGATATGCCATTATGAGCAGCAACGATATAGAAAGTGCAACTAATAAAGATGTAAAAAGCTTGGCTGAGCAAGGTCTCACGCTGCCATTAACTTATCATACCCTCAAACATTATTTGCCGCATCGCTATCCTTTCTTGTTGGTAGACAAGATTACAGCTTGTACACCTGGTGAGAGTATTACTGGTATAAAGAATGTGACAATCAATGAAGAGTTTTTCAACGGGCACTTCCCTGATGAGCCGATCATGCCAGGCGTATTGATGGTAGAGTCGATGGCTCAGGTCTCAGGTGTGCTTGGCTTTATTAGCGCTGGATTGACGTCTGAAGATGGTTATTTGTATCTGTTTGCAGGCGTTGATAAGGTTCGA
This sequence comes from Psychrobacter sp. AOP22-C1-C5, assembly GCF_052378885.1. Lineage (NCBI taxonomy): Bacteria > Pseudomonadati > Pseudomonadota > Gammaproteobacteria > Moraxellales > Moraxellaceae > Psychrobacter > Psychrobacter sp. AOP22-C1-C5. The sequence goes on along the minus strand of NZ_JBQSYC010000001.1, from coordinate 451,970 downwards.
TTTAAGCGCCGCGTTATTCCAGGTGATCAATTAACCATTCGTTCCAAGTCAGTCATGCAAAAGCACGGCATCTATAAGTTTGATTGTACCGTTCATGTAGAAGATGAGCTTGCTGCTAGTGCTCAAATAATGATTGCGCGTCAAGAACAGTAGTACATACTTACTGCTATGTGCCCATAATCAGCCAAAGGTCTGAAAATTTATCCTAAAATGGGCAATAGAGATTGTCGTTAATCGTTATGTTTCACAGCAGCGCCATGTTTGTTTTTTAATAAAGCCAAACTGGCTATATTTGTTTTACTATTTATTCGCATAAAATGATACAAAGGCCTACATTATGAGTCAGATCCATCCAACAGCACTCATCTCACCGTCCGCTCAGATTGATGAGACTGCTACTATTGGTCCATATTGTATCGTTGGCGATGAGGTAACCATTGGCGCACACACGGTTTTGCATCGGCATGTGATCGTGACCAAATTGACTCGTATCGGTCAACACAATCAGTTTTATCAGTTTGCGAGTATTGGTGAAGATCCGCAGGATTTGAAGTACGCGGGTGAGCGCACATGGCTCGAAATTGGCGATTATAATACCATTCGTGAAGCTTGCAGTCTGCATCGCGGTACGGCACAAGACAGTGAGTTGACTAAGATTGGCAACCATAATTTACTGATGGTAAATACTCATGTGGCTCATGACTGTATAATTGGCGATCATAATGTATTGGCCAATAATGTCGGCGTGGCAGGGCATGTTACTATCGGCAACCATATCATCATTGGCGGTAATTCAGGTATTCATCAGTTTTGTACCGTTGATGACTACAGTCTGATTGGTGGCGCAAGTTTAATATTAAAGGATGTGGCGGCTTTTACAATGGTATCGGGCAATCCAGCGAAAGCGCATGGTCTCAATGTTGAAGGAATGCGTCGCAAGGATTGGTCCAAAGACACGATCGATGTTTTGCGTCAGGCTTATCGCATGATTTTTAGATCTGGTTTGACGACTGTGCAAGCGCTTGATGTTCTGAATAATGAACTATTACCGAAAGAGCCAAAAATTCAACTACTTATCGATTCACTAGAAAAAAGTCGCCGTGGCGTTGTCCGCTAAATAGACAGGCAAATTTCACTCAAATCATAAATATAATGAATGCTTTATCTAGCTGAAATATTATCAAGTGTCGTTGAAATCATAAAAAGCCATAACCAATCGTTATGGCTTTTTATGTTTATAATTACTTGACTTTTTTGGTCGCTTAGCAGAAACTTCCTAATAATATACAGTTAGATTCTAGTAACTTATTTTAACCAATAACTGATGTAGTCTCTTTAAGTATCTATCTTTTAATGAGTTTGATAACTTAAAGGAATTGCAATTGAACTTTAGGAGTGTCGTATGGCAGAACAAAGGGAAAATTGGTCCGGTAGAACTGGGTTCATTATAGCCGCTATCGGTTCAGCTGTAGGACTAGGCAATATATGGCGCTTTCCATATGTGGCTTACGACAATGGTGGTGGGGCATTTATGGTGCCATACCTTATTGCATTATTGACGGCAGGTATTCCGCTACTATTTCTAGATTATATCATCGGGCATAAGTATCGCTCTGCAGCACCTCGTGCTTATAAGAAACTGGCACCTTCTGGTCAATTTGTGGGCTGGTGGCAGACGCTCGTCTCTTTTGTGATTGCTATCTACTACGCAGCTGTCATTGTATGGGCCGGTAGTTACATGTTTTTCTCGTTTGGCCAAAAGTGGGGCGAAGACACTACAACCTTTTTCGTCAGTGATTTTGTAAAACATACTGGGGACTTAACCTCAGTGTTTGTACCTCAGATGTTTATAGGTTTGGTGATTGTTTGGGCTCTTTCTATATTGATTATGTTTGGCGGTATCCGTAAGGGTGTTGAACTTGCTAACAAAATTTGTTTGCCATTATTGCTAGTATTATTTGGCATCATGGTATTTAAAGCCGTTACCCTACCAGGTGCGGTCATTGGTTTGAATGCCTTCTTTGAGCCAAATTGGACTAAAATGAGTGATCCTAACGTTTGGCTAGCAGCTTATGGCCATGTGTTTTTCTCACTTTCAGTAGGTTTTGGTATCATGGTAACTTATGCCTCATACCTCCAAAAGAATACCAATCTGACGGGCGCAGGCTTAGTGGTAGGTTTTGCTAACTCTTCTTTTGAGCTTATTGCTGGTATTGGTATCTTTGCTGCTATTGGTTTTATGGCAATGTCGACAGGTCAAGATGTCGCAGAAGTTGCTAGTGGCGGTGTTGGATTGGCGTTCTTTGTTTTTCCTAAAATTATCTCTACTATGGGAGCCAGTGGTGATTTCGTTGGTTTCTTATTCTTTGGCTCTTTAGTCGTTGCTGGTATCAGCTCTCTGATTAGTATTTTAGAAGTACCTATCTCTGCTTTTCAAAGTAAATTCGATTGGTCGCGCAAAAAAGCAGTTGGCATAATATGCGGCGTATGCGCGGTTATATCTATTGCTGCTTTCTCAACTGGTAGCTCATTGGTACTAGTAGATGTCATTGATCACTTTGCTAATAACATCGGTATCGTTGCTGGTGGTTTGATGTCAATTGTTTTGGTCACTTGGTTTAATCGTCATAAAATTCCAAGCCTACTAGCGCATAGCAATCGTATTTCTAGTGTTAAGGTAGGCGGCGCTTGGATATTTATGTTGACCGTTATTACTCCAACCGTGCTTACTATCGCTTTGGGTCTTAAGTTTATCGATTTAGTTAAAACACCTTATGAAGGTTACTCTTCCACTATTCTATTACTGTTTGGTTGGGGTGTCGTCGTATTCTTTGGCTTAGGAGCTTTCATACTAAGTCGTATGAAAGGTATCCATGATGATGAAGATGATAAAGCCCGTGCAATTGACAATGCGCGCTAGCCAAAAAATTAGATAGTTAGCAGATAGATTAACATTTAAATAGGAATTTATTATGAGCACTTCAGCGATTATTTTTATGATTATCTCAATGGTACTTATATGGGGCGGCTTGATTTCTGCCATTATACATCTGCGAAACAATCCTGATATTCCAATGGATCAAGTACCGGATGATAACTTTTAAGTTTCGAAGCATTAGTCTCTTAAAAACTTTATAGTAGTGAAGGTTTTAACGATCATAAAAAATACCAGTCAATGTAAATTGACTGGTATTTTTAGGTTTAAATAGTCTGAATAAAAAAGGTAATTAACACGGTCTAACGTAAGTTTAGCTCAGGCGTTGTTTGTCCTCGCTTGCTATAAAACTCGTTTACAAATTCATCAAATTTATCTTGTTCAATCGCGTCTCTAATACCTTGCATCAAACGCTGGTAGTAACGCAAGTTGTGGATAGTTGCCAACTGAGCGCCAAGCATCTCTTTGCATTTATTCAGATGGTAGAGATAGGCGCGGCTAAAGTTTTGGCACGTATAGCAGTCGCATTCAGGATCTAATGGGCCTTCATCATTACGATATTGGCTATTACGAATACGTACCACGCCTACATTTTCTGTGTCACCTGTAACGAAATAATGGCCATTACGCGCATTACGGGTGGGCATCACACAATCAAACATATCGACGCCTCGGCGTACTGCCTCAACGATATCTTCGGGCTTGCCCACACCCATCAAGTAGCGCGGTTTATCGGCTGGCATATCATCTGGGATATAATCTAAGACATCCATCATCTCATCTTTTGGTTCACCGACGGATAAACCACCGATAGCATAACCGTCGAAGCCAATATTGAGCAAACCTTCGAGTGACTGCTGGCGCAGATCGGCATACATACTGCCCTGAATAATGCCGAATAGGGCATTGGTACTACCCAGTCTGTTATGCTCATCGACGCAGCGCTGTCCCCAGCGTAATGACAACTCCAAAGATTTTTTGGCTTCATCATGAGTCGCAGGATAAGGTGTACACTCATCGAACTGCATTACGATGTCTGAATTCAAACTATATTGAATTTGCATAGATTTTTCTGGAGACAGAAAAACTTTGGCACCGTCGATGGGAGATTTAAAGTCGACGCCTTCTTCAGTAATTTTGCGCATTGCACCAAGACTAAATACTTGGAAGCCGCCTGAGTCGGTTAGAATCGGTTTATCCCAATGCATAAATTTATGTAGGCCACCGAATTTATCGATCACTTCTGTACCGGGACGTAGCCATAAATGAAAGGTATTGCCTAAAATGATGTCAGCACCGATGGCTTCAATATCACGTGGCAGCATACCTTTGACTGTACCGTAAGTACCAACAGGCATAAAAGCAGGCGTTTGTACGTCGCCATGATTGAGATGAACAGTACCGCGGCGTGCACGTGTTTCGCCGCTGGCCGTTTTGTGTAAGACAAATTGCATATGATAACCGCTATTTAAGCTATGAAAATAGCGCCAATTATAACATTGTTAGCTATTTTTTTGGACACGTATGTTCAAGCGTTATTAATGCCACTATTTGATGCAGTCAGGTTATAACCAAAAAACACAGACAGTCTTACTAAGCGATTGATAAAATGAGAAAGAAGATAAGTAGTAAGAAGTCCTTGAACCCTGTTTTTGGACGTTGGAGAAGTCCTATGACCAAAACATGCTATTTATTATTAGGTGGTTTGTTATTTACATCAGGAGCTGCTATGGCTGTCGAAGAACCAAAATATACTGTTTTGTCACAAGTAGATGACTTCGAGTTGCGTCATTATGATGAGCAACTTGTTGCGCAAACTTGGGTGACGGGCGATCAAAATACCGCCAGTCGCGAAGGGTTCAAGATTTTAGCAGATTATATTTTTGGTAATAATACAGCGTCAAATGGTGAGAGCAGTAAAATCAGTATGACGGCTCCCGTAACAATGCAGACCGAGACTAAAAAAGAAGATGGCAAATCGCAGAAAATTGCGATGACCGCACCAGTGAGTATGCAACAAGCTGATGGTAAATGGTGCGTACAGTTTACGATGCCTAGTCAATATACGATGGCAACATTGCCTAAACCAAATAATCCAAACATCATGATTAAAGAAATACCAGTGCAGACCTATGGTGTTATCAAATTTTCGGGATTAGCAGGCAATCAAAAAGTAGCCAAAAAAACGGAAGAGTTGCAGTCTTGGATGCAAAAGCAAAAATTGCCGCCTACTGGCGAGCCAGAACTGGCACGTTATAATCCTCCATGGACGCTACCTTTTTTGCGTCGTAATGAAGTGATAATCGCTTATCAATCAAAGTAATACCGTTTTTAAAAAACAAGCTGAACCCATCAAACCAAATAAACGTATACCTATGGTATTTATGCTTATTTACTTTGCTATGTTTCGTCTGTTTTGTCCCCATAAAAAAAGACAGCCATGGCTGTCTTTTTTATATTGAATCTTCAGGTATTTTTGGTTAGCTATTTTGCTCACGGATGATATTAAGCATACGGCGCAACGGTTCAGCCGCACCCCATAGTAACTGGTCACCAACGGTAAATGCGCCTAAATATTCAGGACCCATATTAAGCTTACGTAAACGGCCTAATGCAACGGTCAAAGTACCTGTCACTGCGACTGGCGTTAGACGATTAATGGTAGCTTCTTTATCGTCTTCAACCACATCCAGCCATTCGTTACCGCTGTTTTTGAGGGCAGCTTCGATTTCTTCTAATGGAATGTCTTTTTTTAGTTTGATAGTCAGACCTTGAGCGTGACAGCGCATTGCACCAATACGTACACACATGCCGTCGATAGGAATCGTGTTGGCCTCAGAGTTGCCAAGAATCTTATTAGTCTCAACGCCGCCTTTCCACTCTTCACGTGATTGTTTGTTCTCAAGCTGGGCATCGATATAAGGAATCAAGCTACCAGCCAATGGCACACCGAAGTATTGTTTAGGGAAGCTGTCTGAACGCTGAATTTGAGCAATTTTTTTATCGATATCTAAGATAGCGCTTGCAGGGTCGTCAAGCTCTTCTTTAACAGCGTCATGAAGTACACCCATACCGCTGATCAGCTCACGCATATTGTTTGCACCAGAGCCACTTGCTGCTTGGTAAGTCATGGCGCTGACCCATTCCACCCAGCCTTTATTAAACAGCTCGCCGATCGCCATCAGCATCAATGAAACTGTACAGTTACCACCGATAAAATCTTTTTTGCCATCAGCTAAGGCGCTATCAATTACCGTACGATTGACAGGGTCAAGAATGATAATGCTGTCATTTTCCATTCGCAATGTACTTGCTGCATCAATCCAGTATCCACTCCAGCCGCCATCACGTAATGGTTGATGGACTTTCGAAGTATAATCGCCGCCTTGACAAGTAATAATCACATCACAAGTGGCTAGTGTGTCGATATCATGAGCGTCTTTTAATTGGCCGGTCTGTATACCATCAAAATGTGGCGCATCACCACCTGCATTGCTGGTCGAAAAAAACACGGGCTTGATACCGTCGAAGTCTTTTTCTTCGATCATACGCTGTATCAATACCGACCCGACCATGCCGCGCCAGCCTACCAAGCCTACTGTTAAATTACTCATGAAAACTCATCCTATTTGTCGTTATTTATTGCACTGCTAGCCGATAACAATGCCGTGAATGCTCATAAAAAGCAAGACGTTTTGGCGATTTTTCACCGTTTTTCATGCACTATTAACTGTGCTTGCTATAACTTTAAGTTATTAACATGATAGTAATACTTGCTGTTCTGAGCTGCTCCATCGCTTATCAAAAGGATTTGGCTTTGGTAACGATTGGCTATTATAGTCAAATAATATTGTAACGTTTTACGACAGTTATCGCGTAATTAATGTGCAATCATTAGGCGACAATCTTACGAAATGCTAAAGTAACTCTTGATATCGGTTTAATTGAAAATATGAAAGCCTTGGTTATCGAGCTTGCGATGAATGTTATCATAGGCTCGATTATTACTTTAATAGACGGTTAACACACACTATGGATCTCTCACTATTATATTACGGCGTACAGTGGTTAGCAGGGTTCATCGCATTTATAACGATTTGGGGCTGGATACCACTTGATAATTGGTGGATTCGTGGCGTTGATTTTCCACGTATTCAGATAATGGTGCTTGGTATTATCGCTTGGATTGGGATGGCCATGTTTTGGCAAGAATGGACGCTTGGGCAGTGGCTATTGTTTGTCACTTTAAGTGTCACTTTAGCGTTTCAGCTAAGAATGGTATTGCCTTATACCAAGCTTTGGAAAAAAGAGGTCCAAAAAGCTAAAGACAAACCAGAAGGACAGGCGTATCACCTCAAAATCATGGTCTCAAACGTTCTGACGCCTAATGACGACACACAGAAATTGGTTGATTTGGTGCAGAAACGGCAGCCTGACATCTTAATTACCCTAGAAAGTGATGAGAAATGGGAAAAAGCCCTGCACCAAATTGAACCTGATTATCCTTATACTGTAAAAATACCGCTGGATAATTTGTATGGTATGCATTTATATTCTAAGCTTGAATTGATTGATCCTGAAATCAAATACTTAATGATTGACGACATACCCTCTATTCACACGCAGTTACGTCTTCAAAGTGGTCGCGTGATTTGGTTGTACTGCTTGCATCCCATGCCGCCAAGTCCGACGGAAGCGGATAAGTCGACTACTCGTGATGCCGAGCTATTGATGGTTGGTAAACATATAAAAGAGAACAAGCAAACGGCGATATTGGCAGGGGATCTCAACGATGTAGCTTGGTCAAAAACGACCAGACGCTTTCAACGTATTTCAGGACTGTTAGACCCGCGTATTGGCCGGCACTTTATCAATACCTTTCATGCTAATTATCCATTTTTGCGTTGGGCATTGGATCATCTTTTTCATAGTGCTTGCTTTACAGTGGTGGATATTGAGCGTTTGCCATCAGTCGGTTCCGATCACTTTCCTGTCATGACCACGCTACAATATGAGCCAGAAGAGACAATTCATCAAGAGCAAAACGCACCTACAGCAGAAGCAGAAGATATCAAAGAGACAGACCATAAGATAGAAGAAGGAAAAAAAGAAGGAAAAAAAGTGTCTGAAGAACGTGCAGAAGAACAGCGAAGCCCCGCTTAGCAGGAATAGAGCGCCCGTATAATAAGGCATCAGTGTTATGAATCATAAAGCCGTGAATTTTGCCTTGAAGATGTAAGCATATGCTTACGTTAAATAAGGTCTTTAGCGTCTGGTTGAGTCACAGCGATTGTCCTACAATAAATTCATCAACAAAAGGATATGCAAGGATGCATTGTTGAGACAGTACCTTAAAAGTTCAGGTCAGCCCGCTGATCTTTTACATTACTGTTTGTGACTTAGGATAAGTCAATATGGAGTAGACAATAATAATTATATGAAGCGTTATAGCCCTGAACCAATCGCCCTAGGTTCGGGGCTTTTCTTTGTGTGGTTTTTTAACCTATGAGTAATTGGTGTTAGGTGGACTTGGCGCACCAATAAAAAAGGATACCTGCATCGACAGATATCCTTTTTTGAGAAAGTATCACTACTCTTATTTTAGAGAGCGCACATGTACAGACTACCCAAGTATTTGAATATAAGCACCTGCACGTAGCTCTTGTAGCCAATCTTCTTTGGCTTGGGGTGCTAGGCGTTGATAAAGGGCCTGACGCGCCATGTTACGACGATATTGATTACTCACGTCTTGCTCGCGCTTGCCATCGACTTTTAAAATATGCCAGCCGAACTGAGTTTTAAAAGGAGCAGAGTAATCACCAACAGCCGTGTTCTTCATCGCAGTTTCGAATGGAGCAACCATATCTTCTTCACTTACCCAATCAAGATCACCACCGCGACCTGCCGAGCCTGGATCGTCTGAATACGTTGAGGCTAAAGCAGCGAAGTCAGCACCATTACGCAGTTGACCATACAAGTCGTTAATCTTTTGTTCGGCGAGTGCATCTGTTTGTAGTTCATCAACTTTTACCAATATGTGACGGGTATGCCATTGCGGTATTAGCATTTTGTCACTGTCTTTTTTGTCAGCCAGCTTGACGATGTCAATTCCTTCGGGCGTGACTAGTGGTGCACTCACAGCACCAACCTCAAGCTTGGTAATTTCGTTCGATAGCTCTGTAGGTAGGGATGCTGCTTGATGAAAACCCATATCGCCACCCTGTAATGGGATAGGATAACTGCCTTGGCTGGCAGCAACGGCTTCTGCAACATCAACGTTTGGTGCAAGCAGGCGGTTACGCAGCGCTTCTGCTACCTTCAACGCTTCTGCACGTTGAGCTTCTGATAAACGGCTGTAGTCATCCATGTAAGGAACTCGTACATGAATCGTTTGATATTCACTCTGGTTCAAACGCTTGGCCTCAGGCGATGCCAAAAACGCATCAATATCCTGTTCACTAATACGTACACGGCTGCTGATCTGGCGTTGTTGTAAGGCTTGAATAGAAGCTTCTTCAATCAGTTGATTACGTAGGGCCGCATAACTACCAGGTTGCGCGGCGTCCAAACGTTGTTGCAACGCTGATAGGCTAGTGAGACCTTCTGATTGAGCGATTTGACTAAGGCGCTGATTGATGGCGGCTTCATCAGGGTTTAGACCAACACGCTTGACCATAGACAGCTGTAGCTCACGCAAAATGAGTGCGTTTAATACCTCAGACTGTAACTGTGCTGAGTTTGCAATTGGCTCACCAGCTGCTTGTGCACGTGCTTGAGTTTGTACGATTGCATCGACCAAATCACTTTTTAGAATTGCGTTTTCATTGACTAAAGCAATAATACCATCTGTGCTATTGGCTGGTGTCAAACGATCGACGCCACTCTGCCCAGCAGTAGGGGCAGCTTGTGCTACAACTGGCTTAACAGTAGCAGCTTGGGCACTTAATGTCAGTGCAAGACTGGTACTCATAGACAGCAGTACAACACGGCTGGTCTGACGTAAAGAAAAAACTCTCATGATGCTCCTCATCAATGTCATCACATTGGATGGTAGTTGGATAACCCTATCTCATAGCTTTGACAAGCAAATATCAGAAAGGGTCATCCATAATAGGGTTGCAAACGGAATGGTAAAAATACTGTATCAGTTTATATATAAATAATTTTAATATTGAAAAAGGCTAACTTATCAATCTTTCCAAGCATTTTGGACAGGTTCAAAACCCAAAACCTTATCAGAGAGTAAGCGTGTCAAGCGGCTACTGCCACTACCGAGACCATTCAATCTAATTTCTGCCATAATCGCTTGAGTCGGTTTGTCTTTGACATTTAAGTCATTATAGTAACGACGACCATAAACTGCAAAACCAAAACAGCAATCTTCATAATCAACACCCACCAACGAATCTAGCATTTTATCACGATTATAGTCGTATTGACCTTGAGCCAATATTCGCCAGCTGTTATTGATAGGAAAAACGGCAGACGCGGTAAAAGCAGAGAGCGGTAGCTGGTTGGTGTTTTCATCACGTTGACGTTTGACAAATCCAACATTAAACAAGCTATTGTTCGATGGCTGATAACGCAGCTCGGTTGTAATATAATTTAAATCATAATCTTTGGTAAGCGCACCACTGACATCAACCCAGAAATTATTATAAGGCTGTGTGCTTGTGTCCCACACCATGCCCGAGGAAGAAGAGGTAAAGACAGGTTGCTCATTATCGAGCGTGACGCGCCCATTATCGATATAAAATTGCTCTGCTATGCTACCATCAAAACGTGTCACACCCGTTGCATCGATGTAACGATAATTGATACCAGGGGTGAGTGAATGCAAATCTTGCAGACGATCATGGCCCAAGAACCAACTGTCTGAAAACAGCTGTTCATAGTTGATAGAAGCAATACGCGTGTTAAAGTTAGGAAGCTCGTTTTGGTTCTTATAGGGCGCATAAGTGTATTTTAGTCGCGGGCTAAGTAAGCGATAGCCGCCCATCGTATCGTCAAACGCACCGAAAGGTGAACCTGCCTGATAGAAGTTCAACCCAGCATCAATACTGGCTTGCGGTACAAACACAGACTGACTGCCATCTTCGTCACTCAGCTGATTGTCTGCTAAGCTGTCTTCATCATATGAGGTATAAAGGTGCTGCAAACTTAGTTTGGGCTTAATATAACCCCAAGACTTCTCTATTGGATAAGCAGCACTGAGTTTGTTATAAATACGGGCGCCACTTTTTTCATTTTCAGAACCATCATCGATGGACTTTTTGAAGTAAGCAGAATCACTGACGCCAGTGATGTCGAAGTTTTCGACCCAAGGCAGACGATAATTGAGTGTGAGCTGTGGTAACCGTGAGTAAGGCTTATCCTTATCTTCTAATGGCTGCCCATTGTCAGTAAAAGCGTCTAAGGTCTGGAACGTCTCTACTTTTAATTCGCCGTCCACATAATCATTGTAGTAATTGACCCGAGCACGGCGTGGTAAATTAATCGTGCTATCTGATAAACCCAAAGTATCAAAGTCATTGAGATAATCTGAATCTGACACATAGCTGTATTTGGCGTCACCGCTCAAACGTGGAATGTCTTTAGACGTCCAATAATGATCATAAAAGAAGCTGGTACGATCTTCACCGTCGTATTTTCTATCATTAGGCAGGTATGATCCATTGAAAATACCTTCACCATAGTTTTCGGTCAAGTAGCGAAACTCACCTGAAAGCATGGGATTGCGATCAGTATAAACATGGGTATTGAGCGTAGCATCATAATTGGGTGCAAAATTGAAATAGTAAGGCACATCAATCTCAACACCGCTTTCGCTACCGACACTCGCGCTCGGCAACAAAAAGCCGCTACTGCGACGACTGTCAATCGGGAAATTAAAATAAGGCAGATAAAACACGGGTACATCAGCGATACGGAAGGTTGTGTTGTAGGCTTCACCCCGACCTGTATCGGTATCTAAATCGATACTTTTGGCATCAAACTGCCATTTGCGATTGGTCGGCGGACAGGTGCTAAACATTACCTCATCCAACTCATACTGACTGTCATTGGGCTTGTTCAAACGTTTGGCATAGCCATGTGCTTGCAGTGCCACACTAGCAAATGCCACATCCTTCGCGGTTGATTGTCCCGTTTCCGTATTGTAGGCCAAGCTGTCTGCAACACCGATCAGACCACCCTGTGATGCTTGAGCGCCAAAGTTGCCTTGAGCTGTATTTGTAGAATTAACGGGCATACGGCCAGATGGTCTTTGTTGTCCAGTCGCTTGGTCAGTAAACATGACTTGGCCTTGGGCTGCCGCAACCCCACTGCCCAAATCGATCAAGACTTGTTCGGCTTCTATTTGCTGGGTGCCTTGATTGATAATGACATTGCCTGAGAGTTCGGCGTAGTCGACATTATCATAGTAACCATAGTCCGACTCTGTAAACAGAGGTGCTTGGTTGTTAGGAAGCCCGTTTAGGTTAGGTGCTGGCTGGCCATTTGCTGCACCCGCCTCATTTACAGCGCGCTGATAATTGGGGTTGCTCTTTGGATACACCCATTGACCTTCGCAGCGCTGCGCACTATCAACAGAGTTGGGCAGTAACTGTAAGTTGCTACCCACTTTTGGAATGGTTTGGGCGGTAGGCGTCAGCACACTTTGGCTATCGTCTATTTCAGAGTCTGTTGAGTTAGTAGTATTACTCAATGTTGGTGTTTCAGTTTCTGGCGTTAGCTCATAAAATTCAGCCAAACGCATCAAGCTGTCTTGAATGCTTTCTTCACTCACTTCTTGTTTATTTTGGTCTTTAACAGGATCGGGCATGCTCGTTTCACTGACCGCTTCATTGACCGTTGTGTCGCTACTCATTTGAGTATTACTGCTTTCCCCAATATCAGTGATATCTAGAGAAGGGTTGTCCACGTCGGTGTTATTCAAAGCATTGTTGTTTAAAGTATTGTCATTCAAAGCACTGTTGTTCGAAGCACTGTCATTCGAAGCATTGTTGTTTAAAGTGCTGTTGTTTGAATCAGTGTCATTCCAATCGCTATTGTCTAAACGACTGCTATCAAAATCACCACCATCAGAGCCATAGCGGGTACTATTATCAGTGATTAATGGCTCAGTTTGCTGTGTGTTAACATCGCTGGGCGCAGCATTGACGGTTAGACTGGATAAGCCTAGAGCGCCAAATAAGATCAGGCGGATGCTTTGGTAAAGCGGAGAATATAACAAGGGCACACCTATGATTGCAGAGCCTAATGGATGATGTAATCTCAAGAACTTGGGCATTTTACATATAATGACGACTAATCATAGTCAAAAAAAACCAAATCAGCTACACTAATTAGCAAAATTTATAGTGTAGCTAAGCCATTTCTTTTAATAGTCACTGAGGGAATCCTCAGCGCTAACTATTGAATATAATATCAATACGACTGTGACAACATCTGTTGCGGCTTAAGACGTCACTATTTTAGCAAGTATTTGCGCGACTTATCACTACTTTAATCGTTTACGACTGATATTTAACCTATGAAGCCTTTTACGGCTGATACGATAATTTTAGAGCCTACCATGACCGAAAATAATACGAATAACCGCTTGCAACAATTAGAACATTGGTTAGAGCAAGTATTTGCAGAAAAAGCATTCAATCTTGACAGCTTGCCAGGTGACGCGAGCGCCCGTCAATATCATCGTCTTCAGCTTTTAGACGACAGTGATAAAGAAGAGTCGCGCTATATCGTTATGGATTCTGCCGATGAACAGGACGCCATGCGTCAGTTCATTAATGTCGCCAAATTGATGTCACCAGCAATCAATGTACCCACGCTTATCGCACAGGATGTAAAAAAAGGCTTTTTGGTATTACAAGATTTTGGGGCGGTAGAGTTTGCTCACTTGCTTGTTGATGCGACACCTGCTCAAATCGATGCACACTATCAGTTGGCAATGGAGACATTGGTTGCGCTACAAACCATCTCCGTTGAAACAGCAAGATTGCAGTACCAGTTGCCAGATTATGATACGGCATTGTTGGATCGTGAGATGGATCTGTTTAGTGACTGGTTTATCCCTTATGTTGGTGTTGCGCTTGATAAGACAGTGTGGAGTCCGTTAAAAGCGGTACTAATCAAAGAGATTTTGCGACAGCCACAAGTCATCGTCCATCGTGATTATCACAGTCGCAACCTTATGCAAGATCAAGCGGATAACTCGCGCTTAGGCGTGATTGATTTTCAAGATGCAGTCATAGGTTCTTATACTTATGACTTGGTATCACTCGTACGTGATGCTTATGTTGAGTGGTCAGAGACTCAAATATCACAATGGACTCACGACTTTTGGCAATTACAACGGCAGGCTGCATTGACTACGGCAGAGACCGTAGAGCAGCTTGAACATGATTTCAATGTGATGGGCGTACAGCGACATCTAAAAGTATTAGGGATTTTTATTCGCTTGTCTGAACGTGATGGCAAAGACCGCTACTTGGCTGATGTTCCTAAAGTGATGCGTGATTTGCTTGTTGAATTAAGCTGGCTTGATGAGCAGGGTAGTGATGAGATAAAGCAAGTGGTCAAGCCCTTTAATCAATGGCTACAAAGCACCGTACTACCGGCTTATCAGGATAAATTTGCCTCGCAATAGACATGATAGACACAACCAATCAATCGGGTCATAAACTTAAATAGTACGATTAAAAGGAGCATGCATGTCAACGTCATCTACGTCTAAGATCACGCAAGCAATGATTTTGGCAGCTGGAAAAGGGACGCGTCTGCGCCCGTTAACACTTGAAACCCCAAAGCCTTTGGTAGAAGTTGGCGGACAACCGCTGATTGTATGGCACATAAAAGCATTACAGGCAGCTGGCATCACTGATATCACTATTAATGCCTCATGGCTTGCTGATAAATTGATGGACACATTGGGCGATGGCACTCAGTATGGAGTCAGTTTGCATTGGTCAGTTGAGGATGATGAACCTCTTGAGACTGCTGGTGGCATTTTTCAGGCACTACAGTCAGGCAGGCTACGAGATGAGCCTTTCATTTTAGTAAATTCTGATATTTGGACGACCTATGATTTTTCTCAATTGCGAGATTATATTTTAGGTCCTGACCAGCGTGCGCATTTGTTATTGATTGATAATCCAGAGCACAATAATGGAGGCGATTTTGCTATTAATAATGGTCTTGCCAGTGAGCAAGCCATTGGTGAAGCCGACAAATATACTTTTGCTGGTATCAGTGTGATGTCGCCTAGATTGGTTGATGGACTGGTGCCAGGCCAACCAGCAGCATTGGCACCGCTGCTCAAACAAGCAATGATAAAGTTCCAAATCACTGCTGAGGTGATCACGGACAATTGGATAGATGTTGGTACGCCTGAGCGTTTGGAGCAAGTGAACGAGTTTATTGAGAGCAAAGGTGCTGACAATCATTTAGGCATGTAAATTAAGTTAAATTTAATACCAAGCATAGAAGTAGGTATATGAAAAAGGCAGCGTTGAGTCATCAACACTGCCTTTTTTTGTTTTTTTTAATAGTTATTGATTTGTATGCTTACTAGGCTAGACGCCCATTGCGAGCTTGATTAATTGCGCAATTGTAAAAACAACCAAAAATCCCGCCACATATAAACCAACAAACCATAACCATTGGGACTGTTTTTTGCTAGGCTTTTTCATAAAAACCTCCTAATGGGCTTATGAATTGTGACTACTATAAACAATCGTAGTCACAGTGTAGAGCTGATCCGTAATAGAGCGCTACTAGCGATCAATACATAGGATTGTGATCAGATTTGCCCTTAAAAGTATAATAAGCAAAAGCGGTATAACTTAAGATAATCGGTAGCATAATAACTGCGCCAATTAACATAAAGGACAACGAGGTATCAGCCGCTGCTGCATCATAAATTGTCATTTGATAAGGTACGATATAAGGGAATAGGGCAAAACACACGCCGATATAACCCATCAAAAACAATGCAACTGTCAATAAAAAAGGACGATACTCACGCTCGGTTTTTAAATCTTTGCGCATAAGGAAAAATAATAGCACAGCAATAACAGGCATAGGTGCAAGATATAACAGACTTGGAAACTTAAACCATCCTTCGAGCGCGTCGATATCAGAGAAATACATAAACACTGTGACAACGATCATGGCTACCACTAGCGCAGACAATAACCAGCCTGAGACTTTACGCGCCCAAACCTGCAAAGTGTGCTCGGTCTTTATAATGAGCCATGTGGAGCCAAGTAAGGCATAACCGATAATCATCGCAAAACCGCAAACGAAAGAAAAAGGTGTTAGCCAGTCAAATGGACCACCGGTGTAGAGGCGATTGCTTGCCTCCAACCCTTGTACCAAAGCACCAAGCATAATGCCCTGAGAAAATGTAGCAATGATAGAACCAATAAAAAAGGAGGTGTCCCATATATGACGACGTGATGATGCTTTGAAACGAAATTCAAACGCCATCCCGCGCATAATAAGACCAAAAAGCATGGCAGTTACTGGTAAATAAAGGCCTGTCATAATGATGCCGTAAGCAACTGGGAAAGCCGCAAACAAGCCACCACCGCCCAGTACCAACCAAGTCTCATTACCATCCCAAAATGGCGCGATAGAATTCATTATACGGCTACGATTCTTATCAGAGCCTGCAAAAGGGAATAAAATACCACAGCCCAAATCAAAACCATCAAGCAATACATAAATAAAGACAGACAGGATAATAAGCCCGCCCCAAATGAGGGGTAAGTCTAATACATCACCGAAATTAAACATTAGCGCAATCCTCCATCATCGACATCATTAGCAGGCTTGCTCATGTCATCGTCATCGCCATTTTTCTTTGTATTCTCGCCTGCATTTTTATCGCCACTCAAAGCACGACCTTGAGCTTCCGTGACAGAATGATCATAGAAATGATCTTCTGCTGGATCTTCGTAAGGTTTAGGCCCTTGGGCAATAAGACGCAAAATGTAAAAAGTACCAGCACCAAATACAAAAATGTACAATATGATAAAGCCGATAAGTGTCGTTGCGACCTGCTGTGCGGCCAGCGGAGACATACTCTCAGCGGTGCGAATCACGCCATATACTGTCCATGGTTGACGACCAGTCTCAGTCACAAACCACCCTGATAACAATGCCAGAAAACCAAGCGGCGTCATCATCATCCAAGCACGGTGGAACCAGACACTTTCAGGATTGAACTGTTGTTTTTTGAAATACTTGTAAAGACTGAATAAGCCAACCAGTACCATCAGCATACCAATACCAACCATGATACGGAATGCCCAAAAGACGATAATCACAGGAGGTTGATCTTCAGGCGCCCAGTTTTTGAGACCTTTGACCTCACCATCTAGTGAATGAGTAAGAATCAAGCCGGTCACATAAGGGATTTTTACTTCATATTTATTGGTTTGGTTTTTTTGATCAGGAATCGCAAACAAACGTAGTGCAGCCCCGCGCTCATCCTCCCAAATACCTTCCATCGCTGCCACTTTGGCGGGTTGATGCTCCAAAGTATTCAGACCATGTTCGTCACCGATTAACACTTGAGCTGGCGCGACAAATATCGCCATAATCATTGCCATACCCAACATGATACGACCATGTCGACGATGCTCAACGTGTTTTTTAGATTGAAGATAATAAGCACCGATACCACCAATCACAAAGGCAGTGGTCAAGAACGCTGCCGTCATCATATGAGCGTAGCGGTAAGGGAAGGAAGGATTAAATATAATTTCGAGCCAATTGGTTGGATATAGTAAGCCGTCTGCACCCACCATAAAGCCTTGCGGCGTTTGCATAAAACTGTTGGCGGACAAAATCCAAAAGCCTGAAATCAGCGTACCGATGGCGACAATAGCGGTTGCAGCAAAGTGCATGCGTTTACTGACGCGTCCCCAACCAAAAAGCATGATACCTAAAAATGACGCTTCTAAGAAAAACGCGGTCAATACTTCATAGGCAAGTAGTGGCCCTAAGACGTTACCAGCTTTGTCGGAGAAGACAGCCCAGTTGGTACCAAACTGGTAAGACATCACCACGCCCGATACCACGCCTAAACCAAACACAACGGCAAATATCTTCACCCAGTGCTTATAGACTTCGGCGTAGATAGGATCACCAGTTCTTAACCAACGGAATTCTAGCACCGTAAGCCAGCTGGCAAGTCCAATAGAAAAAGCAGGAAAAACGATATGGAACGAGATAACGAAAGCGAACTGGATGCGCGCAAGTAAGAGCGCATCGAGCTGGTCAATCATAAACGTAGCAAACATAAATGGTTACCCTTATCTGTTAGCTGAATAGCGCTAGCTTCCATAAAACGCTCAAGTGCCTTCACGTAACTGTCTATAGATTATGTTGACAGTTACGGGAAGGCAATAGATCAGTGCTGGCTAGCGAGCAACATTAGGGATAAATTGCGGCTAAGCTAACAACTGTTTAGCTGGATTGAATAACTTACATCCTTATAAATTAACCTATTACTGTTATGTACTATGGGTCTATTATGCGCTTCCATAGATATACACGCAAGGCGCGCTACGTCTCTGTTACATACCCAGCAGTCGCTTAAATACGCCTAAATAAACCCAAAAAGCTTGAAAAAAATAGCCTTGAAAAGTACTAGGTTGTTGAATAAAAAGTAAAGTTGCACAGGAGCCTTACTGTTCATAAATATCTGCTATTCGTGTACTGCTAGCGAACAACTTTAGTATTTATAATCAACCGATTCACTTTAAAACAGGGCGTTTGATAAGTACCTCTTTTATTTTGTAAGGACCATACCTTTACTTAGGGGTAGAGTCAGTATTTTTTTTGTTGTTTTAGCATATGATCCTAAATTGGATTATTCTTGCAACTGCTTATGTAAAATCTGACGTAAGGTTAAGATCGTTTGTGGGTTGGTTTGAATGCTATGACCACCACTTATCACTGTCTCAGAAGCGGCACCGTCTAAATGCGCACTAGTATAAGGAACGATACCATCCGATAAGCGTTCAGTCAGTGCTTGGCTGATATTGTCATTAACAGTTACAGCAGCGACAACCGGTTCGGCGGCTTTTTTCGCGACATTGGCAGTAGTGTTTGAGCTAACCGTAGTATCTTCTTCTATGGCCTGCGACAAATCAATTTTTACCCCATTCGGCTGCATTTGTGCCAGCCCTTTAGTGATATCCGCATCATTATTGGCAATGATTGAGTGATAAGTGATGCGATCATTGATAGTGATGTCTTTCGTCAACTGTATAAAGGACGACTTATCACTTAACTGGCTGGCCCCATTTTGTAAATATAGCGCGCCTAAGGGGTTCTGCGCTAAATCGCCTTGTGTGGCAATCGTGGCTAAGTTATCAGTGACAGTCTTAACCAAACCGATTGGTAAATAAACAATACGTCGCAGCGCTCGAGTAAACCAGCGGTCTGCATAATCTGTGCCGCGAAACGGGGCGGACAAAAAGACGGCCGTGTCTACTTGTGGCAATGCTTTGAGCTCAAAACGCTCTTTTAACTGATCTTCTGCAAAAGATTCTTTGAGCGCGTCGCGAATTTTGCGTTTTTCACTGCCAGATAGAATGTCTTCTTCATCCAATTTGTCTAAGTTTTTGGCCAAGTTGTCATCAGATAGCATCATGCGAGCGATGATAGCGCCCATACTATGACTAATAATGACGCTATTTTTACTGGCACGATTTTGTCCGCTAGGGTCCGTTTGGTCATAGGTGGCGTTGATTAAGCGTTGAATTTGATAGCGGTTTTCCAAAATCGGCAGATTGGTTGGATAAAATATTTGCCAAACTTGATAATTGTCACGCAATTTATCATCGTTCAGTATATCGTTAGTTAAGTTTACCCAAGTTGCTGGGCTAGAGGCCAAGCCATGTAGCATAATCAATACGCGCTTATTGGGATCGTAAGGCTCGAGCATAAAGAGTTTGGGCAGTCTTGCATCTGGCTGGCGCGTGATCAAATTCAGATAACCCACACTATCTAACTGATTCTCAGACAACCATAAACCATAACCTGCCGAAAAGTTGGCAGCCAAAGGATAGTCGTCATCTAGGATATGAACGCTTTCACTTTGATACGGGTTATACAGATGGATATCGAGTTTACGGCTGCTCAATACATCCAGCACGCTATCACCGCTTGGCTGAATCAGTCCTGTTAATAATAAATGCCCTGTAGGATAAATGCGCGAGCTTGGCTTGCTGTCTTCTGTGTCCTCGTCTGTTTCATTGGTCAAACGACCTGACAATGAGGACACTAATAACTGGCGAATCGTCGTGGTATAGCGATCATCTAGTGACGCGACCAAGCTGATACCCAAGCCTGGGCGCTTGCTGATAGAGTTAAGGCCAGACAGACGCAGCTCGTAAGTGGACACTAAGTCGGCTAACGCGGAGGTTTGCTTGTGCGCGTTTTGCAGATAGTTGTTTTCGTTTGGCAAATAAATACCGAGATCATAATCGTCAACTTGTACTTTCATAACTTTGACTTGATCGGCAGTCTTGCCTTTGAGCGGTGACCTATTGGCAATGGCCGCCTGTTTATTGCTATTGAGACTGCTGGTAGTCGTTGGTAGATATTCTACCTTTATATCATCTATCGACTTCTTTGAGCTGTTGGTCGATTCATAAAGTTGGGTGATAACATCGTTACTGGCAGCGTTATAGATGTCTTGGGTTTGAATATCCATGTCACTTGGAATACGGGTTCGAGCGTGAGAACGGCCGTCCTCTTGATCCGCTCCTTCAAAGTCATGTTTCAAACTGTCATAAAACAAATAGGTGTAACTGGACTTAATGGCATCAAACAAACGCGCTTGATAATCAATCACACAACGACGTGTGTTTTCTTGTTGAGTTTCAGACTCAGTATCACTCAAAGGTGCATTGGCGTAATAAGGATCTAGAGGCGGGCGGGCAAGGGCATTGCGGCAATCTTGAGAGTCGGCAAGCTGGCGCGCTTTCGCATAATGCAACTCTGAAAAAATGGCTAGTGCAGGTCGATAATGTTTATTTAGAATACTGTCAGTGAGCTGAGTCATGCATAAGTCAAATTGTTGCATACAGGCCTGCTCATTGAGACCTGCTGACAGTAATGCCGATGCTGTATCGCTGCTTAGGTTCTTACCCGTAACAATGTTGCCACGCTGTGCAGTAATGGTCTTTGCTGATGCCTGTTTATTTACTGTGACAGTACTACAGGCAGGCAATAAAGTCACAACTGCCATCAAGGCGACTGAAGTGATAGGCAGAGTGCTTTTATTAGCATGCGCCACCATATTTTTGATAGAGCGAGCAAAATTCATAGGTCAGTCCAGTCAGTGGCAATCATGAGGGTTTGTCAATTAAATCGGTAATAATAGAGATGAGTGTAGCGTAACTTTTAGTATTAGACTATTTTACTTGAGGCGCAATCTTTAAGTTCGACTTATCAAGTCAAGTGCTCAAAGCGTTGTTGTAACATGGCGATATATAACGCTAAGCAATTGAATATATTATGCATTTGGATATAGCAATAAGTAAAACAGATTTAGACCAACGGGCATCTGATCGCCACAAAAAAGCACCCGCCTTTTATATTGAATTATTATCGATATAAAAGACGGGTGCTGAGCGTCAAGCCTAGATTATCTATCCATCATGATTGATAACTGTAGCAAATCTAGACACTTGGTTTAACATTGATGTTAGGTGCAGGGATGTCCCAAATGTAGAACTTACCATCTTCGACTAGCTTAATTTGCTCACGAATAATGGCATTGTTTGGATTTTCTCCTGCAAGACGACGCAGACGCTGTAAGGCGCTATCACGACGGTCACTTAACAATTCAGACTGTGCCAAACTTTGTTCTGCTTCGGTGTAACCTAAAGACACTGCGCGGTCTAGATATTTTTGTCCTTCTTTAAAACCACCGCCTTCTGACAACATCATACCGTACAAGAAGTTGGCTTCACCGCTATTTGGTTGAAGCTTGATGGCACGATCAACATATTGTCCACCGCGTACTGTATAGTCTGAGCCCAAATCTAAATTACGGCCCATGCCGTTGAGTTTGGCCGCACGAAGTAACACATCATAAGAGGCATTTGGTGCCTTGGCATATGGCTCAATCCATTCAGCCAACACTTTGATTTTCTCACGTGTGTAGTGACGCTGTGTACGGTTGGGAAAGTTTGGTGGATAGTGACGTGCATTGGGTGATACTTCTGCAATAAAGTCATCAAGTAAGCTGACATCTAGCTTATCTGTGCCAAGACCTGTCTGTTGCGGAATCAACACAGTTGTTACGAAGCTCACATCTGACAACTGTAATTGCGGCGTTGGGATATTAGGAAGCTGACCACCACTTAGATCAACGCCAGTAGCGACCATTGGGCTTGGCGTATATACGCGCGTAGTGCCTGTTAACTCAGAAGTGGCTGCCGCTGATACAGGTGCTTGTGGCTGTGCGGTATTGGTATTGATAGGTGCTCGGTTTTGCTGAGTACTACTTTGTTGAACACTGCTTTGTTGAGGGATGTTTTGCTGTGAAATATTTGCTTGAGTACTGCTTTGTTGATTAGGATTTGCTACCGCATTTATTGGTACATTTGGTTGCGGCGTCACTTGTGCGTCCGGTTGAGCCGTACTAATAGCAGCATTAGGACGAGCAAGACGAATGACCCGTTTGCTTGAATCCATGGCGCTAGGCACAGAAACAGCCGTCGCGGCATCAGCCTCAGCAGCATTGACAGGCGCTGATAGCAGCATGGCGCAAGCGGCGGCCAATGCTGTCAGTGTAGCAAACTTTGGCGACTTGGTTGTCAAGCTGGTAGAGAGAGTCGATTGGTTAATGGCTTTCATAAAGATCGTTACCTTGTTTTTTGTTACTTAGCAAATGGATGGCAATTGGGTCACGTTGGTGATGCAAAATCGTACAAATTTTTTATACCCTAGCAAATTAAGCTCAACGCTATCAGTAGTAGGATTGTTAATAGTGAGCAGTACCCAAGTTAAGGACATCACTAACACCATAGAGCGTTACGGTTAAATAGTACTTACTATACTAGTAACAATAAAACTGTCCGTGACAGCGGTTATAAATGATAAGCCGTGGCTTTCATACGGTTGGCCATCCAGCGCATGGTCTGACGAACTGGTGGCGACAGTGCTGCACCGCCACTGGTAAGCGCCAACTCACGATGGTGCAATTCTTCAATGTCCATTTGTGCCAATATCTCTTTTGAACGCTGATCGTGTTCAGGCAATTGTTTGATATGATCTTGTAAATGCTCGCTGACTTGTGCTTCTGTTTCTGCAACAAACCCCAAACTAAACTCATTTGAGATTGCACCTGCAACTGCGCCAAGACCAAAAGACATGCCATACCATAATGGTGTAAAGACACTGGCGTGACTACCGAGCTCGGTCAAACGTGTCTCGCACCAAACCAGATGATCGACTTCTTCTTCAGCCGATTGTTGCATGGCTTGCTTGACGCCATCGTCCTTGGCGGCAAACGCTTGGCCATGATAAAGGCCTTGCGCACATACTTCGCCAGTATGATTGATACGCATCAATCCTGCGACATGTCGCGCTTCAGTGATAGTAAGCTCAGGAATCTCGTCACTACTTACAGGTAATGGGCGAGTACTGGGGTTTGAATGTGGCACGACAGCTCGTAATGCCTTGTCGACCCCAAGCAATAAATGGTCGATTTTGGATAAGGGACGTGGGGCCATGATTCACTCCTGATGGCTTTAAGTACTAATATATTAAGTGCTAAGTTGCTCGATACTAAGTTGCTATAGTAAGTTCACTATAAAAAGACATTGTTTTAAACAAAACTAGCAATGACTGTATGTTCTTTACTATAGCAAATAATCCAAATTACCCGCACGAATATTCACAGCTAAACAATTTATTTATAACCCTATATAGGGTGCGTGACTATACATTACATCTTAGCGTTGTGATCTACTTAATTGTGCTTACCTTTATGGACTGACGTCATCGTGCGTTTGGATAACGGCCTGTTTAATATGTTTATTGAGTTTGATATATAAAAACGCACCGAAGGCGATATTCAGTAATCCTGTCACTAAAAATAGCTGCGGCAATGTCAAACCCAAGGCATTTAAAATGACAATTGCAAAGATTGCTGAAGTGACCATAAAAATGGCATTAAAGATATTGTTGGCACCAACAATGCGCGCACGATGACTTTTAGGGGCATATGCCTGCATAGAGGCATACAAAGGTACAATATACAAACCGCCGCTGAACCCTAAAAAGAACAAGTCTGCAAACACGCGCCAGCTACCACTCATTCCAAACAAATCACTGATGCCAAGTAGGGTAGTATTATTCACGTCCATGTTGAGGCTTGAGAGTGAAAAGTATAAATCAATGGCAAAGATACTTAAGCCTGCAATACCAAAAGGCAATAAGCGCAAGCTCACTTGGTTTTTGGTAAATGATTTACACAGCAACGAGCCGATCGAAACGCCAACCGAAAACAAGGTCAAAAGAAAAATAACCACTGATTCATCGCCCTGCAAAATGACCTTGCTGAATTCTGGTGTCTGCGTCAAAAACGTTGCGCCATAAAACCAAAACCAGCTATTGCCAAGAATAACGAAGAATAAAAAAGGCAGAGAATATAAATAACGTATCGTCGATACACTGGTAGTGATAATGTTCCAATTAATGTTGAGATTGGGTTGCATCGCAGGCATGGCGGGAATGTAGCGAGCGGCCAGATAACCCAAAACTGCGACGATTAATACCGTCACACTAATCCAATACAACGATTGCGATAACTGGGTTAAAACGCCAGCGATAATCATACCGAGTAGGATGGCAAGTGAGGTGCCCATTTGAAACAGGCCATTGGCACCCACCAATTCATCTTCTTTCATTGCTTGCGGCAAGTAGGCGTATTTAATCGGTCCAAAAAAGGTCGAATGCGTCCCCATCAAAAATAGCGCTACAAATAGTATTCCATACCACTCAAAGACAAATCCAACCGCAGCCACGGCCATAATGACTATCTCAAGCAGCTTAATAAGGCGCGTGAGCTTGGACTTTTCAAACTTATCTGCAATCTGTCCTGCTAATGCCGAAAATAAAAAATAGGGCAAAATAAATAACATGGCAGCCAAGTTATTTAAGATACTGACTTCCATTCCTAGCTGACTGGCTGCGGTGTAAGTCAGAACCAGTATGAGTGCTTGTTTAAATATATTGTCATTAAACGCGCCCAAAAATTGGGTAAAAAACATGGCGCTAAAGCGGCGATGCTTAAACAATTGAAACTGATTGGACATGAAAATTCCTACAGATAAATCGCGGCTGATAGATTAAAAAAGCGGTGTGTGTAGTTTTTAAGATAAAAGTAATTGTCAATAGTATCAAAAACTTAATGAAATATAGCATAGGTTTTATCTATATTAGGACGTATAATAGCAAGGCTTTGGTAAAAATACATGCAGGCGATGCTATGATTTCATAATTAACTAAGTTATGATTTGTAAATTTCATATGGTTGCATTGTAAGGTGTGAGTGATGATAAAGGTTCACTATCGCCCAATTCTGCCCGTCAGTTGATATAAATGCAGGGCTAAAATGTTTATTTTAGACTGCCATTATCAAAAGCAAGGTAGTAAACCATCATTCCAGCCAACTGTTATAAGTTTATCCACCGGTAAAATCTAGCGATTGTCATCGCTGATAATATTTTACCGCGTGAGGTGATAGGAACCAAACATGAAACATCAGCCTTCAATGCCAGCGCGCGATATATCGGTTATAGAGCGTGATACTGTCAACATTCAGGATGATATTAGTAACCAAAGCCGTCAAAAAAACGCTCACACAGCCATGATTGATATGCGTAGTAATGCCCCGCGCATTTATTTTAGACGCTCAGCACTTTTTACCGCTTTAGCGACCAGTCTAGCCGGTTTTGGCATTGCACCTGCGGCACTGGCGGATACGCCAAGTGTCCCTAATCAATCTATTACCAATCAGGCAACTGCCAACCCATCAAATACCTTATTGGACGATGACGAGCAGCTTGATCAGGCTTTGGATGCATTGCGCCTAAAAAAGGCAGTAGAGCAAGGCATCATTGATCAGTCTGTATTGGATGATTATAGCGAACAAACCTTAGGCATTAAGAAGGCTGATTCAAACAACGAAAATACTCAACCATCTAACACTCAGTCAAGACCACAGTCGACTATTAATGACGCATTCGATGATACAGATAATTTAGATAATGCTCAGCTTGACTTGGCCAATAGTTCCAATGACGGCTTGTTACAACAAGCAGCAGCGATACAAGAGCAGGGTTATCAGATGATGACGCCTGAGCAGATTGATCGCGAGCTGGCTGCGATGGATTTGCAAAACGCTCAAGACATCAATGACATCAATGGTGTTGATAACCCAAATAATACTAATAACAATAGCATCAATATCAACGACAGCGATTTTGGTAGACCTGTCGCCACATTGGCTGATACCACGCCACCAATTGGATTGGACACGGAACTCGACGCCAATATTCTGCCCACACCTACCAATCTGGATACGTTAGGGAGAGCTGAGACAGTCGCTGAGCAAGCAGAAGCGACTGACGTTATGTCGCGTCCGATTAATGTCAGCGATGCTGTCAGTAGTAGCGGTGTAGATAATGTGAGTGGCACCGATTCTGTTGTCGCAACTGGAAACGATATCACCAATGAAGGTGAGACGACGTCAGACATTATTAATCCTGACGACTACCTGCCAGATTATCAAACAGAAACGCAAGCAGTCACCCAAGGTATCGAACAAGCCGACAGACCCAAACCATTGGCTCGTAATAGAGGCAATATCGTCAAGCGTCTTTATAACCGCTTATTCAATAGCGGAGCAATGGCACTACCGCATGTAGAAACCACAGTTTATATGCGTCAAGCAGTGCCTGAGGGTACGACAAGTGACGAGCCAAGAGTGGTCAAGGCAGATGATGATATTCAGCCTATGAAAAACATCAAAGCGGCTCTGGATGATATGACCGTTCAATCGGTTGTTGACTTTACGGCAGCCTTGCCGCGGTTACGTGAAACAGCTTTAGATGCGGCTAAGGCGGTCGGTTATTACGATATTACCTTACGTCTGCATCAGCCCAGCTCAGACACGATAGATGTCATTATCGAAGAGCTGGGTGAGCCTGTACTTGTGGATAGCCGCATTGTGGAAATTCGCGGTGAAGGCCAGGAGCAAAAAGAGTTTGCCCAGCTTGAAGCTGAGCTGCCGCCGCAAGAAGGGGAGATTTTTAATCACCGTGTCTATCAAAACAGCAAAGCTGCGCTTGAGGCACTGAGTACTACATACGGCTACTTTGATCAGTATTGGTTGAACAAATCTGTCGACATCATCTTGCCGGACAATACGGCAGATATTTCCCTGATTTATAACACGGGTGAGCGTTATGAGTTCGATGACGTGGTGTTCTTCACATACGATGCCGAAACCAACACATTGACCCAAGATCCTGACAAGCTTCCTGTTGAGTTGTCATTACTACAACAACTTTTTGACTTTAAGCCAGGCGATCCGTTCTATCGTCCAGACGTGACCAAATTCAGCAACGATTTATCAGCAACTCGTTATTTTAACACTGTCAACGTCGAGTCAATCTTGCCCCCAAATGACCGTAGTGAAGCCAGCACATTGGCATTCAGTAATGCGCCAACCGACGGCGATGAAACGCTAGACAGCGATAACGATGGCGTATCAGGCGTCATCGATATTGAAGATACAAATGGGGTTGAAAGCGTGACAGCCTCTAGCAATGATAGTAGCCAAGGCAATGCCAGTAACCCTGTTAATGAGGGTGATGCAGAAAATGCAGGAAACATTAACGCCAATAGTGGCGCGACCGTCAATGCAGCTGATATTGCAGCCATCGAGTTTGAGGCTGACGAAGAAACGCTGGATAAACTACAAGCCATCAAACGCAAAGCAGAGCGCTTAAGCAATTTGCCAAATGATCGCGTATTGGATGAAAAAGACGAAAAAGCGGACAATCTCTTAGGTAAAATCAGCGATTCAATCAGTAATATCGCTCAAAAGATATTCCCTGATGAAAAAAGTATACTCGCTGATGAAGACTTTGTACCACCAACGTTAGCAGGACGTAAAACGCCGCAAGAAGTGGCTGAGAACAAAAAAATCCCGCTGTATGTTTTTGTGTATGCGAATAAGCCGCGTGATGCCCAAGTTGGTTTGGGTTATGGAACAGACACAGGCGTGCGAGCCACTGCGAAGATCGATTATAACTTAATCAATCGTCAAGGTTATCAAGCAGGGGCAGAAACTGAAATTTCACGAATCAATAAAAATGTCTCTGTTTATGGTAGTCGCCCTTGGAAACATCCTCTTAATGATAAATTGGATGCTCGTCTTACCTATGAGGAAGAGGTGATCGACCAAGGTGAAGGCAGCTTCGACTTGTCCACCAAAACGTTACAAGCTTCTTTGGCACGTAATATTCGTCGCGAAAACGGCTGGAATCGTAGCTATTCTATGCGCTACCGTTTGGATAAGCTTGAAACGGGTATCGATGAGATGGAGCTGGACAATCTTCCTATACGCTTCACTTCCTCTAGGCCAAAGCAACAGGCGTTATTATTTGGTTATGGTATAAACAAAACGAGCGTTGATAGTGCAACCAATCCAACGCGCGGCATACGTCAGTATTATTCGCTTGAAGCTGGTACAGAAAGCGCTCTTAGTGACACTGATATGGCAATCGCTCGTGCAGGGGTCAGTGGTATTTATAGCTTTGGCAATGATAACAAACACCAAGTGTTGGGCAGTCTCAATACGGGCTATATTTGGGCTGATGACTTCTATGAAGTGCCTTATAAGTTACGCTTCTTCGCAGGCGGTGATCAAAGTCTGCGCGGCTATGATTATGAAAGCTTATCGCCAATTGATAAAGGCTATCTGACGGGTGGGCAAATCCTTGCAGTGGGTAGTGCAGAGTACAACTATGAATTTAGACCAGGTTTTCGCGGGGCGTTCTTTACTGATGTGGGTAATGCATACGACAAAAACTTTGACACTGATACAAAGGTCGGCGTTGGTGTTGGTGTCCGCTGGGCATCGCCTATAGGTGTGGTGCGAGTCGATGTGGCTGCTGGTGTCACAGAGGAAAGCATTCCTGTCAGACTGCATTTCTTTATTGGCTCACCTTTGTAGACAATTTACCCAGTCGTATAGTTCGTTTTATTTGTTTTTTATCGTGCCGATTGCTGGTAATCATTCTTTAACGTAGTTGAGTGTTATGCAGACAAAAAATACCCCGCCCAATAACTCACCAGATGAAGATCCAGCACAGCGTGATGCTCGTGCAGTCAAACGTTGGTATCCGCTGTCTTTTTTACTCAAGCTGCTGGTACTTACCTTAGTCGTACTGGCGATTATGTTTGCGGTGTTTTTCTACGCTGTGGGCACAGAGTCAGGCACAAAATTTATATTAGAGAAAATCAGTGCTGAGACGGGCATTGAATTCAAGTACGGACGCGGTAATTTACGTGACGGTATTTGGATTACTGATATCGATATTGACGCGACCGAAGATCTTGAAATACTGGTTGATAAAGCCTACGTTAAGATCGGCTGGCGTGCCATCTTTTCTAAAGAAGTGCATTTGCGTGATGCAGACATACAAACTATTGAGATCCTCAATAATAAACCGCCGACAGGCGAGCCATTCGATTATAAAACCTTAAAATTACCAGTCAATCTGCGCTTTGATCAAGCAAAGATTAAAAAGATCATTTATAAGCAAGTAACGAAAGATCCTATTGTGGTCCATGATATTGTTGCCCGCGATTTAACATGGGTTGGCAGTATGGTGACAGTGGGGCGCGGCGATCTACGCTACGCCGATATCGTTAAAATCAATGCGCTACAAGGTGAGATTGATTTACAAGGCGATTATCCACTGGATTTGAGCGCTATTGCAGAGGTCAGTGCGCTAGAAAAAGCCTACATCGACCCGCTAAATATTACGGCAACAGGTACGCTAAAACGCACAGTTGGTAAAGTGCAAAGCCGCTACAATGACAGCGATGTCAGCGGTGATTTTGTCGTACAAGGCTTGGATGAGGATTCACCGTTTCAGGCCAAATTGCAATGGGATGATATCCTGATTCCTTATGCTGAGAGCCAAACTATCCGTTTGAAAAGTGGTACGGCTACGGCAAATGGGGTCATCTCAGAGATACGTCTGCGAATCAATACTGAACTGACAGCGAAAGATATTCCTTCTGGCCATTATCAAGGCCGCGGTATTATTGCAAATAGTCAGTTACGCATCGAGCGTTTAGATGCCAATGTGCCTGCTGGTCGTTTGGCATTGCAAGGTGTTTTAGATTGGAAAAATAGTTTTGATGCAAAAGTGCAAGCGTTTGGTAGTAATTTTGACATTCGCCGCGCCATTCCTAATGAATATGCCGATTTTAAACCGTATGCGCCGCAAAAGCTCAACGGCAGATTGTCATTGCATTATCAGCAGCGCAATCAATCCGGTAATACCGAGATTGATGCAACTCTGCGTCAACGAGATGGCGAGTACGTCAATGCCAATATGGTTGCTGGTAAAACGCCAGCGAAGTCTAAACAATCAGCGCCTTGGTACATTGATGCTAAATGGCAAAATCTTGTCCGCCGGAATGTGCCCAATATTGGCAATATTGACAGTCCTAGTGGACAGGCCGATGTCATCGTTCAAGGTTCACGACTATCCGTTGATGGTAATGCCGTTATCAATGAGCTAAATGCTGCACCCAAAGGAAACTATGATGTACGTCTGCGTAAAGCGGGTGATGTCATCGATATCAGCCGCCTTAATTACACTGGTATAGTAGGTGATTTATCAGGTACTGGGCAGATTCAATTGGCAAATAAACGTCGTCCGCTCACTTGGCAAATCGATGCGCGTACCAATGGCTTATTGCCCAAACAATATCGCAGTGATTTACCGCTTGAGCGTCTAACGGGTAGTATCAGCGCTCGTGGTCGTTTATTGAATATTACCAAAGGCGGTGTCAGCGGCCAGCGTCATATTATCACTATAAACAATACTGATTTGCAGACGCAGCTCGACAACTCGCAAGATAGCCGTATTATCGGCATAACGGGCGGCGGTGATGCTCGCGTTGATATCGTTGGTGGTGAGCTGTCTGTGTTTGATGCGCGCTTCAATGGACAAATCGATACAGCAGACGTGCCAAAAGGAGGCCTCTCTATTGATGCGGCGGGTACGCCAAGCCTTATAAGCATTCGTAAATTAAATTATAACGGTGAAGCGGGCGCAGTGAATGCAAAAGGCGTCATCGATTTGCGTAAAAACATCGGTTGGACCATCGATGGCCGTTTTGATAAATTCAATTTGGGCTACTTCTTACCCAATAATCCAGCCATTATTACTGGTGATTTGAAAACCAGTGGCGAGTGGCAAACTCCGCCCAAAAACCAAGCCAATGCAGCAGGTAAGTTGCAGCGTTTTGCTGTCAATTTTGAGGGTGTACTAGATGCTGAGCAACTGCCAGCAGGGCAATTGAGTATTGATGCCAGTGGTGATGCTCAACTGATTCGTATCAAGCGTTTGCGTCATGTAGGAGCGGCAGGCAGTATTGATGCCAAGGGCACTGTGGATGTGCGTCAAGGTATCGCTTGGGACATCGATGCAGTAATGGATCGATTTAACCTAGGGTATTTCTTAAAAGATACGCCAAGCCGTATCACCGGTACTATCAGTATGGATGGGCGTTGGAGCGATACGCAGCAAACCGTTAATATCAATCAAATTAACTTAAGCGGTATGCTAAAGGGTCAACCTTTGAGTGCTAAAGGCAGTCTGACAGCTAAAATGCGTTTGCCAAAAGACTTGGCAAGCTATTTCCAACGTCTACAAACACAAGATGCACAAGCACAGTATAGACAAGTAAACGCATTGATCGATAGCTTAAACGCTGACAATCTGGTACTACGCTGGGGTGATAACTACATAACTGCCAATGGTAATGCCAAGCAATTACAAGCCAAGATTAATATCACCAGTTTAGATCAGCTTTCAGACAAGCTAGCGGGTAAAGTAACCGGCGGCGCAACTTTATCTCAACCAGTAGGACAGGCATTACCAACCATCTATATTGATTTGGTGGGTGAACGTATTGCACTTCCAGGCTTTATTTTGCGTCAAGGTCGCGTGCGCGGCAAACTGGTCAATTTGGCAAACAGTCCAAGCCAGCTTATCGTTACTGCTGAAGGTTTGGATGCAGCTGGACAAAGCTTTAAGAGCCTTAATGTTACATTTAATGGCACTGAACAGGCACACGTCGTCAACCTTGACGTTGCCAATGAGCAGCTTGATATTAGAGCAAGGCTCAAAGGTGGTTTCAATAGAGACAAACTCAGCTGGTCGGGTGTCATTGGCCAAGGTCGTGTCAAATCCAGATACGCCACCTTAAACCAATTACAACCAGCTCAGTTGATTGTGAATTTACCCAATGACCAAAATGGCAACAATAGCGACCTAAAAGTGCAGCTGGCTGCACACTGCTGGCAAGCTTCTGACCAAACTGGCAAGCTGTGCTTACGTGAAAACTTGGTTGCGTCGCCAGCCAAAGGTGAAGTCAATGTAGTCTTACAGAATCTAGATACGTCATTACTTTCGGTCTTTTTACCCAAGGACATCGATTGGCAAGGTAAGATTAATGGTAAAGCCATTGTTGGTTGGCAGAGCGGTCGTCCACCGACCATCAATACGACACTTTATTCAGACAATGGAAAAATTGGCCTGATCCAAGATGGTGATAGTAACCCTGTAACTTTGCCTTATAAGCGCGTGTCACTCATCGCTTTATCAGTCCCTGAAGGCATCAAGCTACGTACAGATATCAATACTGGTCGCGGCGCTCGTGGCTATGCTGAGGTTGTGGTTGACCCTTACAAAGCCCCCAAACCAATCTCAGGGGCGTTGGTGCTAAATGAGCTGAATCTTGCAATATTTAAGCCTTTCTTCCCAGGTATGCGTGTACTCGAAGGAAATGTGACGATGGCAGGCGGATTAGGCGGAACGTTAGACAAGCCGCAGTTCTATGGTGACGTGAAACTTGCTAATGGCCGTATCGCGATGCTTGATTTGCCAGTGAATTTGACCAATGTTAATACCGAAGCCAAAATTCGTGGCACACAAGCGACGATTGACGGCACATTTAACAGTGGTACAGGTACAGGTTCTTTGACAGGTACGGTCAATTGGCAACAAAAACTGCAAGCCAAACTGAGCCTGGTGGGTGAGCGTTTAGTAGTCACACAGCCACCTTTATTAGTGGCTCAGATCAATCCAGATATTGACATTATCGTGCGTCCAGGTGACCGTTACGTCAATATTAAAGGTGCCATTACTGTGCCGTCAGCGACCATTCGTCCACCAGAGGCCAGTGAGGATATCATTACGCAAACCGAAGATGCTGTGGTGCTTGATCGTCGCTTGATTGGTAATATTAATGAAGTATTGGCTGTCTCAAAACCTTGGTCAATCAATGCAGATATAGGCATCGACTTGGGTGATGACATCAACTTCCGTGGTTTTGGTGCCGTCATTCCGTTGGCAGGCGCAATCAATATCAATCAAAATGGCACGGGTGTTATGCGTGCAAGAGGCGTAGTACAGGTGTCACGTCGTACCAATATCAATATTTTTGGTCAGAACCTAGAGCTGAATTATGGTCAGGTACGTTTTAATGGCGATGTCATGAAACCAAACCTCAGTATCGAAGCGGTCAAAACAATCAGTGGCAAAACAGTGGGCGTGCGCGTCAAAGGCAATACTGAAAGTCCAAATATTATTGTCTTTAATAATGCTGGTTTGACCCAGCAGCAAGCTATGAATGCCTTGGTTACAGGCAGAATTGACAATAGAAGCGCCACACAAATTAGTGAGCAAGGATTCAAGTCTCAAGTAACTAATAACTTGGCTGCAGCTGGATTGAGCTTTGGACTCAGCGGCACACGTAACTTAACCAATCAAATTGGTCAAGCCTTTGGTTTCCAGAGTCTTACGGTTGATGCGTCAGGTAGTAGCGAGGATACCAATGTCAATGTCACAGGTTATGTGACTCCTGACTTGTATATCCGTTATGGCGTGGGCGTATTTAATGCTCAAAACAGTCTGTCGATTCGTTATCAGCTAACTCGTCGCATTTACGTCGAAGCTACCTCAGCTGCAGAAAACGCGGTCGATGTGGTCTATAGCTGGCAATTTTAAAGGATATTTTTGAGTAATTCAGGCAGCGCGGACAGTCAGTTTAAGATAGAAGTTTTCTACTTTGACCTGACTAACTGGTTCTATAATTTATAGTCAATAAAAAACGCCTTTATTAAAAGGCGTTTTTTTATAGGAGGCCTGACGTTATAGTCAGTTTACTTGGTAAGAATTTTATTTGGTAAGAATCAGGCGGTTATTACGTGTTAGGCGCAAACGGTATTCTTCGCCTTCGTGTTCGATACGTACTTCTTTGGTTAGAGCAAATAAGTGCTGCGACTGTAGGGTAGGCAGACGGTTTTCACGGCAATTCAAATAACGAGAGATGACCATGCTCATGGTAAATTCCTTTTGATAAAAGTGGCTAAGTAAAATGGCGATAACATAATTGCTATTAACGATAATAATTATCATTTACATTCAACCATTTTGCAAGCCAATTGATAAAATAAAATGCAGTTATTATGTAAACTTATCTTAAGCAATCAGTATATATGGTTATAAAGATTACTGAATTCAGTAAATACTAATAAAAATCAATGGTTTAGGATAAGGTAATATAGTTTTTATCTATTGAGTAAGAGCTAGACCAACAATAAAACAGTGATAATGGATACTTATGTCAAACGCACCAAACAAACCAAATAAATATCAGCAAACAGTTATCGTAAATGTCGCAGTGGCAGTCATTCATCATAAAGAACAGTACTTGCTAGGCTTTAGAAACGCCACTCAACATCAAGGCAATCGTTATGAGTTCGTAGGCGGCAAAATAGACACCAATGAAAGTGCAGAGCAAGCAGTCATTCGAGAAGTTGCTGAAGAGACAGGCATTGCTACTCATAACAATGCAATTGTCAAACTTGGACGTCTGCATCATGATTATGGTGATAAGCAGGTTAGCTTACAGGTTTACAAGATTGAGCTGACAGCAATGCAATATGAGCAACATAAGAATTGTCAGTATGGGCTAGAAGGTCAAGCACTAACATGGGTAGATAAACCTGATTTATTAGCGGAAAAGTATCATTTGCCTGCTGCTAATAAGACGATTCTTAAATGGCTTAGCGTACCAGCTAGAATAGCAATTACTTATCCACTGACACAGTTTAATGCTTATTCTGAGCCAGAAGCAGCATGGCTGCAATATCATCAAAAAAACTTAACAAGACAGACGTGGGTGTATGTTCGAGTAAAAGACGTGACCTCAAAAAATATGGCAGCACAGTTGATGCATTTGCGACCAGATATACTAGCCATTGTATCTCCTGACGATGACAGTGCTTTTTTAGAGATCGAAGACTCAATAAAGGGCATAAACAGTCATAATCAAGTCGTTGCTCATCACCTAACTCATACAGCACTAATGCAATGGTTTGACAACATACAAAATATTTCTGCATCCGAGCCATTATTATCCACTACGCATCCATTAATATTGAGTTGCCATGATGCTGCCAGTATCCATGCGGCCAATAAGCTTGCTAGTGTTCGTTTACAGCAACAACGGCCGCCAGTCATCGGCGCTTTTTTATCCCCTGTCCTAGCTACCCAAACACACCCTGATACTGAACCTCTTGGTTGGGAAGTATGGTCAGAATTAGCCCAGTTGGCCGATATACCAATTATTGGTTTGGGCGGATTATCACCTACAATGATTGATCAAGCTTTACAGTATGGCGGCATTAGTGTTGCGGGTATTCGACAATTTTTTTAGCTTCATAAATCAATTACTGAGATAGCTCTTTTACTATAATAGCCCTTTTACTATAAAAGTAAGGATGTAATGTTTAGAGGCTTCTTATATCACTTTGAGTATGAAAACACAAAGCAAGCAAAAAAACTATTCTAGTAGACTATGCTATTACTTATTCCTATTTGACTTGACTTACCTATAATGACATTGATACAGCTCCCAGTTAGTATAGTTATTCATCAAATAGCGTAAGAATAAATGACTGATTTTAAATATATTTATCCACTTAGTAACTATGTGTTTATTCCACTGCACAAACACATAGTTACTTACAAACCGTTGCGTTTCCCTACATTGCCACACTGTTTTAATGACCTGTTCGCTCTTAATATATATTACTTGATTAAATCGCATTTATCTTTATCAGCGAATTGCTTAGTGAATGTGTTTTTTAGATTTTTAAATAGAGTTTGATTTTTGCCGCGCTGGGTTTCATATTGAAAACATTTTTTAAAGTTGACGACGCACAAGAAATCAAATTGATGATATGTATAAAGAGTTCTAACAGTCACTATTAATAATGGTACTTCTATGAAAACCAACAAGTTACCTCAATCAGAATGGTCTGATTCAAAGGAAGCTGGTTCTCAGTCTCAAAAGACTAGCCAGTCTGCTGACTATTATCCGAATGAGAATAATAGTCAGCAGACTGGCTACGCCAGCAATGATGCTAGCTACAATAACAAAAGCTCGAACGACGAATCTTCGTACCATTTAGCAGAAAATGTGTCTTCGCAAGACAGCTATTTTGGATATAAAAGCGCCGACAAAAGCCTTATGCAGGCAAAAGGCGATATTATGATTGATAGCCAAGATAGAGAAAACGATAAGGCATATAAAGATGCCAGCAAAAATTTCGATACTGTAAATGGCTATAAGAAGCCGCAAAAACTGAACGAAAAAGAACCTTTGCTGTCAGATTTCTTGGAGAGTCAGGTTGATGTTCGAGCAGAAGGTTTTGAACAAAATAGTGATTTGTCCTCTACCACTGTTTCATCTTATAAAGAAATACCGGAACGTATATTTATGAACGGACTTATCAAGCATACAGGCATTGCATTAGCCATAATCATACCTTTGGCGGCATTCTCAGCCTATGCTGCAACACCACCAATGAATACTGCTTCTAAAGCAAGCGTAACGGCAAATGCAGCGGTAGATAAAACAATGACAGAAACCATATCAATTAAGCCAAATGCAATCATACATAAATCTGCGAGTACACCGACCACAGTCGATAATGTGGATCTCAAAAAGTATGCAGGAACATGGTATGAAATAGGGCGTTTGCCTATGTATTTTCAGCGTAAATGTGCTGGCGATGTGACTGCCAATTATACTGAAAAGACCGATGGTTCAGGAATTGTGGTTACCAATAAGTGCGTAGGTGAAGATGGCTCTAGCATTACTGCGGAAGGTCTAGCAAAACCAGTTGATGATACTGGTAGTAAGTTAAAAGTGACCTTCTTGCCTTCATGGATTCGTTGGTTACCAGTAGGTCGTGCTGATTATTGGGTACTAGCACGTGATGCCGATTACAAAACGGCATTGGTAGGAACGCCTGATAAGGACTACCTATGGTTGCTGGCGCGTTCACCCAATATCAGCCAACAGACTTATGCCAAGTATCGCCAAATTGCGCAGCAACAGGGGTATGACTTAAAAGATTTTAAGCTTACGTCGCAAACCAACCAAACCGTTAAGTTGGTTCCGTAAGGGATTAGGGGCTGGTCTGACTCGATAAGAATCTAATTTTATGATGCGATATTTAGCAGACCATGCAATAAATAAGAAGGTAGTCGAATGACTGCCTTTAATTTTATAATAACCAATATATTTTAATAAAATCTCCTATAAGCTTCTGCAAATCGGTTATCGCTGGCAAAATCGAGCATTTTAGGCTAAAATCTAGACCATCTAAAAACTCTAAGCTCAATAACTTACACTCATTGTGTTTGGCTGATGTACTAGAGTGATTGCTTAGACTGCCTACAAACCCTCTCATTTATTTTTCTATATACTTTACTGATCATAAATTACCGACCATAAGGATGTTTCTCGTGAGCAACGCTGATACCTTACGCCAATTACATCAAGACCATTTAAGCAACTATAGCAACCAAGAGCAACAAGCAATTGAGCTTATGGGGCTATTAAACAGACTTTATAATGAGCAAGATGTGCAAGTGACCTTGTTTGGTGAAACGTTAAATACCACTTCAGTTGGTCAAATATTGGCATTGCATCAAAAAGCTGCGCTACGTGACCACGATGCCCAGTCTATCGATATCGCTGACACCTTGGCTATGGTTAAAGCACTAGCAGCGAACGGTAGTCTTCAATCTACACAAGTTGATGTAGGTCAGTTGATTGCTAATGATAGCGATTTGCAGACGGCGCTTCAAGCTGTGAACACTGATGTCAGCACTGTTAATTCTGCGGCAGATGTTGTGTTATACGGTTTTGGCCGTATTGGTCGTATATTAACGCGCTTATTACTGTCACAAGCGTCAAGCGCAAAAGGTCTACAACTAAAAGCCATCGTTGTGCGTCCTGCTGCGGCTGGCGATTTGGCCAAGCGTGCTTCATTGTTAGAGCGTGACTCAGTTCATGGTAGCTTCGCTGGTGGCGTAGTTGTGGATGAAGCAAACAATGGCTTGATTATTAACGGTCGCTTTGTACAGGTTATCTATGCAAACGATCCAAGTGACATTGACTATACTGTGTACGGTATCAATGATGCATTGGTTATTGATAATACAGGTATCTGGAAAGACGAAGCAGGTCTTGGTAAGCATCTACAATCGACTGGCGTAAAAAAGGTTCTATTAACCGCGCCTGCTGGTGGTGAGATCAAAAACGTTGTGTATGGCGTGAACAACGATACAGTGGGTGATGACACGATTGTTAGTGCAGCAAGCTGTACCACCAACGCTATCACACCAACGTTAAAAGTATTGAATGATGAGTACGGTATCGAAAACGGTCACGTTGAAACGATCCATTCATTTACAAATGATCAAAATTTAATTGATAACTATCATAAAGCAGATCGCCGTGGTCGTAGTGCGGTACTTAATATGGTTATCACCAGTACAGGTGCGGCAAAAGCGGTTGGTAAAGCGTTACCAGAGTTGAGTGGTAAACTGACGGGCAATGCTATTCGTGTACCGACGCCAAACGTAAGCTTAGCGATTTTGAACTTGAATCTTAAAACCGCGCCGAAAAGTGTGGATGCGTTGAATGAGTTCATGCGCAAAATTTCTAATAGCAGCACTTGGCAGACACAGATTGCTTATACAGACTCTACAGAAGCGGTATCAACTGACTTTGTTGGTGATACTCATGTGGGTATTGTTGATGCTCAAGCCACCATTTTGACAGACAATCATGCCATCGTTTATATTTGGTATGATAACGAAGTAGGCTATAGCACTCAAGTATTGCGCTTAGCCACGCAAATGGCAGGCATTAACTATATTCAGATCCCAGCCTAAAGTGTCAACACGTCAAACTTAAAATGTAATAAAATGATGTAGTAAGAGAAAAGCCTAGACAAAGCCTTCTGTAAAAAGTCGCTTAAACGCTAGGCACAATCTGAAATGTTATACTCAAACACCCGATAGTCCGATTGATTATCGGGTGTTATTGTCATAATGAATGCTAAGTGCAAATACAGAGCGTGTTGACACTATTATCTTAGAACATCACTGCTTTAAAAAACATAGTAAAACCTAAAATGCAGCCGTTGGTTGTTACCAGTATTCAAACTGGATTGTGAATTAAGGAACGTAGAATGCGATTTATTGATGAAGCCGTCGTAACGGTAAAAGCAGGTGACGGTGGTAACGGAATCGCCAGTTTTCGCCGAGAAAAATATGTGCCGCGCGGTGGGCCTGATGGTGGTGATGGTGGCAAAGGCGGAGATGTTTATGTCATTGCAGAGGATAATACTAACACGCTAGTGGATTATCGTTATACACGTCGTCACGACGCCATGCGTGCTGAAAATGGTCATAGTAGAAATTGTTCAGGTAAAGGCTCTGATGATATCTATTTGCCAGTCCCAATTGGTACGACTGTGGTCGATACTGAAACTGACGAAGTGTTAGGTGATTTGATTGAAATTGGTCAGACCTTACTGATCGCCAAAGGCGGTGATGGCGGTTTGGGCAATACTCATT
The DNA here is from genome assembly GCF_052378885.1 of Psychrobacter sp. AOP22-C1-C5. Classification (NCBI taxonomy): domain Bacteria; kingdom Pseudomonadati; phylum Pseudomonadota; class Gammaproteobacteria; order Moraxellales; family Moraxellaceae; genus Psychrobacter; species Psychrobacter sp. AOP22-C1-C5. The sequence goes on along the minus strand of NZ_JBQSYC010000001.1, from coordinate 411,734 downwards.
TTAAAAGCTCTACCAACCAAGCACCGCGTAAAGCGACATCTGGTTTTGAGGGTGAGTTAAAAGTTCTTAAGTTCGAGCTAAAAGTTGTGGCCGACGTTGGCTTAATTGGTTTGCCTAATGCAGGTAAATCAACGTTTATCCGTCAAGTTTCTGCGGCTAGACCAAAAGTTGCGGATTATCCATTTACGACGCTAGTGCCAAACTTGGGTGTGGTAGATATTGGCCGTCATCGTTCGTTCGTTATGGCAGATATTCCTGGTCTGATTGAAGGTGCATCAGAAGGCGCTGGATTAGGCATTCGCTTCTTGAAGCATGTGGCTCGTACTCGTCGTCTGTTACACTTGGTTGACGTCAAGCCAATTGATGGTAGCGATCCAGTGGAAAACGCTCGCGTTATTTTAAAGGAGCTTGAGCGCTTCTCCCCTGAGTTGGCCAATCTACCCCAGATTTTGGTATTAAATAAAATCGATCAGGTGGATGAGGAAGATCTAAATGAGCTTTGTACGCACATTGTGGCAGAACTTGGTTGGACTGGCATCGTTTTTCGCACGGCCACGCTGACGGGTGAAGGCGTCGATGCGGTCAAATATCATCTGATGAATGAGATTGAGCGTGAACGTGAGCGCGAGATAGAAGATCCTATTTTTGCTGAAGCACAAAAAGAGCGCTTTGAGCGTTTGGAAGCGGAAGTACGTCTAAACACTGAAGCACAGCGTGAAGCGTACCGTGCAGCTCGCAAAGCGCAGCGTGAAGGCTTAGATTTAACTGATGACGCCGATGACGACGAAGATGGCGTTGAGGTAGTATACGTTCCTTAGACTAGGACGCTTAATGTAAGTAGACTTGAATTTTTGAGTAATTTTATTAATCAATTCATATAAGAACAAGGAGTTTATATGGCAGGTGACATAGCAAACACGACCGAAGAAGCAAGATTCATTCAGCAAACTCGTAACTTCGATATTAAGCGCGTTATTGTCAAGATTGGCTCATCGTTATTAACGAATAACGGACGAGGACTAGATCGAACTGCCATATATGAGTGGGCAAAACAGATTGCAAAACTTCATAACCAAGGCATAGAGATACTGCTTGTATCTTCGGGTGCCGTGGCTGAAGGGGTAGTACGCATGAATCTGGAGGAGCGCCCTAAAAAGCTAGTTGCTTTGCAAGCTTGCGCTTCTATTGGCCAAATGGGTTTGATTGAAACATGGTGGTCAGCATTGATTCAGCATGGGGTTCAAAGCGCTCAGCTACTCTTGACTCATGATGACTTATCTAACCGTCGTCGTTACTTAAACACCACTGGTGCTTTGACACAGCTTTTAGATTGGCGTGTCCTGCCAGTGATCAATGAAAACGATACTATTACCATTGATGAGATTAAATTCGGTGATAATGACACGCTGGGTGCGATGGCAGCAGCGATGGTTAATGCTGATTTGTATATTATCTTAACAGATCAAGAGGGTGTGTTTACCGATAACCCACGCAATAACCCTAACGCCAAAATGATTCGTCAAGAGCGGGCAATGGCTGATTACTTATTTGATATAGCAGGAGATGGCGGCAAGCTGGGGCGCGGTGGTATGTTGACCAAAATCCGTGCTGGTCGCCTGGCTGCAATGGGTGGCTGTCCAACCGTGATTGTGAGTGGGGCAATTGATGACGTCATCACTCGTGTGGTATCAGGTGAAGCTGTTGGCACGCTTCTAACAACTAATAACGAAGACAAAATCATCGCTCGTAAGCAATGGCTTGCAGCGCATCTACGTATGTCAGGTAGCTTGGTTGTCGATGCGGGCGCAGCAAAAGCATTGACTGAAAACAATAGAAGTCTGTTACCAGTCGGTGTCGTAGAGGTTCATGGTGGCTTTGATGAAGGCGATGTGGTCGAAATTACCCATCAAGATACAGGTGAGCGCATTGCAGTTGGACAAGTGAACTTTTCATCACATGATGCGCGCCGAGTGGCTCGTGAACGCACTGAGCAATTTGATAGGATTTTTGGTAGCAGTGAAGAGCGCGTCGTTATGGTGCACCGTGATAACTTGGCATTAACCGTCTAACGCCTTGCTATCTATACGTCATAAGCGTTTATGATTCTTTTATTTAACTTATTTTATCCAGTACCGTATTTAGCACTAACTATGGATACAGTACTGTTTTGGAGATTGGTACATGAGTGCTTCAGACAATAATAATTCGATTCAGCAAGCGTTTGCGCCTCTAAAAAACGACAGATTGCTACGAGCGCTACGTTTTGAGTCGATAGACACCACGCCAGTCTGGATGATGCGTCAAGCGGGTCGTTATTTGCCAGAATATAAAGCGACGCGTGCTGAAGCAGGCGATTTTATGAGTCTGTGTAAGGACACTGCCCGTGCCACTGAAGTGACTTTGCAGCCACTACGTCGTTACGATTTGGACGCTGCTATCTTGTTCAGTGATATCTTGACCATTCCTGATGCAATGGGACTGGGTTTGTACTTTGAGACGGGTGAAGGTCCTAAATTTAAACATCCTATTCGTCAGCAGGCTGACCTTGATAGATTGCCAGTGCTAGATGCTAATGATTCTCTTGATTATGTCATGCGTGCAGTGACGAGCATTCGTAAAGCGCTCAATGGACAAGTGCCTTTGTTTGGTTTTTCTGGTAGTCCTTGGACACTTGCCACCTACATGATTGAAGGCGGCAGTTCAAAAGATTATCGCTATACCAAAGGTTTTTTGTATAGCAATCCGGAGTTTTTACATCAACTGTTAGACAAATTAGCGACGGCCGTGATTGATTATTTAGACGCCCAAGTTGTCGCTGGTGCTCAGGTATTACAAATATTTGATAGTTGGGGCGGGGCGCTTGGCCATCGTCAGTTTATCGACTTCTCTCATACTTATAATAAGCGTATTGTCGCTGAGCTGAAGGTTCGTCATCCACAAATACCAGTGGTTTTATTTACCAAAGGCGGCGGATTGTGGCTTGATGTCCAAGCGGATAGCGAAGCTGATGCACTGGGTCTAGACTGGACGATGCCGATTGATCGCGCAAGACAAGTATTGACCGAGAGTCAGCGCCAGTTGACCAAACAGCATAAAAAATTACAAAGAAGTAAGGCCATTCAGGGCAACTTGGATCCAGCCACTTTATACGGCTCACCTGCGACTATCCGTGCTGAAGTTAAGGCAATGCTCGATAGTGCTTATGCTAGTGGCGAAAAGACAGGTTATATAGCTAACTTAGGTCACGGCATTACTCAATGGGTCAATCCTGACAATGCCAAAGTCTTTATCGATGCGGTACATGATTATCAGATCTAGGTTTTGAGCTTGAGAGTAAACGTTATCTTTCTAGTATTTACTGCGTAACAGAAAAAAGGATGTCTTATGATTTCAGCAGCGATTGTTGGTGGTACAGGTTATACAGGTATTGAGCTAATTCGCTTATTATCTGCACATCCTGAAGTGTCTATTGATTTGCTAACCTCACGTAGCGAAGCTGGCACACGAGCTGATGAGATATTTCCAAGTTTGCGCGGTGTATCAGACCTTGTTTTCAGTGACTTAGGAGATAACACGCTGGCTGCACTGCAAGCGTGCGATGTGGTGTTTTTTGCTACGCCGCACGGTGTTGCTATGCAGCAAGCCGAAGCCTTGACTCAAGCAGGCGTGAAGGTAATTGATTTGGCGGCGGATTTTCGCTTGCAGTCACTGGCGGATTTTGAACACTGGTATCAGCAGTCGCACGCTTGTCCTGAACTACTAAAAACGGCTATTTATGGATTGCCTGAAATCAATCGTGAAAAACTTGCAACCGCTTTGGTCGTCGGTAATCCTGGTTGTTATCCAACCACTGCTATTTTAGGTTTAAAACCAATCATTGAAACACAAAACAAGCAAGCTGAGCGATTAGTCGAGTCTCGTATTGTCATTGATGCAAAGTCTGGCGTTTCAGGGGCTGGTCGTCAGGCAAAGCTTGCGCTTAGTTATGCCGAAACGACTGACAACTTTAAAGCGTATAGTGTTGAAGGACATCGTCATTTACCAGAGATTGAGCAAGGCGTTGCGCAGCTGCTAGAGAGTCAGTTTACACATCGTATTCGTTTTTTGCCGCATCTTGTACCTATGATACGTGGCATGCTTAGCTCTATCCATATGGAGCTGACAGAGGCGGGTGCTGCTATTGATTGGCAGCAAACATTCGAGAGTGCTTATACCTCAGAGCCATTTATTGATGTGATGCCAAAGGGTATTTATCCTGATACGCGTAGTGTCCGCGCCAGCAATCGGTTACGCATTGCTGTGCATCAAGACAACGCACGTGCTGAGCTAACTGTCATCGTAGTACAAGACAACTTAGTGAAGGGCGCGGCAGGACAAGCCGTACAGAATATGAATGTTATGTTCGGATTTGATGAATCTATGGGGCTAAATTTTGCGCCTATTGTCCCTTAAGAAGGGCTTTTTACTGGCAAACTATTCACATTTATGATGCTAGGTATTGATTATAAATTCCGCTATAATGGCTTGCCTTTACTGTTAAGAGATATTGTCTAAATGCGTGTTAAGTTCGTACGACGCTTTTGTTCACAACCAACACGTTTATCGTGCCAAAATTCTGCTTTGTATCATATGAAGCGTAGACCACTTTCTCTTGAAAGTAGTGATAGTTTAGTACGTAGGATTGGTAGTACGCAGCAAGGCGCTTCTACGCTGGTGTTGGCATTGTTTGTCGTTGTGGTATTAGTAACTGCCACGGTCGGACTAATATTTGGTCATAATCTAGGGTATCAGCGCGGTTTTCATTCAATGCAGAATGAAACCCAGCAAGCGAAGATCAATAGTAATGAAGCGACTAAAGAGCTTGAGAAGTTACGTCTTAGTAATAAGATCGCGACCAATCAAGCAGCTACATCAAAGCAAGAGCTGGCGATCAGCTTGGCCAATATAAAAGAGCTGCGTGAAAACCAACAAGAGCTAACGGTCGAGAATAGACAGGTTAAACAGCTCAATGAAGTATATGCTAAAGTTATTAGCGATAAAGGTGGTATGCCATTACAAATAGTTGGTGCCAAGATCAAACCACTACCTGAGAATGCTTTTGAATATGGGTTTGACGTTGGTATGCTCAGTAGTGATGGTAAAGGCAAACGCTTAAAACCAACACTGACGTTGCTTAACGATAATGCATTGGTAGAGGTGCCCCTAGATCCTACCATCTATACTATAGAAGGTATTACCCGTATTCGTGGTCGCTTTACTATGCCATCTGGCTTTAAGCCATTGCAAGTCAAACTGAACTTGCAAGCAGATGGACAGCAAGTGGAGCAATTGTATAATTGGTCACTTGGTGCTAGCGTCGATAGTATGCCATTATCACTTTTAGATTTACCAGAAGTCGATGAAAGCCCAATTGAGCCATGATTTGATTGGGTATCGATCGTTAGTAAAGCATATCACTTAATGTAGAATATTATTCAAACCATAGTACCATCTCACGTCAGATTACCTACTTTCATAATCTCTTTTACCTCAAACTTACCTTATAATTATATTATTATGATGAAAAAAATGATACTAAAAGCGATGCCAACCGTTTCAGATTGGCACTTCCCAAATATGCCGACTCATCGTGCGCAAGACGGCGATACGGATGGTGAAACTTCACCGCAAGCTGATGTACTGGTAGCAGAACCAGAAGTGGCTAAGCCGCCAATGTACGCAGTCGTGATGTATAATGATAATTATACGCCGATGGAGTTTGTCGTCTACGTCTTACAATCAGAATTTCGTCATAGCATGGATTCTGCGGTTGAAATTATGCTGACGATTCACAACAATAGTAAAGGCATTGCAGGCATTTATCCCAAAGATATTGCTGAGACCAAGGCCAAAAAAGTGAACAGTCTTGCTCATCGTGAAGGCTACCCGTTATTGACTCAGATAGAGCCGCATCAAGGTGAATAAACAATTTTTCTAAATTTTCTATACGCTTTTTACTTTTTATCAATTATCATTTATTTAACACTGACTCATCACACCAAACTGTCAGAAAATTGTACGAATGGCTTACGCTCATAAAGAGTTTGATAGATGTTTTACGCAAAGTATTTGTCTATCAATCTTCTCTTTCATACACTTTCGATAAACGGCTGTATTATCATTATTATCACCTTGATTTTTCTTTAATATAGCCTTATATATTAAGTCACATCGTCAAATAGTGGTTTGAACACTCATTGTTTCATTCTTACTGTCGTTCAATAGCATTCGACGTTAGGTTTTATATATTTTTATTCAGCGCATTATTTAGATAACACTCATCCAAATCCTTCATATATTCATTCGTTATTTGACTACTACTGTCTCTATTACGTTTTTTAAGTAATATGACTCTGTCACTTGCTTGTCTATCGATGTGTGGCATGCTTCGATACACTTTAGTCTGCGTTAATAGATTGACTCTGCTTAAGTATCGTGTTGAGATAAAGAAAAGCGAATATAAGTTATCAAAGCACTTTATCTGTGATAAGTCGGCAACCACGCTATCGAAATGCAGCATTGCTCATATCATTTGACGATACCTTTTAATAATACATATATTGCCCTTGAACAATCCATCTATTGCCCTGATTAACTTACTAACTCATTCATAAAGCTATCAATTATAAAGATAGGTATAACCGTAGGAAGTCGTTATGTTAAGTCGTCATCTTGAAGTTTCTTTGCGTTTAGCAATGACACTTGCGCGCCAAAAATCGCATGAGTATCTCACTGTTGAACATCTCCTATTAGCGTTATTAGAAAACACTCATGCTGCCAATACATTGACGGCGTGTAATGCCAATGTCTCGACATTACGTACTGAGCTTGAAGCTTATATTAATAAGCATACGCCAACGGTTGATGCCGATACTGAGCAATCGCCGCAGCCGACTCAAAGCTTTGATCGTATCTTGCAACGTGCCATTTTCCATGTGCAGTCTATTGGTGGTGGTCGTCTTGTTGAAGGCTCAGACATTTTAGTGTCTATGTTTTCAGAGCATGACACGTATGCTGTTTATCTGCTCAAAAAGCAGGGAATTAGCCGTCTTGAGCTGACCCAGTACTTATCACATGGTCAAGACAAAGAAGAGCCGTCTGAACCGCGTGCTTCGATGACAGGTGAGCGCCGCGGCGCATCAGAAAAAACCAGTAAAGACCCATTGGTAGAATATGCAACCAACTTGAATCAACGTGCTGCTGAAGGCAAAACCGATCCACTGATTGGACGTGCTTCTGAGATTGAGCGTGCGGCGCAAGTTCTATGTCGCCGACGCAAGAACAATCCTTTACTAGTTGGTGAGCCTGGTGTTGGTAAAACCTCTATTGCCGAAGGTTTGGCATGGTTGATTATCAATGATAAAGCACCAAAACCGTTGAACGGTTGTGTTATTTATAGCCTGGATATTGGTTCTTTAATTGCTGGTACTAAGTATCGCGGCGATTTTGAAAAACGCATGAAGTCACTGCTTGATGCCTTGAAGAAAAAACCGAATGCTATCTTGTTTATCGATGAGATTCATATGATTATTGGCGCAGGGTCGTCAATGAGCAGCAATATGGACGTATCGAATTTGATCAAACCAGCGCTTGCCAACGGTGAACTACGCTGCATTGGTTCGACGACCTTTACTGAATATCGTCAAGTGTTTGAAAAAGATCACGCATTGTCACGTCGTTTCCAAAAGATCGATGTAAAAGAGCCAAGTGTCGATGACAGTATCGATATTTTACGTGGTCTTAAACCGCGTTATGAAGAGTTCCATAACGTTGAATATACAGATGAAGCGTTGGTCACGGCTGTACAACTATCTGCCAAGCATATTCATGAGCGCTTTTTGCCTGACAAGGCCATTGACGTAATTGATGAAGCAGGTGCTTATAAGCGTCTGGGTGTGATTCCTGATGTCGATGATATTGAAGCAGAAGAAAGTTTCATTGCTGATATAGAACAAGACTTTGATGCACAGATTGATGCTGATGAGGATCTTGATAACGACACTGATAATGATGCCGTTGATAATGAAATGCAGGACGAAGCTGATACGGCAAAAGCTAATGATCGTGCCAAATCTTCTGATGATGGAAAAGCTACTAAAGGTAAGAAAAAGCCACCGATGAAAATCGATGTGGCAGATATCGAAGCCATTGTTGCAAAACTGGCACGTATTCCGCCCAAATCAGTATCGAGTGATGATAAGAGCATTCTTGAGCACTTAGATCGTGATCTTAAGCATCTAGTGTTTGGTCAAGATGAAGCCATTGAAACTTTGGCGGATGCTATTAAATTATCGCGTGCTGGTCTTAAAGCCCCAGACAAGCCCATTGGTTCGTTTATGTTTGCAGGTCCAACTGGGGTTGGTAAAACAGAAGTGTCGCGTCAATTGGCAAATTTACTAGGTGTAGAGTTGGTACGCTTTGATATGTCAGAGTACATGGAAGCGCATACAGCGTCACGTTTGATCGGTGCACCTCCAGGTTATGTTGGTTATGATCAAGGTGGTTTGCTTACTGAAAAAATCAACCAGCATCCACATTGCGTATTGCTGCTTGATGAAATCGAAAAAGCGCATCCTGATGTTTTCAACTTGTTACTGCAAGTGATGGATCATGGGACATTAACGGACAATAACGGTCGCGTGGCGATCTTTAAACAAGTCATCGTTATTATGACTACAAACGTTGGGGCCGATAGTATCAGTCGCTCTTCTATGGGCTTTACTCAGCAAGATCATAGTCGTGACAATACTGAATCACTCAAACGTGTCTTTACCCCTGAATTCCGCAACCGTTTGGATGCGATCATTCAGTTCAATCCATTGGATACCTCAGTGGTGGTATCAGTGGTTGATAAGTTCTTGGTTGAGCTACAAGTACAGCTTGATGATAAGCAGGTGACGTTAGAGATTGATGACGACGTACGCGACTATCTAGCAGAAAAAGGCTACGATCGTTTAATGGGTGCCCGTCCAATGCAACGCCTAATTCAAGATGAAATCAAAAAGCCGCTGGCCAGTATGATTTTATTCGGTGATTTGGTTAATGGTGGGGTAGTACATCTTACCTTGGAGCCAGAAGCTTCAGATTCGAAAGACGACGCAACTGTAAGCCTGAACAAAAGCAGTAGCAAGTCTTCAGATAAAGGCTCATCAGACAGTCGCATTGTTTTAACGGTCGTTGAAACTCATGCCCCGCATCCAGACTCTGAGTCGTTAGCCAGCTAAAGCATTTACTACCAATATTATAAGAACGGTTACCATGTTAGTGGGGTAGCCGTTTTTTTATTGTTATAATTCATAATTAAGCCAATAGCTATAACAAATATAAGGGATACATTATGGAATTGTTCGATGAGCAGCCAACAAAAACGCCAGAACAAAAACAGGCAATTTTAGACAACGTTCGCTTGCCAGATGATTGGAAAAAGGCACTGGCAGAAGAGTTAACGTCTGATAATATGGACAATCTAAGAGCCTTTTTAAAAAGTGCTTATCAATCAGATGAAAGCATTTATCCGCCTGCACCTCTGATGTTTAATGCTTTTAATTTGACGCCTTTATCACAGGTAAAAGTCGTTATCTTGGGACAGGATCCTTATCATCGTCCCGGACAGGCAATGGGGTTGTCGTTTTCTGTGCCCAAAGCTATTCCAAAGCCGCCTTCACTGAATAACTTATTAAAAGAGATGGCAGATGACATTGGTATTCGTCCCTCGAAGCATGGTGATTTGACGTATTGGGCAGAGCAAGGGGTGCTACTTTTGAACAGTTCACTGACTGTACGAGAGGGGGAGCCGAACAGTCATCAGAACAAAGGCTGGGAGCAGTTTACGGATGCCGTAATCGATGTGGTCAATGAACAAACTGAGCATACGGTATTTATATTATGGGGCAGTAAAGCTCAGCAAAAAGGCAAGTACATCAATACGGACAAACACCTTATTTTAACTGCTGTCCATCCTTCACCACTTGCTGCCAATCGTGGCGGGTTTTTCGGTACTCAGCCGTTTTCTAAGACCAATGACTATCTGGTGCAATACGGTCTAACACCGATTGATTGGCAGCTGCCACAATAAACGATGAATATTTATAATCTTGGATTACAACCGAATGTATTAATGGCTAGCCAGCTGGCAAGTGTAAAGCTTGAAACATGTGTATTTTGGTCATTACAAGACGTTAAATGGATGCAAGAAGCGCTAAAACTTGCTAGGCAAGGAGCAATGCTTGGTGAGGTGCCAGTCGGCGCCATACTGGTACATGATCAGCAAATTATCGGTCAGGGGTTCAATGAGCCGATTGGACGTCATGATGCGACTGCTCATGCTGAGATTGTTGCGCTAAGAGAAGCTTGCACCTTTTTAAAAAATTATCGCTTACCATTGCATACAACGTTATACGTGACGTTAGAGCCATGTACCATGTGTATTGGTGCACTGATTCATGCACGCGTTGATAAAGTAATATATGCGGCAAGCGAGCCAAGAGCGGGCATGGCGGGTAGTCAAATGAATTTGCCAGTACAGTCTTTTTATAATCACAGCATTCAAGTAAGTAATGGGCTGTGCCGTATATACAGCAGCCAAATGCTTAAAACGTTTTTTCGAGCACGTAGAAAAGCTGCAAAAAATAGAGACAATACAAGCAATTAACAAGATATCAGTCTTGTTGCTAGTGATAGTGTTGTTTCTTTGCTATAATATTGCCCTATTTGACTGCGAAACGATTGGGTCGCTGTCAAGCATTTGATAAATAAGTAAATGTTGCTTCGTTGCTAGTGCGTAATAAGCTACGTAGGTATTGACCATTATTAAGTGAGTATTATGACCGTCTCAACATCTGATCATTCTGTCCTTGATAACGATGCTAGCAAAGTGCCATCACCACGTTTTCCTGTTATTTGTATTGATGGGCCAAGTGGCGCAGGTAAAGGTACGGTTACATGGCGCTTAGCGCAAGCTTTAAACTATCAACTGCTTGACTCAGGTGCCTTATACCGTATTGTAGGACTCAAGGCCTTTGAAGCAGGATTGATTACTAAAGATACCAATCAAGTGATTGATGAGACAGCAATACTAGCGTTGACGCAAAGTTTAGAGATTGCTTTTGTGCCTAATAACGAGTCAGGCCGTGTCGATATCTTAGTGAATGGTGAGGCAATTGGTGAGCAAGTTCGTAACGAGACAGTTGGTGGCTATGCCTCACAGATAGCAGTGTTTCCAAAAGTACGCCAAGCACTACTTAAGCTGCAAAAAGACATGGCAACCCGATCAGGATTGGTGGCTGATGGTCGAGACATGGGAACAGTTGTATTCCCAGATGCCGATGTTAAAGTGTATTTAACAGCGAGTGCCGAAGCGCGTGCGGATCGCCGTGTTACGCAGTTGACAATGGCTGGTCAAATAGCAGATTTTGAGGCGATTTTGACGACTATTAAAGCGCGTGATGATCGCGATGAAAACCGTACGACAGCACCTTCAAAGCCTGCAGAAGATGCTTTATTACTCGATAGCTCAACATTGGATGCTGATACGGTCTATGAACAAGTCAAAAAACATTGCCAAGATAAAGGTATTTGTTTTAATAGCTAATAAAAACAACCGATTAAGTACCAAAAATTTTGCTATAAGGTTTGATTTTAGTATAAAATTGCCAAACTAAAAATTTATCGGTCTGATGAAGCTACAGAATTTACAAGCCGATAGGATTTCAGTAGATTAAATATAAAGGTCTTTTGAATAAGACAGTTGTTGCTAATGAGTGTGCTGCATAGTTTGCTTATTACCAACAAACGTTTTTTTATATGGCTGTATAAGATATAAAACCAGTATTCTCGTTTTATACACTCATAAATTTGATCCGTACTGTGCTGGACAGGATACGGCTATACAAAGGTAGACATAATGGAATCATTTGCTGAACTATTTGAAGCGAGCATTGAAGAACAGGGCCTTGATATCGAGCGTGGCTCGGTTATTACAGGTACTGTTGTGGCCATCGATAGCGATTGGATCACAGTAGATACTGGTCTTAAATCTGAAGGTATCGTCGCTCGTGAAGAGTTTTTAAGCGAAGAAGGCGAACTTGAAGTTGAAGTTGGCGATAGCGTTGATGTCGTGGTTGAAGCGGTTGATAATGGTATGGGTCAAACCTTACTATCACGCGAAAAAGCCAAGCGCGTCGAGACGTGGAATGTCCTTGAGAAAATCTATGACAACGATGAGATCGTAAAAGGTATCATTTCTAGCAAAGTAAAAGGCGGTTTTACAGTAGACGTGGGTTCAGTACGCGCGTTCTTACCAGGCTCATTGGTAGATGTACGTCCTATCCGCGATACGACGCATCTTGAAGGCAAAGAGTTAGAATTCAAAGTTATCAAACTTGACCAAAAGCGTAACAACGTTGTTGTTAGCCGTCGTGCAGTCATGGAAGCTGAGAATTCAGCTGAGCGTGAAGAGCTATTGAACAAGCTTGAAGAAGGTATTGAGATCGAAGGTATCGTTAAAAACCTTACTGATTACGGTGCTTTCGTTGACCTTGGTGGTATTGATGGTCTATTGCACATCACTGACATGGCATGGCGCCGTATCAAGCACCCATCAGAAGTTGTTGAAGTTGGCCAAGACCTAAAAGTAAAAGTACTGAAGTTTGACCGTGAGCGCAATCGTGTCAGCCTAGGTCTAAAACAACTAGGTACTGATCCTTGGGATAACGTTGGTGGCACTTACCCAGTGGGTAGTGTTGTAAAAGCACGTGTTACCAACTTGACAGATTATGGTTGTTTTGCTGAGATTTCTGAAGGTATTGAAGGTCTAGTACACGTATCTGAAATGGATCACACCAACAAAAACATCCACCCATCAAAAGTGGTACAAGTGGGCGATGAAGTTGAAGTGATGATTCTTGATATCGACGAAGAGCGTCGCCGTATTAGCCTAGGTATCAAACAAACTCTAGCCAATCCATGGGATGAGTTTGATAAGAAGCATGAGCGCGGTGATAAAATCACTGGTACGATCAAATCAATCACTGACTTCGGTATCTTTATCGGTCTAGACGGTGGTATTGATGGTCTTGTTCATCTTTCTGATATCTCTTGGAACGAAACTGGCGAAGATGCTATCCGTAACTACAACAAAGGTGACACCGTAGAAGCAATGGTATTGTCTGTAGATGCAGAAGCAAACCGTATCAGCTTAGGCGTTAAGCAGTTAAGCTCTGATCCATTCAACGAGTACCTAGTTGGTAACGACCGCGGTGCTATCGTAAATGGTAAAGTAAAAGAAGTTGACGCTAAAGGCGCGACTATTGAACTTGCTGACGAAGTTGAAGCTTACCTACGTGCCTCTGAAATCCAGCGTGACCGCGTTGAAGATGCGACTAAGCATCTAAGCGTTGGTGATGACGTAGAAGCGAAAATCATCAGTGTTGATCGTAAAACACGTAGCATCAACTTGTCTATCAAAGCAAAAGACGAAGCTGAAGAGCGTCAAGCGATTAAAGATCTTGGTAGCACAGCCACTACTGCTGCTCCAGGTTCTGATGCACAGCCAAAAACAATTGGTGATTTGATCAAAGAGCAAATGCAGTAAGTTGTACGTTCTTGATATAAAAGTAATATAAAAAAAGCGACTCCGGTCGCTTTTTTTTATAATTAAACTTCGGGTTTGCTATCCCTTAATAAGGTTTTTGTTTAAACAGGCAAACTCTTGTTTTCATTTACTATAATATCCGCTATCATTTGCAGCATTGAGTAACGAGATGTGAATCATGGCTTATTCAATATCACAGTATTGACTGAGTCGTCATGTTTTTCGATATGATGAGAAAGGCCTTTTAAATATCACTGTTTGGAAGTCGCTATTATCAATTAGCAGGCGCAAGCAATAGTCTGATTCATAATCATCTTATCCATTAATTTACAAGGCAAGCGTAATAATGCAGCAAGCAATTAACAAATCAGAATTTATTAGTAATTTGAGTGCAAACTGTGACACTATGACTGATACAGTGGTCGATGATGCAGTGCGTGAGATATTAAATTTGATGACCGATACTTTATCTAACGATGGTCGAGTAGAGGTTCGTGGATTTGGCAGTTTTTGTCTACATCATCGCCGCGCTCGTATGGGTCGTAATCCAAAAACTGGGGAAAGTGTACCAGTACCGGCGAAAGCCATTCCGCATTTTAAACCAGGCAAAGCACTACGTGAAGCGGTCAATGATAAAGTGGCAAATAGCTAATAGTCATTACAGAATGCTGATTGAATAAAAATTTCTAATGAAATAATGTGATAGCAGATTTTGTTAGAACGCTATGTTCAAAATATCAATGACATTCCAAACCGAGGTATACGTCTCATGCGAATTTTACTTTTTGTCTTATTATTTTTAAGCTTTGCTTATGCGCTCGGTTTGGTATTGGCAAACAATACCGAGATTGGGGTAAATTTATTATTCTCACAAGCGCCGACCATGAATCTAGGGTTGCTACTAATCCTTTGCCTCATACTTGGCATTGTTATCGGTATGTTATTGGCTTTGCTTATATTCCGTGTATTACAGAATAAATGGGAGATATCCCGTCTGCAAAAGGAAAATATTCACTTGCAAGAGCAATTGACGCAAGCCAATGTGGTTATCGATCGTCAAGCGAATTCGCCAACGGTAGAAGAAGCGGTTTATGGTTCAGGAGCGACTACTCCAAATACGGCCGCGCTTACTGTAGACAAAGAGCCTTTGCTCTCAAAACATAAAAGAGATTAAATCGGCAAGCAATAAGTTTGTGATTAAATCTTGTATCTTGTGCTTTAACAATTTTGATATCAATATGGCAAAACCATGAATAATATACCTCAGTCTCCAGTCGTTGTTGCTTTAGATAATATGAGCATGGAGGCATCTTTAACACTAGCTGATCAACTAGATCCTACATTGTGTCGATTAAAAGTGGGTAAAGAGTTATTTACTCGCTGCGGTCCTAGCATTGTCCAAGCATTACATCAGCGTGATTTTGACGTATTTTTAGATTTAAAATTTCATGATATTCCTAATACCACAGCACAGGCTGTATTGGCAGCGGCTGATCTTGGTATATGGATGGTGAATGTTCATGCAAGTGCTGGATTGGAAGCAATGTCACTCTCAAAACAGCGTTTACTAGATAATGGTTTTGACACTTTATTGATTGCTGTTACTGTCCTAACTTCTATGAATGATGAAGCGCTGAGACAAACAGGGGTTGCTGTAAGCTTGAATGAGCAAGTCAGTCAATTGGCAAGTCTCACCAAGCAAGCTGGTCTTGATGGTGTGGTTTGTTCAGCACAAGAAGCCAAAGTGCTTAAAGCACTATGCGGTCAGGATTTTAAATTGGTCACGCCTGGTATTCGCTTGCCAGAAGACAACGCAGATGATCAAAAGCGTATTTGTACGCCGAAACAAGCGTTAAATGATGGTTCTGATTACTTGGTGATCGGTCGATCTATCACGCAAGAAGCAGACCCCGCTGCTAAATTACAAAAAATACTTCAAAGTATTTAAGGTTTTATATTTGTAGCCACAAGTTGATAAAAAGACAGCCTAATTCGCTGTCTTTTTTACTTTTTGCGAGTAGAGGAAAAGTGCTACACTGTTCAAACTTGGGTTTATACCGTTCCCAAAATCATCCTTAAATGTAGCAAATTTACTCGGTTTACTACAGATAGTAATTTATACCAATCTTGTGTATCACTCAATTTTTTTTAAATAATATTATTGGACAATATGAAATTACAGATATTAAGTGACTTACATATCGATAGTTATGCCCGTCAATCACATCCTGTGGGACATATTCCTAAGACGGATGCTGATGTGGTGCTAGTAGCAGGAGACACTGCCAATAGTGATAGTGGCATGCCTTGGCTACAACTGCAAGCAGAGCGCCTACAAGTGCCCTTGATTACAATCGCAGGCAATCATGAGTATTTTAATGAGGATGTGCTGGAGTTTGATAAGAAGCTCGCCACTTGGGACAATTACAGTGACAATTTGAAGCGGGGCGTCAAAGTATTACAATGTCAACATATAGATATTGGTGAAGTACGAATTTTAGGCTGCACGCTGTGGACGGACTATCAATATCAGGCCAGTGATGAAACTATGTCTGCTGCCAGACACTTTATGCGTGACTATAAGCAAATATATGCAGGTAGCAAGCTGTTCTCACCGGAAGTATCAATACGAATCCATACTGAGCAGCGTCAATGGCTTCAGCAAGCGCTAATAACGGCAAAAGCGCTTGGCAAAAAAACCATTGTAATGAGTCATCATAGTGTTAGCCCATTATCAGTGTCTGAAAAGTATGCCAACTTGCCCAGCAATGCTGCTTTTGTCAGTGATCTATCGGGATGGATGCATGAAGATTGGGCACCTATGCTTTGGGTACATGGACATACTCATGAAGCGTTCGATTACCGTATTGGTAATACACGTGTGATTGTGAATCCTCGCGCTTATCCTAACGAGGTAAGTAGTACCGCTTTGGCATTCGCTTGGGACAAAGTAATTGAGATTGATTGATGAAGGGTAAGCATCTTTATTATAAATGTTGCAAACCTCTTGTCATGATTGCTTTAACAGATCAAGTTATTATGATGGGAGCTTTTATCACGACTGAATAGATATTTTATTCATTCTTATTAAAAAATCTGCTACGCTTGTTGTTATGTGTAAAAACCAAACTATGTCCTTATCTAAATTGTCCGCTGAGAAACTGGCGTGCCATACTCCAAGTGCGCCAGCACCCTCGCACCTACCTGATAGTATGATCGCTTCGGTCAAGTTATTGCCTGAAGGTAAGCGGTTAATTTTGTTTACCAGACACTCGTTGCGCGAGCGCTCTGATGGTAATGGTTTTGCCAGTTATCAGCTACCACTGACCCCCAAAGGCCGCATATTAGCGAAATCTTGGGGACGTTGGTTGGCAGGGCATCTACCATATTCACTCGATGTCGATAGTATCTCAAGTCCAATTGGTCGTTGTATTGACACGGCGCAGCTGATGCAAGAAGGGGCAGGGCTTAGACGTGATATTGCACACCAATCGTTGTTGGTAGAACCTGGTAGCTTAGTCACTGAACCTGATATTGCCAATCCAATATTTAAGGAAATTGGCGTTCTCAATTTTATCAATCGCTTCTTGCAAGGCAATCTTGAAGGGACTAAAAATGCTTATCAAGGTGGTCTCGACATTTTGTCGCTTCTCTATCAAAATCAGCCTCAGCATGGACATTTAATGCTTGCCGTCAGTCATGATACTTTGCTGTCTGCATTTTTGGCAGTGATGTTTGATGTGGTTGAAATTGATTGGAATGATTGGCCAAAAATGATGGAAGGGGTGTTCTTATGGTTTGATGACAAGCCCTTTGAGCAAGCAAAGGCACATTTTGTGTGGCGTGGTGAGGTATATAGTCGTCCCATAAGTACTTTGTTAGACGGCTACCATGCAGCGGGCTTTCATGCCAGCACCTTATTATTGCCACCTTAAGTACCGTTTTTCGAGCACACATAAAAAAACCTTGCCCCAGTATTAGAACTAATGGCAAGGTTTTAGTCATCACGCTATCGATGCATGATGCGGTCTAAACGGTACAAATCTTAAGCTTGTAAGCCTTTGATTGTTTTGTTTAGGCGGCTCTTACGACGAGCAGCTTTATTCTTGTGAATAATACCTTTGTCAGCCATACGATCAAGAACTGGTACCGCTTTTTTATAAGCTTCGGTAGCCGCGTCATAATCTTTAGCTGCGATAGCCGCATCAACACGTTTTAAGTAAGTACGAACCATAGAGCGTTGTGACGCAGAGTTCTGACGACGTTTGGTGTTTTGACGGGCGCGTTTACGAGCTTGTGCAGTATTAGCCACGCGTATCTCCTTGATAAAGACAGATAAAATATGAATGTTGATTGCAATAATGGGTTTAACAATCATTGGTGACGAGCAGCCGTCTCGTCAAACATGATGTCGATGTCTGATATTAAAGTATCTAATATTAATAGATCATCGCAAGCGCCAGAACTGTTTGGAATAATTAAACAGCGTTGACGTGTAAAGCCGGTTATCTTATCAAATTATTGTGCTTAGGACAATATATTTGATGATTAATGCCTAAAGAAGTTATGATATTACATGGATCACTGGCATTTTAAGTGGTTTATAAAGGTGTTTATTAAAATTGTTTGTTTAAAATATAGTGTATGGTTTGTCTGATACAGCAGAGTAAAGCTCTACATTTGCACTATAGCTATGCGTTATTCTTGTTAACAGCGCATCATATCAGACAGTAGCAATAAAAATTTTTTGTATCATTAGTAGGATGTTTTTTTGATGGAATCAACTATAGCTGACAAAATCTCTTACAATAAATCCTATAGAATAACGTCAGTGATTCATTAATTTAGGTATGATACTAAAAAGATGCGTTTTTGAAATACCCGTTATTTCATCATCATAAATTTTCCAACCGTATATAAGTAGATAGGATATGCAGCGAAAAGCAATTGTAATTGGTGCGACAGGACTGGTAGGACAGCATCTTGTTAAGCAGCTCAGTGAGCTTTATGACACGTTAATTGTGATTGCACGGCGTCCACCACGCTATATTAATGCCAGCATGCGTTTTTATCAGGTCAATGATTTTGATAATTTGGCTGAGGTATTTGCAAGTGTTGGCGCTGATCGCAAAACAGATGCATTTACCTGCCTTGGTACTACCAAAAAACAGGCAGGCAGTAGTGAGGCTTTTCGAAAAATCGATCATGATTATAACGTGGGTTTTGCCAGACTTTGCCAGCAAAAAGGCGTTGAAAACTTCTTTTTATTGTCTTCTATGAACGCAGATATTGACAGTCGTTTTTCATACAATCGGGTGAAAGCTGAAACTGAGCAGTCTATTATGGCGTTAGATTTCGCACATCTCTTCATTTTTCGCCCTTCGTTGTTGCTTGGCAAACATCAAGGTCGTCCTCTTGAGAGTATCGGCCAAAAAGCGTTTAAACTGATCTCGCCTTTGGTATCAGAGTCGTTATCACTACATCCTATTTCTGCTAAGCGCGTTGCCAGTGCCATGGCAATGAGCGCACATGACATTTACGAGCGTAGCAAATATCGTACTGAGCCTATGACTAAGGCAATCCATATTATCGAAAATAAACAAATGTTAGCAATGACCAGAGTAAAACTCTAAACGGTAGATAACCTAGGATTGATAGTAGGTTCTATAATAAAAAGCAGGCTATCTGTTTACCACAACTTAAGAATCAAAGACAAGGAGTCTGACCATGACAGAATCAATGATGATGAATGAAGAAAACTTTGTAACTTGCGATTTGTTGGATGCCAATCCTGAATCGCAGGTATGCCTGCCTAATATTGAAGGTAAATCGTTTTATAGTTTTGGTGGTAAAGACAGATTTTGCGGTGAGGTTGTCACGGTAAAATGCTTTGAAGACAATAGTTTCGTTAAGTCATTATTGAACAGTGACGGTAAAGACAAACACGGCAAGGGTAAAGTGTTGGTCGTCGATGGCGGCGGTTCGATGCGTTGTGCGCTTTTAGGGGATATGATTGCACAGGCCGCGATAGATAATCATTGGGCTGGCGTCATCGTATATGGCTGTGTCCGTGATGTCGATGACATGGCTGAAATGGATATTGGTGTGATGGCTTTAGGTTGTATCCCGCGTAAGTCAACTCGCCGTGATGAGGGTCAAACGGATATCGAAATCAGCTTTGGTGATTTAACGTTACGCTCTGGCATGTTTGTTTATGCGGACAACAACGGCATCATCGCCAGCGATAAACCTTTGATCTAGCGCTGATTTCAGTAAATAAGCGCAATTGGAAACCTTTAAGACCTCAGCATCCTTATGTTCTGAGGTCTTTTATATTTATAAAAATGTTTTTAGCACAGTATCTTTTGTTTACTTATCTTCTGGTGCCCTTAAAAAATGTGAGTGTCACTGCTAAGACATTACCGAATAACAATGCTAAGTGATGCTAAGTAAGGTTATGGTACTAAGTGACAAACCGTTACGGCATAAGTTTTGGCAATTGCTTAAATATTCGTATAATAGCTATCTGACTCTTAACTTCGATCCTACTCTCTATGCCTATCACTGCTTTGACTGACGCATTTGACCCTATTAACCAACAGTTATTTCCCATTCAAAACGCACAGCGTCGCTGGCTTGCGCCTGTACATGGTGCTGTCAGTAGTTTGTGGCTGGCAAGTTTGGTGCAAGCACCGATATGGGAGGTTGCTGACCGTCTTAAAGTAGTGGTAACTCGTGATCAAAACCAGCTCAATCAGATAGAAACAGAATTGGCATTTTGCGGAGTCGATGCCTATGTGTTTCCTGATTGGGAGACGTTAACTTATGATGAACTGTCACCGCATCAGGATATAGTGAGCGAACGTATCAATCTGCTGACTGACATGCCAACCTCAGGGGTACTACTGATTTCAGTACAAGCATTGATGCACCGTGTGGCACCGCCAAGTTGGTTGATAGGACAACATTTTGATTTGAGCGTTGGTGATCGATTTGATATCAATACTCAGCGTGGGCTACTGGCAAAGGCAGGTTATCGTGCGGTCGAAAACGTTTTTGAGCCGGGTGAATTCGCTGTTCGTGGTAGTATCATTGATATCTTTGCGATGGGTCAGCCGTTTCCGCTGCGTCTTGATTTGTTCGATGATGAGATTGAAACGATTCGATTTTTTAACCCTCAAACTCAGCGTACGTTGACCGTTGAAGACCTTAATGCCATGATGACGGGCAATGATAGTAGCATGGCAAAAGAGTCATTATCTCTACTACATAAATTGCCTGACATCTCAAAACCTATTGAGCAGTTTCAAATCTTGCCTGCAAAAGAGTTTCCGCTCGATGAAGGGCGTGAGACTTTTCGCACCAATTTTGCTACCATGTTTCCTAATGCTAGTAGCCGCAAGTTTGAGCTGCATAAAGATGTGATGGCAGGTATTGCTAGCAGTGGACTTGAGTACTATCAGCCGCTGTTTTTTGATGCAAAGGAGTGGACGGCTGAGAGCAGTTTGTTTGCCTATCTGCCAAGCGATGCGCTTTTCATCACTGATGAATTGATTCATGAAAAGCAGGCAGATTATTGGTCGCAAATCCAGCGTCGCTACGAAGAGCGTCGTCATGATATCGATAAGCCTATTGTCGCTCCTGAATTACTATATCTGTTATCAAATACTTTTAATGAGCATCTTAATCATTATCCACGAGTTATATTAAGTGCGCGTGATGAATTGGCCACGATGACTGATGTCGCCGCGATGGATGAGGAAAATTCACCATTAGAAAGCCTGATACCCAGTAAACAACAGGGACTGGTGACTCTTAGCGCTCAAGAGCCGCCGTCATTGGCTGTGAATCATCAAAAGGCTGAGCCTTTAACTGAGTTGCTCGATTTTTTAAGCATACAAGCGCAAACAGGGACGCCAGTATTAATCGTTGCTGAAACAGCAGGTCGTCGCGAGATTTTGATAGAGCTGTTTAAAGGCAAGATCGATGTCAAAGCTTATGACAGTTTTAAAGCATTTTTGGCAGCAGATAAAACAAAGGGTTCTGACGATAATCAGCTACCACAGGTCGGGTTAACGGTGGCTCCTATTGAGCGCGGAGTTTATGTCCCTGAGTGTTTGGTATTGATCAGTGAGACACAATTATTTGGTCGGCAAGTACTGCAAACGCGTCGTCACCGTTCAAGTGGGGTGTCAGAAGAGTTCTTGGTCAAGAGTGTTACCGAAATTACTGAAGGCAGTCCAGTCGTTCATATTGAGCACGGAATTGGTCGTTATAACGGCCTTATCACCTTAGACGTAGGTGACGGTGAGCAAGAGTTTATTCACTTAAAGTATGCCGATGATGCCAGCATCTATGTGCCAGTTGCCAACTTGCAGATGATCAATCGCTATAGTGGTGGTGATCCAGCGCTGGCACCTCTGCACAAGATTGGAAGTGGTAAATGGGATAAGGCAAAACAAAAAGCGTTAGAGCAAATTCATGACGTAGCAGCTGAGCTATTAAATATGCAGGCACGGCGCGAAGCCAAGGTTGGTATTCATTTTAAAATAGATAGCTCACAATATGAGCTATTTGCTAGTCAATTTGCGTTTGAAGAAACACCCGACCAAGCAAATGCGATCCATGCAGTGATGGAAGATATGAGACAGAACCAGCCGATGGATCGTCTCATCTGTGGGGACGTGGGTTTTGGTAAAACGGAAGTTGCTATGCGAGCCGCTTTTATTGCAGTGAGTGCAGGTTATCAAGTTGCCGTGTTGGTCCCTACGACATTACTGGCAGGTCAGCATGAAGACAATTTTCGTGACCGTTTTGCAGATTGGCCAGTACGTATCGAGACCTTATCACGCTTTGGCGGCAAAAAACATCAGGATACGGTACTGGCTGATTTGGCAGCTGGCAAGGTTGATATCGTCATTGGTACGCATAAGCTTTTACAGCCGGATGTTAAGTTTTCGAATTTAGGTTTGATGATTGTTGATGAAGAACACCGCTTTGGTGTGCGTCATAAAGAGCGTATTAAAGCCATTCAAACCGATGTCGATAGTATGTCAATGACAGCCACTCCAATCCCTAGAACGCTCAATATGGCGTTGTCAGGTATGCGTGATATGTCGATTATTGCCACACCGCCGGCTCGTCGTTTGGCAATTAAAACCTTTGTGATGCAAAAAACAGATGCTCTGCTAAAAGAAGCCATTCTGCGCGAGTTACTGCGGGGTGGACAGGTGTACCTACTGCATAATGATGTGGCCAGTATCGAGCGTATGGCAGAGACTGTCCGTGAGCTCGTTCCTGAAGCACGAGTAGGTGTCGCTCATGGTCAGATGCAAGAGCGTCAACTTGAACAAGTAATGCAGCAGTTTTATCACAAAAAGTTCAACGTGTTGATATGCTCGACCATTATCGAAACTGGCATTGATGTCCCTAATGCCAATACTATTATCATTGAGCGCGCTGATAAATTTGGTTTGGCGCAATTGCATCAGTTGCGAGGGCGTGTGGGTCGTAGTCATCACCAAGCTTATTGCTACCTACTTGTCCCTTCTATTAAAGGTCTCAAAGGCGACGCCAAACGCCGATTACATGCTATTGAACGTGCCAATACGCTAGGTGCAGGATTCATGTTGGCAAGTGAGGACTTGGAGATTCGCGGTGCTGGTGAGATACTAGGAAAGCAGCAAAGCGGTAATATGCAAGCGATTGGATTTAGCTTGTATATGGACATGCTTGAACGTGCTACTAAAGCGATTAAAGCAGGCAGGGAGCCTGATTTAAGCACACCATTGTCATTGACTAGCGAGATCAATTTACATAGTTCAGCACTTATTCCAGAAGAGTACTTACATGATGTACATCAGCGTTTGTTGTTTTATAAACGCATTAGCAATGCTGACGATAAAGAGGCGCTGACAGACATTCGTACTGAAATGATTGACCGTTTTGGGATACTGCCCGATCAAACCAAGCAGCTATTTGCTGTACATGGGTTACGTTTACAAGCTGAGCCGCTAAAAATTAATAAAATTGATGCCAATAGTAGTAGTATGACGCTTGAATTTGCACCAGATACACCAGTTGAGGCAATGGCTATTATTAAACTGATTCAGACAGATGGCCAGCGTTATCGCATGAATGGGGCCTCAGGTATTCGTTATCAGGATGATAAGAAACTGGTAACACCGCAGCAGCGTGTCACTGTGATCCAAGAGCTGTTACGCTATTTTGGCGACCACGTGGTAGGTGAGCCGGCATAGCTTAATTTGATGATGACAAGATGTGTGCTAGAGTGGCTCATTGGGTTAGACAAGAAGTGTCGAGGCAAAAAGCTTGTCCAATAAGTGATGATGCTATTTTATCGGATGGATACCTGATAAAATAGCGACACTGTATTTTTAACCTAGTATTTTTAGCCAATTTTATTTTGTCCTTATATATTTCATCGCCGTTTATCTAAGTGCCATAACAAGAGAACCGTCATTATGTTCCAACTTCATCATAAACTTGCTGCCGACAGTTTTTTAGTGGGTGATTTTCCGTTATCTACTTGTCGTTTAATTAATGACTGTCAGTTTCCATGGTTGATATTAGTGCCGCGTGTATCAGGTATTAAAGAGCTGTATGAATTGTCTGAGGCAGATCAAGCACAGTTTTTACGTGAGTCAAGCTGGTTATCAAGCCAGCTTGCCAAGACTTTTCAAGCAGATAAAATGAATGTGGCAGCGCTTGGTAATCAAGTGTCACAGTTGCATTTTCATCATATTGTCCGCTATCAAAATGACATGCAATGGCCAAACCCAGTGTGGGGTGTACCTGCGGTTCCTTATACCAAAGAAGTATTGGCTCAGATGCAGCAAACATTGATGATGGCGTTACGCGGTCATCATCAAATGCCATTTGATTGGCAAATGTAAGACAGAGCCTCAAACTAATACTGATGGCTTTCGAAAACAAAAAGAGACCAGATACTAATAAGTATCTGGTCTCTTTTATAGTAGTACATCCAAATATTGCTGGTGAACCCTATAGTAAAGTAGTAATTCAAATAACTGACAAAAGAGGATTCTTTGGTTGCCGACGACCCACACTTTGTTTCATTTGAAAAATATAATATATTGTTAGGTAGCTTTATAACTAAACGGTTATAACAACCAATAGCGTAAAAGGTAATATTTTTCCTCTCTTAGTTTTTTCGATCTTCTGTTAGATAAAGTGACCACTTCTTATGCCCTTCTTAGACATGCTGAAACCGAAGCTCCCGTCAAATAATAAGGGAACCTACCGATTTGATTATCCAGAAGTTTTTGTATTAATCCTTACTGTCGTACTGCTTGCTCTTTATTATGATTTTCGTCCTACCTCAATGGCATTATTAGTCACCACTACCTTGCCTGGCTTGATGATTCTTATTTATAATTATCGACGCCAAACCAGCTTTTGGACGTCGAATATTGTCATTATTTTATTGTCTGCAGTCATTGGAACGCTACAGCTCTGCATGATGATGTCACTCAGCTTGGCCGCTCTAATCGGTGTACGCATTATTATCGATCCGAGAAACCATTTAAGACTGATTACAGTGGCATTGGTGACGACCGTTATCTTTTATTATGTGAGTACCATTTTAGATGGCTCTAATGTGGCCTGTATCGAGGGGTGGGTACCACCTGTGGTATTACTATCCAGTGTCACAGTTATCTTATATCAGTTTCGCCATATCCACCAAGAATATACCGTTTATAAAGCGCGAGCGGATCAGGCGACAGGACGTCTTAGTACGATGGTGTCGATCATCAACAAATTGACACGTTTTGTGCCGCCACAGATTTGGGAACCAATTGTGAGAGCAGACAGTCCCGTTAGTGTATTTAACAAACGGGCGAAGTTAACCATTATGTTTTCAGACATCGTGGGTTTTACCGAATTGTCTGATAGCCTAAGTGCTGACAATTTAGCCGATATTTTGAATACTTATATGGAGCGTATGACTTTGATTGCCAATAAGCATGGGGCAGTGCTTGATAAGTTCATCGGTGATGGGATGGTATGCTTCTTTGGTGAGCCCAATAGCCGTGGTTCGCGCCAAGATGCGCTAGACTGTGTGGCAATGGCTATAGACATGCGCCGTGAAATGCGCACATTGAGACAAAAGTGGCGATTGATGGGTTTTGAAGGGTTGTACATACGCATTGGTATCACCACAGGCTATTGCCACGTTGGTAATTTTGGTAGCAATAATCGACTTAGCTATACACTGATTGGTAAAGAGGCCAACTTGGCAGCAAGACTTGAGTCCAGTGCTGGTAAGGGCATGATACTAGTTAGTGAAAGCACTTACGATTACATCTGCCACAATTATGAGTGCCAACCTGCTGGCGCGTTTCAACTAAAAGGTTTTGATAATAAGGTGAATGCGTGGCAAGTATTGGATCCTGACGCTAATGACAGTCACCAATCAAAATGGGTAGATCATACGTTACCTGGTTTTAACTTGCATCTAAACTTTAAGGATATGAAAGATCACGATTATCAAGATATTATGGCGCGCTTAAGTCTGGCGCTTGAACGCATTGAGCAGGAGAAAGAAAAAGTAGCAAAGAGCATAGTAGCAGAAAGTAAACGTAACGATACCCATCTTAAATAAAGATTTAAAAAAGAACACTCTTTAATATTGGCACTAAAAAAGCCAGCTATGATAAAAATAGCTGGCTTTTCTAATACGACGATAAGGTAGTATTTGATGCTAATATTTAGTGATTTTCTTTTGCATGATTGAGCGTATATTTAGGAATCTCGATAGTCAAATCGGTTTCTTCGAGCATTACTTGGCATGACAAACGTGAGTCAGGCTCCAAGCCCCAAGCGCGATCCAGTAAGTCAGCCTCGATGTCATCCATCTCATCCAAACTATTAAAGCCTTTGCGTACAACCACATGACAGGTGGTACATGCTTTTGACATCTCACAAGCGTGCTCAATCTTAATGCCTTTTTCTAATAGCGCTTTACATAAGTTCTGGCCCGCTTCCAATTCAACTTCAGTGCCTTCAGGGCAAATCTCGTGATGGGGTAGTACGGTAATCTTTGGCATAAATTGTCTTTCCGCTAATCGATTTAAAAAATAAGAAATCCGCTGAATATAACTTTTTAAGTTATATCGCTAAATATATCTGCTACCAGTCTTGGGCACTGGTACCTGCCATACTAGCTTTGACACTCTGATTCATAATGCGCGCAGCAAAAGCGTCACTATGCGGCTTAAGTTGTGCTTGTTTTGCCTCAATCAATGCCAAGTCGTCAGTATCAAGCACTGTTTGTAACGCCTGTATTTGCTCAGCTAAAGAGCTCTGCTCTTCATTTGTCAGTAATGCTGCAAATTCTTTTAGGGCTGACTGTAGTGCCAATACTTCACGTTCGGCTTCTACTTTGGTTTCAATCAGAGAACGCATGTTTTTGTCTTCTTCTGCGTGCCTAAATCCTGAAACAAGTAGATGTTCTTTTTGTTCGTCGGACAATCCGTACGAAGGCACAATTTCAATCTTACTTTCAGTTTTAGTTGTGGTTTCTTGCGCACTGACGGTTAGCTGACCATTGGCGTCGATACTGAAGGTCACCTCGATACGAGCAAACCCAGCCTTCATCGGTGGAATACCATATAATTCAAAACGACCCAGTGAACGGCAGTTTTCTACTGTCTCACGCTCACCTTGTACCACATGAATCACCATGCCAGTTTGACCATCTTGATAAGTAGTAAAGACTTGGCGCTTCTTGACAGGGATGGGAGTGTTGCGCGGGATAAGCACTTCTATCAAACCACCCATGGTTTCAAGACCGAGTGACAGAGGCGTCACGTCCAGTAGTAAAAGGTTGTTATTGCTATCACCATTAACAAGCTGATGGGCTGTTTGTGCGGCACCTAAGGCAACTACTTCGTCTGGATTCAGGCGGCAAAGTGGTTGTTTGGCAAAAAAATCAGTGACAACTTGCTGTATAGCAGGCATACGAGTAGAGCCACCAACTAAGATAACTTCGTCTAAATCAGTACTCGATAATTTAGCATCACGCAGTACTTGTTCACATACGCTTAATGTACGGCGACTCACTGGTTCTACGATGGTCAATAAGTCTTCACGGCGTAATATACCTTGATAAGACTGCTCATTTATGATGATATCAATCTCAACTTGTTCGGCATCTGTCAATGCTTGCTTATAAGCTTTGGCTCGTTGCGCCAGTATCGACTTGTCGTGAAGGCTCACGTCTTTAGGGTCGATACTCAGTTGTTTGATCAGCCAGTTGGTTATCAAGCGGTCAATATCGTCGCCACCTAGAGCACTATTACCACCAGTTGCCAATACTTCAAATACACCATCTGTCAGTTTTAAGATAGAGACATCAAATGTGCCGCCACCCAGATCATAAATTAGATAATAGCTTTCAGTATTGTTCTCTTGCGTAGACTGATCTAGACCATAAGCCACCGCTGCAGCGGTCGGCTCATTTAATAGGCGCAGGACATTGATACCCGCTGCTTGCGCGGCATCTTTGGTTGCTTGACGCTGAGCTTCATCAAAATAAGCTGGAACCGTAATCACGGCGCCCTCAATACTGTCTGCTGGTAAGGCGCTTGCTGCCCGCTGTTCAAGCGCGGCTAAAATACGTGCTGAAACTTCAACAGGTGACACATCACCTTGGGCAGTAACGAAGGTTGGCATATCATCCTTGCTACCACTTAGCTCATAAGGATGAGAAAACTTAATGTCCGCTTGGCTACGACCCATAAAACGTTTGGCCGAGACAATCGTATTTTTTGGATCGTCTGCTAAGTGAGAAAGAGCCTCATTACCAACCAGAGGGTTGCCTGTGCTTGGATAATAGACAACAGAAGGCAACAACGTATCGTTGCTTGAAAGAGCTTCTAAAACTTGCGCCTTGCCTGAGCGTACTACAGCGACCAATGAGCGCGTGGTACCAAGATCAATTCCTAGGCCAAAACGATGCTGATGAGGTTGGGCGCTTTGATTGGGTTCGGCAATTTGCAATAAAGACATAAGATAACTCAGAAATAGAATGAATAAGTGAAATAAAGCAAATACAACATACGCCCGCCTGTATCCTTATGGCTTCTATTCTGCTCTAAAACCAGAGTGGCAAAGCAATTGGGCGTGCTTGAAACAAGAGATTATACGGTATCGTTAAAACTATTTTAACCATGATGGTTAAATAAGCGTCATAAATTAAAGATGCTCATGCTTATCAGGTATTTAGACGTATAAGTCATCATCATCTGACTGCTCAGCCGTCGCTACTTCATCAAGACCAGTAGTAACATCTGCATTTAATTTTACTAAGAATTTTAGTTTTTGTGTGGCATCAATGGCAGTTTGCCAGTCTTTATTTTGATACGCGTCGTCAAAACGCTCAGACTGTTTGGCGAGGCGCTCTATAATTTGCGGGTGTAACTGCTGTAATGCCGGAAGATCTTTATCATCAATAGCATCATCCAAATCCATACGCATTTGCATAGCATCTTCTAAGAAGTCTAAATCTGCAATCGAATGCTCTAAATTCTGTGCTTGACCCGCCATCTCTAGCAGATAGCTGGCACGGCTATCAGGTGCGCTTAGCGTTTGATACGCTTGATTGATAAGAGCTGATGCTTGCTCAGAATGCTGCTTAGCTTGGGCTGTGTCGGTCAGATTTTTTGCTACATTGTCAGGATGATAACGCTTTTGAAGCAGACGTAGGTGTTGATCGAGGCTGTCTTGATGAACTTCAAATTGTACAGGTTGCTCAAATAGGGCAAAGAAGTTATCAAACTGTGCTTCTGGAGTAATGTCTGTCATATCATACGCCTTGCTTTTTTATTGATTTTTAACGTTCTTTTGACTAAGATAAATTTTGTAGAAACAATAAGTACAACCGCAATGCTTTACCAGTATCTAAATCTCAAAGCCTTAAACGGTAAAAGATTCACCGCAGCCGCATTCACCTTTCTGGTTTGGATTGGTAAATTTAAAGCCTTCATTTAACCCTTCTTTTTCATAATCCATCAACAAGCCGTCCAAATAGACCAAGCTTTTCGGATCGATAAAAATACTGACGCCACGGCTTTCATAGCGCGTGTCATTTTCGTCAGGTATATCAACAAACTCTAAAACATAAGCCAAACCTGAGCAGCCCGCTGTACGTATGCCTACTCGAATACCTTCACCTTTACCGCGATTGTCCAAAAAGTCTCGAACATGCTGAGCGGCGCGTTCTGTCATTTCAATCATGCCAACTCCCATTGACTATCAATAATAACTATCAATAAAACGTTATATAAACTGCCAGCTATAATATTAAACTTGCCAACAACGTTTAGAAAATAAAAGGTGACAATTGCATAAGCGTTATTGTCACCCCTTTAGCGTTAGTCGCTATTTAACGTACTGCCACCAAAGCCTTGCTAATAAATAATAGCAAACATGCAAAAAAGGTTAGCTAGCAGCTTCTTCGACAGCTGCGTTATGCTTGCCTTTATAGTCGCTAATAGCAGCTTTAATGGCGTCTTCTGCAAGTACAGAACAATGCACTTTTACTGGCGGTAGTGCCAATTCTTGAGCAATGTCGTTGTTCTTAATTTCGCCAGCTTGTTCTAAGCTTTTGCCTTTGAGCCACTCAGTAACAAGTGAGCTTGATGCAATTGCCGAACCGCAGCCATAAGTCTTAAAGCGTGCATCTTCGATGATACCATTGTCATCAACTTGGATCTGTAGGCGCATTACATCGCCACAAGCTGGGGCACCGACCATACCAGTACCAACGTTTTTGGCATTTTTGTCAAGATTGCCGACGTTGCGTGGATTTTCGTAATGATCAATAACTTGGTCACTATAGGCCATAGGGTTTTCTCCTAGTTAGATGATGAGCAGTAGCCGATTAAACTTAAAGCACTACTGACTCATCGATAATTGGGGTCAAACTTGTTATTTATAAAAACAGTGTTTATAAAAACTGGATATATAATTGTCTGATTCATTGTTTAATGGCTATATTCCATAACCATATTGTGCTTCGATATAAAGTATTAGTGCTCAGACCATTCGACTGAATTTAAATCCACACCTTCTTGATACATATCCCAAAGTGGCGATAGAGCACGCAGTTTTTCAACCGCTTCATGCATCTGCTTAATGATGGTATCGATGTCTTCTTCTGTCGTGTAACGACCAAAGCTAAATCGGATTGAGCTGTGTGCCAATTCATCTGGGCGACCGATCGCGCGTAATACATATGATGGCTCAAGTGTCGCTGACGTACAGGCCGAACCTGATGATACTGCCAAATCTTTTAGAGACATCATCAGCGATTCACCTTCAACGAAGTTAAAGCTGATATTTACGATATTGGGTACGCTGTTCTCTAAATCACCGTTTAGATAAATCTCTTCGATGTCCTGCAAGCCGTCCCACAGTTTTTGGCGCAATTTCGCTGCATGGGCATGGTCTGCCTCATAACTCTCATTGGCTAGGGCAAATGCGGCACCAAGACCAACGATTTGATGCGTTGGTAAGGTTCCAGAACGCATACCGCGCTCATGACCACCACCATGCTGTTCAGCTTTTAGGCGGATACGAGGTTTGCGACGAACGAATAGCGCGCCGATACCTTTAGGGCCGTATGCTTTATGACCTGAGAAACTCATCAAATCGATTTTCATCTCTTCAAGGTTAATCAATACTTTACCAACAGACTGGGCACCATCGACATGAAACACGATACCAGCTTCACGAGTGATTTCGCCAATAGCAGCAACATCCGTAATGGTACCAAGCTCATTGTTGACCATCATTAATGACACTAAAATTGTGTCTTCACGTAGGGCAGCTTTGACTTGCTCAGGTAATATAAGACCAGTGCTTGGTTGCGGTTCAAGATAAGTAATCTCAAAACCTTCTTGCTCAAGCTCGCGGCACGTATCAAGTACGGCTTTATGCTCAATTTTGCTGGTAATAATGTGCTTACCACGAGACTGATAAAAATGCGCTGCGCCTTTAATAGCTAGGTTGTCAGATTCAGTCGCGCCAGAAGTAAAGACAATCTCACGTGGATCAGCATTGATGACTTCAGCCACTTGCTGACGGGCAGTTTCTACTGCTTCTTCTGCTTGCCAGCCGTAACCATGCGAGCGCGAGGCTGGGTTACCAAAGATGCCATCTACAGTCAGATACTCGCTCATCTTAGCAGCTACTGATTTAGCAACTGGTGTGGTGGCGGCATAATCTAAATATATAAGGTTGTTATGTTGGCTCATGCTGGGTTTGCCTCGCTGTTCGATAGTGTAATAGTATTGATGTCTTTTATGGAAATATCTTTGGTAGATAGGTGCTGACGTTCTGAAACAGATTGCACATTTTCCATGTCTAATAATTGCGCTAAAGTTATATTTTTCAAGTACTGCTCGATATGATTGGACAGTGCACACCACAAATCATGGGTTAAACACATTGTACCACCTTGACAGTCGCCGCGTCCTTCACACTGCATCGCATTCACTGATTCATCGACAGCGGAGATGATACTCATCACATCTATTTCATGTAATGGTTTTGCTAAAAGATAACCACCTGCCGCACCGCGAATACTAGTAACAAGGCCGCGCTTACGAAGCTTAGAGAATAACTGTTCGAGATAAGAGATAGAAATTGATTGTCGTTTGGCAATATCAGATAAGGACACTGCACTGTCTTGTTGGCTGGTTTGTAATGCCAAATCTAATAACGCAGTAACGGCGTATCTGCCTCGAGTAGTCAAACGCATGTGTTATCTCCAACTTGTTTGTCATGTTTATTTAACAACGGTCTTAGCAAAATGATGCTGATGGTAGCCAAAAATAAAAGCGCTACGCACTAAATTCAATATCAGCTAAGGTGTGTTTTATCGTTATTAAACAGCAGATGGTAGACCCGATGTGTGCAACGATTAAGCCAATTATACTTAATCCTGAGTAATTTAGTCAAGATTAAAGTGTGTTTGAATGGTTAATCTGTCTCATGACTCTGATTGATAAAAACAATGACGAATAAAAGAGCAAGTAGGAATGTATACGCATACATAAACGCTAACGGTTTTAATTTGGAATGCAAGCGCTGATATTTAAATCCTATTTAATAGGTAAAAAAAAGCGTTTAGCACCTGTCAATTGATAGGCACCAAACGCTGAGTAAATATCTGTCGTTTGATTTAAGCTAGTTCATTAAAAGCGCTATGATAGAACCAATCATAACGACAATAGCCACAACAGTGATAATCATCAGTGTCTTTTGCTTACTTTGTAATTCTTTGACTGTGGTTTCGAGTTCACGATTTTTGATAGTTAGCGTATTGATTTGGGTTTGCTGTTCTTTGATACGTAGCTTATAGCTGTCCTTTTTATCTGCCATTTCAGTTTCGGCAGCGTTATTTTTGTCCTTGCCACCTTTGATCTTTTTAATCAAACCTTTTACCAAGTTACCAACACCGAGCTGCATGATAAACTGCTTTACCAATTGCACTTGGACAGAATCGCCGCGCATTTGCAGTTTTTCAGTCGTCTCGCTATCGTGAGTGGTAATCGCATTGATGATTTGGATACTATAGGCATTGATGATGACATCAGGTTCACTACGTCCAACTGGTAACTGGTCATCCAATAAGACCCCTTTGGTACTAAAGGTTGCAAAAACCTCAACATGAGGTAAGTACAAACGTAGTGCCACGACTGTGCCTTGCTTGGCAAGTGGATAAGCCGCTTTACGCAGTTCCGGATCTAAACGCAACAAGAGTGTTAGCGCCGACTCGATGAACACCAAGATGATATTAAGGAAAGAGTGGGACAACGTAGAACGCTTCATGTAGATAATCCGTTTTTTATTTTGATAAATCAGAGGTAGAAAATAAACAAGATTTAAAATCGACCCAATAGATGCAATGGGCTTTTGCTTATAGTAACGCCTTTATAGTAAAAAGTAATGCTAGTTTCTGTCAGTTGGTGAATTATTACCTGACTACTTAGTAATACTACTTGGCAATCCTAATTAGTATTAAATAAAAATAGATATTGCTGGTTGAGCAGATAGTAGATAAGCTTAAACACGGGTTTTAATGACAAACTAAGCTATATTTTAGCTAAAATAACTGGCTAAGAGGGCAGTTGCAAAGGCTTTGCGTAACATTGGGTGTCAAATACGTAGTGCAGTGGACGAAAATATGTAAAATTGCTTGCGCTCCTTATGCTGCCTTGATATAAAGACGATAACAAAGCGACACCTGTTAATGCGCCAGTTAGGTAGTTTTTATTGCTTAAATGCTATGAGAGCGTTACAATACTTGGCTTGAGCGTTTATCATCCCTATTAAACTTGAAGGAAATTTTATGAATAAGTCAGAATTGATTGATAGCATCGCAGACAAAAGTGGTCTAAACAAAACCCAAGCTGGTGATGCATTAAATGCTGTAATGGAAAGTGTTGGCGAAGCGTTAGAAGCTGGCGATAGCATCTCACTAGTTGGTTTCGGTACTTTTAGCGTAAAAGACCGTAAAGCCCGTACAGGCCGTAACCCTAAGACTGGTGAAGAGCTTAGCATTCCAGCAAGTAAAGTACCTAGCTTCAAAGCTGGTAAAAACCTAAAAGAGCGCTTGAACTAAGCCACTTTTTTGAAACAGACGCTGCGTCATGATGTGATACACGAATGAAGACGGCGTTTGTTATTAGTAAAACCGTAGAATGTCGTTCATATTTTAGGTTATTGCCTGAGTTATAATTTGAGCGAAAAAAAGCACCTAGTTATTGGGTGCTTTTTTTATTGCGATAGTTTGTATCAGACAACGTGAATATTTTGAGTCTGTATCAAAAATCACGTATCATAGGGCGCGCGATAGATGCGTTGTTTAAACAAGGCTGCTTTAGATGGCCTTATTATTCTCCATTAAATGCACAGGTTCTTATTCTTACCATTGCCTGCTTAAATAGCATTGATATTAATAATAGTATTACAATGGTTTTTCATCAATATAGGTTAATAAAGCAGAGATAACTATGGATAAATTGCGCGATTTTTTGAAAAGCTGGCCAGGTCGCATTTTATTGATTTTATGCCTATCGCCACTCGCTCTATTGGGTGTCGAAAGCTATTTTGGTGGTGGGGTCGATCCCAACCAAATTGCTCAGGTGGGTGATGCAAGTGTAGGGTTGTCTGAGTATCAGACTGCCGTAAACAATCGTCGTTCCGAAATACTAGAGCAAGTTGATGATGTAAGCCTATTAAATGAAGATGTGCTACACGAGCAAGTACTGAAAGGTTTGATTGATCGTACGTTGTTAGAGCAGCAGGCTGGCAAGCTTGGCATGACAGTTTCTGATGACACTATTAATCGTTTGCTGCGTCAAGAAGAAATCTTTAAGGACGCTGAAGGCAATTTTTCTAATGATCAATTTGCAAACTTCTTGCGTCAGCGCGGTATGACCAAAGATCAGTTGTTTGCTGAGTTTCGCAATCAGCTCAGTCTCGATCAGCTTAATGCCAGTATCGTAGGTACGGCAGTGTATCCAATGCAGGCGGTCAGCCAACTGATTGATTTGCAACTTGAGTCACGCAATATCTGGTTGTATCGTTTTAAATGGCAAGATTATGCTGAACAGGTCAAATTGAGTAAAAACGACATACAAGCCTATTATGATGCCAATAAAGACACTCTGAAAAGTGAGTCAATGGTAGATTTGGCTTACTTACAACTCAGTCCTCAATCTATTCAAGTGAATGATGTGACGAAAGAAGACTTGCAGCAGCAGTACGAAGCTTATAAGCAAGGACAAGCAGTCACCGATGAGCGTAGAATCAGTCAAATTCTCTTGACAGGTAATGATGCCAAGACACGAGCAGATAAAGTTAAAGTACGTTTGAATAAAGGTGAGTCTTTTGTAGCATTGGCTAAGTCAGAGTCTGATGATCCATCAGGAGAGACTGGTGGCGATATTGGTCGATTTAATCCAACGGTATTTGGGAATGATGCGGCAGCAGTTGAGAAAGCGTTAGAGGGATTGAGTGTGGGTGATGTAACCGCGCCTATTAAAACCAGTTTTGGTTATCAGATATTTGCTGTGACTGAAGACAATGGTACTAAGATACCAAGTCTAGAAAGCATGCGTGACGAGTTAACAGCCAAAGCCAAAGAGTATAAGCGTCAAGAAATGTATGCAGATAAAGTGACTGCGATTAATGATTTGGCCGCTGATGGATTTAGCATCGAAGATATTGCTCAGCAAGAGAACGTAGCATTAAAGCGTATCAAAAACTATCCTAGAGAAAACAATCAATCAGTATTGTCTCAACCAGCCGTGATCAAACAAGCCTTTGATGAATTTACGATTCAAGATCAAGCAGTGACAGCTGGTATCGAGGTTGGTAATAGTACCGTATGGGTACAGCCAAGCAACTATCGTCCTACTAAAACGCTTACTTTGGCGGCTGCAACGCCAAAAATCACTCAGATTTTACGTCAGCAAAAAGCCACGGCATTGGCGCTCAAAGAAGCCAAAGCATTGGCCGCAAATATCAAGACGCCAGCTGATATCGCTAAGCAGCCAGTACGCCTTCAGTCATTGGGTGAAATCAACCGTCAAACGACTCGCTTGACAGAAAAAGAGCGTGGATTGGCATTTAGTCAGCAAGCGCCTGATAACGGTGTCGCTGCTATTGCTAGCGAAACTGAAGTAGGGGCAACCTTGCTGGTTGGCGATCGCATCAAGACAGAGCAACAGTCGCCATTGTCTGAGATGCAAAGAGCGCAGACCGCTACGATCATTCGTGATAATTTAGGGCAAGATCAGCTACAAGACTATTTAGATTATCTGCGTTTGATGTATAAAGTTGAGATCAATGAAGCCAATATGAAGAATGCGCAAGGACGTTAATTATTTTTCATAGACTGCTATAAAAGTAATAAATAAAAAAGCCACTGTATTGTTACAGTGGCTTTTTTTGGACCATGGGAATCAAATATATCCTACCAGCACGTTATTTTTCTATTGTGATTTGATAACCATAAATAATGGCAAATTAATGGCAAATTAATGGCGGAAATGACGCATACCTGTAAATACCATGGCGATACCATGCTCGTTTGCCGCAGCAATAGTCTCGTCATCACGCATAGAGCCACCTGGCTGGATAATCGCAGCAATACCTACTTCAGCAGCATTATCAATGCCATCACGGAATGGGAAGAAGGCGTCTGAGGCCATGACAGCGCCTTCAGTTACCAATCCAGCGTGCTCAGCTTTGATAGCAGCGATACGTGCTGAGTTGACGCGGCTCATTTGACCGGCGCCCACGCCGATGGTGCGCTGATCTTTTGCATAAACAATGGCATTTGATTTTACGTATTTTGCCACATTCCAGCTGAACAATAGATCAGCAATCTGCGCTTCTGTTGGCTGTACATCGGTGACGATTTTTAGATCACTAGCCGTAATTAAACCAAGATCTTGCTCTTGTACGAGTAAGCCACCGTTAACACGTTTATAATCAAGTTGGGTGTCACGCTGATCTGGAGTAGGTAAGTCGCCGCAGACTAAAACGCGTACGTTCTTCTTAGTAGCGGTTGCTTCAAGCACACCGTCTTCGACACTTGGTGCAATAATGACTTCTACAAATTGATTGTCAATAATGGCTTTAGCAGCAGCCAGCGTCAATGGACGGTTAAACGCAATAATCCCGCCAAAAGAAGATTCAGGATCAGTACTAAACGCAGTACGGTAAGCAGCTACTTGATTGTTATCTACTGCAACGCCGCAAGGAT
Organism: Psychrobacter sp. AOP22-C1-C5; assembly: GCF_052378885.1. NCBI lineage: Bacteria > Pseudomonadati > Pseudomonadota > Gammaproteobacteria > Moraxellales > Moraxellaceae > Psychrobacter > Psychrobacter sp. AOP22-C1-C5. The sequence continues at coordinate 374,277 of NZ_JBQSYC010000001.1, read as the reverse complement.
TGGCGTGCTTTACGATGACGCAAGCAGGGGCGCTGAAGGCTTTTACACATTCAAGGGCAGCATCTGTATCGGCGATATTGTTATAAGACAAGGCCTTGCCTTGTAACTGCTTGGCGGTTGCAATAGAAGCTTGCTTACTTCTTAATGGCTGGTTTTCAATATAAAACGCGGCGTTCTGATGAGGGTTCTCACCGTAACGTAGGTCTTGTGCTTTTTTAAGCTGCACATTGAATGTACGCGAGAAATTCTCAGGTTTTTGGCTTTCATTGACGCGGCTGCCTAAAAAGTTGGCAATCATACCGTCATATTGTGCTGTATGCTCAAAAGCTTTGACCGCCAAGTCATAGCGTAGGGCTGTTGTCAATTCGGTGCCATTACCCAAAGCTGCAAGTATGCGTTCATAATCTGAAGGGTCCGTCACGATACCCACATGAGCATGGTTTTTTGCGGCCGAACGTACCATAGTAGGGCCACCAATATCGATGTTTTCGATCGCGTCGTTCATGGTTACATCAGCACGAGCAATGGTTTCGGCAAAAGGATATAAGTTTACAACAACCAGATCAATGCGCTCAATCGCATGCTCACTCATCACTGCATCATCTTTACCTCGGCGTCCTAGAATGCCGCCGTGGATTTTAGGATGTAGCGTTTTGACACGGCCATCCATCATTTCAGGAAAACCTGTATAGTCTGATACTTCAGTGACGGCAATATTGTTTTCTGTGAGTAATCGATAAGTACCGCCAGTGGATAGTAAGCCAAAACCTGCTTTAATAAGGCCTTCTGCAAACTCAACGATATTAGATTTATCAGAGACTGATAAAAGGGCAAGTGGGGTTGTGCTCATAAAAAAATTCCATAAAAAAAGCCTGACGTAAACGTCTGGCAAGGTGATAATGACAATTACTGCAGACAATATCGCAAGCGATAAATTCATGAACAGAAAATTGCCATGCATAATGATAGTCAGTGAGAATAGGTGCTGTCATATAGCTTATGCTACATTAAGTCGTAAGTTTTGAGTTTTTTGCGTAAAGTACCGCGATTAAGACCAAGGATTTGTGCACACTTGGTTTGATTACCACGAGTTTGTTCGAGGACGACAGAGAGGAGTGGCTCTTCAACTTGTTTTAAAATCAGCTCATATAAGTCAGTAGGTATCTCGTTCCCTAACATCGCAAAATATTGCCTGACCACACGCTCAACATGTACGCGCAAAGGCTCATGTGTGTTGCTGGTATAGTTATCTAGGGAAGCGCCGAAATTGTGAGTCGAATGACGATAATCGTCTTTATCATAATCGGTAGGATGATCAGAGCTTTTGGCAAAATGATTGGCATGATGCTGTGCATGAGTTGCCATAAGATAATGTCCTTTAAAAAGAATCAAACCATGAAAGGGTAGGGTATTATATCAAACTAATTTTGTCTAGCGCTGTCAAATTGGTCGTTATCATTGCAGCGGGATTGCTGGTTAAACTCAGTTTATAAGTTTTAACATTTTAGTTTCTATGTTACTGATCAAGACCAATTTGGCTGATAAACAGTCGGTTTAATACAGCGGGCTTATGGTAATTTCCCGAATTTTTGTATTAGCAACTGGTATGGTAAATAGCAATTGTCTACCACTGTCAGCAGTCAGATGGTTTTGCTTGCTCACAAGATAGTCTTCTGGTGCTGCAATAAACTCTCCAATCATATCATTGGCACCATAGATACTAACCTTGAGATCTGGATACAGCTGTGCTTTTGCGCTTTGGTTATTTAACGTGGCACTGACATCGCTAAAGCTACCCGTTTTATCGACTTGACTGGATCGATGGTCAAGATTGGTAATTGTGAATGCGGTCAGATCAGCGCTAGGCAAACTACAAGCAGCGACTGAACATATCGCCTGAAGGCGTTGAGCATAAACAGGGTCTTTAACCAAATTTTCTAGATTGAAAATGACATATTGAGCAAAAAGTAACAGCGCCAATACCAAGCATCCAAGCGTCCATAATAACGATGCAATCCGCTGCTGCTCTTGTCGCTCTGAGGGCGTTCCAAACCTTGCTTGTGTTTGGGAGTGCCTAAGCTGGGCTTTAGAAGTTTGAGAGTCGCCTTTAAGAGGAACCCCCATATCAAGCAACAGTTTTGATAGATCTGTGTCGTCTTGCTGCGTATCTTCACGTTGATTCTGTTCTTTAAGCAGTTCTTCAAGCCATGAGTTGTCCGCAGTACGATCAATACTTGCATGAATGTCATTAGCCGCTACTGAACTGAGTATCGGTTGTGCTGTTGATGAATGCTTGGAAGCCGTAGTAGCTGTAGTAGCGATTGACGGTTTTACGGATGAACGGTTATCTTTACTGGTTACTTTAGAAGTATTATTTGATGGTTCGTTAATGACTGTAGAAGTATGACTGGCTTCTGTTAACCATGCGTCCATACTATCTAACGAGTCGTACTCTAAGACAGCTTCTGATGATTCATCGATATCCATGTCATCATAAATTAGGTCGTCATGGATTAGCGTATCAGACGATAAATCCTTTGTCTTTTGTGTATTGAGTGGTGAATTACGGTTACTTGAGCTATTTTTATGATGAGTATCAGACGTGACTGTATCACGCTGCTGCATGCCCAAAAGACTCTGCCCACAGTGTTCACACTTGATAGTGGCGTTCACTTTATTTATTTGAGTTTGTTGTACATTTAAAAGAGCTTGGCAGTGAGGACATTGAATGTTTATGGGCGTGGTCATAGGGTCGAATCCAAAAAAGTATGGTTATCAATACCGCTTAGCCACTCACTACAACTGCCCACACATTGCTCATACTGCTATTTAAACGCGCTAAAAATTCATCAGTCACGGGCAAGGACAGAGTGGCGTCAAACACATAACATTTGACTGCCCTCTATCGTAACAGATGTAATTAAATGTTGCTAGCCTGTAAATGTACCAGATAACCGTTGCCAATGCTGTTCTTCTTGCGCAGTGAATGCATGCTTTGGATCAAGAGCAAAATATGGCTGATAAGCTGCCGTTACTTGCTCTGTTTGTGACTCTATTAGACCTGCCAACACGATACGGCCTTTTGGTGCAATCAAGGTAGCAAAATAGGGGGCTAAACCGATAAGTGGCTTGGCCAAAATGTTGGCAACGATGACATCGACAGCCGGAATATCATGTTGTGAGCAGTAATCGGTAAACGCCTCTGGCAAAAACGCTTGCAAACGGTCACCAACATGATTGCGTTCTGCATTTTGATTGGTTGCAAGCACCGCTTGAGGATCGATATCGACCGCGTACACTTGGTGTGCGCCCAGTAACAATGCGGCAATGCCCAAAATACCAGAACCACAGCCATAATCAATGACTACTTTATCGGTTAAGTCTTGTTCCGTTAGCCAATCGAGACACAGTCGGGTGGTAGCATGATAGCCAGTACCAAAAGCCAGACCTGGGTCCATAATAATATTGGTTGCGTCAGGATTGGGCGGTGTTATCCAATTAGGTACAACCCATAAGTTATTGGCGCACTCGATGGGGTGATAGTTACTCATCCACTCACGCTCCCAGTCTTTGTCATCAACAGCACTCAGCCAAATACGCGTGGCCTGCACTTGGGCGGCAATTTCATGACTCAACTGCTCGACAGCTTGATAGCTACCTGTATCGGTGGTGGCATCGAACAAGCCTGTTAGAATAACGTCATCCCATAGTGGCGATTCGCCCGGTAATGGCTCAAACAAAGGCTGGTCGCCTGCGTCGTCAAGAGCAATTGACAAAGCCCCTGCTTCTAGTAGCAGTGCTTCAGCCAAATCGACGTTTGCTTTTTCACACTGTAAGTGTAGTTGTTGCCATGCCATAACGATAACCTTGAATAAAAATAAATATATGTGTGTGTTTCAGATGAACTATGAATGCATAGTGCTTAAAAAATTAATGCTATAAATTGCATGCGTAGAATGTGAAAACTCTATCGCTATTAGCGTAAAGCTTGCTTTGCTTCACTGACTACGCGCGAGTTGCCCTGCGCTTGTCCTGATTGTAAAACAATTTGCCATAGTGCTCGTCTGCGACCAGTGTCTTGCGAGACACTAAGACCACGTCTAGCCATCGCCTCTGCTTTACGAGGTTGATTCTTTTTCAATGCAACTTGTGCCAAATAAAAATATACCGCAGAAGATTTGGGTGCTAAGCGCTGCGCGCGGGTAAAGCTGTTCTCAGCATTGGTCAATTTACCAGCTTTGAGTTGTGCGATACCTGCTTGCATCAAATTGCGAAAAGCTGGCAAGTCACTGTTATTGCTTGTCGCCTTTTGTGTTCTTTGTTTTGAGTTTTTTCTAGCTTGTTCTAATAATTCATTGTGTGAAGGCGCCGATGGCTCAGAAATCATATAATCGTCACGAGAAGGCGTGATAATAATAGTGTCAGGTTGAGGCGATGTTGTAGAGCTAGACTGAGTGATTATAGGTGTTTCTTGCGTTAATGGATTCGACGAATCAGAAGGTTCGGAAGAAGCATAAGGCTCAATTGTCTCAACGCTTTCGATATCGGTTCGAACAATGGGCGCTTGGGTGACTGTTGTCACCGTCGTCGTGACTGTTTTCGGTGTTTGTGATGATGGAACAACAGTTGGGACGGGTGTGGTTCGCATCGCAGCAGGCAGATTGGGTGCAGTCTGGCACGCACTCAAACTCAACATGGCGATAAGTGCGCCACCTGCCAATAATGTGTTGGCAGGCTCGATAATTTTGCATCGCATGATCATAGCTTGCTTGCTTGGCACCGCTTGCTTTATAGATAACACCATGTTGAGACCCTTTTTAAATGTTAAAAACAATGTTAGAACCATTCAACAGCACGGTCATACCAAGTGTCAGCACGAGTTGCTGCATCATTCCCATTTTGTCCTTCACTGTCTTCTTGGCTAGCATCATCAACGGCTTCACCATTTGGGATATCTAGACCTTCACGGCGGCGCTGCTGATTGATAGCGCTTTGCTGATTTTGCTCAAGATTACGATCTTGTTGATATAAGCCGATAGCACAACTACTGGCTTCTTCTGGTAGATGTGCAGTCATCACAGGTAAGTATCGAGCATCGGCACAGCGTTCATTGGACAGCTTGCCTGAATTATTTTCAAGCCATAACCATTCAATGCCTTCAGGTTCTGGTAGGGCTACAGGCGTAAGTTTTAATCGTTTCATATAATCTACCCAAACTGGTAGTGCGCCAGTGCCACCGCTCAAACCGATAGGTTTATTGTCGTCACGGCCAACCCAAACGACACTGACATAGTTGCCGCTGTAACCAGCAAACCAAGCATCGCGGTAATCGTTGGTGGTACCTGTCTTGCCTGCGAGGTTTAGATTGCTGCCAAGCGATTGCACACGTTTGGCTGTACCGTTTGAAACCACTTGCTGTAGCGCATAGTTTGTCAAAAAGTTGGTTTCAGGCGGGATGCTACGCTGAGTATTCAATCCAGTACGTTGTAAAATACGGCCACGATCATCAATCACGGTACGGATACTATGAATAGGAGTGCGAAAGCCGCCAGTGGCAAATACTTGGTATACGCCTAGCATATCCATTGGGCTAAGATTCACTGAACCTAGTAGAGCAGAAGGATAAGGCGGGATCTTTTCTTTAACACCCATGCGCTGTAATTGTTTGGCAAAGGTATCTACCCCAAACTCCATGCCCAAGCGTACCGCGCTGTGGTTATATGATTGTGACAACGCTGTGGTCAGTGGTACATAGCCATGATCGCGATTGTCATAGTTTTTGGGGTTCCACTTGGTACCGTCGTGTAGATTTACAGTAATTGGTGAATCGTCTACTGAGCTGGCTAGATTGTAACGACCACTTTCAAGCGCTGTCATATAAATGATTGGCTTTAATAACGAACCCACTTGACGCTTGGCATCGACAGCACGGTTAAATCCTGTAAATTCACTGCCACTACCGACCACAGAGACGAGCTCGCCAGTTTCAGGATTGGCACTGACTAATGCCCCTTGTAGATTTTTGGTTTTGCTACTATTGCGACGCAGCTCGCCAAGTTTGGTATCAACTGCTTTGTCTGCTGCTAACTGAGCAATGGGGTCTAGAGTACTAATGATGATTAGACCTTCGTTTTTAAGGTCGTCAGAATAGTAGACCGTATTCAATTCGCGTTTAACGATGTCCAAAAAGTCAGGAAATTGACTCTTGCCTTCAACAGGCTTATCAACGACACCAAGCGACTGCGCTACTGCTTTGTCGTACTCTGTTTGACTGATTGAACCCACAGCCAGCATATTACTAAGCACTACGTCTCGGCGTGCTTTTGAGTCGTTTGGATGACGTCGTGGGTTATAAATACTAGGGCCTTTTGCCATACCTACGAGCATGGCTTGCTGATCCAAGCGCAGCTCATTAAGTGGCTTGTCAAAATAAAACTGTGACGCTAAGCCAAAACCATTGATAGAACGGTTGCCATTTTGACCCAAGTAAATCTCATTGAGATACGTTTGCAAAATTTCATCTTTGCTATAGTGCAGCTCAAGTAACACTGCCATCATTGCTTCATTGGCCTTGCGTTTTAGCGTACGGTCTGAATTAAGATAAAAGTTTTTGATCAGCTGCTGCGTGATGGTCGAGCCACCTTGTCGAGAGCCACCAGAGAAGTTATTCAGGACGGCGCGCGCGATGCCGCGTATCGACACCCCTTTATGCTCATAAAACGCGCGGTCTTCAGTGGCTATCAATGCATCAATCAGTGGTTGTGGTACATCATCTAAAGACACAACCAGACGATCTTCATTGCTGTCTGGATAAATACCACCGATATTTACAGGCTCTAAGCGAATAATGCCACTTTTGGCGGGTAAAGTGCTTTGGATCGACTCAATTTTGTTGTCAGCAATGGTCATTTTAATGACCTGCTCGGCGTCTATGTCGTTCGCGCTATAAGTAAAACCGCGCGTATGAACAAAGTAGGTATTACCCGAGCGATAATAACTACCGGTGCGATCATAAGCTTGGTTGCTTTGATAATTCAGCAACTCTAGCCATGTTTTCATCGTGTCTCTATCGACGTTGGCACCTTGATATAATTCAAGTGGCTGAGAATATACTTTGGCAGGAATGTCCCAACGCTTACCTTCAAATTTATGGGTAATGGTGCGATCAAGCTTCACTAAATATAGCGCCAATAACACCATACCAGCAATAATGATGATTAATATGAGACTACTGAATACCAAGCCGCGCTGTTGTGAGGGTAGCGTATGTTGAGCAGACTTAGAGGACCGTAATAGCTTGGAATTGGATTTTTGCACTGATGTCGCACCATTTTTGGATAAAAAACTGCCTCATAATGACGCAAATTGACAAATTTTTCAATCTATCATCATTAATACAAGCATTCATTGTTAGTAGACTGCAGGCAGTTATGCTGCTCACAGCACTGGCTTATAGTATAATTGGTGTAGAAACACCGATATCAATAATAAAGCGTTGAGCGCTTTTAATTGGGTTTATGAATGCCATATAAGATAGCAGTTTACGGTTGCTATCACGATGTATTTTCTATGAATCCGCTACTATTACAAACCGCTATCTTGAACACTATTAAGCATTATGAATGATAGCAAGTTTACTGAGAACGAATAGGGTTCGAGCAAACCTATATAAAGGAAGTAAGCGCGATTATGTCTAGTACTCCATCACCAGCGGCACCCACTATCAGCCATCATTACAAAGACAATTCTATCACCGAAGGTTTGGTGCTACCACTTGCAGGCCATTGTTTTCATTGCGGTGATCCAGTGCCGCAGCCGCCATTTCATGCTGAGATATTAGGCAAGTCACGTGAAATGTGCTGTATGGGCTGTCAACTGGCCTCACAAAGCATTGTGGAAGCAGGGCTTGAGCAGTATTATCTTGACCGCTCAGAAATTAACCGTACGGCGAGCTTGCCTACCCAGTTGACTCGCCTTGAAGTTTACGATCATGATGAGATAAAGTCGCAGTTTGTTTATGCGCAAGATGGACTGTCAGTGGCAGAATTGTCTGTCAATAACTTGCGCTGTGCTGCTTGTACGTGGCTGATTGAATCGCGTCTCGATGAATTAGACGGGATTAGCCAATGTCAGGTGAACTTGACCAACCAGCGTATGCGAGTGATTTGGGATGAGGACAAGTTACCCATTAGTCGCATTCTAGCAGTCATCAATGAGATCGGTTATGAAGCCAAGCCTTATCGGCAAGATACTCATGAAGCGATGTTGGCACGTCATAACAATCAGATGATATTGCGTTTGGGTATTGCTGCCTTAGGCTCTATGCAAGCAATGATGTACGCCGTCGCGCTTTATTTTGGCGAATATAGCGACATGTTGGTATTTCAGCGAGACTTTTTGCGCTGGGTATCGTTGTTTGTCAGCATACCTGTTTTCTTTTACGCTGGTGTGCCTTTTTTTACATCCGCTTGGTCAGCGATTCGCGTGCGTCAAGTCAATATGGATGTGCCCGTTAGTGTTGCTTTGATTATTACCTTTTTTGCCAGTCTTTATGCCACCGTTACTGGACAAGGAGAAACGTACTATGACTCGGTTAGTATGTTTATCTTCTTCTTATTGGCAGGACGTTACATTGAGCACAATGCCCGTCTTAAGGCTGCTACCATGGCCAATGACTTGGTGGTGGTTGAGCCTGTATTGGTACAAAAGGTTGCCGAAAACAAAGCGGCCGCTCAGCGGATTTTGCAGCAATTAGAAAAGAATGCGCTTAAACCAACCGCACTTGATAATGATGAGGCTATCAATCAGCAAGGTATCTCAAACTCTGCGCCCAACTTCATGCAAAGCATGGATGCTAACGTCCGGCAGTTAACCTCGCAAATCGCACGAGACTGGCAGCAGACACGCCATCAGCCATCAGTCCGATCACAATTAGAAACCAGCACTAAAGACTCTATAGAAGGTAGTAAAGAAGAGAAGCAAATGATGACTGCTCACAGTTTACAAGTGGGTGACATCATCATGGTCGAGGCAGGTTCTGAGATCATTAGTGATGGTATTTTACTCAGTCCAACCGCAACAGTTTCGCAAAGTTTGCTAACGGGTGAGGGCGATTTGATTCTCAAGACCCAAGGCGATTATATCGTGGGCGGTGCGCAAAATGACAGCCAACCGTTTGAGATGTTGGTCACCGCCTTGCCAGAAGACAGTCAAATTGGCTTAATTGATAGGCTCATGAACCGGGCCATGAGTGAAAAGCCAAAGCTTGCACAGCAAGCGGATAAGCTGGCACGTTGGTTTGTTGCACGAATTTTGGTACTGTCAGCTTTAGTATTTGTCGGCTGGTACACTGTTGAGCCGAGCCAAGCAATTTGGGCTACGGTCGCGGTATTGGTTGCGACATGTCCTTGTGCGCTTTCTTTAGCGACGCCAATCGCGCTGACAGTGGCGACCAATCGATTGGCAAGCTATGGCTTCTTAACAACGCGTGGGCATACCTTACAGACGCTTGCGGAGATCACTCATGTGGCTTTTGATAAAACGGGAACGCTGACTTATGGTAAGCCAAACTTACTCAATGTTGATCTGTTAGCACCCAATAGTGAAATAGCGTCCAGTCATGAGAAGGATACGTCATCTGAACAAAAAGATAGAGTACTGGCAATTGCTGCCGCACTAGAAGTGGGTAGTCGTCATCCCATTGCGCATGCCTTGCTGACCGCTGCTTATCAATTGCACCTACCGACGACGCAAGCATTGCAGCACTATCCAGCGGGCGGTGTGGAAGCTATGATTGATGGGGTGTTGTATCGAATTGGTCATATCGATTTTGCATTAGGTAGCATGGACAATGCCGAAGCAAGTGGTAGTTTTACAATTGATTTGGACGCTCACCGAGCCAGCTCAGCGGTGGTATTGTCTTGTCAGACAAAGGAGTCTGAATCTTGGCGAGCGCTGGCGTGTTTTTACTTTAATGACAAAGTGCGTGATAGTGCCAAGGCCATGCTTGATATGCTCAAAGGACAAGGCATTGAAGCGGTCATGCTGACAGGTGATCCGAGTCCCCAGGCTTTGGTTATGGCTGAAGGCCTAGGTATGCGATCTGCTTATAATGGTTTGTCGCCTACCGATAAGGTCGACCATATTCAACAGTTACAAGCCAAAGGAGCGGTCGTGCTGATGGTGGGCGATGGTATCAATGATGCGCCAGTATTGGCAGCAGCGGATGTCTCGACCTCTATTGCAGGGGCAGCGGATTTGGCACAAGTATCTAGCGACAGTATTATTCTAAATGGACAAATTGAGGCTATTACCGCTGCCAAACGTATTGCTAATAAAACAGAACGTATTATCAAACAAAACTTCCGCTGGGCACTTACCTACAATGGGATTGTATTGATACCAGCAGCGCTAGGTTACGTACCACCTTGGCTTGCAGCTATTGGAATGTCGCTAAGCTCATTGTTTGTCGTACTAAATGCGCTGCGCCTAAAGCGTGCTTGACACTGTCAAAAAGTTGTTAGGATAAATTCTTTATAGACTTTTAGACAGCGCTTAGCTTTGTACACAAAAAAACCGCCTTTTATTTAAGGCGGTTTTTTATTTAAAGCGACTATTCGACAAATTTTAGACTAATCTTTTATGATTAATCTTGCAGGTAGCTAAGCAGACGCATAAATTCAATGTACATCCATACTAATGTTGCAAGGATGCCGATACTGAATAACCACTCATAGTCTTCAGAAATACCCATTGCGACACCGCGATCGATATTATCAAAGTCTAATAGAAGCGTAAAAGAAGCGATAACGATTACAAATAGACTAAAGCCAATAGCGATAGCGCCACCTTCAAATAAAAACGGTAAGGTTGAGCCAAATGCTAAAGAAAGTACCCACTGTGCCACATAAACGAGCATGATAGCGATAACGGCTGAGGTCACGATTGAGCGGAATTTTTCAGTCACTTTGACCAAACCTGAGCGATACAGGCCAAGCATAACAGCTGCCGTCACAAACGTTGCACACATAGCTGTAACAGGAACAGTTGGATACATTCTCATGAAAAACAGAGAAATACCACCCAAAAATATACCTTCTAACAGTGCATAAGGTACTGCTAACGTCTTGGCTTTTTGCGGTTTAAAAGTAATAAAGAGAGCAAGACCGAAAGCGGCAAACATGCTACCAAAAGCCGCCATCGTAATAAAACCTTGTGATAATCCTGCCATAAGGGCATAAAAGAAAAAGCCCACACCAGTGATAGCGGATAAACCAAGTAATAGACTGGTCTTTTGAATGACGCCTTTGACCGTCATTGGAGTCCCGCCGATCGCAAGTTCTGCGCGACTGACAATAGGATTGGCCATACATGTATCCTTAATAATAAATTGTATAAATATCAGCTACTTTAGCAAAACCGCCATTATTGTCAACTGTGTTTGCGTGACAACTGTCAAGACTTGTCTCTACTCTGACCACGTTTCGAGGTTACTTTAGGTAGGCTTAGCCGCACTGAATGGCTAATAAAAATACTGAGCCGCCAAACCAATACGCACAGAGACAATTTGTAATTACTAATACCTAAGATTGATTACGACAGTTAACAACGATAATTCATAAACATGCTAGTCTAAGCGCTTATTTATCGCTATCATTGCCCTGTAATTCACCGTTATCCCGAGTCGTTTTATGGAAAACTCAGCGCAGTCAGAAAGATTGCCACATTTACATGAGTCAGAGCTGTTCCACGCTATCAAAAATCCAGCTTTTAGGCGCATTGGTTTGATGGGACGCGCGGGCAAGCGCAGTGTCACGCAAAGTTTGGTGCAGATTGCACAAACCATCAATGATATGAACCTTACTTTGATTATGGATGTGCAAACCGCGAATTTGCCTACCTTAAATCTCACTGAGGTTGAAAAGGTAAAAATCGTTAAACGCGGTTTGATTGGCGAGATTTGCGATTTGGTTATCGTCGTCGGTGGTGATGGCTCTATATTGCATGCTGCTGAGGCATTAGCACGTTACCGTGTACCTGTCTTGGGTGTCAACCGTGGCCGTCTTGGGTTTTTGGCGGATGTAAAACCTGATGAAGCAGCGTTCAAATTACGCCAAGTGTTAATGGGTGACTATCAATTGGATCATCGGTTTCTTTTGACTATGGAAATACGAGAAGGACGCAACATCATTCATGAAGATATGGCTCTCAATGATGTGGTGCTGCATGCGGGAAAATCGGTGCACATGATTGATTTTCAAATGAAAATCGATGGTCAAGATGTTTACAGACAGCACAGCGATGGCTTGATAGCAGCGACTCCGACTGGTTCGACCGCATATGCCTTATCTGGCGGTGGCCCTATTATTCATCCAAGTATGGATGCTATTTGTTTGGTGCCTATGCATCCTCATACGCTATCTAGTCGGCCGATCGTGGTGAGCGGCAATAGCGAGGTCTGTATTCGCATCCATGAAGACAATCGCACGCAGCCGATGGTCAGTGCAGATGGTAAGCCAAGCGTCCCACTGGAGCAAGAGCAGCGTCTTTATATTCGTAAGCATCCCGATAAACTAACGTTGCTGCACCCGCCTGGTTTTGACTTCTATGAAGCTTGTCGTACAAAGTTGCATTGGAATGTCCATGCAGAAGAATTCAGTCTGGATGGCGATGATGATATTATGGATGATGAATAAGCGCATCAGTGATATAAAACAGTAGTGGAGAGTAAGTAAGATGGATAAACAAACGATATTAGCAAGTCTGACGCCAGACGTGGTGGATAAATTTCGTATGGCGATTGAGCTGGGAAAATGGCCTGATGGTCGTAAAGTAACCGCTGAGCAACGCGAAACTTGTATGCAAGCAGTGATGGTTTGGGAGCATGAGCATCTACCGCCTGCTGAACGCACAGGTTTTATTCATAAGCCAGTGAAGGACAACGGCGACATTGTTGGTGCTGAATGTGAGGTTGAGCATGAGCAGCATTACCCGAATATGCCTAACCCTAAAGGCGCTGTGCAACCAATCAAATTTCGTAATAAATAGAGCCAATTACAATCAGTTTAGAATAAAACAGTGATACGGGAAAAGCGTTATGCTGGTATAAACTTCATCGCTTGTTGTGTCATTGCAGAAAGAGGTTTTGATAAATTCATACCAGCAATACTGTATTTTTAAATTGAGTCAGTTACATTAATATTGAGCTGTAATAAAAAAGCCACGCTATATAGCGTGGCTTTTTTGTGTTTGATAAATAATTAAAGCGCAGTCGTATCAACACTGGGACGTACAGTCAGCGGATTCTTTTGCATCAAAAACCCTTGCCAACCCCAATGTAAAAAGTTGCGAATATTGGCATGATCAGTACCGTTAGGAGTAGCTTGAACTTTGGCATAATGCTCGCCAAAGAGTTTTAACGTATCCAGCTGGTTTAGACCGTGATGCTTGGCAAAGCCAAAAATTTTCGCACTACCTTCGTTTTCACCAGCTGCATTATGTACCATGCCATTCACAAAAGGGGCAGGTGCATAACGATAAAAATCATCGATAAAGCTGATGACATCATTGAATCCAATGGCTTTTTTATTCAAACCATTAAGTAGAGCCGATACATCTGATTGGCGAATACTCATAAATAAATGACCTCAGAGCAGATTAAAAAAGCAAAAACATAGTATATATAATATTTATAAAAATATAATGATGATATTTGCTTAATAATGATTAATGGTTAAGCGTTAAATACTACAGATCGGATTAGCGATTAAAATAGTCTTCGTCATCGAATGAAGGCGCAAAACTGCCTTGCTCAAGATGCTGCATTTGCGACTGTACAGAACGCTCATGCTGAATACGTTGGTAAATCTCTTCGCGGTGTACGGCAATATCTTTAGGTGCATTTACACCGATACGTACTTGATTGCCTTTGACGCCTAGGACAGTCACACTGACCTCATCCCCAATCATTAGCGTTTCGCCCACGCGGCGTGTCAAAATTAACATGCGTCACACTCCTTATGTCGCATCAACAAATTATTACTCATTAGATCACTTCTCAATTGCAGGACATCACCGCAGCACTAAACGCGCAATGTATCGATAATAACCACAGTACTGAACGTTGTGCCAATAGCGGCGATGATAGGTAGATTCATTTAGCCCAAATGAAAGCCCATTATAGGGGGCATAACAGATACTGTCACGGATTTTCACAAAACTATTGGGTAAATACTTACCTTAGCAATAATAAAAAATAAAAATAGGATCTAAAAAGACCCTATTTAATGAACGTATTATCGACAGTAAGTAACAACCAATTGGTGAATAACCATGAAAATCAAATCTTTATTTCAAAGGTTTGAAACAGATGATAGTCCAGCGATGGTAAATATTGCTCTAGAGCCATCAATAAGTATTAAAGACCAGCGATTTTACTTTCGCCGTCTTCACGGTCAAGACCGAACGCTGTATGCAATGATTTAACTGCTTTTTCTAGATGTTGGTCTTGAATCAATACAGATACTTTGATTTCACTGGTGGAGATCATTTGGATATTAATGTTGTTTTCCGCCAAAGTTTGGAACATAAGGCTAGCAACACCTGCGTGTGAGCGCATGCCAACACCAACTAGGGAGACTTTAACCACTTCGCTATTGCCCAATACTTCTTTAGCACCAATCTCGTCTTTGACTTCTTCATTGAGCACTTTCATGGTTTTGTCTAAGTCAGAGCGATTGACGGTAAACGTAAAGTCTGTTGTTCCGTTGACTGATAGGTTTTGCACAATCATATCGATTTCGATATTGGCGCGACCAATCGGGCTTAAGATAGCAGAGGCAATACCAGGGTGATCAGGTACACCGCGCACTACAATTTTTGCTTCGTCTCGGTTAAAGGCGATACCTGAGATGATTGCCTGTTCCATATTGTCTCCTTCGTCAATCGTAATTAGGGTGCCAACGGTATCTTGAAATTCTTGGTCAAAGCTGCCGTCAGTATTTTCATCAAAGCTAGATAGTACACGCAAAGGCACACCATATTTACCAGCGAACTCTACTGAGCGAATCTGGAGAATTTTTGAGCCCAGACTGGCCATTTCGAGCATTTCTTCAAAAGTAATCTTTTCAAGTTTTTTGGCTTTTGAGGTCACCCGTGGGTCAGTGGTATAGACGCCATCGACATCGGTGTAGATTTGACACTCATCTGCGCCTAATGCTGCTGCAATAGCAACACCCGTTGTATCAGAGCCGCCGCGACCCAACGTAGTGGCATTACCGTCTTCATCAATACCTTGAAAGCCTGCCACGATGACGATATTACCAGCTTCTAGTTGTTCACGAATATTTTTGTCATCAATACTTTCGATACGCGCCTTATTGTGCGCGCTATCGGTTTTGATGGCCACTTGACGACCAGTAAATGAACGGGCACCAATGCCAAGCTCTTTAATTGCCATCGCAAGCAACGAGATAGAGACTTGCTCACCCGTTGAGACCATTTGGTCGTATTCACGGGGATCAGGCTGGTTGCTAATTTGGCGTGCCAGATCAATCAAACGGTTGGTTTCACCACTCATGGCAGACACGACAACGACTACTTGATGACCGTTGTCATGCCAGCGTTTGACGCGTTTAGCGACGTTTTTGATGCGGTCAATACTACCCATAGAGGTGCCGCCATATTTCTGTACTATTAACGCCATAAAAACCTACCTATTATTCATGAATGACCTTTCGTTATCATTGATTGAGAGTCAATACGACTTTTAATCAATGCTTACATAGATACAGCCGTATTATAAGAGCGCGCCCTATACTTTTTATCAATGTGCTACTGCTTGCCTTGCACTAAGCGGACAAGCAATGCGTTCAAGCGTTGACCTTTATATCATATCTGCGTCAGAACGTTAAGTAGCAGGGCGACTTAGATGTATGGCGATTGGTTATAGCCCTTATAACCAATCGCCCAACTTGCACGATAAAACCAAGCGTGCTTTCCTTCATTTTTAACCAAGCTGGCTTTCAATCCAAGCAGGTAACGCATCGATCACGGCTTTGCTATCATTAGACTTTGGCGCACCGCCTTGAGCATAGTCAGGCTTACCGCCGCCTTTACCGCCAAGCTTACCTGCCAAATGACGAATAATATCACCGGCTTTGATTTTGGCAGTGAGAGATTTGGCCACACTTGCCGCTAGTGCCAATTGGTCATCTTTATCGCCAATCAAGACGATGACGCTATCAGGCAGCTTGGATTTGATATCGTCCATAAGCGTGCGAATGGATTTGCCATCGATACCGCTTAAGGTACTCACCAGAACTGGCGTGCCAGCGATAGTCTGAACGTCATCAAGTAAATTGGCTGCTTGAGCACTGGCGATTTTTTGTTGTAAACGTTCGAGCTGTTTTTCTAAATCGCGCTGCTTGTCGGCCATAGTGCGTACACGCTGTGCCACTTCAGGACGTTTTACTTTTAGCTGACTTGCCAATTCGCTCAGCTGTTGTTCGCTTTGCTGAATATTTTTAACAGCATTCATACCAGTGACGGCTTCAATACGGCGAATACCAGCGGCGATACCTGACTCGCTAGTGATTTTGAGGACGCCGATATCACCAGTGCGCTGTACATGCAAACCGCCACATAGCTCAATAGAGAAAGGCTTGCGCTGACCATCTACGATGCTGTCCGTACCCATCGTCAACACACGAACTTCGCTGCCATACTTTTCGCCAAACAGTGCCATCGCACCTTGTTTCATCGCTTCATCAATAGACATGTGCTCGATGCGAGCTGGGGTATTGGCCTGAATTTGCTCATTGACTAGGCGTTCTACCCGTATAATTTCAGCAGGAGTGACAGGTCTGTCATACGAGAAGTCAAAACGCAGCACCTCACTTGATACCAATGAACCTTTTTGTGTGACTTCCTCGCCCAAAACTTCTCTTAGTGCGGCATGCAAAAGGTGAGTGGCCGAATGGTTTTTGGCACTTGCAGCACGGATGCTAGAGAGTACGTGAGCGTCCGCTGTTTGTTTGGTATTAATGTCACCCATGGTAACCACACCATGATGGATAATGGCCTGACCAGACTTCTTGGTGTCTTGAACCTCAAAAACGCCTGTTTCGGTGCGTATTTCACCCAGCTCTCCAACTTGACCACCACCTTCGGCATAAAACGGTGTGCGGTTAAGAACAACCACGCCTTCCATACCTTCAGTTAAGGTTTCGGTTGTACCGCCATCTTGATAAAGGGCGTCAACAATCACGCCTTCTTCTTCCAGCTGCTCATAGCCGATGAAAGTCGTTGGGTTTTCTACTTGAATAACGCTACTGTAATCGACATCGAATTTGCCTGCATCACGAGCGCGCTCACGTTGTGCTTGCATGTGTTCATCGAACTCAGCTTCATCAATAACGATGCCACGCTCGCGTGTGATGTCAGCAGTCAAATCAAGCGGGAAGCCGTAAGTATCATACAGCTTAAAGGCAGCTTCACCAGAGAGAGTATCGCCATCTTTTAAGCCTTCAAGCTCGCCGGCAAGCAAGCGCAATCCTTGAGCAAGTGTCTTGGCAAACTGTGCTTCTTCTTTTTGAATGGCGTTTTCGATGACGCTTTGTTTATCGGCCAGCTCAGAATAGGCTGTGCCCATTTCTGCAACCAGTGGTGCGACCATTTTATAAAAGAAATCACTGTCTGCGCCAAGCTTATTACCATGGCGAACGGCACGACGAATCACACGGCGCAACACATAGCCGCGACCTTCGTTACTTGGCGTTACCCCATCAGCGATCAAAAACGCAACGGCGCGAATGTGGTCAGCAATGACTTTTAGCGATGACTGTTGTTCATTTTTAATGTTTAAAATCTCAGCCGCAGCATCCATTAAGTGAGTGAACAAATCGATCTCGTAGTTGCCGTGGACGCCTTGCATGATGGCACTGATCCGCTCAAGCCCCATACCTGTATCAACACTTGGTGCAGGCAACGGTAGTAACGTCCCATCTTTTTGACGATTAAATTGCATGAATACGCAATTCCAAATCTCAATATAGCGATCGCCATCTTCTTCAGGTGTACCCGGCAAGCCGCCTTCGATATCAGCACCGTGGTCATAAAAGACTTCGGTACAAGGGCCACAAGGACCTGTATCGCCCATCGTCCAAAAGTTATCAGACGCGTAAGGTGCACCTTTATTATCACCAATGCGAATGATGCGCTCGCTTGGGATGCCTATATTTTTATTCCAAATCTCAAAGGCTTCATCATCGGTTTCGTAAATGGTCACATACAAACGGTCTTTATCAATCGCGAGCCACTTATCTGATGTCAAAAACTCCCAGATATATTCGATACCTCCCTGTTTAAAGTAATCTCCAAAAGAGAAGTTACCGAGCATTTCAAAAAATGTATGGTGACGCGCAGTATAGCCAACATTGTCTAAGTCATTGTGTTTGCCGCCAGCACGTACGCATTTTTGTGAAGTGACGGCACGTGTATAGTCACGCGTCTCCATACCCAAAAACGTCTCTTTGAATTGATTCATACCCGCGTTGGTAAACAACAATGTCGGATCATTGTGCGGAATCAAGCTGGACGATGGAACTGGGGTGTGCTGCTTGCTTATGAAAAAATCGATAAAGGCTTGGCGAATATCGGCTGAGCGAAATGGCTGGCTCACAGCGGCTCCTTACTGACGGATAGAATGGAATGAAATAATTTTGCATGCGATTTTAGCACAAACGCCCAAGCTCTTGGTACAAGAGTTACAACCGCTCGCGTATTATGAAAATAAAGCCAACATTTTTGTTTATTAACAATACTGGCTAGAGTAGAGGTTAATTGGTCAAAATCGTCGCATCGGTCTCATCAAGCTTATCTTGTATCAATGGATCGGCTTCAATCACTTGTACGGGCAAATAACGCAATTGCAGTTTAACCGGCAAGTAATTGGGGAAATTCTCTGCCATATCTTTGGTAATAGCGGATTCGATTTGACGCACGTCATATGAGGTAGGCGTTGTTTCACCACGAATAACAGCACGGATAACTTGATTCTTATCTATAGTGTCAAACTGAGTATTGGTTAAGACATTACCCTTATCAATAAAATAGGTATTGATGGCTTCTTTTACGTTATTCTCAAACGCCTGTTGCTTGGCGTTGGTCTGTAAGTTAATGGTCAAATACGTACCCAATCCGCCCAATAGCAATAGAGTGACGGCATTGCGCTGTAAAAACGTCAGATAAGTATTTGACTGATATTCTTCATCGACCAAGCGGCGAAAACCTAGAACCCATAGTACAAGCGCGTTGGTAAATTGAATAGCAATGATGTTGGTCACTGCCAACAAAAGAGCGCCAAAACCAAGCTGTATTTCACCATTGGCAAACAAAATACCACTAGCAGCAAGGGGTGGCACCAAAGCAGTGGCAACGGCCACACCTACCACCGCAACTGAGAGGTGCGGTGACACCATGGCATACGCACCAGCAGTACCACCCGCTAAAGCGATCATTAAATCCATGGACGTCGGCTGGGTACGCGATAATATTTCTGCCGTCAATGGCTGATCTTTATGCAACCACCCAATGATAAAACCTACCAGTATGACCAATGACACACCGATAAGTACGGTAATAATCGACCTGCGTAGCAGTGGCATACGATGATCAATAATCGCTAATGCTACGCCCGTGATAGGGCCTAGCATCATGGCAACTAGCATTGCTCCAATGACTACCGCCGCTGAATTGGTTACAAGTCCATAGCTTGCGATGATGGCAGAAAGTATGTTCATGATGAAATACATTTTGCTAGGCAGCGCGTTCGCCTCAATGGTCACTCTAACTTCTGGGTAATCGACTTTTTTATTGTTAAATTGCTCTGCCACAAATTGTTTATAAGACTCAAGTTTGGCTTCTTTTTTTTCTTTGACTTCTTCTTCCTCTTCTTTTTCATCGTCTTGTTGCGGTTCACGGCCTTGATCTGTTGTCGATGGATTACTTGCTAAATGCTCGCTTGTTGGTTCTGGCGCAATCAAATCCTGATCCTGTACTTGGGTTTGAGGCGTTTCTAATGCTTCATCATCTAGCGCTATGACTTCCTCATTTGAGGATGCTTGTTCTGAAAGCACTTGCGATTCGCTTTCAGGCAACCCCGTGTCTGAATCAGAAGTCTCTAATGAGGCAACCACCACATTAGGCGCAATAGATTCCATTTTGACTTTCGCTTTAGGTACTTTCGCGCAGGCCGTGTCTTCAACTGGCTCGTTTGGATCATCAACTACCATCTGCTTTAGAATAGAATCATCCGTTGTAGATTCAGTTAAAGAATTAGATTCGATGTTAGGCTCAGCAGCATCCACTGAGTCTTGTGCCATAATCGACTGATCAGAAGGCGATTTTTCGGATTTGGTCATAGCAGATAGCTTTATTGAAAGATAAAAGAGAGTCGATATTGTAATGATAAATAAGTAAAACAATAGGAGTTTTTTGCGAATAACCGGATGAATTAATAAGGTATAGATAGCAGCGATTCAAAAGACAGATGAATGAAACTGAAAGTATAGATAAAAAACCTTAATCGTAACAGGGTTTTAATTTTTAGTCATCCAATATAGGTAGACTTGAAAGTTATGATAAAACCTTAAAGATTTTGTGGGTTTAATGTATAAAGGTACTATATCCACAATAAAAATGAGGAATAGTTATGAACTGGCCATTATTCTCTGTCATCTATCTAATCGCAGCAACAGTCACGACGGGTATTTTTATAATTGTTGCCTTAGTCACAGGCCTTAACGAAATCGCTCATGTGCAAATAGCGGTAGTATTGGGTACTTTGGCTGCCATTCCTGGAGCGATGTTTTTTACCAAAAAAGTCGGCAGTATTACGGGTAATGAAGAACATTATAAGGTGTAAATTAGAAGACAGAAAGTATAAGAAAATAAAGCGTCTAAATATATTCGTCCATAAAAAAAGACCTTAATATCAAGGTCTTTTTTTAGAGTCATTATGGATTATTTAAGCTCGACAGTTGCACCATTTTCGATATTGGCATAAACCTCTAGCACGTCCCAGTTGGTCAAACGAACACAACCCGCTGATGCTTGGCGACTGATACCTTCAGGTTTTGGTGAGCCATGTAGACCGTACGAAGGCTTAGATAAGCCCATCCATACGACGCCAACAGGGTTGTTTGGACCTGGTGGTAGCATGAACACTTTTTTCTGAGCGCCTTCACCGACAGTGGCTTTATACCAAGGCATTTTTACTTTGTTAATGATTTTAAACGTACCTTGTGGAGAAGGGGTGGTGTCACTACCAATCGTGGTTGGATAGGTGGCAACCAACTTATCGCCGTTATAAGCGTAAAGTGTTTTTTCTGCCTTATTAGCAACAACACGGTTGATACGCTGATTCAATGGACCACGGGTATTGAGAACTGTGATTGTCTCGCCAGCTTTGTAGGTTTTGTTTGTATTCAACTTATCTAAGTAGCGCACGTCCATATGGAAGCGTTCGCCAAACATCTCTTTAATATCTTGATAATAAAGGCCTTTCATTTTTGACTTAGCTTCTGATGTAGCAGGCGTAGGTGCAAAGTTGGTATTGATATCATCTTCAGTGATGGTATAAGTGACCAATACAGGTTTATTCGCAGGAATGTTTTTAATCAATGCATCCCATGTTTTTTGATCCATTTTACCTGTAGCTGGCAAGCCCTTCATGGTTTGGAAGTTGATAAGTGCCTTTTTACTATTCATACCCCAGCCGCCGTCGATAGGACCAGGAGATGCATGGTTCCAGTCGAGCAACGCTTGCATCTTGATGGTCATCGCTGAGTTGACTTTCATGTTGGGTGACCAAGTAGCCTCATTGACTTGCTTAGCATAGTTTGACAAGTTCAGCGTGGTGTATCTTTTACCATCTTTGTCTTCAATATTTTTGATGGTAGGATCATCACTGAAGTCTTGACGTTTTTCACTGTCAGGCAGCTCAAAGGCTAGCGGATCGGAAGAATCAATAGATGAAACATCGCTAGGCGCAGCCACAGCTTGACCTTCACTGATATCATCTGTGCCGTCAGAGCGCTCATCTTTTAGAGTCAGTTCAGCAGCACTCATACTGTTTGCCGCAGCTGTTTTCGATTTCACTGATGCGTCTGTTTTCTGTTTTGAATCAATCAGCTGAGTCATACGGTCAGACGATTGAGGCTTGGCAGTAACTCGAGTATCTGCGGAGCTAGTACGGTTTTCTTGCACGTTGAGGCTAACTTTTTGAGCAAGACTAGGCTGTGAGTCAGCCGTACGTACTGGCACTGTACGAGTGTTATCGGCAGGAGCGGCAAGCGCGCTAACACTGGCACCAACAACGGCGATAGATATGGCAGTAATAATGGGCTTTATTTTCATAACATTGAGTCACTTGTAGTTGCTACTAATGCGGCTATTATGCGCATAATTTGACTGGTTCGCAAACTTTTGACACATCTTTTTTCACTTAAGGCTTGCTAAACGTCAACCGTTGACGTATTCACTACATTCTGGCAATAACGTAGCGCAGATGTATATAGCGTAATGCCTGATTCTTACTGATTTCGTCTGTCATCTGTACTCTTCGATAAAGGGAACAAAAACAGGGCAAGCGCAAATATTGGCGCTACTTCATGTTTGTGTCTATAATGGAAGATAGGATTTCTATTTAAAAAATCAGCTTTGAATAAAAAGCAATTTAACCCACTCGCATGTAGTCAGTGACCATTTAGTCAGTGATAATGCAATCAGTCAGGTGTGATATGTCAGAAGACCAAACAATGAGCGCAGAAGAGTTTCAAAATCAATACTTCAATGATGATCAATCTCAAGGATTAGAAGATGAGATAGAGTATGATTTAGAAACAGGTCTTATCGGTGAGCAGAGTGAATTTGCCAATTTGCATGCAGAGCTCGAAGAAGCGCGCGAGCAACTCGTCAGTATTCGCGATTTCATTCGTTTTTCGGTCACGCAGCTCCGTAATTATGATGTGGTTGTCGCCCAAGGTACCACCGATGAATTTGCTGAAGCCGCCGCCATTGTCTTGCATTCACTGTCTTTAGATTGGTCAGCGAATGAGCAAATTCTCGATTGTCGTTTGACCACGTCAGAGAAGCAGTTGGTGCTAAGCTTGTTAGAAGAGCGTATCGCTGAGCGTAAACCACTAAGTTACTTGATCAACTTGTCGTACTTCTGTGATTTGCCGTTTTATGTCGATGAACGTGTTTTGATCCCGCGCTCACCCATAGCGGAATTGATCCGTCAGCAGTTTCATCCGTACTTTGATGTCAATGAGTTGGCCAAACCGATTGGGATTGGTGCCAATGAAAAAACAGCCGTATTCTACGATCACGGTTTAGACGTTAAGCAGTTGTCACAGCCTGAACGTATTTTGGATTTATGTACCGGTTCAGGTTGTATTGCTATTGCCCTTGCGACACGTTTCGTTGATGCACTGGTCGATGCTGCTGATATTGATAAAGGCGCACTTGAAGTAGCAATGGTCAACGTCGACCATCATGATCTTGGTCATCAAGTGAATGTGATTGAGTCTGATCTGTTTGCCAAGATTCCTGCCGAAAATCAGTATGAGCTGATCGTTACCAATCCGCCTTATGTTGATGCGGCCATCATGGCAGACCTGCCACCTGAGTTTTTATACGAGCCTGAGCACGCGCTAGCAGCGGGTCAAGATGGGTTAGACTTGGTCCATCGTATCTTATTTGAAGCGCCAGATTATCTTAGCCCAGAAGGTCTGCTGATTTGTGAAGTGGGCGATAGTGAATGGGCGCTAAAACAAGCCTATCCTGAAATTCAGTTTGACTGGCTAAAATTTGCTCATGGGGGTCATGGCGTTTTTGCGATTACCTATGATGAGCTAATAGCAAATCGTCCGCTGTTTGCCGCTTTTGTACAGCAACTAGATGGCATCCAATAACCATGCCTGGATATTAAATAAGCATAAACAATATCATTCAAAAATCATAAATGATTGGTCAAATAAGCAGCAGTTGCAGTTACTTGTTTAAGGATAAATATGGCAGGCAATAGTATTGGGCAGGTTTTTACTGTCACCACTTGTGGCGAGTCGCATGGCGCAGGTCTTATGGCAATCGTCGATGGCGTGCCACCAGGCTTAGTGCTGTCTGAAACAGATTTGCAAATAGATTTGGATCGCCGCAAACCGGGGACGTCTAAATACTCGACCCAGCGCCGTGAATCCGATGAAGTTGAGATCATCTCTGGTGTATTCGAAGGTAAAACGACGGGTACTTCTATTGGTCTGTTGATTCGCAATACCAATCAAAAATCCAAAGACTATAGCGAAATCAAAGACACGTTTCGTCCGGGTCATGCCGATTATACTTATAGTATGAAGTATGGCTTTCGCGACTATCGTGGCGGTGGTCGCTCGTCGGCGCGTGAAACTGCGATGCGCGTCGCGGCTGGTGCTATTGCGAAAAAATACCTATTAGATCGCTTGGGTGTGCAAATCCATGGTCATGTCACCCAAATTGGTGATGAATATAGTCATGTACTAGATCCTAGTCAAATCGATTGGGCGTTCGTAAATAGCAATCCGTTCTTCTGTGCCGATAAAGAAGCTGTTGGTCGCTTTGAGACATTGATAGACAATCTTCGCCGTGAAGGCACAAGCTGCGGCGCTCGTCTTGAAGTTATCGCAAGTGGCGTCCCAGTCGGACTTGGTGAGCCAGTATTTGACCGTTTGGATGCGGATATTGCTCATGCAATGATGAGTATCAATGCCGTCAAAGGAGTTGAGATTGGTGATGGGATGGCAGTCGCTGGTCAATTTGGTCATCGTTCTCGTGACGAGCTGACGCCAGATGGTTTTACAGCCAATCATGCAGGCGGCATATTGGGCGGTATCTCATCGGGTCAAGACATCCGTGTGAATATCGCTCTTAAACCGACAGCTAGTATTACGACTGCTGGCAAAAGTATTAATACGCAAGGGGAGTCGGTGGATATGCTGACAAAAGGTCGTCATGATCCTTGTGTTGGTGTACGCGCCACGCCGATTGCAGAGGCTATGCTAGCAATTGTATTGCTTGACCATTATCTGCGTCATCGTGGTCAGAACGCGGATGTCGAACAGCCAGTAGAACCAATTATTTAGACAGTTTGTGGTAATGCTATTAGCCCTTTTTTATCTTTAACGACATATGATTAGAGGTAGCAAAGGGCTTTTTTATGGCTGTTTAAAAGAGTATTGATTGAGTAAATGTGACCTAATAAGGTTGTTGACAAAGGGTCTAAGCCGCTAGCTGGTAATCATCAATAGCTACGCATCGCTGATGTCGAAACACCAGAAGCAGCTGTTGACTGGGAATCGCTAGCCAATGTCCAAAAGAGACGATGTCAATGCCTTCACGCGATAAAGTCTGTAAACAATAATGACGGCTATGACCTAAAAGTTTCTCTATTATTTGGTTTTGCTCGATAAGATTTTGCATGGCTTTTCTATCCTTAGTCTTGATGACGAACTTTAATGACGTAATCGTATAATAAGCAGATAGAAAACCTATGAAGGAATGATGGAAAGTTAATGAACTGTTATTAAGAGTGCAGATTCTTATGATAAAAAAGTGAGTTTAGGCGGGCGCGTATTAATTTTTTCTAGAGGTCTTATGATCCATCCAAAGGTAACGTAATACTGACCATGACACCAGTAAGTTGATTAAGAGCAATATAGTTTTTATCATTGTCTGCGGTGACATTGGTGATAGCGACATGACCGCCGTGATGTTCAATCACTTGTTTCACTAAGGTTAGCCCAAGACCAGTGCCTTTTTTAATGGTGCTGGGAGATGGGTTCGGGTAGCCTGCTTCAAAGCTTTGATTCTGGCTCTGTGCCGAGTCTTTAACTGGCGAAGAGGTTGTTGAAGGATGAAGGGTTTGGCTGTGATGCGATAAGCTAAAGTAGCGATCAAAAGCTTTATCAACTGCATAGTCAGGGAGCAATTTGCCATCATTAAATATATCGATGGTCACCGTTTGTACAGTGCTATGCATATGTATAATGACTTTGTTTTTGGCAAAATGAATGGCATTGTCTAATACGTTTTGCAATACCTGCACCAACCAAAATTGGTCTGCAAATACGCTGGTGTTTGCTAGTAAATCTAGCGATGATAGTACGCTTTCAGTCATCTGCTTGTCATCAATATAGATGTCGATAGGTGGCAGGTGCTGCTGTTGTAATTTGGCACTATTGTCTTTGGCAAGATTTTGTAATAGCGGTAATAACGGCGTCAGCTGTCGATTAAGCTTAAAGGTCGGTTGCTCAACCTTGGCTAATAACAATAGGCGATCAATCAGCTGCTGCATTTTAATGCTTTGCTCACCGATGGTTTGGATAAGCATTTGCCGATCCTCTTCATCAAGCCCATTGTCTTCTAGTAGCTCACTGCTGGCACGAATTGCTGTCAAAGGGCTTTTGAGCTCGTGAGTGAGAGTGTGGACATACTCTGTGACATACGCTCGATTTTCTAACTGATGTTTCATAGACTCAATCGTATCTGTCAGACTATTGAGTTCATGACCTAAATAAAAATACGGTTTTTTGGTATCCTCCGCCAATGCACTGGTGTATTGAGTCACTAAGGTGATGCTCTGTTTGAGCCACCAGGCGACCAATCCTGCTAAGATAAGAGCGGCAATGCTCATGAGTAGTGCTGTGATAAACATGCGATTGCGAGTATTGTCCAAGTAGGGCAGCACGCTAGCGACCGGCTTACCGACGCTGACAACCCCGATTAGCGTACCTGCATCATTTTTTATAGGCTGCGCCACATACATAATTGTACCGTCACGCTGGTTGTGATTTTGTGTGGTGCTCCTTGCCCCGTACTGACCATTCAGGGTCAAATACACATCATTCCAGCGACTGTAGTCTTGCCCTTCGTCATTGTCAGGTTCGGGGAGTGAGTCGTAAATGACAACCCCTGTCTTATCTGTTACGTATACTCGAAAACTGCTGGAACTTTCGTGTTTATCTTCTGGTTTGATCGCAGTATCAGTGGTCGGTATGCCGATAAACGCAGTATCCAGTTTTGCTTGATAAAAATCATCGTATAACTGTCCTGAGGACAACGGTAACTGCAAATTTGCCGCAAGAAATTTACTGGTATCCAATAAAGTATCTTCGATAACCTGCTGCGCGGTTGGTTTGACATAACCAAACAATTGAGTAAAAACGACTACCCCGCAAATGATGAGAACCAAAGCCACGGCCAACCAAATTCTGAAAAAAATACTCAAATTTAGCAACCGTTTGGGTTTCGTCGTTTGCTGCGCGGTGCCTATGGGATGCAACTTTGCATACCAATTGCTTTGATTGGTGGGAGGGGTATGGTCAGCTTTGTGATTCATATTTTATAAAGGCTATTAAAAGTAATGGAGTGACAGCACTATGCAGGGCATAACGCGTATCCTAAGCCGCGATGTGTATGAATGACATCAACACTAGAGTCAATGATCGCCAGCTGCTTACGGATTGACTTAACATGGCTGTCTATGGTTCGTGCTAAACGATGATCAGGGTAGTCGCTCACTGCGTTTAATAGCTGTTCACGGCTAAAAACTTGATTAGGTGCTTTTAATAAAGCCAGTAAAATTTTGCGCTCTGTGTTACTCAGTTCAAGCTTTTGCCCTTGCCACATTAGTGAATAATTAAGCGGCTGATAGTGCCAAACACCAGATTGACACTCAAAGGTTAAAGCTTGCTCCGACATATTGTTAGAAAGGGTGTCGTTAATCGTATTGTCTGTGGACGTAGTATGAGTAGACTGCTGAGAAAGTAATTGCTCACGTCGCCAAATGGCTTTTAGACGAGCGACTAATTCTCGAGGACTAAAGGGCTTGGCACAATAATCATCACCGCCCATCTCTAAACCTAAAATACGATCAACTTCCTCACTACGAGCCGTTAAAAATACGATAGGAATGTCTTTTAGAGTATCGATATCTGTTGTATGGCGTATTTGTTGGCACAGGCTCAAGCCATCGCCATCTGGTAATCCAACATCTAAAATAATGGCTGATAAATCTCTTGCCTCATCACGATGTAACATCGGCAAGACACTACTTGCATTGTCTAACCATGTTATGCGCCAGCCTTCACGCTTACAGGTCACCTTAAGCGACATCGCGATAGCAGGATCATCTTCTACCAATAAAATATGCGGGCAAGGACTCATAATAAACGCACTGTGACTAAAGTATGTGATCATCCTAGCATAGTTTATAATTCAACTGATAAGTGGCGATTACCAATACGATGAAAAGTTGATGAAAAAATATGAAGATAAAAATAGGTAAGTCATCCAAACATTCAGTGTACAGAGTCACTAACCAGTAGATTCAGCTATAAAGTGATAGCTTGTCAGATGTAGCATCAAAAAAGACCGTCTTAGATATGCTAAAACGGTCTCTTGGTTAAGGTACTACAATGTACTCTCGGTGGTATAGGTGCCTTAAGGGTATAACTGCTAGGTTAAGCCTTTGCAGTTGGCATAGTAACTGATGGGTGCTGGCCAGTCTGAGAAGATACCTTTGACGCCAACATCTTGTGCCAGTACGTCGATAAAGGTCATCATATCGCCATCATTATTGATCGCATCATTTAGACCGCTATAGTACCAGCCGCCGCCATTTGCTAGTGGGCCTGATCGTTCAAGCGACCATGTGAGGATCTCCAGCCCATTGGCTTTGGCTTGTATGGCAAATTCAGAGGGTGATAAATTACCATTGCCATCGCTTGTGACTAGTAACCAAGAAGCTGGAGCAATGATGTTGATGCCTCGTGCTTTAATATCGGCCAAAGAATGTTTCCATGTAGTCGGGTCGTTTTTATCAAAAAGGGCGCCCGCCGCCGTTTCATTGGTATCATCGATTAAATAAACCGCATTGGCGCCAAAGCTTGGCTCATTACGAAGCCAATAATCGACATCTTCGATATTAAACGATTGCGGGTATACATCGCTAGGGGCAACACCCGCTGCCTTATAGGTATCAATCAGCTGTTGACGATAATCGTCTAAGCTATAGCCATTGAACGGCATGGATACAGCAGGGGCTTTTAGCTCAGGGGTATGCTTCATGCCCAAACTGCTGGCAAGTGCAATGTGTTCTTTTAACGTCAGTAGTTTCCCATTTTGCGAATACAAGTCTGTTCGCCATGGTGCAGTTGCATTCATATAGCCGCTAATGGTTGTGGCTTGAGTGTTGGCGGCATCCATTTTCCCCTTTAGACTCTGAAAATCATTTAAACTGATGTCTGAGGTTCGACATTCAATATTGGCGGCATTGGTAAGCACACCATTGGTGTCCATTATAGGTGGTACCGTACATTGACTGGCGAGCGGGGTTGCTACAATATTAGTCGTGGTATGCAAATCATTCTGTGCGTGACGACAAACCAGCTCACCATCTTTGGTGAATGCCACATCACATTCTAATATGCCTGCTCCCATCTGGGCTGAGGCAATGTAGCCATCATAGGTATGTTCAGGGAACTGCAAGGGCGCACCGCGATGAGCGATAGAAAAGTCTGTTTTGCTAGGCTGCTGATTACCGCAAGCCAACAGCTCGTCTTTAAGCGCGCCCTCATCCATGTCATTGACCAGATAGAATGGACGAACCCCATAAGTATAATTCACAGACCGAGCCGGTTCAGTGACTGGCGGCGTGGTAGGTGGTACGGTGGTTACGATATCGTTATCTTCTTCGCACGCTATTAATAAAATACTGCTGGCAAACATGAGCGGTAGTAGCAGTTTTTTCGTCGGGCGGCTTTTATAAACGCCTTGATGACGGGTCACCACTGAATTATTTAATATTGTCATGTAAACTGTCCTCAAACAAAGGGCAAAATAAGAAGTAGGGTATGACCATGGGTATCACATTGCGTATAGTAGTACAGTACTTAAAATATCAAATTATGTTTAAGAAATGATGACAACTAAGAGACATTGCATTTTTAGTTTTATTTACTTTTCAGATATTTATAACTATTAAGGATAAAATATGAGTGATTATTTAGACTGCGTTATTACCGAACACAATCCCGCGCAAAAAGATATTGATCGCGCTGTTATTTGGCTTCATGGCTTGGGCGCTAGCGGTCATGATTTTGAGCCAGTAGTACCACAGTTAGGCTTGGCTAATGACATGGCGGTACGTTTTGTCTTTCCACATGCCCCTAAGCGTGCAGTAACCGTCAATGGTGGTATGGTTATGCCAGCATGGTACGATATTTTGGAGATGAGCCTTGAGCGCAAAATTGATGTGGCTCAAATCGAAGCGTCGTCGCAGCAAATACAGGATCTAATCCGCCGTGAAATTGAGCGCGGCGTTGCACCAGAGCATATCGTGATAGCAGGATTTTCACAGGGCGGGGCAGTGGCTTATCATGTGGCCTTAAGTTATCCAGAACGTTTGGCAGGCTTGATGACACTTTCGACCTATCTTGCGACTAATGAAAACATCGCCTATAGCGCGGCTAATAAAGACATGCCTATTTTGATTGAGCATGGCAGTCATGACCCAGTCGTACCTGTCATTCTAGGTGAACAAGCGCAGAAGCTGTTATCTGATAAAGGGTATAATGTGACTTACCGGACTTATCCGATGGCGCATCAAGTATGTATGCCGCAAATCCAAAATATTGGCAAATGGCTAAACAGTGTTTTAGCATAAATGATTGAGCTGTAACGTAATGTAATGCAGTTGTCATATAGGTTGAAAGTCGATCTATAAGTGCTATATAATAGTCGACCTTATTGGGGATGTTCTGGCTTCGACGCTGGTGCTGAAACTCAATGATGCATGTCGAGAGTGTATGTCCTCTCGTTAATCAAACATATATTGTTATAGTCGCAAACGACGAAACTTACGCTCTAGCAGCTTAAACCCTGCTTACTTAGTTGCTGATCACCTACAGTTGGTTAACTAAGTTGAAGCGTCCGCATGTAGGCTCGCCACAAGGGATTGTCTCAATCGCTTGGGTTCAAAAGTAGAGAATCGTCCAATCCATCCTGACTGTCGGATCGGTGCGGATTAAAACTGAAGACAGAAACTAAACATGTAGATTCATGAGCGTAATGCCGGCGGACGCGGGTTCAACTCCCGCCATCTCCACCAAATACTAAAAATCCGATCACTTAGGTGGTCGGATTTTTTTTGGTTTGATTTTAATAGGTTAGTAATGAATATACAGTTTTGATGAAAATTAAAAAGGGCAATCTACAGATTCTTCGTTAGCCAGAAAAGCCATTTGATAGTTGTAAGAGTTGTTGATGCATATTTCTGTTGCATCAACCGTATTAAACTGTTCTGCGGTCATTCTTATAGAATGGCTAAAGTTTATCACTTGTTGCGGTGACTGCAAGTCTGCAATTAAATCATTAGCGGTAAAATGAATCTTAGCTATATTGTCCACAATCTTAACTGTGAAGTTATTATTACCAAAATTATTTGACTCAAAACCTAGATTTTTCTCTTCTATAGTCAAACCGTTTAGATATTCTTGAATAGCATTTTTGAGCGGCGAAGCTTGATCTACAAATCGGATAACATATGAAGTATCATCCAAGTGGGGATTATTAAAATATACCTTGACTGCTATCTTGTTTCTTACTACCTGACTGTTTTTATCTCGAAGGTATTTTTTATAGTTGTAGTTATATATATAAGATAACTTGTTCATCATTACATTAGCTAACTCGGGATTAACTTTAATAGTTGATTCTGTAGCAAAACCCCATAAAAATGGCTTAGAACAACTGCCTTTATTACAAATTAGGTTTAAAATTTCATTTCCATCTGATAACTCTACTCTAGAATTTGGAAAAACTTTAGCCTTGTATTTCTCATTCTTATAATATACTTCTGTAGTTGCAAAGAAATTATACTCAACTGGTGAAAGTTCTTGAACTTCTATAAGCGAAGAGTAAGTCTCATAATCTTGGATTTTAATGGTCTCTTTAAATTTTTTAGAGTCTTTCCAGTAAGTACATACCATATTATCTATGCTATCTAGATTAAATTGTGCGCAGTTTAATTTAGATTGAGGTGTCTCTAACGTTTGTGTTTGAGTTAAAGAAACATCTCCTTCATGAGTCTTAGATATCACTGGAGAGTTGATATCTTCCGCATTGCTACAACCTGCCATTGCAATAAATAATATCGGTAATACTAACCTATAAATATTTTTCTTCATCTCTCACTTCTCAGGAAATCTTGTATCAAACGTAAATTAGCTACTAGGGTAAGAGTAAATGAGGGATGAATAAGCCCAGATTTTTAGTTATTGCCTAACTAGTATTCTCGAAAAAAAGACAATTAAAAATGATAAAGTCTGTCTCGTGGAAACAGCGCTATTACAATATCTATTGTAATTTGTTCACATCTTGAAAATATATAACGTTTCCACTAGAACATTCATAGTAAAAGTGAAAGCCTATAGCCATATTTTTTTTAAAAAATTCGTCAGCTATCTCTTCATATTTTTTTATATAATTTTCGCAGTCGACCTTATAACCATCATTTGTATGTATAAATTTGATAGTTTCATGAGTAGGTATTTTGTTACCTTCTAATAGGTTACCTATTTCTAGCAAACCGGACTTATTAGCTAAGGTGTTAAGTTTATTGTTTATATTAACATTGTCGTAACTTCCCATGTAGTCTGAACCCATGACCTGTTCAATAGTTTCGATTTCAAAAGATAAATCTGGTTCGTCAATTCTTTTTAATTGTGACCAAGAGCCAACGGCGCTGTAGTCTTCATCTAAAAACTGTAAACTATAAAGGTAGTAAGCATTATCCTTAACTAATAAGTAGTACGCAGCTTCGTTTGAATCCTGATTTTTAAAAAGAACATATTTTCCATCAATTTTTTTAGGAGTAAAATTTTTGCAAGTTTTATCTGAACGACATTTTTTATTAGAAAAGTAAATACCTGTTGGAATACTATTATGTGTATCTACGCCTATGCCAATATCTGAGGATGATCGAACAGCATTTGTCTCTAACTTTGAGTCTATGCGACTTCCTTTATCGACGTCATCTGTAGGAAGCTGAACAGTGGTGTCGCTACAAGCTTGTAATGCTAAAATGAACAATAAGAGTAGAGTTTTTTTCATAAAATATAACTCCTTATCTATTGAGGTATTTCGAGATGAAAAGCTGGTTCAGCTTTATCTCTAAGAGGAGATATAAAGCCGGAAATTTTACCTTGTCTTTCGGCTTCATCACAAATTCTTTGAAATCTTTCCTTTTTTGTATAGGTATTAAACCCATTACTATTGATGCCTAAATCAATAATGTTTGCTTTAGCATATGTTTCAAAACTAACACAATGCTTCGATACCCTCTGACCTTTTTTATCGTATTCTAAAATCTTAGATACCATATTTTGAATGGTTTTCTCCCTACCTAATTTCATTTTGATTCCTTTTTCACACACTTGAGTCACTATTTCACCAGGAGTTCGGTATGATATTCGTTTACCACCAGCAATATTATCGTACATTGCACTAGCTTGTTCTTCAGGAGTTCTTAACGAACTGGTAATTATGAGTTCTTTCGCACCATATTTTTCAGCAATCTCTCTTAAAATCGTTTTAGTCTTTTCAGTAACTACAGTTGATTTTGTATTGCGGCTGAAACTGATTTTTATATTTGAATGTTTAGGCTTCTTAGCTTTATAAACATAAGCAACGCCGTTTTTATCACTATTAGCGACAATAGTCCCTTTTTTCACTTCCTTACCATTCTCGTTGACTAGAACTGCGATACTAATACCCACATCTGAATCGTGTGTATGGCCTCTTGTGCCATCACTACCTGTAGTAGCTGGGTTTTTTCCATACTTAGTAGATTGCGTCCAATAAGTTAATCCTGACAAAGGCTTATCCGTTGCTTCATCTAAAAACTTAATAGTAATCTTTGCTTGATCTGTTTTAACTTCATGTGTTGGCCCTTCTTGAGTTATCTTATCATTGCGTATGACATTACTTTTATCAACGGGGCTTGAAGTATTAGGTTTTGTGTCATTAGGCTTTTGAGCTGAAGAAGGGTTATTGAATGATGCATTACTAGCAGAGCTTGCTGAACTGCTAGAATCTTTAATCAGTTTACTTGTATCGAATGTCCATTCAGTTGAACCGTCAGTGACGATATTTCTCGTAAATTTATTTGCTACTACATGAATGATCTTTAGTTCCTGTCCCGCCAGTGCTTTTACAGTGGCTAAGCCTCTAGCATTCGCTTTTTTGGTTTCAGAGGTCCGACCGCGATAAACGGTTTTAAATTGATAGTTAGGTATAGGTTTTTTACTTTTATCAACAAACTTTAGTTGTAGCGTAACGACAGGAACCTTTAATACTTTGGTCTGTCCGTTTAAGTCACCTGTTACTGGAAATGCCATGCTGTAAATAGATTTTTTCTTACCACCGTCGTCATCAAGATAGACGCCGATAGATTGGCTGACATCGGCTTTGATACCTGATTCGATACCTGAGCTGTCGGTTTTATGGGGTTTGATATTGTTCTTGTACTCAAAATAATAGGGTGTGTTTGGTAGTGGCTTGCCTGTGTCGCCTTCGACTAGTTTGATGTTAAAGGTGACCTCTTCTAAATTAGATGCAGTATTAGTTTTTGGCGTATTGTTGATACCAACTGTATCATTACGAACCTGAGTATTTTCTGATTCTGTTTCGTGTTTTTCTAAACTAGACTTAAAGCCATTGCCCGTACCTACTATTATTGTTGCCACAATATCTTTACCAGTAGGTAGAATTTTTAGATTATTACCTTTCTTATCTTTTATATAATTTCCATCAACTATAAATCTAGCACCCATCTCTATTCGAGCAAAAAAAACTGGTAATTGTCCTTTACTATTAGTTTTTAAGTTAGATAAAACTGGAACTTTTTTGCCAGAAGCAAACCTTATATCAACGCTTACCCCATCCATTGGTAAACCTTTATTGTCACGTAGAGTAACAAACATTTTTGAACGTTTAAATCTTAACCACTGAAAATCATCTTTCTCAGTTCCAGCAATTTTTACTATTTCTTTTTTATTATCTTTGACCCAATCTGGCACTGCAGTAGTATATAGTTTTGGCTTATCTCTATGTAGCTGCTTTTGAGCTTCAGGACTCCAGTAGGATACTACTCCATTAGTATCATCCTTAACCTTACCTTCATAAATTGGAAGTACTGTATCAATTACTTTTTTTAACAAGCTACTTATGTTGCCTGAATTAAATTGTGACATTGCCTCATAATAAGGAATATTTTTACTAGTATAAGCATCATAACCTGTTGTTGTTGCAATACCATATATTGTAGAATATTGAGTCCAATTTCCAAACCCAATTCTATTTCTCATAGAGTGTGCAATAACTTCCCAGCTTCTTACGCTAGAAGCATCTGCCTCTCCATAAATTGTAGCTACTACTATTTTAAATTCTTTACTATAACTCATATTAACTCTCGCAAGCATCTTTAATTTCAAGTGTGATTAAATTAGATTGCTTTCCGAAAGCATAGAGATGTAGGATGCCATTACTATCAATAAATGCATCTTCTTTAAATATTTGATGCAAAGGCTCTGTATCCAGAAGTTCTTGATAATCTTCATTGTCCTTATACATCGCTATATTTGAAAAATTATAGATTAATTTATTTAAAGGTTTTTTATCACTTAAAATGCGAGAAAATATTTTATGCTCATTCCAGTTTGCATAAATGATGCATTTTCTGTTTTTATCAAATAAAATTTCATTATCTTTCGTCAAGAACAAATCGTTACGCGTAATGTAATGCCCATATCCACAAGGGCTACCACAGGATATATGAAAATAATAGAGATTATCATCAATTTTTTTTATATCGCTAATCTTACTAGCATCAAATTTGACTATCTCTTTACTCTTATCTTCAAATATGCGGTATACAGAGCATGTATCCTGTGAACAGGTCTTGATAACTAAAAATTTATTAGCATCTTTTGCTAGGCAAAATTGTGTCATCAAACAAGCTGACAATACAGTTATTTTAGCTCCGTTTTTCATTTTAGCTCCATTTTCTATCTTACGAAGAACGTTTTTTAACAATAGATTCTTCAACAGCAGAAATCGTCATCATCAGTGTCGTGATAGTGAGAACTTACTGGTTCTCCATCGAAAGCATTAAATGAACCAATAACATCTTCTTCATTATGCGTATTTTCATTTTTTTCAAAAAAATAAACTCCTTGTTCTAGTACAAACTCAACCTTCTCAGCCTTATCACCAAACACCCTTAATGTCTGCCCATCTTCATCAAGCTTTCCTTCGATCTCTGTACCTTTTGTATGATTAATAAGCTTATAGCTGATACCTTGGTCTATCAAATCTTGAGGAATTAATTTTTTTAAATCAAAAGCTTTACTGAATAATCCTGATTTAAGTAAAGATATAATCGGTGCATTAACTTTACCTCCACTCAATAATTCCTTCTTCACTGCCTTAATCTTAATCGTCCCTGGACACAACAGCTTAATTCCACTGTTATCAATCGTAATCGAAGCTCCAGCTGATGTTTGCAGCTTAATCCGCTTAGGACTCGACACATTGACCTGTCCGGACTCACTACCGATTGTCATGCCTTGCTGAGAGTGCAACTGCAGCTCACCGCCTTGCGCCTGAATACCAAGTGGTTCTCTATTGGCACTGATATGTAGTCCTGACTGATCTGCTTGACCGCCAACGCCCGAAAGTGACTCAATGCTATCCGCCGTGAGGGTATAATTGCCTGCCACTGTATCTGACTGCGTAGCTCCTGATTGTCTGACAATGGTTTTTGCCGTCCACAGCGTGTTGCTTGCAGATGCAAAGATACTGTC
Organism: Psychrobacter sp. AOP22-C1-C5; assembly: GCF_052378885.1. Taxonomy (NCBI): domain Bacteria; kingdom Pseudomonadati; phylum Pseudomonadota; class Gammaproteobacteria; order Moraxellales; family Moraxellaceae; genus Psychrobacter; species Psychrobacter sp. AOP22-C1-C5. The sequence goes on along the minus strand of NZ_JBQSYC010000001.1, from coordinate 337,318 downwards.
ATGACTTACCAGCATTACATCGGGTGCACCTAAGACTTCCGCATTGAGTGTCTCATCTATCATTTGTGCCGTGGTTTTAAAGGCATCTATCGATTGATTCACATTACTCAGAGTCTGTATCGATTGTAGATGTGCTTGTTTGGCCTCTTTTAGCGTCTCACCCAGCTCAGCGCCTATTTTAAGTTGCTGTTGTCCAGCATCATTGACCCACGCCGACTCATGCTCTGATTGTGAGTGTCTGAGCCCAAAGGTTGTGAGCAGTACACCTGTATCACCACTGACCTGTAGTCCGTGATCGGTTGCGATATTGACACCTTGGCCACGGTCACTCGATTGATGATTGCTATAACGATGACGCAAGACGCCGAGTTCCACAACGTGCTCATCAGGTGAGAAGGTAGCAATATCTGTCATCGTTGGGTTCTGGACATTGGCATGTGACTCGGTATTTACCGTCCACTGTAGTCCTACCTTGTTTGGCGTATCATCAAAGCTGAATGTCACCTCAGACTCAGCGCTCAGTCCATACTGAGCAATACCGGATATCCAGCCGCTATGCGTATCATCATCACTGATTTGCGAGTGACCCAAGCCGCTACCATGCCATCTAGGCGACGATCCGCCTTGCAAGTTATGTCGATTAGAAAGCCCAGCATCACAAGTAGTCACGTCTTTTTCGTCAGTATCACCCATACCAATACCCTCATAAAGGGAACGGCTAATCACCGGACTGTCGATATCGCCGTACCAGTGATTAATTAGTACGGGGTGTCCAAGCCGTGGCGAAAATTGCCAACCGTGGGTGGCACCTGAGGACAATTGCAAAGAGCGCAGAGGTGGGGTGGAGCCATCGTCATGAGGACTAAACTCTGACCAGACAGGCGTAGTAACAGTTTGTTGTAGGCTGTCATCGGTGATTTGGGATGTATAGCTGGGAGAGGTAGACGAGTTTGCATCACCTGTACGAGCTTGAGACAGGCCTTGGTAGCTGCTGCTGACAAAGGCTTGCTTACTAGGATATGGACAGTAGGATATAGACGCATCTAACAAAGTTGCCGATGCCCAAACGCCAGTATCACGAGCAATGTCATAAGCGTATTTAGGTATAGAATCAATAATAGTGTTCGAATGATAGCGTTGAGCGTACTGTACCGTTTGCTCTAACCATTCTTCGATAAATATTTGGTGATGATAGGAGACACTGTCATTGTCCGGCTCAATGCCAATCATCATCGTTGCTATACAGCGAGTAGATAGGCGACCAATGGATGGTAAATTATTAATGCTAATCGGACTGCCGACAACAATGCCACGCATAGCGCCACTGGCGTGATAAGTTTCGCGCTGACAGTTATTAGCATCAACCCACTGTTTAGCAAGCTGAGTGGCGGTCTTGTCGCTGTTTACCCGAGAATGGGCAGCGAGTAATACAGTCGTATCCTCTATGGCTAAAGGCGATTCATCTAGCGCTTGACCTTCATAAATGGTATCCGCCGCCAAACCATCTGCTCGTACCTTTACCGTACGACTGCCAGTCTGACGAGTATTCATCTTTAGTGTATCTATACTGTCTTGACCGGACTGCACCGAAGACTGTGCGTAGCTGTATTCTAGTGGTAACAGCTCACTTTCATTCAATCGATTGACTAGCCACCATGCCCCAAGATTATCAACAGAATCGCCGGATATCCATAAAGTAAATACCCCAATGTCAGCGAGCAGTCCAGTGATAAATTCATAGTCACTAATATCTGATTGTGTACGAATAGCTAACGGCTCAAATAAGCGTTCTGATGATAATAAGGTTTCAGATATCTGCCAATTTATATCATAGTCACTAAGAATAGTAGTAACGATATCAAGGGTAGATTGATTAATAAAACTGCGAGTATGTATGGACTGTGTCAGTTGCCAATCAGGGCTAACCATGTCTAAACCATAGAAGTGCATTGCCCCATCTGAGTGCTTATAGTTTATACCTCTTAGCAGCCCTGTGCGATGGATAGGCGTGCGATCAGCCGATAACGTAGTCAAACATATAGGCGCGTTGGATAAAGATAAACAAGCGTTCGAATCAATAAATAAGTAACCAAACACTAGTAAGTTAATATTATTACTTTGAGTGAGATTGCTTATTCCAAAGAATGCCACAGGGTAAAAGGCATCTTTACTTAGATATTTGGTACTAACGGTCATTCTATGTAGACGAGCGGTCTGATAAGGCATATAAAGGATACCGAAGCTACTGTTTTCACATTAAAAAATATTTTTGATAGAACGATTACTAAATAATTTATTGAGAAAAGTATAGATTTTATTGAAATTTTGTCAAGTATATGTATAATCAACCTCATGAAAAAATTATGAATAGCAAACTTTAGTCATAATAAAATATTTTTTACTCTCCTTTCTTATGTTTTTAGTGATGATCTATGAACCATATTTATCGTACTAATCTTACAACGGTAGGCTTATTAGCGGTGGTGCTTAATACTGCTTTGTTGACGACTGGCTGTAGCACAACCGCTAAAGAAAACCCTCAAAATACTAGAAGCCAGCCGACAATTAAGCAGTTGAGTGCGCCGCCTCTTACTTATCTTTCTGGCTATACCGAGACGAGTCAAAACAATCAACGTAATGTTGAAGCATGGACGGCTATGGCCAAAAAGAATTATGAGGCAAAGCGCTATGCACGGGCGTTAAGAGCCGCTAACGAAGCTCTGAGTATGGATAATCAAATGGTAGAAGCGCGACAGATTGCCATGCTTTCAGCGGTTAAGATGATGGAGAGCAATATTGACGCTTATCATAGCAATGTATCGATGGACAAAGCAGAGAAATCGACGTTCAAAGATACATTAACCAATATTACAACCTTGATTAGTACGTCTAATTGAAGTCACTTTACGTCAACATATCTTCATTTAATGATAATTACGAGCACCGACTTACGATGATCAGGATCAAAAGCAATATCAAAGTCAGTTTTAAGCTACCTAAAGCTATCGTAGCGGGCATAGTTATTATAGGCTCAGCGATGAGTACAGCGCATAGTGAGCTTGTAATACAAGAAAAAGACCCGAGTGCCAGCATCACAAATCAATTTGCTGCGCTCAAAAATACTGACATGAAATCACCGCAATTGCAGCAATTGATGACAGAGTTAAATCAACGATTGGCTCACAATCCGAAGGATTCTTTGGCATGGGAGATCTTGGCTCAAATTTACTATGACCAGGGCTATCATGCTTATGCTGTTTATGCAGCCAGCGAAGCCATTGATCTGGGGCAAAGTACTGCCAAACTGAAAAAAATACTACTAAATAGTAGTGCTGTTGTTTCCCAAAACCAGTTGCAATCAGACTATCTGACGGATGAGGTTGATGCAGCATTTTTGAAAGAATATCAGCACGCTCTAAGTAAGATATATGGCGATATTTATGAGTTTAATTACGATGAGTCTTTGCCAAAGCCACCGCCACCTATCGTAAAACCTAAAAGGGCTAAGCCAAAAGCTCAGTATCGTGCACCAGCGAAGAGACAAACAAAACCTGCTAAAAGAAAGGCTGCTGTGAAACAAGCGCCACGACCAGCGCCAAAAGCCAAGCCTGTCTATAAACCGGCTAAACAATCATCTCCCAGAAACAACAACGGAAAATCTGCTGATCCATTCAGCATATTACGTTGAAAATAGAAACTGCTGAGGCAACTTATTATGGCAAATCAAGACAGTGTGCAAAAGAAAATCGCAAAGGTACGTGCTCCTCGGGTGCATCTTACTTACGACGTCGAAGTAGGTGATTCAATGGAGACGAAGGAGATTCCTTTTGTCATAGGCGTGCTAGGAGAGTTCTCAGGAGATTCTAAGCTGGAGCAACCTCGCTTTAAAGACAAAAAATTCGTCGAAGTGGATTTTGACCTATGCCGTCAAATCCGTAGATATTAACTTGGGAGATTTTAGTTACGCAGCCTGACGATAATAATCAAACCACGTCTGTCTTGGTGATTTATAGCCTAAACTCTTTTGAATTCTAGTCTGGTTGTAATCTAGTTCAATATATTTAGTGATATCGCTGATGGCTTCAAATCTTGTTTCATAGTCTTTGTGATACACCAGCTCATTCTTTAAGACGCCCCAGAAGCTTTCTATGGGAGCATTATCGAAGCAGTTGCCACGCCTAGACATTGAGCCTTTGAACTTATGCTGCTTAACGATCTTTCGATACTCATTGCTACAATATTGACCTCCTCTGTCAGAATGTAAAATCAACCCTTGGTCAGGCCGCTTGCTCTTGATGGCCATATTAAGTGCACGGCAAACTAAGTCTGCTGTCATGCGCTTGTGGATAGCATAGCCGACCATCTCTTTAGTGTAGATATCTTTAACGCCTGCTGAGTATATCCAACCTTCATTTGTCCAAATGTATGTGATGTCACTAACCCACGACCCGTTAGGACAATTGGCATCGAACTTCTGATCCAGCAAATTTGGATAGACCAGCTTATTATGGTTTGAGTTGGTAGTGACTTTAAAACGCTTGTGACGACGACATTGAATGCCGTATTCTTCTTTAATGCGTCTGACCATGTATTTACTGATGACATGACCTTGCTATACGAGGTGAGCATGCAATCGCTCAACACCATAGCGCTGTTTAGTTTCATCATGAGCTACGCGAACTAGCAACTCATATTGATTGCGATGAATCTGCTGACAGCTGATATCGCGTTTCGTCCAGTCGTAGTAGCTAGAGGGTACAATACTTAGTACTTTGCACATGCGAGTAACGCTAAAAAGCCGCTGATTGGCCTCAATATAAGCGTACTTCACAAGCTGTGTTTGGCAAAGTACGCCGTGGCTTTTTTAGAATATCTCACTCCTCCTGAGCAACCTTGAGATCACGTTTAAGACGTTTATTTTCTTCTATAATAGCCATGAGTTCAGGATCATACTGCTTAGTGCCGACAAGCTTGCCTTCATTCGCTTTGTTCTGCCAGTTAGATAAGGTTTGCATGGCTATGCCTAGTTGCTTTGCAGTCGTTGAAACATTGCCGTTATTGTCTGCTATCTTTTTGACGGCTTCAGCTTTGAAAGCTGCGCTATAGGTTCTGACTTTCTTAGTCATGATAAACTCCTCGTTGAGTCGTTAGTTTACCAAGTTTACCTCTACGGTTTATTCAGCATAGCTCCTTTAGATATATGGTCAAACATTCATTATGGATATGTAGGAAGGTCAATTGGGTTTACAGCAAATGAGTTGCTCACAGGTTCTAATATAGCTCAGTATGTAAGCAACGCTGTAATATTAGAAATAAGTGGCGATACTAAGGATGATAAGACAGCTATAGAAATTGGGATTGAACTTTATGAAAAATATAATTTAAGCAAAAATATTACGGCATCTATAATTTTAAGAGAAATAACTTCTCAGCCGAATAATAAAATTCCAGTTTCAAAAGTTAATTACTACTGTTTTAGATAAGTAGTAAATCCTAATTAATATAGAAATAATTTAACACTATGAAAATTTTAAAATACCTTTTATTATTTATAGTTTTTTGTACAATTTTATCTATTACATATTCTTATGTTTTAAGTCCTAGAATAAAAATAATCAACTTTAAAAACTATGATATGAAGTTATTTAAAGGTGAATCTAATGCTAATACTATAGAGCCTTCATTAGAAGAAGTAGAGAGAATGCTTAATAGTGTTACTACTATAAGACCCCAAAAATCATATTCCTTTAGTATCAGACGAGAGTATATTTTTTCCGGCGAAAAAATAGATCCAATATATCTTTACGCAATGCTAATTCAATTAATGCAATATCTGCAGAATATTCAAATGAATTTTTTATTGGTGATAATGGATTTTGTAAGTACACGATTGAAATTTATGATGATTATATAAATATTAAAACAAGTAATTTTAATATTTGCTATAAGAAACTACTTATGACCAAGTAAACTACCAAACTTTTCGTAAAATATACTTAAAATAAAACCCATGATGGTCGCCTTACCTAACCCTATAGGAGAGGTGATAGCAGCCGCGGAGAAGCATAATTATTTGATTAGTCAACTCAGTGAACTATCAGAAGATAATAACTATCTACGTAAGGTCATTAATGTCTTAATCATAAAAAATCTTGAAAAGGCAAGTATTAAGACAACGAAGTTTAAGGATAAGAAATTTTTTAACGAAGGTAAAAACGACTATTTTGGCACTTTGTTAAATATAGTATTCTCAGATACTGACCCAGATGATTTGATATTTAAGCATATCGATAAGAGCAGTTATGAATCTTACCTACAATCTTCCTAAAAAATAATTGATCTTAAGAAGCAAATTGTTAATGCGCGTCAAGTCTTTATCAAAGCAATCGCCAGTGAAGAGTTCAAATTTATTATAGAAAATGACTTTGACTTTGACTTTGACATTGAGCTTGAGCTACATATTTCAACGCTTGGCTTTCAAATTTGATGATAAAAACAATACATTAATAGAGTACGGGTTAGACAATAGTGTCTTTGGTCATAAAGCCATACGAGGGCAGGACTATTACTTGATAAACCCGTTTCAAGATAAACCGCCTTTTAATAGTTTGGAACAAGATATTAGTGGCTTTATCACGGCTTGCACCTTATTTTTAGCCAATAACCGTTTGCAAACCTTTCAAGGTAATATGCCTATAGAGCACAAAACAGACTCAAATAGTGAAATAAGGCTACCACCAGTCTTTGGTAGCGTCAGAGAGTATCTGACCTTATTTGAAAATCAGATCCACATTGGAAATTGGGAAAAAGCAAGTCAACTGACTATAGAAGTAGTCGCTGATAAAAACGGCAGAGAACAAAATCTATATAAAGCGACATTCCATAACTCTGCTAGTAATGAACCGGTTGCTAGTAATATTACGTCATTAGCCATTAAGAAACTATCACCTGTAGTGACAAAAAAAGAGACTGAAAGAGAATTGGAACCCCAATTTATCATTGATACGCAGTTATTGAAGTTCGAGCCACATAGTATCAATAAAGCAAAAGTTATCGTCACTTATACGCCCGATACCAGTCGCAATCCGCCATACCCTCTAAAAGACGTAAGTTATTTGGATAATAATAGCTACTAAAGAAAGGTTGCAAAAAAAATAATGATTTACAATCCTCCTAACAATACCCATCCTATCGAAAAGCTACTAAGTAGACCTTGGGAAGGGAGCATACCTACGTATCGGGAAAAATTAGCCAGCATAGAGAAGCTGAGCCGTGATGTACACGAGGTAAACCCAGATTATTTATTGTTTCACCCGATTATTAACTCGCACCAGTTGGTTGGTTTCTTAATGACCTATTGCTTTAGTTGGTTATTTGGGCAGTCGTTATTTTTGATGACAGCTATGGTTATGGTAATTATTAAAGATGGGTCTATATTTTATTATTTCTTAGCTTTTTTTATTATTATTTTAAACTTTTTAATGTTTGGATTACTACCGTATGTAGCATATAAACAGTTTAAAAATAAAGAATCCTATTACAATAAGATTTTATTGTTAAAACAGACTCAACAAATTGCCTATTACGAGCATAATCGCAAGCAAGAGCCGATTTTTCATTTAATTAATTATAAAGATCTTGTCGCCTCAGTTAGACGTAATAAAGGCGTCGTCTTTGAAGCCTTGAACCTGCATGTGATTGATCCTAAAACAGAAGAAGTGGCTCAAAGTATCAATCTTGAGGATATGCAGCTTAGTCCTTACGACCAATGGACATTTATCCGCACCTATATGGAACGTCCAGCAGACGAGCTACCGCTTGATCCAAGATATGCCCATGCCTGTCCAACCGATCTCAGTACCTCACTATTAGCGTGTGCTGATATTGCTCAAGAGAAGAAAGACAAGGGGCTGACTGGGCTACGGCATGAAGTGACTTTTATGGGTTGGTTGCGTGCTCGCACCGTTAGCTACTTAGATCTGGCCGAAGGTAATATCTATCAATCAAGCGCCAATCCTGCCTTACATCCTGAAGTTCAGCGACGACTCATGTGGGATGGAGAAAACAATCCATATAATATCTTGCCTATTACCGTAGAACGGCAAGCGGCCTTTGCTAATGAGAATCAAGCCGTTAAACGCAAATGGTATTCAGGCATTGTGATAAATGCGACATGGTTTATTGGGTCGATACTGTATGTAATGTTGGTGATTGCTTAATAAATAATGTGATAAAAAAGTCGACACCACTTGGCATCGATTTTCAAATTTATTTGCTAGAAGAGTTTATATACCAATCTCAGTGACTAAGAAATAAACGATAGTACCTATGTAGTTTCCCACCACATAACCGACCGTACCAATAACTAAGATAGGGCCGACGAGTTTCGTCCAGCCTTTACTAATCGCCAGAGCTGCTGCCGTCGTCGGTCCACCGATATTGGCATTACATGCCAGCACGACTTCTTCAATGTTGAATTTAAATAGCTTTCCTACACCCATAGTAATGGCCAAATTGACCATTGCGATGATAAAGACAAACACGAACAGTAACGGTGCCTTAGTCACAATCAAGCTGATTGAAGCGGGGATACCGATGACTACGAAGAATAAATAAATACAGTAAGTACCAAGCTCCTGACTGCCGCTTAGTTTTTCAAAACTGTTTTTGAATACAGAAGCAACGATAAAGGTAATGGTGGTCAATAATAGGTATTTATCAGTGATTAGGTTGATGACCAAGTCGCCGACAATATTGTCACTCGTACCTAATACTGCTTTTAATAATGCTGATAATTTGAATGAAATCAAAACTATCAATAAGGAGCTTGCCAAACAGATAGCAATGTCCTTTAACGATATGAGATTAGGCTTCCAATAGGCTTCAGACAAAGTACGACTGTTTTGCATCTCCGGATCTTTTTCAATCTCGTCCGTATGCGGTGAGCCCCATATACTGCGAATGAGAGGAACACCAGCCAACCCAATGAGTATTAAAAAATAAAAAGCCATCATCATGTTGTCAGCGACGATTGTTGCCGCATTGATACTTTCGCTCGGCTCTAACTTGGCGGACATAGCGGCATAGTTCACACCGCCGCCACTGTATGACGCCGAAATCATACCACTGATTTTGTCCAAATCGGGTATGTAATGCCGTAGCGCCAAAAAGGCAATGACCGTACCGATCATCGTTGCCATAGAGGAAGTTAAAAAAAGCAATAATAATTTCCAGCTTTCTTTGACCAGTGACTGTAGGTTTGTTTTAAACAATAATGAAGGTATCGCTAGCGGGACGATATAGCCCCAAACAGCGTCATAGGTGGGCGCATCCGTTGGTATAATCTTCAAATTCGATGCAGTGATTGCAATTAATAGCGCTATCACTGCACCGGGTATCTTACTTGCCCATTTGTAACGTTGTTCAATAAAGATCGCTGAAGTAGCAGCCACCAATACGAATGTCCATAATGCCAGATGATCATCTGCTTGAATAAGTGTTTCCACAAAGTTCCTCCATGAACCAGATACAAGTGTTGCTTAGCTAGAGGCTAGGCTGGATATTACCTTAAGCACTACGCGTAGCTAAGACGCTATAGACTCCCAATGTGCCGCCCCATAAATAGCATGATCCTGCTGCTTGTAATGGGCCCAAAGCGGGTTACCATAATCAAAATGCCACCATTCTGTTGGCAAGTTAGTAAAACCAACGGTCGTCATGACTGAGTACAATAAGCGTCTGTTCGTGCAAGCAGCATGCTCGAGCTGGTCTTCGTAAAAATGCGTGTGTGAGCGTTCTGTGGGCTCATCGAAACCCGCACCCATATCGAGCCATTCACCCGTTTTTACATCAAACAAAGTAATATCTACAGACCCTCCCGTTAAGTGAGGACTGATAAATTTTGGACCCACTGGCGCAACAAATTCTGCTAAAAGTGCTTGTTGGTCAGATATACTCAGATTTGGGTATTTGCTTTTTATAATGTCTCCTATCTCTGCTTGAACGGCCTGCTGAACATCACGTGAGCGCCAAGCGTCAAGTACGACAATCCCTATATGATCCGGTAATAAGTTCGCTGCTTGTTGCAGCTTTTTAACGACAGAAGATCTTGCCACGCAAATATCAATAGCGTGCGATACATTTTGATCAAAATAAATAGGGAACTGTTTTAATTTTTTGGAATCTGGGATGATCTGTAGTGGTTCATCTGCTTCAATAACGGGGATGGCTTCTAGATTTTTCCATTGGTGTTGAGGAAGTTTGGGTATAGGGGTTACAAACATTGCTTTCTCGCATTAACGGGTTTTGCTTTACATCTAATATATACGATCATCGTCTAAATACGATATTCGTCACAGGCAGTGCCTTTCATCTTATTTGTGTTTAAGAAGTCAGTCAACACTCGCTTATGACACAATACGTTTTATATCCTACAAATTGCTATAGAAGGACTGGTTGAAGGAGGGCGTTTCAACGTTTCTAGACTTGATGTTTAGCGAAGATGTTTATACATTGTGCCTTTAAGATGCTGATATCAAATAGGCATTTGCATCAAATCAAAGACTGGTCAAAAAAGTATATTGACGTTTCTTATTATCATTATAAGGCCGCTGATGACCATGAGTAGCAATAGCATTATTCTGAACTGACTGATACTCATCCCTGCCAAAAAGCGTTTGCCAATGATATTGCCAAACACGGCACCTAGTCCTAACACGAGACCATACACCCAAATTTTGGTAGTGAGTAAACCAAAAAAAGAGTAGCTGCCGATTTGTACAATACCCACAAAAAAAGAATTGGCCGTTTTAGTAGCAATTAGATTTTCTTTTTCTAGCCCAGCGTTCATATAAAAAGGGTTAAGTATAGGACCGAGACCACCTACCAAGGTGCTCATAAAAGCAATAACGAAGCCTAAAGGAATAAAGCCAGCTTTGGGCATATCAAACGTTTTACTTACTTTGCCAAATTTATATTGGAAAATGGTGGACACCAAAAACACGCCAACCAATAATTGAATCCAGTTAGCGTCTAAACGACTAAATATCAAGGCGGCCAGCCATGCCCCTACGAGGGCGCTTGGTACATAGTATTTGGTCAATGACCAATCGATATCCTTCCAAAATAGATAAAGGCGCGAGCCATTACTAATAAAGGTTGCCAAATTGATCACAGGAGGTGCAGCTGCGGCCCCAATTGTCCAAGAAGCGACTGGTATAAGTAACATAGCTCCGCCACCACCCGATATAACGGAGATGATAAACGCGACCATACCAGCGACAAACAAGCCGACTAAGTGCCAATTTGGTATGGTTTGCAATAGGTCTAAAACAGTGGACAATATAAACCTCTATTCCATGAGTTATATTAGATGGACAGGAAAATCTTACTAGAGTAGTGGTATGAAGGTCGTTTGGTAATCAGAATAATAATGTAATGTTTTCTACCTTATAGCGAGCTTTACAGTTAAGTGCTTCGGTTCCGAAATTACAAGCATCATGGTACGTCGATAGATGCTTGATAGGTCAAGGTCATCTTAGTCCTTTTGGCCGATAAAGCGCAATCAATCTTCAGCACATTATCTTTCAGCCTGACTACATCGATAGAATTTGATGTGAGAAGGATGAAATTAATGTTTATATGATTGATATTAATAAGATTGGCTCAGAAATATACGCGCACAAAAAAACCCAAACGCTTATGGCGTTTGGGTTAATTCGAATTGCTTTTACTGCTATATGGTACCCGGAGCCGGAACAGTAGTATATAAGTAAGTTGTTGATTTTAAAATACATAATTTATTATACTAATCTTGGTGTACATATGGGTGTACATGAAGTGGCAAGTTCAAACATTAATAACATTTCACGATTATATCAAATCGGGTAGCTTTACATACAGAGCTATCTACTCCTTATTAAACATTTCTTTGTATTTATCTTTAATCAACTGACCTACAACTTTTGAGGCAGAAATGGTTCCTTCTGCTTTCATAATAGAGTCCAGTAGATCTTGATCTTTTTTATAAATCTTTATTTGGCTTAGATCTTCGTTCTTACTGCTCGCTGAAAGTTTAACCCAAGCGTCTTTCATGTTCTCTATGACTTTAGCTCTATATGATATTACTGGTATCGGCTTGAAATCAAAGTTAGGGTCACTTGTATCTATATTTTTAGTAAAGATTTCATACGTGTAATCTACGTTTGATAGAACATCTAGACTAGCCAAAATTAAATTGTATTTGTCTTGCAAAGAGACGGGTATGAATATCTTCTGAAGCACAAGATAGTCTCTCTTGTCTGAACTTAGATAGTTATAAGCCCATTCAATTTGATCGCTGTCATCACCCTTAAGCCACTTTATTTCCCTGTCAGTACGATTTTTAAAATAGTGAGACTTAACTGTTTCAATTTTGCCTATCAACTGATGTTTATTTAGATATACATCGTTTGCATAATTTGGAAAGTTGATATGGGTTTTGTTGAAATGATTGACCTCATATTTCAAGTAATTTGAAATGTAAGGAACTAGCTCCTTATCTCCAACCAAAGCTTTATTATGTAGAGTATCACGGACTAGATAAGCGATGTGCAGAGCACTACGGAGATCTTCTCTTATCCATCCTAGCAAACTATCTGGTAGTTGATTATTATTTTTAAAACACATTAACTCGGTTAAGTACTGAATTGGGTATTGCTTAGATTTGAATATATTTACTAATTGTGATTTAAAAGCCAGCTCACTAATCTCAATATTAGCTGATGAATTCTGCTCATACATATTATGCGCAAATACCAAGCTCTTGCACTCATCATGATTCAAGCGTTCAATCACTTTGAAAAAATTGTCTAATGCTTCTCTATTACGTTTTTGGTAATGAATATTAGAGTCAGTATTAAACTTAAGTTGACTAGCTAAGTGATATATATTAGCCTCATTTACCACCTCATAAATGGGTTCAAAATTTGACTGGTCATCACTCTTGATAAAATCTGCGTTATTGGAGTTCGCAGTAACCAATTTTGCATCTGAATTTTCATTTTGTATAAGTGAAATATCTTCTTCATAAATAGATGATTCGTAAATCTCACTATTAGTATATGTGTCATCGTCATCGTCATCGTCGAAGTCGTCATCGTCGAAGTCGTCATCGTCGAAGTCGTCATCGTCAAAGTCGTCATCATCAAAGTCATCTTGCATATAAAAACCCCTATAAAAAAGCTCATAAAAAGTGGTGTAAAAGTCCATATTAGTAGAAAAAAACTATATTTTAACTACTTACAAACTCCCTAATATAGGGGTGTGAGCAGTCTTATGCTCTTCTTTTGACTTATAATAGAATGTATTTAGACTTCTATCTTCGTGGTTAAACTATACATCGAATACAAACTTCATTCTAGCAATAAATTTAGATAGTTTAGTTCTAATATCATCGCTTAATCTAAGTGCTATATCCTTTAGCTGAATCAGGTAACCCCACCAATAAACACAGATAGTTGACGATATATTTTAACAGTCCCAATCTGCTAACTCCATTTTCAGTACGATTTTAAAAACTTGTTACTCACTAGCATTTAAATCCCACTTAATAAAAAGCAGATCGCGTAATAGTGCGATCTGCTTAGTAGGTTATTTATATTATTCATATAGATACTAAACATTTATGAGTAATTAAATACGCACTTCATTGATGGTTATGTACACCAAACTAAAATCAATGGAGCCCACTCATGTCACACTCACTCATTAATCAATCATACCTCATCGCTAATATCGATAGACTCGTCAGAGACGCTATATTTCAGCCTTTCAATTTTAACGACATTAACAATCGTTTGAATGCGCTGTATCAGCCTTTCATGGAAAGTCTAAATACTGATCTATTCTACTCGCAGACTATCGACTCATTTGTCTTCAGTACTGATGCCATTGTCGGTGATTCATACCCCTCCGATGTTATCTGGGATCATGCTAAGACTCAGCAATTCGTTAATAACATAGCTTGTTATAAAAATAACATTGAGAGCGAAGATAACGCTTGGCGTTATCAGGAGGGTCAGAACAAAATGAACCTTGAGCGCTATGTCAGAAGTTTGCTCAATCACTATTCAAAACTACTATTCGTGCGTGTTGACTTAAAGTACTCACAAGAGACTAGCCATACTGTGACCATTGAAGATTTCAATGGTCACATGATTAAGCTTAGAGAGCTGATTGGTAACAAGCAAACTTGCTTTGCGCATTTGCAAGGTAACGCTTGGGCGTTGGAGCAAGGGTATGAGAACGGAGGACTTCATTGTCACTTACTACTGATTTATGATGGATCGGAAAGACAAAGTGATTGGTTTATCGCTAAGGAGGTTGGTGAAAAGTGGCAGGAAGTCACAAATGGTACAGGAGCTTATTATAATTATCACAGTGCTGAGAATAAGCAAAAGTATCAGATAAATGATCGCTTAGGCATTGGTATGATTCATCGTGATAACCCAGTGCAAGTAGAAAACGCTGTATGTACAGCGTTGTATTTGACTAAGCCTGAAAAGCAAGGTCAGCATTTGAAAGTCTGGCTGCCTAGCATGCGTAGCTTTGGTCATGGTATTTATAGAACGAATAAGCGTCGTGGACTACCACCCATATCAAACTAATTTCAAATACATACTACTTACGTGAGATCGAGCATTAATCGCTAATGCTTAACCCTTCTAACTATAAAGGTCTGCACGAGGCAGACCTTTTTTATGCCGTTAATAAAAGGAGGTCTTTATGAGAATAGACTATCAATATTGTCAGTCGTCTGCCGTTTGCGCCTCGACTGCTACTCAAAACTCTTATCACTGTGAGGGCTGTCAAAGCGTCTTAACGGTACTCAACCCATTTATTTAACCCTTAACTTATCAACACAGGAAATACTCTTATGGCACATTTAATCGAAAATATGGCTTATGTCGGTGACACCCCTTGGCACGGTCTCGGAAATCAGTTATCTAAGAATCAGCCCATCGAAGTTTGGGCTCGTGAGGCTGGTATGGACTGGCGTATTGAATCGACTGATGTCAGCTACATGGCAAGCAATGAAAAAGGGCAAAATCTGATCATGCCGTTTGATAGCAATAAGGTGCTATATCGCAGCGATAACCTAGAGCCCTTATCGGTGGTCAGCCAACGCTACCAAGAAGTACAACCCCGAGAGATTCTAGAGTTCTATCGAGATCTTACTGAGCAGTCTGACTTTGAGCTTGAGACCGCAGGCGTCTTAAAAGGTGGTCGTAAGATGTGGGCACTCGCTCGTACAGGTCAGTCTATGACCCTCAAAGGCGGTGACGTCAGTAACGGCTATCTGCTACTAGCAACTGCTTGCGATGGCACGCTTGCCACCACTGCACAGTTCACTAATATCCGTGTGGTGTGTAATAACACCTTAGCGATTAGCCTCGCTGACGGCAGCGGCGGCGTGGTGAAAGTACCGCATAGCACTTCCTTTGATGCGGACAAGGTCAAGCAGCAATTAGGCGTTTCTGTTCAGCAGTGGAATGAACACATGTATGAAATGAAGCAGTTAACCCAGCGCCGTGTAACCCAAGCAGAAGCAGCAAACTATCTCAACCGTGTCTTCAACGATCAGGACAACGACATCATTCTGTTTAACAGTGCTAAGAAAGAAAAGGATGCGGTGCCCAATGCCCGTGCCATGAATCAGGTGATGAACATGTTTAACGGTCAAGGTCGCGGTGCGGATTTAGATTCAGCGCGGGATACCGCTTATGGCTTACTGTCAGCAATGACAGAGTATGTGGACCATGAGCGCCGTGCCATGTCGACAGACCATAGGCTTGATTCCGCATGGTTCGGTGCAGGGGCTAAGCTGAAAGATAAAAGCTTAGAGGAAGCCTTTGCACTGATTGCCTAAAGACGCTTAATACAAGCAACGATTAAACCACGCTTTCGAGCGTGGTTTTTTATGCCGTTTGTTTGTCAGTAATCAGTAATCAACCAAAACCAATAATCAATTTAACGAAGGAATTTACCATGAACATGATTGCATTAACTACCAACACTCAGCCAAGACAGGCTAAGCGTGCCACCGCTAAGGTAAAAGCTAAGCACAGCATCGAAGATATACCAACGCTTAAGGTTCAGAATAAAACCGTTAAACCTTCCGCTAGTCAAACAACCACTGCTAAGCGTTTGGTTAATACCAAAGACTTAAGCCGTGAGGACTGGCTGCAAGTACGCAAGCAAGGCATTGGCAGCTCTGATGCTGCCGCCGCTTGTGGTATCCATCCGTACCTATCCATGCTTGAGCTATGGATGATTAAGACCGGACGCATGGAATCAAGCATTGATGAAAGCTTAGAGGGCTATTCGCCCTTGTACTGGGGCAATACCTTGGAGCCGATGGTGGCTAAGTACTATCAAGAACATACCGGCAATAAGGTGCGCCGCGTAAACGCCATCTTGCAGCACCCGGATCCTGACAAGCACTTTATGCTGGCTAATTTAGACTATGCCATTACTGGTAGTGACGAGGTACAGATACTCGAGTGTAAAACTGCTGGGGAGCATGGGGCAAAATTATGGAAGCATGGCGTACCGTTATATGTCACCTGCCAAGTACAACATCAATTAGCAGTCACGGGTAAACAAGCTGCGCACATCTGTGTGCTGCTTTGTGGTCATGAGGCTAAGATATATAAGGTTGAGCGTGATGAGCGTTTGATTGAATCCATCATGCAGCATGAGCGGCTATTCTGTCAATACGTGGAAACGGACACGCCACCAACGCCTGACCATTCTGAATCCGCAGCTCGAGCATTAAAGCAGCTTTATCCAACGCCTGAGCCTTCAAGCAAGGTTGATCTACGAGATGACGATGGTGCCAATAAGTTGTTTGAGCAACTGCTTAGCTACCGTGACTATATGCAAGAGCTAGAGCAGCGCCATGATCAGGTGAAGCATCAGCTGCAAAGCTTAATTCAAGATAATGAGGTAGCAGTGTTTGAAAAAGGGGCTATTTCGTGGAAGCGCTCGAAAGACAGTGTCAGTCTTGATAGCAAGGCTGTCATTAAAGCCCATCCGGAATTACTCGCTCAGTTCAGTAAAACCCGTCAAGGCAGCAGACGCTTTGTTGTCTTAAACGATTAAGCCGCTATATATTCTCAACAAACCAGATCTAGCGCATAACCGCCCACCTATCATAGGTGGGTTTTTTTATGGCTAAACACATTCTATTAAACCTATAAGGAATATCACCATGATTAAAGGTCTAACGATAACCCCGCCCGTTTTAGGTCGTATCAGCATTGGACGTGTCATTGTAAAAGACGGCAAGCGTCTCCCTGCCAAAGACGACCAATTCACCATTACCAGCCAAATACAGAATAAGGAGGGCTGGATCAACCATCCACTTGATGACAAGCTACGTGCAAAGAGTGACGGTAAGCTGAGACAAATACCCGTGCGTATGTTGTTTAACGATCCGATGCTTAACTTGCGAGCAGAATACACGATGTTCGATCGGCAAACTGGACGCCCACTATGCGTGGGTGATGGTGAGCAATGTCAGCGCCGCACAAGCAATGGCGTTGAGCAACTGCCTTGTCCATCCCCTGACCGCTGTCCACTGGCGCAAGGCGGTGCTTGTAAGCCTTACGGTCGTCTGTACGTCAATCTTTCTGAGGACGATGAGCTGGGTACGTTTATCTTTCGCACGACTGGCTTTAATAGTATTAGGACGCTTTCGGCACGCTTAAGCTACTTTGCTGCGGTATCAGGTAATAAGCTGTCATGTCTACCACTGCAATTAACCTTAAGGGGTAAAAGTACGACACAAAGCTATCGTACGCCGATTTACTTTGTGGATTTAACGCTGCGTGATGGGGTGACGCTCAAAGATGCGGTGTCTAATGCACAGTCAATTGATAGTGAGCTTAGCGAACACGGCTTTGATCAAGCAGCATTAGAGGCAGCGGCAAAGCTTGGCTATGTGAACTCAGCCTTTGAGATTGATAACGATGAGGCGTTTGCAGTGGTGGAAGAGTTTTATCCAGTCGAGACAGGCGATTCTGGTCACCATCAAGATGCGCATGGGCACTTCAACCATAGCTTAACCAATGATGACGTAACCAGTATTGAGCAGGGATTACGGCAAAGCGTGACGGCGGTTAGTTAGTCTAGCGAACTAGGCATAAAAGGAGCTGTTACATACAGCTCCTTTTTTTTATTAGCTGCGTCAAAAGCTAACTGTCGGACGGCATGGGATGCAGTAAAAAATTATAGGACTCGGTAAGTATATGAGGGGAAACGCTCTCATTCACTTATAAGGAGCAAATCATGGAAAACTTGAATGCAACACAGCCAGTAATAGAGCCATGTAATCATATACCGCAACTGCTTAGTATCAAAGATGTGGGTCATTATACCGGTCTTAGTCGTTCTACGATCTACGAGATGGTCAATGAAAAATCTGATCGTTACGACCCAACATTCCCTAAGAAGGTACAGCTGACACAGGTGAGAGTAGTGTGGGTAGCAAGCGAGATTGCAGAATGGATTAATACTAAGATTGGGGCAAGATAAGCCTAGATTAATCTGACCGTTCTAATTGTAAGAATAGGGCGGTTTGTTTTTTTGTGTTTTATAAATCACTTAGATCGCTTTCAAAATCTCGCGTATGTTTTTTTATTTGAAACTATTAATCAAACGCCGATATCTATAGCTAGATGTGATCTAATATAAGTAGTTCCATTATAGCAGTCTATTTTAAGTGGTCTATTAATTGATTAATAGTTCTGTTTCGATAGTTCCCTTGGGGTATACCAAAGTGAGCGGTGATGCTTATATGGGAGAGGTTATCTGGAATAAATCTGCTTGTTCAGTTTATGATAAAGGTAGATAAGCTAGCTTGTGATAGATTCTTTACGTTGTTATAAGCTTAACAATCAGCTATAAAGCATAGATATGCTATGATTCATTGATTAGATTATAAATAAGATGTGTAAATTATGACTGAAAAAGATAACCAAGGTATTACAGAGTCTAACACTCTAGTTAAGCGTACCAATAGAGACTTAGTGGCAAAAAATGACGGTAGAAGCCAAATCACCTTAACGTCAGATATCATCAAATCTGCAGTAGCAGCACGAACCTCTAACCAAGGCTTGAGAGATGTAGACTGGGTACAAAAAATATGGATATGGGCTGATGAATGTGAAATTGATGAGGAAAGCATTCCTCGTAACAGATTGGATCTATTAGAGTTAAATGAAATTAGTGTGGAAGGTAGTAAAATTAAGTCGTTGCCTGAAAGCATAGGGAATCTAAACCAACTTCAACACCTTTATATTAGTGGTCAAAATTTCGAGTCGTTGCCTGAAAGCATAGGGAATCTAAACCAACTTCAACACCTTTATATTAGTGGTCAAAATTTCGAGTCGTTGCCTGAAAGCATAGGGAATCTAAACCAACTTCAACGCCTTTCTATTAGTGGTAGCAATTTTAAGTCGTTGCCTGAAAGCATAGGATATTTAAAAAATCTTCAATACCTCAATGTCGATAATAATAACCTTGTGTCACTGCCTGAGAGCATAGGATATCTAAAAAACCTTATATATCTAAATGTTAGTGATAATAATCTTAAAACATTACCTGGTAGTCTAGTAAATCTAAAAAATATTGAAAGAATTGAGTTTGATGGTAATAATTTTGAGTGGCTGCCTCAGAGTATAATGGACATGCTAAGGAAAAGTGAGGAAATTAAGGAGATTGAAAGACAGGAAAGCGTTGAGTATTTTGAAAAACTTGACATGATTAACTCTGCCCTTGAAGGTTTAAAGTTTAATACTAGAATATAGATCAATTGAAAAACTACATGTATCAATAATATGGCTATTTAGCTGACATACTAATTTTGAAAGGTAATCTAACGTGCAAACTGAAGCTATCTTTGACGGCATTGCGGATCGTATATATCTGGAAATTGAGAAAGCCCAAAGCAGTATTTATATTGCCGTTGCTTGGTTCACCAATAAAAAATTATTTAACGTCATGCTCAAAAAAGCGCAGCAGGGCGTCATAGTTCAGCTGATGTTGTCAAATGATCATATTAACCAACAAAGCCATATTGAGTATAATCAATTAGATATAGGTAGCTCTGGCGCTTATCTTATTGGTGACGGTAAGCAAGACCTTATGCATAATAAGTTTTGTATTATTGATAACGACACCGTGATTAATGGATCATATAACTGGAGCTATAAGGCTGAAAAGAATCACGAGAATATACTTATTACTAAAGGTGATCAGGTTTTAGCAGATCAATTTATCAAACAATTCAAAAAAATTCGTAACATTTACTTTGATCATCAAGAAGACAATCCAGAGCTACCGCTAGATAAAATCATTAAACGCCTTGAGATTATAAAGAACTACGTTGTTTTAGAAGATATAGAAGACATCGCTCGTGAAAATGGCAAGCTAAAAGTATATGCTTTTCAGCAAGATATTGCTGCCATCACTCAAGCACTACAGCAGCATAGCTTTGAGACTGCAATAACGCTTATTGACCTATTTATTAAAAACCATCATGCCTTAGTTATCTATAACGATATTGATATTAGCGCTTTAAAGCTAGAAATTCGCCAACTTGAGCATCAGCTCAACGCCTATGACAATGAAAAAATAGAATTAGAGCAGCTTTGCTCAGAGTTTTATCATCGTCATACACAGGAGCTAGGCAGTTACATCAAGCGCCTATTAGAGCTGCGTAAAATATCTACTGAAGATGATCCAGAAGAGTACGCAGAAGCGGTGAAAGATGAACAAGACTATAATGAGCAGTTTGAACTTGAATCTGAAAAAGAAATCTACCAGCTAGATGATGAGCAACGCTTAGAGATAAAAAAAGCTTATCGACAAGCCAGTCAAATCTGCCATCCTGATCGTGTTAATGAAAACATGAAAGATATCGCACAAGAGATTTTTATTAAGCTCAATGAAGCCTATAAGAAGAACGATGTGGACGAAGTGAAGCAGATTTTATCTGAATTAAGACAAGACATATTCAAGCCACGTTCAGAAACGGTCAGCGAGTCAGATCAGCTAAAAGTCATTATTAAGATGCTTAAACATAAGATAAAAAATCTTGAAGACGAAATATTTATGATTAAAGGTAGTGAAGATTATCAGACTATCCATAGTATTGAAGATTGGAATAGCTATTTTGAAGACGTAAAGGCACAGCTGATTGAAGAAATTGATTATCTTGAAGCTGATATGTGTCTAGTTGATGATGGCATAGTTTTAGGAAAGCCTTTCCTGATACTTCCCTAAAAACTGTGTAACTGCTTATAACGTTGATTAGCCTTCAGTCATGCCATCCCAATTAATTGTATAGGTCTTAGTTCTGCTGTTATTAATCATATAGTAGCCAGACCCTTCATTGAATAACTTATAGGCATATTCTTGCTGAGTTGCATAATCTGTATGGGCTGAGAATAGTGATGATGCGATACCTATGTCTTTAAAGTAACCAATCAAAGCCTGACTTACGTCATTAAATTTGTCATCTCTACCAAAATTTAGTGTGAACAACGTATATGCATCCTGCTCGTTAAAAGCAACGAAAACATCTACACTACTATTATCTTGTATACCTCTAAAGTTAAACTTAACTACCCTTCCATCAAATTTTCCAGTACTAGAGCTGGTAAATAGACGGTTTAGATGTTCATTAATATAAACAACTTGACTGTTTTTAACGATAGCTACAACATCTACTTTGGCATCTTTGAGATGCATATCTATTGATTTTTCTATAATGTCCTGAGTTAACTGATTTTCTCCAATATTATATTTTTCCATTACACATTTAACTATACCTAACCTTAAAGGAACAATTACATCCATTCGTGGGTATAGTTTCGAAGTAAGCAACTGCATCCATTCTTGGGATATATCTAATTCAGGTGTATCATGGTTTAAGCTGTCTTTATATTCAGACTCTGCAACACCACTATTTTTCACAAAATCGATAGATAAGTCATTACCTTGACGCGCTCCATCCAGCTCTTGCATTACAAAACCATAAGCTAATGAACTTGTAGTTAAAAAATCCTGCATTAAAATGCTTGAAAACCTCTCAGCAGCATAATCCACTCCGTCTTTTATAATTTGTTCAAGAAGTGCAGGATCATCTACCTCTTTTTTATTGAAGAAATCGAACATACTAAAAACCCCTTTAAAAAAACAATCAATATAGTTTTGATATATAGCTAATCTAATTCATAAATTGAGCCTTTCCTAAATTTCGTGTAAGTACTTCTACAATCTAAATGATAGTTACACACTTTTTAGGAAAGGCTCTTCTAATAGGGTATAAAATTATTAAAAATAATGCCTATAAAAGTAAATCTTAGATAATAAGTTCAGTCTATTGGCTCAGTGCCCTGTATCGGTCGCAACCTTCTTGTATACCACTATCACATGCTTTCCCGTACCATTCTCTTGCTTCAAACAAGCTGTACCTGACACCTCGTCCTCCATGATACATAACACCCAAATTGAACTGTGCTAAGCCGTTGTTTTGGCGTGCAGCTTTTCTGTCCCATTCAATAGATTTAACATAGTCCTGCTCAACTCCATGACCGTAAAAGTACATCTGCCCAACACTATGTTGAGCCATGTCAAAGCCTTGATCAGCAGATTTTCGATACCAGTCCATTGCTTTAGAGTAATCTTGTTTAACTCCATGACCGTAAAAGTAAAGCTGTCCAATATTGTACTGAGCTAATGCAGCAGACCGACTATCCTCTTCTGCCTCGATAATTTTCTTATACCATTTTAGCGCTGCAATATAATCTTGTTTAACACCTTCACCTCGTTTATACATTCCTGCAAGGCTAGCTTGAGCACCAACATAACCCTGATCAGCAGATTTTCGATACCAGTCTATTGCCTTAGAGTAGTCTTGTTTAACACTTTGACCTTTGTGGTACATAGTACCAAGGCTATCCTGAGCACTTGCACTACCTTGTTCAGCAGCCTTTTTATACAATTCAAATGCTTTTCTATAATCTTGTGCTATATCTTCTGCATAGTAGTATTTAAATCCAAGACTAGTTTGAGCACTAACATCACCCTGATCAGCTGCTTTTTGATACCACCGGATAGCTTCAACAGGATTTTTTATAACGCCTTTCCCATAATCGTACATATATCCAAGGCTATATTGAGCTTCAGCATTACCTTGATTGGCTGCTTTTTGATACAAGTCGAATGCTTGTTTGAATAGAGAAAGTCTCTCTATTCCAGAGTAGTATTGGCTTGCACTGTCATAGTACATATCAGCAACTTCATTTTGAGCCGAAGCAATTTCTTGCTCCGCTAACGTTTCAGTTGTTTGAAAATCAGCTGCTAAAGTCGATGTTACCAATCCTAGCGAAAATCCTAAAATCATTAACTTATAGACAAATATTTCTTTTAATGGATACATATTTTTTATTTTCCATAAACTTTAGTTTTTCTGCTAAGTAGCGAGCCTTATCATTTCTATTTACTTGTTATGATAGCTTCATTCTCACCATTCGTACCAAATACACACCTAGCAGACTGAGGCAATTCAGTACCTATGGCATTTTTAGCAGTGAAGTCTATTTCAACTACGATATTGCCACTTGTCCCTTTAAATGCATTTACACCACCAAAACTCTCATCAAATGTACTAGGGTAACTAATTTGTGGTTTTATCATTTCACGACAAGGCTGAATATACTGGGAAGGCTCACCCCTTAACATCTCGCTTTCCGCTTCAATTTTAGTAACTTCACTAAGCTCGTTTTGACTAACATAAAATCGCTCACCATTTTTGCAGTCTACATAAAACACTGCTTCCTGTTTCAGAGAGCTTCTATTATCAGATAAATCAGCGATTTCTGGAGCATCGCATTTTGGATTAGATGCGATGCGTTCGACTACTAAAGGCATCATGTTATTGATATCGTCAATCCATTTCTTACCCCATTTAGCATAAGTTCCAGGATAACCTTGTTCTGTTATCTCATATGCAACATGACTATAGTCAATATTTACAGATTGAGTAGGTGTATCTGCCACCTCTACAGATGTGACAGATGGCGTTACAAATTCTGCGTCTTGGTTTTCTGAGGAACAACTTGCTATCAATGGAATAAAAAGCGATGCTAGAAAAGCCCTGTTTGTTAACACTAACGATCTCCAACAGCTCAAATAGCCAGTATAACGAAATGAACTAGAAAAATAACAAGCATTTGTAAAGTGTTAATAGGTGTTATAGAAGGCTAATGCTCATCTTGATTTTCAAATGTTTTAGACTGTGTTTTGTATAATTTAAGCTATACATCGCCATATTCCTTCCTTGTTTACATTTTTTGAAGATAACGACTATGGACGAGGGCTACAGAAACGCTGTGAGCTAGTAATCTTTATCTCAATTTTAGATTCTGTATCTATATCAACATAAAGCTCTAAAGGCTCGGGTTACTGATTTAACAGTTTGAAAACCGATTGTTGGTATTATTGTTGGTATTGTCAAAATATATAATCAAGAAAGCCCGAAAACACTTGGGCTGCATCGTGTTGTTTAGTTCCTTGTGTAGGAGTCAAACTAGAAAATTGAGCAAAAGTTTTGTACATATAAAATCTATAAGTTACAAATCATATTCGCTTGTGTTTCACCTAGCGTTCCAGGTATAACAGGTAAAAAATCATTATTTGTAATTAGCCCACTCCTAGTAACATTACCTTCTAAATCGTACTGAGCAGCGTACGTAGGTTTCGATCTTCTTGGGTTGCTTCTACAATCATAAGAAATAAGACTTATAATGAAAAACCCTTCTGGAATGCTTAGCATCTTGACAAATGCTTGTTTGTACTTACCTTGCGTTGATATTGATTCAGTATCAACATAAGTGTATATCCCATCCTTAGAGTCTTCAGCAGCTGCAACCCAATTTGCTGCGCTAGCAGACATTGCCCCAAAGCTAACCAATAATACTACGGCTAATTTTTTCATAGACTATTTCACAAAATTAATTAAAGGTAAATTTGAGTATACGTTATCACCCAACTAATACCAACTGCCTCGAAATACTCACGCTAAGTACACCCACAAGTACACCCAAAGCACCTACCTATAGATAACTATATAAATATCAATTACTTAACTACTAAGTATGGTACCCACTACAGGAATCGACTGCTATTTAAATTGGTATATGGATATTAAGTCAGTTAATAATTAAGTTAAATATTCTCCAAGCATACTACCAACTTTAAAACCCTTCCGACAACCGTCGTCGCATGAATCACATTTGCCCTTGAATTGTGCAAGCGGCTGTCTCTACAATCAAAGTCATCTCATCTGAGCATTCGTTACTCATGCTTAGGTTCGCATTTTTTTTTATGCCGAGTCCGCCATGTATGCGCTTATCGACTGCAACAGCTTTTATGCCAACTGTGAAAAGCTCTTTCGTCCTGATCTCAAGGACAAGCCTGTGGTCGTGCTCTCTAACAACGATGGCTGCGTCGTTGCTCGCTCCAGTGAGGCAAAGCTACTTGGCATTAAGATGGGTGTGCCGTACTTTCAAGTCAAAGACTTCTGTAAGTACAATAACATCACTGTCTTTAGCTCTAACTACACCCTCTACGCCGATATCTCCCAGCGTGTCATGATGACCCTCGAAACCCTCTGTCCAACGGTTGAGGTGTATTCCATTGATGAAGCCTTTTTATACCTAGCCGACTATCCCATTGCCATGCAAGATTTAAGTGCTTACGGACATAAGCTTAAAGCCATTGTAGAGATGCATACGGGCATTCCAGTAGGTGTCGGTATTGGCACTACCAAGACCATGGCAAAGCTTGCCAATCATGCGGCTAAGACGTATCCCGCCACCAAAGGTGTCTGTGTCTTAGACAATATCAGGTGGATACGCCGCATCATGCAGATAACTGATGTCGGTGAGCTATGGGGTGTGGGTCGTCGTTATAAGGTCAGACTTAACGAGATGGGTATTCATACTGTCTATCAGCTTGCCATCTGTGAGCCTGGCAAGATAAGACAGCACTTTGGGGTGGTGTTAGAGCGCACGTGCTTAGAGCTAAACGGTCAGTCATGCATAGGCATTGAGAGCATAGCGCCCAAAAAGCAAATCATCTCCTCACGTTCTTTCTCCGAGCGCATCACAGATCAGCAAGCACTCAGTGAGTCTATCTGTGCTCATGTGGCAAAAGCTGCCAGTAAGCTGCGTAAGCAAGACAGTGTTTGTAGTTATATCAGTGTCTTTGCTAAGAACAGCCCGTTTAGTAAAAACGAGCCTTATGTTTCTATCTCTGGGGACTATCAGTTTATCACCCCAACCGCAGACACCAGAGTGATGGTCACCGCTGCCAGACAAGTGCTAAAGATGATTTATAAAGAAGAGGTACGCTACGCGAAAGCGGGTGTGATGCTGCTTGGTATCTGTCAGTATGATGAGGTGCAGCTTGATTTGTTTGCAGAAGATCAAAACAAGAGAGGTGGCAACAGTGAGAATGATAGTACAACGAAAAGCACTGACAAAAGAGGTGAAGTCACTGCCATCATGGATGCGCTCAATAAAAAGTACGGACAGAACAGCAATCAGCAAGCTGCGGTGTTTATCGCCAGTGAAGGTATTAAAGACAAACAGTCATGGCAGATGAGCCGTAACATGCTATCACCGTGCTATACCACCAACATCAATCAGTTGCCTAAGGTGCATTGACTGAACGTCGAGGTAATTTGTAACCAGCTATTTTCACTTACTGTAGTTATATTTTCTATTAAATCTCTTAAATCTAGGATATAGAAAAGCCATAGTTAGTGATTTATTTACCAAACTTGTGTAGGATAACTACAGAAATTTATTTAGTTCAATTTGGCAAAGATTTATTTACCAAGGAATTTATTTGAGCTTTGTTTTCCCACAATAATGATGTCTGTAATTACTATGAGTCGTTTTTTTAATCTGATTTTATCAATTGATGTTACTAAATTAAAAAGTGTTAATGATCTTAATGAGTAATTTAATATTCAAAACTGGAAAGTGTAAATATGTCACTGACTATAGATAGTCCGCCAAATGCAGCAGCACTTATGCATTCTCTAAGGGATATTGGTTATGAGCTAGATACGGCTTTAGCAGATATTATTGATAATAGTATCACTGCAGGAGCAAACAAGGTCAATATTGCCTTTGAGACTGACCCTGTGATTAAGGTTGCTATCTTAGACAATGGCGATGGCATGAGTCGAGATGAGCTTATAAAAGCAATGACAATTGGATCAAAAAGCCCTTTAGTAGAGCGTTCTAATAAAGATCTTGGAAGATTTGGCTTAGGTCTAAAAACAGCTTCTTTTTCTCAGTGTAAACGTTTGACGGTAGTTACTAGACAATTTGATCAGACATGGGCAATGTGTTGGGACTTAGATCAAGTTACTAAGTCCAATTGCTGGGAGTTAATACAGCTTAGTGATGAAAAGATGGCTGAGATTTATCAGTTTGACCAACTGGAAGACACAGGTACTTTGGTAGTATGGGAAGTTTGTGACCGCCTTCAAGGTGATGGAAATCGCAACAATGATAACCATGTGTTGCAAAAATTTGATAACGCTGAGAAATATCTAGGCTTAATCTTTCATCGATTTTTAGACAAATCACCAAGTGCTGTATCAAATCTGGATATTATTATTAACGGTAGAGCAATTGGTTATGTAGATCCCTTCTTTCGTAATAAACCTGCCACGCAAGTGCATAACCTTGAAACCATCAAATATAAAGACGTATATATTAAAATACAGGGCTATACCTTACCGCACCATACAAAATGTACCAAGGAAGAGTATGAGAAATATTCTTTAGGTAGCTATAGAGACAGGCAAGGATTTTACGTCTATCGAGCAAACAGACTTCTAATAGCAGGCGATTGGTTCCGATTGGCTCCAAAATCAGACTTAACTGCTTTAACCAGAGTTGAGATTGACTTACCTAATAATTTTGATAGCGAATGGCATATTGATATTAAAAAATCCCATGCTAAGCCACCAGAACAAATGCGCGGTCAACTTAAGCAATACATTGATACTTATATACAAGGGTCTAAACGTGTCTACAACTCTAAAGGTTATAGGCATCAAGGAGAAGTTACTCCTATTTGGCAAATGTATACTAATAAAAATTTACGTTCTTACCAAATTAATAAAGACTATCCTCTGATTACGCAATTTATGGAAGGGCTAGATGTCAAACAGAATAGTCAACTCAGGCAAATATTGGGTTTAATTGAGGAAAGCTTTCCGATTGATCAACTTCATGTGGAATATGCATCCTCTCCCAAAGATTTTAAAACTAAGCATTCCGATGAGGAGCTTGAAGAGTTAGCGCTCGACTATCTTAAAGATTTCGCTGATCTAGATCTGCGAACACATATTGATATTGTTGCTGGGTTTTTTAAGGTTAATGAGCCATACAGTAATTATAAAAATGAATGGATAGATTTTTTGAACCAAATTGAAGGATAGTGCAATGGATATGAACACCCTAAACAATATTTATGATACTTGTGTCAATGCTATGTCAACTAACAGCAAGTTATCTAAAGTAGATGCAATAACTTTTGCGTTATCTATATTTGGCTTTAAGGTTCAAGAAGAAAGAGAGGTTTTTGAAATACTGATTAATAAATTAACTGTCTTTTTTGATACTAAACAGGAAGAAGCACATGTTTTAGATGACCAAGAAATAATGCCTTGGATGCACACAGTAGATAGTGATAGATATTATAGTAATCGCTATTACAACTATCTTCAAAATGAAGAACAGTTACCCAGTAGGGTTATTGATGTTATGAAACGCACTAATGAAGATATTCTAGAGCGCCTGGGTAATCCTAATGTAGATAAACCTTTTAGACGACAAGGATTAGTAGTTGGTAATGTACAGTCTGGTAAAACAGCCAATTATTTATCACTCATTAATTTAGCAGCTGACTACGGTTATAAGTTAATTATCTTAATTACAGGCATCCATAACAATCTAAGATCTCAAACGCAGAAACGTGTTAACAAAGGGTTTATTGGTTATAACAGTGATGAACAAAAGTATACAGGGGTAGGATCAACTAATGATTCTGTACGTCATGAAATCATTACTGCAAAGCAGCCACATTGTTTTACAAGCTTAACGGAAGATTTTAGTGGCAAGATACGTAAGACAACAGCAGTTCGACTAGAGAGCGCTAAAAACCCAGTCATTATGGTTATTAAGAAGAATTATCATACTTTAGATAATGTCATTAAATGGTTGAGAAATAATGATGAAGGCAGGCGTTTTATTAATGAGCCTGTATTAATTATTGATGATGAAGCTGATAACGCTTCAATTAATACCAGTAAGAAACCTAATGAGACTACCAAAATTAATAGACAGATACGGGAGACTTTGGATTTATTTCTCCAAGGCTCATATATCGGTTATACAGCCACCCCATTTGCAAATATTTTTATAGATCCTGTTAGCTATGATGACGCTGTAGCAGGCGATTTATTTCCTAAAGACTTTATATTCACGCTAGTACCACCATCGAACTATCTAGGGGCAACTAAATTCTTCTTAGGTGATGACGGTGAGCCAAATTATGATTCGCCTTACGTCGAATTTATTCAAGATAATGAAGATAGTATTCCGTTAAAAAAACCTACAGACTTCGTTTTGACAGAGCTACCTAATAGTCTGATTACAGCGCTTTATGAGTACTTAGTCAGTATTGTGATTAAGGGTATACGCCCAATCAGTAATAAACATACATCAATGCTTATAAACATTTCACATAAAACTCAGGAACAATCTGAGGCACGATATCTAGTAAGTCAGGAGATAGAAGAGATTGCTTTGGCGGTGAAGTTTCATGGCTCTAAATTACAACAAGAGCGGATGAAAAATTCGCACTTAGAAGGCTTGTATCGTAAGTTTTTACCTCACTCGGATGAATGTAGTGTTGATGAGTTTTTTACTAAGCTACAGAAAGTTATTGATTCAGTGAAAGTGAGAATGATCAATAGTGCTAGTAAAGACAAGTTAGATTACGACAATTATGAGAATGGCCTAAACGTCATTGCTATAGGTGGCTATAGTTTATCTCGTGGCTTTACGCTAGAAGGGTTAACTGTCAGTTATCTGATACGCAATACGGCTATGGCAGACACACTATTACAAATGGGACGTTGGTTTGGTTATCGGGATCAATATAGTGATCTTTGTAAACTGTATATACCTGATGCTTCCTTTGAATGGTATGCCTTTATCGCTCAGTCTATTGAAGAGCTACGCTCGGAATTTTCTATTATGGAGCAAAATGGTCTAACGCCTGCTGAGTTTGGTCTAAAAGTGCGAACCAGTAATACCGGACTATTAATTACTGCTCGCAATAAAATGTATCATACAGAGGCTGTTACGCTATCGGAAAGCTTCTCAGAGGAAGCCTTTACACTGCGTGGTATAGCATTAAATGACCTACAGGAACAACGTGAAGTCTTTACTAGTTTCGCGCTTAAATCTGCTAATACGTATGGTTTTAAACCAGTTTACAATCATGTTAAAGCAGAAAATGACAAGCAGTTTAATTTGATTCAAGAAGTGGGTGTCGATGAGGTTATTAGTCTACTTAATGAGTATGAACATTCAATCGATGATAATGGCAGGAAAGAGGCGCTCATATCCTATATTGAAGAACGAAAGGATGAGTTGGCAACTTGGGATATCGCCATTCATAAATGTTATTTAGGTGAAGATGCACTACCTCAGGTTCGTACTTTTGCAAAATCTTGCTATCACTCAGATCATGTCAAAACAGCTGATGGTGGTGGGCGTATTTTAAGGCCTTGGGAAGAAGCCTTTGGCTTAACAGATGAGCAGTATGCACTTGCTGAACAACAAAAGGATAAATCAAAGGTCAAACAGACTGCGCGATTCTATAGAAGAAATAGAAGTCGACCGTTACTTGTACTTAAGTCTTTCGATCTTTATGTAGGCTCTAAAAAGACAGGTGATCAAAAAGGTAAAGACGTACCAGCATATGCGATCAGTTTTCCAAAATCCAGCAATCATAACCCTGTAAGCTATGTAGTCAATAAAGTCTTTATGCAAGACTACTTTGGTGAAGAAGACGAGTCAGATGAACTGGAGGAATACTATGAATAACCCAGCAGACCTTCAAAGCTACTATTCAGATTTGATGAATGAGCTAGATCATAGCTCTACTTCGCAAGGTAACTATAAGGAGCTTTTATTCATTGATAAGATACTCCCTTATATTGAGGAACAAGGTGTTGTTGATAACTTAGAGCAGTACCATTTTTACAAGCCTGGCTCTCGTTATGGGCGTATTGATGGCTTAGGTTTCAATGGTGATTTTAATGATGCAGACTTAGATCAATTGGAACTGGTTATACTCATTAATGAATTTATCCACGATGATAACATCAAATCTTTAACAAATAGTCGCATTGAGCAGTTAAAGAAAGCAGGTGTCAACTTCTTTAACAGCTCACTAAAGACGCAGTTCATTGAAAGTTTAGAAGAAAGCTCAGATGGTTATATAGCGGCAAAAGAGATATTCCAAAAATATAAACGTATTGAGTCTATCAAGCTCATCATTTTAACCAATGCTCAAATCAGTAGCCGGGTGGCTGATAAAAAAGAGATAGATGAAGACTTAGATATTCCTCTAAAAATTGATATTTGGGATATCAAAAGAATCTACGATCTTGAGAGCAGTCAAACAAAGTCTGAAGCAATTGAAATTGACTTAAGTGAATGGGGAGGTCCAATACCTTCGCTACAGGCAACAGAGTCAGATGAGTTAACAAGCTATTTATGCGTTGTCAATGGACAGACGATTGCTGATCTTTATGACGAATATGGCGCAAGATTATTAGAAGCAAACGTAAGAAGCTTTTTGCAATTTCGTGGCAAAATTAATAAAGGTATCAGGAAGACAATTAAAACAGAGCCTGAATATTTCTTCAGCTATAACAATGGCTTAACTGCTACAGCATCAGATGTAGAATACGATAAAAGCAAACAAATTATTACAAAGATAAATAATTTACAGATTGTGAATGGGGGGCAAACTACAGCTTCTTTATTGATGACCCAAAAGAAAGATAAAGCTGATCTAAGTAAGATACAGGTTCAGTTAAAACTTAATGTGGTGAGTGATGCAAAGTCAGATGAGCTCATTAGTAATATCTCTCGCTATGCGAACTCTCAGAACGCTATTAAGGATTCAGACTTCTTTTCTAACCATCCTTTCCATCGTACTCTTGAAAAACTATCACGACAGATACTTGCTCCAACGTCAAAAGAAAGAATCAAACCTACACGTTGGTATTATGAAAGAGCAAGAGGCTCTTATCTAAATGCTCAAAGCAAATTGACAGATGCTGGTAAAAAGGCTTTTAAATCTGAACATCCTAAAGAACAATTAATTATCAAAACAGATTTGGCTAAAATTTATCTCATTTTTGACAAAAGACCTCATGATGCTATTAAGGGGGCTCAAATAGCATTTAATGGATTTGCACAGTCAATTGAGAAAATTTGGGATAATAATCCCGAAACTATAAATGAGTATTTTTTTAAAGAGTTAGTAGCAAAGTTTGTTATTTGGCAGGCCTGTAAAAATGCCGTGTATAAGCGAGAAGAGTTCGTTGGCAATACCAAAGCGACCTTAACCGCGTATACAATTTACATTCTTAAAGCTCTAATGGATAAACAAGATCTTGATTTCAACTATCCAAAAGTATGGCAAGAGCAAGCTGTAAATGATTTTTACTACGATCAGTTTATCGAGACCTCAATTAAGATAAATGCCTTACTGAATCAGTTGAGTGAACAGACTGGGAAGGCGGTGTTATCAATGGCCAAGTCTAAAGAAACCCTGATTAAAGTACAGTCTATAATTGATAAAACAGATTATTTCTCACTAGATATGATGTTCAAAACCCAATTGGTTTCTAAAAGTGTTATTGAAGAAAAACGTCAAGATTCAGCTCAACAAGCCAAAACAGTGACTAAAGCTGTGAATAGCTTAATAGACCTGTGTAACACTCCTCCAGCTAAATGGCTGGCTTTAATAAAAAATGCGGAAGACAAGGGGGTGTTAAACGAAACTGACAAGCAAGTTTTGTCACTAGTCCCCAATGTTCTACTTGGAAAATCATTAAAGACACCAACAGATAGACAGGTTGAATTGATCAATAAAACTTTAGGTAAACTTGAAGATAAAGGGGTGTATTTAGAGGTTGGATAAGATTTAGTAAAGCATTCAACAGCCTTACAGAGGCGGAAACGGAAGATGTGCTCAATTAGAGCTTCCTCATAAACATGAGTTATCAAGAGTTTATTAGATGACCGTCAAAATAATCGGTAAGCTGACCAATGAGGGTGAAGCGGTATTGCTGTCTTTATACAGCGATAGAGTTAAAGCTGGCTTTCCAAGTCCAGCGACTGACTATGTACAAAACCGTATTGATCTAAACACGCTACTCATACGCCATCCTTCATCGACGTATCTAGTCGAGGTGGAAGGAGACAGTATGGTCAATATCGGTATCTACCCCAATGACATCTTAATCGTTGATCGCTCACTGACAGCCTGTCACAAAGACATCGTGATTGCGCTAATAGATGATGGATTCACAGCTAAGCAATTGATACTGGGTGAGAACATCATACTGCGAGCGCACAATGAGAATTATGCCGATATCGTGGTTCAAGGATCGCTTGAGCTGTTCGGTGTGGTGTCGAGTAGCATTAGACGGTTTAAGCGATGAGGGTAGGATAATAAGCGAAGTCAGATTTATAGCAGATAACACGTTAGCAGTAACGAGTATTATTAATGTCAATCAAGGGAGCAAAGCAATGACTGATAAGACTGAGCAAAATGAGTCTAGTGATTTGGTACAAGGATGGATAGATAGGTCAGCACTGAACGCCATACAAATGAGCGAGGATGAGAACTACCGTCAGCTAGTGTCTGCAAGAGCAACGAACTGGGGTAAGGATATTCAAGCGAAGTCAGATCAGCGGATCAGACAGTCACAAGCGCCGCATTTAGAGATATAGCTAGAAGTGAGGTTTTTAATCCCGCGTTTTTTTGAGTGTCAATGTTGTTAAAAACCCCATGTTTACGGGAGTAAGTTGTTTTTCTCCCGACATATAGCAGAATGTTCAAAATAACCGTTGCTGCATATGGTATGTTACGGCGTGGCGTAACGTATAAAAAGCGAAGTTTATATAAGAGCAAAGCGATTGTATAAACGACTTCGTAACCCCAATCAGTTAATGTTAAAAAATGAATACCTAACGATATCGTTGTCACTAAAGACAACGACATAATCTATTCAGTATTATCTATGAATAAATCAACAGTATCGAATTTGAAATCAATCATCTGATGTATACCAAAATATAATCAATATTGGTTTCTAACGAGTGTTGGAGATATACCGGGTATATATCGATTGAAAGTGAAATCTAAGACAAAGCGTAAGCAGTAATACTCCACCTTAGTATTTTGCAAGGTGGATTATTTTTATTAGATCATGAGTGCTTTATCCAACAAGCTTTAATAGTTCATCAAAGCTATCAATCACACCGTATTCTACGGCTAGGTCATCAATGCTGTTATCCTCAATAACTTTAAATTTAAGGTATCAAAAATAATTTGGTGCTTTCTATCATATACCTTTTGTTATGCAAGTCAGAACCTATCATTAAGACCTTAATTTCAGCTACAAAGTAAATATGATGAATTTTACATTCGCTGATAGCAACGGCGCATTTAGAACTATAGTTTCCTACAGATTTAGGGGTTTTGACTTTATCAGGCAACTTGGCATATACCGCAATATCTTCAATAATACCTTTTAGCTGCTGAGCAATGAAATAAGAGGTTAGGACGGTTGTACAGTAATTAAGCCACTGAATGAAGATTCTGGTACGTACTTCTTATCTTTAAAGGGATTGAAGCGATGTTGTTATTGCAAAATGTTCTACCCATTCTCCATTAGCTAACCTGTCAGACTCTATGCAAAATGGAACAACCCAAAGTCGTAAATCACTATCTAGCTTAAAGTAAGGTATGGGTAGGGCAAACTTCTCATGCTTAGGATAAATAAGCATCAAATCACCCTTACCAGATAGATACTTATGCCCGTAGGCAAACATTTGATAAATATCACTTTGGCTCAGATCAAAGTTTTTTTCGCTATTAGAGCTATTAATTAACTTCCATTTTGTGTCCATCACGTAGCGGTGCTCACCACAATGATCTATGAGTAAATCGGGTTTTAAATAGAAGCGGTTTTTATTTGTATCAGACAGCTTATCTCTAGCTTCAATCATATAC
The DNA here is from genome assembly GCF_052378885.1 of Psychrobacter sp. AOP22-C1-C5. NCBI lineage: Bacteria > Pseudomonadati > Pseudomonadota > Gammaproteobacteria > Moraxellales > Moraxellaceae > Psychrobacter > Psychrobacter sp. AOP22-C1-C5. The sequence goes on along the minus strand of NZ_JBQSYC010000001.1, from coordinate 301,855 downwards.
TTACTAGAGGCTTGAGTTTTAAGCTGCCATGGAGACGTAACCAGTTTTTTAAGACAAGCGGCAACGTGTTCTTCAAATAAACGTTCCATTGGAAACAGTAGAGAGATACCTCTGTGTGAGCCTTTTTGGAAGTGAGGGTTCATTTTTTCCAATATGAGCTCACACCAAGGTTTTATAGTCTGATAGTTATGCAGGGTTTTGCTGTTCGACCACTTAGCCATTAGCCTCATAGGGTTAGCAAGGCTCTTAACTGGGCTTAAAATATGTGATAGCTCATTTGCTAGACGCCAGTTTTCAGGACTACGACAGTTATCTTGGATGTAATCTAGTGCAGATTTTATAAGGCGATTTTCTAAACGATTAGGATGATAGATATCATGTCTTATATGGAACAGGTGCGCACGCTCAGCAGGTTGACGCTGCTGAGCAGTCACATTTAACTGACCACGTATGAACCTACTTTCTTCTTCTACTCTTAGATAGTCAAACCTTAAGCCTGAAGCAACCAACCTGTTTAAATGGGTTAGAAATTGATTGTAAATCCATTCATGTATAGGCAAGTTCATACGGGTGAGCTGAGCTGAATGTGCTTCTTTGTACGGAAGGTGTAGCGCTGAGCACAGCATCTTACACAATACAGCTCTGCCGTTCTGTGGGTCATACTCTGAATTACCTATCTTAGGTAAGACTTCTATACCTTCACCAGCAGGACTTTGTAGATACCCTACATAAGAATGCAGCCTCAGACAGTCAGGTTTTTCAAAGCTAATAAATCTACCAGAATTTGGCTGCTCGCTTAAGCTCACCAGCCACTTAAAAGTATCGGGCTTTATGACCGCTAAATCTGGAGTAGGACTAACCGATGTGTCAGTAGTGAGCCTAGCGTATTCTCTGACCTGAATATGTTTTAGCATTACTCAGCCTGTAGATCAGCAGGGATAATCCCTGCATAGGCTTTGGCACGATTAAAAGCCTCATTATTGATACGATAACGTCTATCCATAATTTGGTCAGTCACACTATCATGAAACAGCGATTTAACATCGGGTGTTAAGTTATCAACTTGAATGAATCTATCATTGCTATCTTTTGCAGGGTCATTAAGCACCCAGCCAATACGCTCCCAATCTGAGAAGAAATACTCCTGTAATAAAGGAATAATACGGTTCTCAAATATATTGGCAAGCTCTTCTGCTCTTTCTTCATCTGATTGTAGGTCCATAAGTGACCAGAAGTAAGCATGACCTATGGTGTGCTCTCGATCTAATAATACTTCGATACGTTGATTTATCACTTCAAGTATTTCAGAAACTGGAACATTATGAACGTTAACTTCCTTCAAGTGCGAAGGTTCTGGTAGCAACTCAATGAATTCAAACCTGCGGCGGAGTGCGAAGTCAATTTGCGCCAACGATTTATCCGCAGTGTTCATCGTACCAAGTACGTATAGGTTTGAGGGTACTGAAAACTTCTCCTTAGAATAGGGCAACGTAACTTCGCGTGCATCGCTCCCGTCTTTACGTTTATCAGGTTCTAATAGTGTGATGAGCTCACCAAATATACGCGAAATATTACCTCTGTTTATCTCATCGATTATGATTAAATGAGGTTTATTAACTGCGCTTTCAGTTGAATGAACAGTAAGTAGCTCTTTAAGTTTGTCTCGGTTAATCGTACTGTCTTTAAGGTTATACAAAGTCATTTGAGACAGGGATTTTTCAAACAGCTTTTCTTTAGGAAGGCTTGTTTCATATATTCGTAGCCATTTAACCTTTCTTGACTGTTGATAGCCAATACGATCAGACAAGTCTAGAAATTCATAGTTTCCAGTTACCTCTGCTATTGCACGAAATTTATGATTACCATCGGAGATAATTACTAGGTCACCAGTTTTAATGACGTTCTTAAAGCTATTAACGGCAGTTGCTAGATAATTGTAAGGGTCATCCGAAAGAGAGATATTACGGGTAGACTCAAACTTTGAAACGACCTGCTTTCTATTTTCACACCCTGTAAAATTAATATCTTCGCCCCAACCTAGAAGGATATAGTTATTCTCAATACACTCATTGAAAATATCTTCACCCTCATCTTCTAGTGTATTACCAAGGGACAACTTCCAAATTTTCTTACCATCAATATTAACTGACTGCGTTGATCCAGTTCTTTCTTTCGCATTGGTATCGGCTAAACTGCATATACTCTTAAAAATACCTGGTATAACGTCATAGCTGATCATTGATTGGTTGTCAGGTCCTTTATGGACGGTAGGTCTAATGCCCTCAATAAAGTCTTCATAGGCGAAGCTTTGATGAAAGGTTGTGAATGCAATGCGCCCTTTACTAGTTAGCTCATCATACTTTTGTTTCAGCAGGATACGCTTTTCATCATCTGGGAGGTCAAAAGAATGCCATGACGCATACCAAGCAGGATCAACACACTCTACAGCAAGCTCTGTAGTTCTATAGGTTTTACCTGTGCCAGGAGGGCCGTATAAAATACGGTTCAATGGCTGTGATATAGGTTCATCCTTTATTGTGTACTCGCTAGCTTTAGACGACACTATTTTAGGACTATCATTACCTTTTTGATTTGATAACCATGCTTCATATGAAATTTGATAGAAGGGCTTACTACTATTATTAGCTACTCTTTCTAACGTTTTTATATAATCTTCCCAACTCTCTTTTGGATTATCAATATTATTTTCTGCTAGCCAATCTCGAGTTTGTTTATCTATTGGGAGGTAGCGCGATGGATTAAAGTAAAATATATTCTGGGTGAGTTTAGTAAAACCTGTATATTTAATTTTTAGTGCAGAGTTAAATGTCTCAGATGCTATTTCAGATTTTAGAACTTGTTCAAAAAGCTCCCATAATAAAGGTATAGTATCTGGATCACGTTCAAATCCATATGGGAACAACCAGGCGCCCTGCGCCTGTGCTGTAGGAACGCCATCAAGATCTTTAATCGCTTGTACATTTAGCTCTATTTTTGCAATCAACCTATTAAAAATATTAATTCTATTCTGCAGGTTTTGATACTTCATTAGTAAGGAGATAAAAGTAAAAGGATCCATTACTTTTACCTTTTCTGGCTCACCCTTTTTAATTTGATCGTTAAGGCCGTTCTCAACTCCAATATCATCTAATATATCAACCAGGTCTTCCTGCTGATCTTTATATTCTAGTAACCATTTTGCAAGAGCTGCAAAGGCGGGTATCCATGTGAACTGTTTATACTGGTTTTGATTTGACACTATTTCTATACTTTTATAATTGGCACTCACAAAGTCTAAGTCTTCTATCGCCTCTATCAGCTCATCTCGCATTGTCCACTCAAATAAATGGTTAGAGTCATATCTGCCAGTCATGACAATTCGCCAATAGATTTGACTACCTTCATTACTGATAATTTGAAATCTATTCAGCTCTTTTTGGACTTGCTTGCCGAACTGAGTGATAGCTCCATTGAAAGTATTGTGATGTAGATTGTACTTGTCACCAAGAGCTTTGCAGGTAGACTTATGACCAGGTTCTAAATAAAAAGCTATTAAGGCATCTATATAGCTACGCTTCATTATGTCTTTACTAGAAAGGACTTGTTTCCATTCATCTTTGGTAACAAAGGCTGGGGATTCGTAGTCGCCTTCTGTGATTGTTATTGTTTCCATTGATAATTCCGTTAGCATTTAATAGTTTATAGTAAAAGTTGATGTTGTTTATTAAGGATGTAGCACACTGGATTAGTCTCTTTAACCATTAGGGCTTTCTCTTGATAGCTATTACTCATTCAAATAAAGCTCAGCCATGCTATCGAGCTGCGTCTTAACTTCTCTCCAATGAGGCATGACCTGAGTGAGCAGTCGCCAGAATCGGTCACTGTGATTGTGCTCTTTAATATGACACAGCTCATGCAAGATCACGTAGTCGATACATTCTTTGGGGGATTTAACCAAATGCGGATTGAGGACTAAGTTGCCTTGAGTGGAGCAGCTGCCCCATTGTTTTTTCATCGATAGTATTTTAAAGGTAGGGGAGCCATTTACCCAATTGGCTTGCGGCAATACGGCAGCAAGGCGCTCTGCGAATATCGTTTTGGCCTTGATGTGATACCAGCTATCTAACAGTGACTTAACTTTAGTGGCTCGATTGCTTCCGTCACTGGCATTACTGTCATCATGAGTTAAGGTAACCGTTAGCTTGCCACGAATGAGCTTTACACCAGCGACTTGTTCAGGGTCGACAATCACTTTGAGTACGTATCTGCGACCCAAATAGAACTGGGTTTCACCACTGACATAGCGTCTGGGTAGCACGTCGCTTTTTTGCTTGGCAAAGTCTTGCACGTGCTGCCATATCCAGCGAGCACGTTTTTTCACTGAATTATGTATGAACTCATCTGTCACTTGCATAGGTACAGTGACCACTACGCGCTGATCAGGATGCACCTTAATACGTAGCTTACGAGATTTGTCTTTCCGTATCACCTCATAACTGATTTTGTCTTGTCCATAGTACAAATGGTGCAGCAGACCATCAGCTTTGGTAAGCCTGCTATCTTCGATAGGCTGCTTGTCATTGTTTGCTGTAGTGTGCTCTAAGCGACTTGCCATGATTAGTTGCCTCTAGAGATACCATGGCGAGTGATATCTATTACTTTATCAGACAGCTTTTTAGCATTATCGGTACCGATGGCCTTGAACAATAGCTTTAGCAGTCCAACCCTGATATCTTTTTCCATTTGTGACGGATTCAATGAGTTCTCTGCCACCGCTTTATTGACGACTTCATCGATATTATAGGCACAGCTGACAAGTGATTCATTGTCTAAGTCGTTTTCTGCTAGGAAGCTTGCAGCAAATAAGTGTTTGAATAACCCAAAGTAGGCTTGTGCATGTTTATTATGTTTGCCTGACTCATCTACAAACTCATTAGGAACCTCAGGTACTTTGCGAGCTTTGACGTCTTGCTCGAAGTCAGCAAACATCATGTACTGCTTGACTGGTGCATCGAACATGGCCTTAGCATCTTCAATGGCTTTTTTAAGAAGCTTGGAGAAATGCTCTTGCGCATAGGGATCATCAGCCAAATCTTGCTCAATCATCTTAGTGACACGGCTGGTGATCTTATCGGTTTGGTTACGTGCTTCATCATCGCTCAGCGCTTCAGGCTTAATGTCTTTGCCCATATTACCGACTAGGTAAGCGCCTTTAGGCTCTCTGACTTCTATGCCTGCGATATGTTTGTTGAGTAGGGTGCGAATATCGTCTTCAAACTCATCAAAGTTGATGGTTTCATTGGCATCTTCACGCACTTGCTTACGTAGCTCAACGAACGCTTTTAAGTCCTTTTTATAACGATCTCGCTTACCGTCAAAGAAGCTGTCTTCAAAGTATGAAGCAGACTGTAATGCTACTTTCATCACATTAGCAAACTCAGTTAAAGCAGCATAAAAGTCATCACGCTTTTTAAGGCGCGTATCGATGAATACACCCTCTCTTTCTTCTATTTTAGGCGATAGAGATTGGCGAAGTGATGGACCATGTTGCTTGTTTGCGACATCAGAGAAAATGCCCCAGACCTTTTTGTGAAGCATCGGCAGTTTTTTGTACTCAGAGTCCATGGCATGGTACATACCAGCCAAGTCTTCAATGTCAAAGCCACCTTGGGTGCGCGTGGCTAAATCTTGGTATTTTTCAATAGTGATATCTAGCTCTTTTAAGATACCTCGATAATCAATCAAGTAACCAAACTGCTTTTTGCTATGCAAACGGTTAACGCGAGCAATGGCTTGAATCAGGTTATGACTCTTTAAAGGCTTGTCGATATACAGAACGGTGTTTTTGGGTTCATCAAAGCCCGTCAACAGCTTATCCACCACGATCATAATATCGGGGCCATCGTCTTGACTAAAGGCATCGATAATGTCCTTAGTATATTGGGTATCGTCCATACCGTATTTGGGAGCGACGTTATCCTGCCACCAGTTTTGTACGATGTCTTTACTCTCGGCATCGACGACTTCATGCCCTTCACGAGTATCAGGAGGTGACATAGCCACGACTGAGCTGACCTTACCAATAGTATCTAAGGCTTGCTTATAGCGAATGGCAGACACTTTAGAATCACAAGCCAGCTGACCTTTTAGGCCTTGTTGTTTGAAGTTCTGAAAATGATCGGAGATGTCATGAGCGATCAGTTCAATGCGGCCTTCAACTTGATATACCTGTCCTTTTTTAGAGAACTTACGTTTGAGATCCGCTTTTTGATCACTCGTCAGCTTTTGGGTAATGCGGTCAAACCATTTATCGATAGCGACATCATTGGTATTGAGCTCAGGGATGCGTTCTTCGTAGAGTAGGGGCGTGACGGTTTTATCGGCTACGGCTTGCTGCATGGTGTAGGAGTGAATGATGGTACCAAATTTGTTTTCGGTCTTATCATCTTTTAATAGTGGTGTACCAGTGAAAGCGATAAAAGCCGCATTCGGCAGTGCTTGCTGCATACGGATGTTGTTTTCACCGTTTTGGCTACGATGCCCTTCATCGACTAAAACGATGATGTTGCTACTTGGGTTATAAAAGTCATCGTATTGCGCCGCCGCGCCAAATTTATTAATGATAGAAAATATAATACGCTCGTTGGTCTTGCCAATCTTTTTCGCTAAGTCTCGCCCTGATAGCGCTTTGGCTAGGCGACGATCTATATCGCTTAGGGCACCTGCTGATATAAAGGTACGCGCGATTTGGTTCTCTAAATCCACACGGTCAGTGACCACAAAGACACGGCATTTAGCCAATTCCTCAAGCCAAATAAGTGCCTTGGATAAGAACACCATCGTGTACGATTTGCCACTACCTGTGGTATGCCAAATCACACCACCTTCACGGCTTCCTTGCTCGTCAAAATTACTGATGCGGTTAACTAGAGCCTTAATACCAAAGACTTGCTGATAACGCGCTACGATTTTACCTGCTTTACTATCAAACAGCGTGTAGTAGCGGGTCATGTCCAGCAGTCGATCTGGGCGCAGTAAGCTTATGATTAGCCTGTCTTGATCGGTCACAGCTAACTCGCCAGCAGCAAGCAGCGACTGATATTCACGCTTATCATAAGCGCTACGATTACCAAATAGATGGTCAATTTGAGCGTTATCTAAGGGCTGGTTTTTTAGCCGATAAAACTCAGACTCGCTGATTTCTTCTTCAATCCACTTAGACCAAAACTTTTCAGGGGTGCCGCAGGTAGCGTATAAACCCTCATGACCATTTACAGCAAGCAGCAGCTGACTATAAGCAAACAGATGCGGAATGTACTTTTGACCTTGATTGCGGATGTGCTGCGAGATGGCTTGCGCATTGGTCGATTGATGCGGATTGTTTGAGTCGGGGCGTTTGGCCTCTATGACTACCAGTGGTAGCCCATTCACAAAGCAGATAATATCTGGTATGACGTTGCCTGTCGCATCAGCGTTTTGTACGACCATCTCTTCGGTCACGTGATAGGCATTGTTTTCAATATGCTGCCAGTCAATAAGCTGAATAGTTGGTGAAGCCTTTTTGCCTTCGATAAATTCAGTCACGTTGACGCCATAGAGTAGGGCGTCATACAGCGTCTCGTTAGCACGCGTTAACCCTAGATTCATAGCAGGGTTTAGCTCGCTAATGATTTTATCGATACCAGCATCAGACAGGTGGTGCTGCTTACCTTCAAAGGGAAAGGTTTGACGGGTTAAGTACTCACGTAATACAGGCAATAGCATGACTTGGTTGCTGCTATTGGCTGCTGAGTACGCTGGGGTCTGTAAACTAGAGCCTCTAGGGCTACGCAGCTTTAAACACTCTTCAGGGGATAGGTAGCGATAACCCAAATTCATTAGTAGGATAAGAGCGGGGATTTTTGCGCTGAATTCTTCTTTGAAGTTAATGCTGGGATTGGTCATATCTGCCCGTCTCGATTACATTGTTCATAATCTAATTTGATTACATCCGATAAGGGTGTGAATCTTGGATTCAAAACAACTTCTCTTTCCCCAGCTCTTATCCAAAAAATATCAGAATTACTTACAGTAGTTGTGATAACAACTCGATCTTTTTTATCAAATCCATAACGGTTAAAAGCAAATTCTTTTGCTGTATCGAAGTCAGTAGTCCAAGACTGCCTATTCCTATAGCTATTATCTTCAAATGATTTTAAAGAACATCCTCTATATACAGTTATCTCAGCCGGTTGTTCAGAATAATCATCTACAGGTGAAGGTATTACTACTATAGGAAACCAACCACTTTTGCCACGCTTTTCATGTTCATAGATACCTTTATATGCGTCTAGCTTTTTCGAGATATTCAACTGTTCAAAGCAGCTATACATTGCGTTTATAAATTCATTTTGTTTATGAGTTCCATCTTCATAAAAAATCACATCTTTGCTAAATGAAGAAGGTGTTTTTGAAGCGATTAGCATATTAATAAGCAATCCATTTGCTGTTGCCTTAAATCTGTCATTAAAACTATCGTACTTCTTAAAGAAATGATCCATCTCAATCTGCATCTCATTTTTTAAGCAATTTAGCACTGACGGTGGAAACGTAACTATAATCATTTGACACTACCCCTAAACAAAGAAAAACCGCTAAGTTTGCGCGTTACCCAAAGGGCGTAGCAGCATGGTGGTCTTGTGAATAACTGATTTACATAAGCTTAATTTTAATTCAGTTTAAACATCACTTTTAAGAGACTCTATGAAAACGACAGCTTGACGCGTGATACCATATGAAAAATCGCTAGAAGATAAAGCTTCTTTTGTAATAAGCTTGTTATCAACGAGGCTCTGAACATCAGCATCTATAAACCTACTATCATCGTATTCAATATTTCCATCGCTCATCAATAAGTAATTAACTTCTCCATCTATAGTTTCAACTCTATAGATACTTTTGCTTTTTGAATTCACAAATTGACGTAACACACCTATAGCTTGATCAGACAAGCTATTGTTCAACTCAAAGGTTGATGCTAAACCGCTTAAGCCATCCATACGGCTTGCTACTGAAACCATTAGGCTATTAAGTGTTGTAAGTTGTGCCATTACCTCTTCATGGTTTTGACTAATAAATACTGAAAGCTGTCGTTGTAGTTCAATATCATTTTCAATAACTATAGCCGTGTTTTCGTTATTGTTCTCTCGCAACCATTCCAAAAAATCACTTATATTTGCTTGATCTCTAGTAGATTGAAATGTTACTAATAAACCGACTATAGCAGCAAAGCTATTTGCTAAAGTAATTGCATCCATATCTAAACTCCAAAATCTAATTCCTACACTTTTCATGTACTGTAGATGTGTTAGATATATCATTAATCGTACGTACTTTATTGTTAGGTAGATACTCGAATTTTATTTCACTTACCGACTGCGTACCTTCTACGTGATACACCCCCGTCAAGTTAATCTCTTTAGGTGAAGAATAACCCACACCAATAACATCAAATCTATAAGTGCCATTCGTTGAGCCACTGGTTGCATTCAGAAAAGCGGCATCTCGACTGTCAGCAGGATATTTACACTCACCCCATTTGCCCCAATACTTACTGGGAACATGAGACGACGCCTTTGAGTAGGCGTAATTGCCATTGAACGATTTCTCTACTTGACTACATCCATTCAAACTTTTTAATTGAATCTCATTAGGCGAAAACTTTGCCTCTACCAAGCAACCAGCATTCTTGTCCACTCCCTCTTCCATAACGATATAAGGATTCTCTGGTGTAGTGAAAGTTACCTTTTGATTGTCTTGAATTTTCTTGGCTTTACTGGCTACAACATAGCTCGACTCTCCATTCAAATTAGCGAGTGTTAGCCCATATTGAAGAGTCCCTTCATAATCCCAGCTCTCTAGATGCACCCTTTTACTAGGATGACCGATATAGACACCCTCGATCACTGGTGCCGCAGTAGCCGTTAATGGCAATAAAGCGATTAATGCAAAAAGTTTCTTAGTCATTTAGTCTCACCCGCTTCTTACCCGTCAACAATACCTGCATCAAAGCCTTTTTCTCTTGCTGCAAATCATCTAATTGCTGCTCAAGCAACTCAATTTCTTTATCGGCATTGGTTAACACGATGGCGATTTTTTGTTGTTCTTTGAGGGATGGTATTAATACTTTAAAGTTGCTTAATACGGCTTTTGTGATGGTTTTAATTGTCCCACCTGGTGCTTTAGTCTTCTCAATTTCAAAAAGCTCCTGAATAATATAAGCAAAGAACACTTTATTCATAGGAACCAAAAACTCTTGGAAAAGTAATATTGTCCTATCAACATAGGCATCGTATTGAGTGATTGCAACTCGCCCTATTGAACCTTGCAAAGATACAATAATAGTTTCTTTTGGAATAAAAACACTTTTATCAATTGCTGCATCACTAATTTTCATTTTCGTATCAGGCTTAAGTTTCATGTTCTTAGCAATGTCATATACCTGCACAAATGGATAGCCATTTATTTCATCAACCCACTCTGGATTACCGTATGGCTGAGGAAAACTTCCTCTTCTGTATTCAACAGCTTCTTCTAACGTCACCTCTTCCCACTCACCCTCAAACCGTTTCCCCTCATCATCAAGCAAACGCTTTTTACCCGTCATTAGTTGCTGCATCAAAGCTTTTTTCTGCTGGGTACTATTCTCAATCAAACGCTCAGTGGTGCCAATCGCTTTATCCCAAGTCGATAGGATTTTGGCGATTTTTTGTTGTTCTGGGACTGATTTAGGGAACTGAAATTCAAACTTCCGTAAATTTCCAACCAATACATTAGGCTGTGATGAAGAAGTATTAAACTTCATAATTTGGTTTTCAGATTCTTTGCTTAACAAACAGTATGTAAGATATAGAGGGTCAACAGTTTCATCAGGAGTTAGCTTTGCTATATTTTGGTTGATATGAAATCTATTATCTTCTTTTACAAGGTACGCCTTACCTATACTTCCAACACAAGGAAATACGATGTCATCTTTGAATAGTTTAGAGCGTGATAGCTTTAAAGACATTTCTTGAGTAATTCTTTCAACATCCCTCAAGTTGATATGGTTATTACCAATATTATAGCCACGTAATGCTATAATTTCTCCATCAGGACTTGTTTCCCATACATCCGAGTATTCAGCCCCAGCTAGACGAGTAATTTTTGAAACTTCATTTAGTGTTTTTATGTTCCAACCATTAGGCACCATAACCCAACTCCTGTAAAAACCCTGCCATCTCGACCTCTAAACTCTCCAACTCAGCCTTTAATTCAAGACGCTCAGACCTTACCGCGACCAGATCAATCTCCGTCTCTTCCTCAAAGGTATCGACATAGCGTGGAATATTTAGATTAAAGTCGTTTTCTTTAATTTCATCAAAGCTCGCTAGATAAGCATATTTATCGACGCTTTCCCGCGCCTTGTATGTCTCAATGATTTTGGCAATATTATCCTCAGTCAGCTGATTCTGATTTTTACCTGATTTGTACTCATTACTGGCATCGATAAACAGCACCGTATCGTCAGTTTTGCTCTTTTTAAACAGTAATATCGCCGCTGGAATCCCCGTACCAAAGAACAGCTTTTCAGGTAAGCTAATCACCGTATCAAGCAAGTTTTCTTCGATGAGTTGCTGACGGATTTTGCCTTCACTTGACGCACGGAACAATACGCCATGCGGCACGACCACGCCCATGCGACCCGTGTTATTCTTCAATGTCTCAATCATGTGGGTGATAAATGCATAATCGCCCTTAGTCTTGGGTGGTACACCGCGATGGTAGCGACCGTGTGGATCATCGGTTGCATCTTCATGACCCCACTTACTAAGCGAGAAGGGCGGGTTAGCAGTGACCACATCGAAGCGTAATAGATTACCTTTGTCATCTAGCAGCAATGGATGACGCAGGGTATCGCCCCATTCAATGCGGTGGTTATCTTCCCCATGCAAAAACATATTCATCTTTGCCAATGCCCACGTCGAGCCAATCGCTTCTTGCCCAAACAGCTCATAGTTTCTGCTGCCAGAGTTTTTGCGCGCCATAGCGCCACACTTAATCAGCAGCGAGCCAGAACCACATGCTGGATCGCAGATGGCATCACCCTCTACAGGCTCTAATATAGTTGCCAATAGAGTAGATACCTCAGGCGGCGTATAGAACTCGCCAGCACTGGCGCCAGCGTCAGCCGCGAAGTGCTTAATCAAAAACTCATAGGCATTACCGATTACATCCAAGCTACCCACACGAGACGGGCTGAGGTTCATGACATCTTTGCCAAAGTCTTCGAGCAAGTGACGCAGTAGCTCGTTTTTCTTCTTCTCATTACCCAGGCGATCGGTATTGAAGCTGATATCTTGGAAGACGTTTTTTAGCTTATTGCCATTGGCTTCTTCAATCGCATGCAGCGCTTCATCGATACGCTGACCGTTGCCGGGCTGATGACGCAGCTCGTATAGATCCCAAAAGCTTGCGCCATCGGGTAACACAAAGCGCTGGTTCGACATCAGCTCTTTAACCAAGTCCGCATCGCCATATTCTGCCATGAGCGTGTTGTACTCATCTCTATACATATCAGACAAATACTTCAAAAACAGCATGGTCAAAATAAAGTCTTTATAGGTATCGGCACTGATCACACCGCGAAAAGTATCGCAGGCATCCCAAACGGCTTTGTTAATCTCAGATTGACTGATAGGGGTGGTATTGGTTGCAGCCATGTAAGTGTCTTTCCTTAATTGAGTTTTTGATTATTCTTTATTAAATTATTGGTTTAATGCTTCATAGCAGCTGTCTATGTTCATGGTAACTTTAGCAAGTGGTCGGTAATCTTGATCAGAGTAGGAATAAACCAATGTGTAATTGTTCGCCAACATAAAGTCGTTAGGTATGTAGTAATCAATACAAGCTATTTGGAGTGCTTCCATTGAGGATAATTCTTGTATAACTGCTTTTCTCTCAGTGGCATCAAACGGTACTGTGTAAATGGCCTCAAAATTACCAAAGTGCGGGGTCATCATAGCGCTTTCAATTTGGATATAGCTATTTATGTTCATTGGCAAAGATTGAGCGTACTGATTGGTTGATAAGCGAAAAAACTCCGCCGCTAACTTAGTATCTGTATAAACATAGTCTGCGTCTACAATACCAGCATATTTTAATAAATCATCTAGCTCTGATTCGGCATAGGTCACACTAGAAGTAAGTACAAACATTGTCGTTAAGAAAAGCTTTTTCATTTTATGTCCAGACAAATAGCAGCTTGCTATTATGGAAAGTAAATCCTGAATGGTTTAGTAGTTGGAGTCTTTGGCAAACTCAGAAAGCTTAGGGTTTAATAGTAATATTGGTAAACCCTCGGAAGTAATATACACCACGGCATTTTGCTCAAAGGTACAACACAATGTGAGACTGGTATCTTTATCTATTGGATATGCAAAAAAACTATCTTCTCGATGCTCGCCGTCAGGACTCTCACCATAGCCTTCAATGGCTTTATAACCTTGTCTAAGCAATTCGTTCTTTAGTTTTTGATTAGCGTGTCTATTTTCTTCAACAGTAAGCTCTTTTCCTAACGGATTCCAAGCGGTAATAAATAATCCACCAGCTGGTGCAAATGGCTGCAAAAGAGAGGCAGCTTTAGATGATCTCTTATCAATGTTGAGTATAGTATCATCAAACTTATAATTGGTTTGATGGTACGCTTCTAAGAGGGGCAGGTCTAACATAGTAGGACTCAATTAGATATTTGTTGAGACATATTTTATCAGAAATGGTCTTTGAATAAACTTAGTTATCTAAAGCCGTCATTTAGCTTTTTAGTAAATAGTATATTGTTCAATTAATTTAAGAATAAAAGGCTATCTCTTATTTTTCAATAGCTCTAGCACTTTATCCTCTCCCAGCTGATCAATCAACGCTTGCAGCTGGGCATTAGGGTCAGCGGTATCTTTAGCATCCGCTCTAAACTCTGCCGTATCTCTACCTTCTCGCAAAGCATCTAAATAGTCAGCCCACTTCTGCATCATATCACTACGATCATCAATGTACTCAAATCGACCATATGCCGTGCCATTAGGATCTTTGGTTGTATGACCCAAAGCCATTTCAACAAGCACGAGAGGATACTTTAATTGCTCTTGTAAGATGGTCTTCGCTGTGGCTCTAAAACCATGAGCGCAGTGGATGTCTTTATATCCTAAATCTTTTAAACGCTTATTCGCTGTCGCATCAGAGATGATCTGATGCTTTTTTGCTGTCTCACTGTAGAATACAAATTTAGTATGACCGTTGATTTGCTGCTGCGCGTGTAAGACAGCTACTGCTTGACGAGGTAGAGGCACGACCATGTCCTTGACCATGTTTACCTTGCCTTGGCCTTTTAAAGGCTTTAACCGCCACCTACCAGCCTCTAGATCTAAGTCAGCCCAGCGCATACGGCGGAGATCACCATTACGCACAAAAAGTAATGCTAATAGCCTAAGGGAATTGATCGTGTTTAGATCACCTTCTATAGTCTCGATATCCCGCAGTAGCTTAGCAAGCTCTTTGGGTTTGGTAATCGCAGGACGATGACCATAGCTCGATTTAGCCAATTGGCTTTTGATCAAGGCAGCTGGATTGCTACTACAGAAGCCGCGAGCACCAGCATAGACAAATACTTCGCTAGCAATACCTGCACAGCGTTCAGCTTTGTCCGTAGGCTTATCATCTTTATTTAAAGACTTTGCTTGGATGTCTAAAAGCACTTCAAGCATTCTAGGTGAGTCAATATCACTAATAGGATCATTGCCTATATAGGAGCATATAAGCTCTAAGCGTCCTTTCTTACGGATTAACGTATTACCTTTTTGAGTCTGATCTAAGCTATCAAAATACTCCCAAGCAAAATGATTAAATGAGTTTTTAGTTTTACTAACAATACTATTCTTTAATGCTTCACGATGATCTTTGGGATCAATATTACGACTTAGTAGCTCTTCATAGTCACGCCAGATTTCACAGGCACGAGCGAACGAGACGTTTGGATACACGCCAAGCGATATACGCTTATTTTTTGAGTGAGTAGGAGACAGGTAGCGATAAACCCAAGACTTAGTGCCGTTAGGTCTGACCATGAGATACAGCATGGGGTAGTTTTTGACAGAGACTAGATATTCTTTGTCATTAGCTTTATGGCTACTGATGCTGCGGTCGGAGCTGATAGGTTTGCGAGCTTCCATAACTGACACCCCAATGTACATTTAAAAACCAGTGTACATGATAGTGTACATCAGATGCATGGATTGGGATAGATAAGGCAAGATAGTATAGGACGCTAGATACAACAAAGCCCCTGATATCAGGGGCTTTAGATGTTCTATAAGATAGTATAGGACTATGTAATGGTACCCGGAGCCGGACTTGAACCGGCACGCTATTGCTAGCGAGGGATTTTAAATCCCTTGTGTCTACCAATTTCACCACCCGGGCAAAAATTGTATTATCTATAAAGTAAGTATTCTACTTGCTAGATAAGTGCTCGCTATTATAATCGGTTGTACTAATAATGCAAGCTAAAATTAATAAATAATTGGAGGCTGGAGTCGGAATCGAACCGGCGTTAACGGAGTTGCAGTCCGCTGCATGACCACTCTGCCATCCAGCCAATCAAGGTGGACTATATTAGCAAAAATCTACTAAATTACAAGTCATTTTTTAGTTAAAGATGAGTTATTTGTCTACTTATCTATATTTAGCTGTTTTTTACACTTATTTAAACCACAAAAAAGCTTTACAAGCTCATTATCAAGCACCGGAAGCTCAGATTTGCTTTAAAAAATGAAAGGTAAAGAATAGCTTAAGAATTTGAATAACCCGAATAGTAGGTCACTCTATCATGACGTAAGAATCCAGCCAAGCCCAATCCGTAACGCTCAGCAACACGTAGTGCCGTACTGGTGGGTGCAGACATACCAACTAACCAAGGTATACGACCGCGAATGGATTTTTGTACCAGCTCAATCGACAAGCGTGAAGTCATTAACACACATTCAATCTCTATTTTTTGGCGCAGTTGCCAGCCGATCAGCTTATCAAGCGCGTTATGACGTCCTACATCCTCAAACAAACAGAGCTGTTGATTGTGCATTGTTGCCGCTGCATGCACGGCACCTGTTAGTTGATGTGTGTGCTGCATTAAATCCACTTTTTGGCGCATGTCTAATAAATAATCTAAGCTTGGTGGTGCTGATTTTTTCTTTGAGTCATCTTTGTACTTGGTTGCTATGCTGCTTTGGGAGTAAGTACTGAGATCGGGTAAGGCTTGTGTTAGCCCAGTGATACCGCACATACCGCACCCTGTGCGTCCGGCAAGCTGACGTCTCTGGGCTTGGATACGTTGATGGCTGCGCTGATTTAATACCAGTTCTACCACATAAATATCATAGTCTTGTAATTGCTGGGAGAGTTGTTCAAAGGTAGCTGAGCCAGTATTTTCATCGATTGAGTCTTGAGTAAATTGCCGATAGCTTGAGATATCAGTAAGCTGAGTCACTTCCCAGTCCAATAGCTCGTAGCTATGCTGAATCAGCCCTTCACTAAACAAAAACCCGACCGCTAAATATTCTAGCTGATTAGGACTTGCCATCAGTACAGCATAATGGATACCGTTAATAACAATGGATACTGCTGCTTCCACCGCCAAACTGGCAGATTGGTCATTAATACAGATTTGAGAAGCACCATTATGACCATATTTATCTGACGGGTAATGGTGCTTTTGTGATGAATGTACTCGTGCAAGGGGCGTCGCAGACAACTTGTCTGCTAAGATTTGCTCACTCGCTTTCTCATCTTCTTTAATGTTCTTGTCAATTATCATCAGAGCCCATTTAGTGTTTTTGCATCGATACGGTTTTATTGCCTATCTTGTAAACACTTTTATTCATCAATCGCTTTTTATAAATTAAGCAGGATCAACGATACCAGCATCTACATTTACTCGGTGCAAAACGACGGTTGTGGATTTATACGCTGGTATATGAGAGTCGGGCGCATGCGTATCTAAGTCAAATAGATCGTTACAATCAGGGTAGTAAGCTGCCACGGCGTTTGAGGCAATATCCATCTCAGTCAATACCAGTGGGCCTAATATACGCGTTTGAGCTGTACTATTTTTGCTGGCATGCCTAGTAACCATTACACTGTCGCCTTTTTGCCAACCTAAGCGGTTCATCTCATCAGGATGCATAAATAAGACATCACGGCGATTGGTGTGGCGATAGCGATCATGATAACCAAAAATCATCGTATTAAATTGATCATGACTGCGAACGCTGGTTAATTGCCATACCTTTTGTTCACTAGTCGGAACACCATTAATGGAGTTGGATGTTTCTGGTTCTGCTTTAAACGAAGAGGTTGCCTCTGCCATTTGCGTGGCAACATAAGTAATGGGATATTGGGGTACTTCAAACTGTGCTTTGCCAGTATTGGTATTCCATACGCGATGACGCGCAGGATGATATAAATGAAAGCCGCGCTCAGCAGTACGAATATGTTCGTTAAAGTCCTCAAATCCCTCAATTGCTTGGGCAATGTAATCGCGAACGACGTCGAAGTCTTCGCTCATCTTTTGCCAAGGAATCGACGACTCAGAGCCAAATACATGGGTAGCGATATCCGCTACAATCTGCGCTTCAGATTTCAAAGCCTCGCTCACTGGTTTAAGTTTGCCTTGAGTCGGCACAATCTGACACATAGAATCTTCGATAGTCGCGAACTGCTCACCTTTGGATGTAACGATACGTTCAGTACGGCCCAGGCAGGGCAAGATGATATTGTTTGTACCCGGAAATAGCATGGTTTCATTCAGCTTGGTACCCACAAAAATATTGAGCTGAGTTGTGGTTAATGCCTGTTGAATCGCTTTAGTATCAGGTGCAGCAACTGCATAATTACCACCCATACTCATAAAGACTTTTAGTTTACCCGCAATTAAAGCTTTTGCCCCTGTAACGACATCATAACCATGCTCTTGTGGCATAGGCTGCTCAAAAACACGCTCAAGACTGTCCAGTAACTTTTGAGCAGGGCGCTCATGGATGCCCATCGTACGATCACCCTGTACATTGGAGTGTCCACGAACAGGGGATGCGCCCGCGCCATCAATACCGATCATTCCCATCAGTAGTAGCAAGTTAGCAATCATCGCCACATTGTCATCGCCTTGCACATGTTGGGTGATACCCATACCCCATGTGCAAATCGTCGCTGGACTATTAGCAACCAGCTCAGCCAGATTGATGATTTCTGCGTGAGAAATACCGCAACCAAGCTCAATATCTGCCCATGATTGCTGGGTTAGCCACTCACGCAATGGTTCAAAACCTGAGGTATGCGTGGCTATGAAATCGGTATTGATTTTATTGTTCTCAATCAACCATTTAGCAATACCCGTCAATAGAGCTGCATCGCCGCCTATTTGAATCTGAATGACGTCATCGACCATATTATCGCTTTGGCCTGCCGCCATATGCGTGGGTTTTTGCGGGTTTCTAAATTTACTCAGACCCTGTTCTCGCATAGGATTGATTGAGATAATTCGGCACCCTTGCTCATGAGAATGAGCGAGCATCTCTAGCATACGCGGATGATTGGTCGCAGGGTTCTGACCGAACATCATTATTAATTTGGCCTGACCAAAATCTTCTAACTTCACTGTGGCTTTACCAACGCCCAATTGTTTACCCAGCATTACTGAGGTTGGCTCATGACACATGTTTGAGCAATCAGGCAAGTTATTGGTACCAAAACAGCGTACAAACAACTGGTACATAAAAGCAGGCTCATTGGTAACACGCCCTGAGGTATAAAATAGCGCTTCATCTGGTGAGTCAAGCTGTTTTAATTGCTTAGCAATACGCTGATAAGCTTCGTCCCAAGAAATCGCCACATAGCGATCTTGCGTCGCATCATAATAGACAGGCTCTGACAAGCGACCACTGTGTTCAAGCTCGTAACCTGACCACCCTTGCAGCTCACTAACAGTATGTCTTGCAAAAAATGCTGCATCTGCCTTATTGGTCATGGTTTCACTAGCAATGACCTTGATACCGTTTTCGCAGACGTCTATTGCCTTGTGTGATTTGTGATCAGGCCATGCGCAGCCTGGACAATCAAATCCGCCTTGAGGTTGATTGCTCTTGAGTACACTCGCGCTGCCACGCAAAAACGTCTGATAGTCCATCAGTTTACGAGCAGAGGAGATCAGGGCTGGCCAGCCAGCAGCAGGGTGGGTATAAACAGGAATTTTACGCATGACAGATCTCGTAGATGAATAGCAAGAGGTAATATTGATATGTGACAACTATATCCCGATGCACAAAAACTTTATAGGATCATTAACTATAGATAACAAAAAAACCTTCAAGAAAATCACGTTTTCTTGAAGGTTTATGAGCTGGTATTTTTATTTTAAATTAGCTTAGGATTAAACTGTCATCTTCAACCTTTTCACCGCGCGTTTGCTCGAACATATCGAGCAAGTCATGCACCGTCATACCTTGACGAATGTCGCCTGAGACATCTAGTACCACTTGGCCCTGATGCAGCATCACTGTTCTAGTGCCATGTGCCAATGCTTGCTGCATTGAATGCGTGACCATCATAGTGGTAAGCTTATTGTCCGTCACAATCTTATCGGTTAATTCCAAAACAAAGGCCGCTGTCTTAGGATCAAGCGCAGCTGTATGCTCATCAAGCAAGAGAATCTTAGAAGGTTGTAATGAGGCCATCAACAAACTCACAGCCTGACGTTGGCCACCTGATAGCAACCCCATACGGTCGGTCAAACGGTTTTCTAGACCTAGCTTTAGGACGGATAATTTTTCTCGGAACAAATCGCGATTGCTTTGATTGAGCGCAAAACTTAAACCACGTTTGCCGCCCCGCTTGTAAGCTAGGGCCATATTTTCTTCAATGGTTAACGCTTCACAAGTCCCAGCCATTGGGTCTTGAAACACACGAGCCACCCAGTGGGCGCGTTGATGCGCAGTCTTTTTAGTAACATCAATACCATTTAATAAGATTGAGCCACTATCGACACGCGTGGTGCCACTGACTGCGTTCAAAAAGGTCGATTTACCAGCACCATTGGTACCAATCACAGTGACAAACTCACCATCTGCAATGTTTAGATCGATACCGCGTAGTGCTGGGTTTTCAATGGGCGTACCTAGGTTAAAGGTCAACCGTAAATCTGTGGCTTGCATCATAATAGTTATTCCTTATGTTTGCCTCAAGCTTAGCGAGTACAGTCGCTGTTTACGCCGCTTTTATTCGTTAACGTTGAGATCGTAATTTGCGGCTTAAAAGCTCGTTTTTGGCTTTGGGTAATACCAAGGCCAATACAACGAGCAGCGCTGTTATCAAGTTCAAATCCTGCGGACCAAAACCAATACTGCGTAGCGTTTGGCTTGACAATGCGACCTGAATAAATAACTTGTACAATACAGCACCGACCACCACCGCAAAGGTAATCAGCCAAATGCGTTTGGCAGGAATGATGGTCTCACCAATGATGACTGCGGCCAAACCAATAACAATCGTACCAATACCGATCGAGATATCTGCGCCACCTTGTGTCTGAACAAACAGCGCACCTGCCAAAGCAATCAAACCATTAGATATTGCCATACCGACAATGGTCATCCAAGAGGTATTAATGCCTTGTGCTTGTGCCATTCTTAAGTTTGAACCGGTTGCCCGCATAGACAAGCCTGTCTCAGTACTATAAAACCAGTTTAAAAATAACATAGCGACTAGCACGACAGTACCGATGATCAGACAGCGCATCCAGTAACCGTTGCCGTCAGACACCAGCGTACTAAATACCGTAGTTTCGCCCAATAGCGGCAAGTTTGGCGCACCCATGATGCGTAAGTTGACAGAATATAAGGCAACCATCACCAAAATACTGGCAAGCAGCTGCAAGATACCGAGCTTGACATGCAACCACGCAGTGACAATACCAGCGACTGAACCTGCCAGCATACCAAAGGCACAAGCTAGCCATGGATTGATACCAGCGATAATAGAGATACCAGCGACTGCTCCGCCTAACGGAAAACTACCATCAGCGGTCAAGTCAGGAAAGTCGAGCGTACGGAATGAAATCAGCACACCAAGTGCGACTAGGCCATAAATAAGACCACTTTCAAGCGCACCAAAAAAAGCAATTAAGGACATAAGAGATCAGTAAGTTATAACCAAGCGTTTAGCCAATAACGTTTTAGGTGGTCATAGAATAAGTCAGCGACAGACATCAGCACTGTTTTATCTACGAATCTATCAGTCAACATCATCTAAACGACTAAGCGGTGAATTTAACAGATTAAGCAATCTGCGGTTAGGGTAAACCAAGATATATTACAATAAAAACTATCATAATCTAGCTTGGTTCAAAGCTCTGATTTAAGATGTGGCAAATTCATAAACTATGCAAATACGTTATAGCGAATAATGGCTTTATAAGCAATGGGCTAAATCAACATATTAAAATCACAGTCATTCAAACAACAACCGCTTAAATAAGAAGCCCAGCCTCCTGATTCAGAGCTGGGTTTCTTGTGTTACACACTTGCTATCATAGATGAAAGTAAATCAAAAATAGTAAAACACTTAAAACTGTTATTTATCTTTCATTGCTATGACGAGCCAGTATAAAAGTGCGTTATTCTACCACTTCTTTTGCTTTATCGATAACCGCTTGTGTCAACGTGATGCCTTGTTCTTTGCCATGTTTTGGACTGACATACAGATCCAGCATTTGCGGAGTATAGACAGGAATAGCACCTGCCTTTTCACCATTTAAGATACGTACTACGATTTTGCCTGTTTCGCGGCCAAGATTGTAATAATCAACTCCCAAGGCAGCAATGGCACCGCGCTCAACTGAGCTGGTATCTGAGGCAATAAGTGGAATTTTACTTTCTTTAGCGACTTGATACAGAGATTCGTAAGCTGATACTACGTTATTATCGGTCGAAGTATAAATCATATCGACTTTACCTTCGAGGCTACGTGCTGCCATTGCAATATCCGTACTACGCTGGGCAGGCGCTTCGACTACATTGATACCTAGTGGGGTCAGTTTTTCTTTTAGGTTTTTTAAGATAGTGGTTGAGTTGACTTCACCTGGACTGTAGACGTAACCGACGTTCTTTAAACTTGGAATGATTTGACGCATTAATTCTATTTGTGGCTCATAAGGAAGGGCATCAGAGCCACCAGTGACATTAGTGCCAGAACCATCTAGTTTTGTCACCAGTTTGGCGGCGACCGGATCCGTCACTGCGGAAAACACTAAAGGAATACTGCTTGTTGCAGCAGCTACTGACTGCGCTGATGGTGTACCAATCGCGACGATAACGTCTGAATCGTCTGCAACGAATTGCTTAGCAATCTGACCAGCAGTGGCGGTGTTTCCCTGCGCACTTTGAAAATTGACAGTTAGGTTCTCGCCATCTTTGAAGCCCGCCTCATTTAGCTCGTCGATGACCCCTTTACGTACATCATCAAGCGCTGGATGCTCAACGATAGCAGTAATAGCAACCGTTTTCATTTCTGTAGCGGCATCACCAGTAGTAGCAGCAGCGTCAGTGGCACCAGTGTCTTGTGCCGACTGGTTGCAACCTGTCAAGATAGCGGTACAAATGCCGCCTAATAATAGTGCTTTACTAAAATTGAAATGGCCAAAACGATTTTGATACAACATAGGTCTCACTCCTGAAAATAATAATGTGTCCGTACATTATTTAATAAATAGATAAAGGGTAACCCGCACCAGCTATATAAATGGCTCAGTGTTATTTGTCCGCACTCTGTGCTTGTTTGTCGACATTGATGGCATTTTTTAATAAATCATCTGTCAAGCTAACGCCTTGTTCAGCTCCGTGTTTTGGACTTGCATACAAGGTTAATGTATTCATGACGGCAGGCTTAATCGTATTGACCGCTTCGCCATTTAACACTCGATATACCATTTTGCCCGTGGTACGACCAAAATCATAATCATTGACGCCCAGTGCAGCTGTGGCACCGCGTCTGACACTAAATTCGTCTGAGGCAATGATTGGAATCTTAAGCTCATTGGCAGCGCCTGCCATGGCTTCAAATGCTGATACAACATTGTTGTCTAACGAGGTATAAATGACATCGGCACGGCCAGCAAGGCTGCGAGTCGCCATAGCAACGTCTGTTGGGCGATTGGCAGTGACGTCCAATATTGTGAGTCCGCGTGCTGGTGCTGCTTTTTTGAGTTGGTTAAGCACCACAACAGAGTTGACTTCACCTGGGCTATAAACGTAGCCAATGGTTTTTGCATTAGGCGCAATTTTTTGAATATTGTCCAACTGCGGCTCGATAGGTAACTCGCTAGATAAGCCTGTCACATTAGATTGGATAGGCACATCGTTTTCATCGATAAGCTTCGCTGCCACAGGGTCTGAGATGGCGGTATAAATAACCGGCACTGTCTTGGTTGAAGCTACGATAGACTGAGCAGATGGCGTCGAGATTGCCACGATGGCATCTGGATTGTCTCCTGCAAACTGCTTGGCAATCTGACCCGCTGTCGCCGTATTGCCTTGAGCGCTTTGGAAGTTGACGGTGAGATTTTGGCCTTCGACGTAGCCATTATCTGCCAACTCATCAATGATACCGCGGCGCATCTCATCTAATGATGGATGTTCGACAATTTGAGTGATGGCTAACGTTTTGGCGGGCTTATCAATATTAGTAGCTGCGCTCTCGTCAGTCGTTGTGGCAGTGTCCGTCGTATTTGAACAGCCAATCAATCCAAGAGTGGCGCTGATAGCAGCGCCGTATAGGCTTAAGCGTAAGGTAGAAGCAATGGTCATTATTAGGTTAACTCGTCGGTTATATCAATTTTAATCATCAAGCTAACATAATTATAGGTGCTAAGCATACTGACTGTATGGCCCACACAGCTATTTATTAACTTGAGTTTTGGAAATGATATTGGAAAGTGCAGGTTAGCCGAGTCAATGCTATGTTGATGCCAAGATAGCAGGCTAACAATAAGGTAATCGTTCCCTCGATCATTATGTTTATATTATGACAGTAATGTAAGTTATCGCAATAAAAAATTAAAGCGTATTCGTCACGAACGTTATTAAGGCGTGTATTGACTGTTTGATTCGTTGATTGTTTCTTTATTTTGCCCATAAAAAAGTACCATTTGGGGCACCTTTTTATTTAGTGGAATTATGATTAAAAAACGTACAAGCCAGTAACGTACCTATTACGAACTCACTTTATAATTAACGTAAGCTAGTTTTTATACGAAAATTGTAAGGATGACATTATGAACACTGCTAATCTTAAGTTATTAACCATTGCTGGCATTACTGCCGCCTCATTGATTGGCTTACCTGCTATGGCAAAAGACAATAACGGTAATGGTCACGGAAATGTTAAGAACAAATCTGTTTATGTCAGTAATAACCATAGTAGCAACGCCCAACCTAATATCAACGCTTATCGAAATGCTAGCCCTAACGCCTCATTCAAGCGTGATCTCGATAAATACGGTTATAAAGTAGTCGGCAATATTGATAGAAGTATTTATGATCGTTCGGTAGTTTTAGACCGTTATGATGACCGGTACGTTCGTATTCGCACGCCAGAAAATAAAATTGTGACGGTGATTAATGACACGTTGCAGATCATTGATATTTTGAATAGATAGCTGTATAGATGATGGCAAGGTTTGATTTTTATCTATTTTATAAATCAGCCACAAAAAAACGGTCAGTTTAGACCGTTTTTTTTATGGCTATAGTGTTATGCGTAATAAGGGTCTACATTATTATAGTATTGACCTCAATCTTATATCTTTAGGCCAACGTTGATCCTATTTCAACGTCATCAGCCAAGATAATGACTGTCAGTTGGGTTTTTGGATCACCAGCAGACAAAACCATGCCTTCTGAGATGCCAAATTTCATCTTGCGTGGGGCAAGATTGGTCACGCAAATGACCTTTTTATCAAGCAACTGCTCAGGCTCATAAAATTTGCGGATACCACTAAACACATTGCGCGGCTTGTCTTCGCCAACGTCTAGAGTGAATTGCAATAGCTTATCTGCGCCTTCGACATGGTTACAAGCTACGACGTGCGCCACTTTCATCTCAACCTTCGCAAAGTCTTCAATACCAATATAGTCCGTTTGTTCAGTATCTGCTGCTACGAGCTGAGTATTTGTATTGGCTGATGTACTGTCTGCGCTATCGGTAGGTGTATCCGTTTGAGCCAATGATGCCTTTGAATCTTCAACCATGGCGGCTATGTCTTTTTCTTCAATACGCTGCATCAATGGTTTGAACTTATTAATTTTATGTCCAAGTAACCACTCGTTGCGACTGGCAAAACTCAAATCATCGATATTTAAGAACTCTTTGGCATTGGCGGTCAGCTCAGGTAACACTGGCGCGAGATATACCATCAATTGACGGAAGATATTAATCGCAACCGAGCAGACGTCTTGTACTTCTTGCTCAGTGCCTTCTTGCTTAGCCAGTGACCATGGTTTTTTGCCATCAATATACTCGTTAGCCTTGTCCGCACATTGCATGATTAAGCGCATAGCACGCGAAAACTCTCGATTTTCGTAAGCGGCAGCAATTTCATCACCCGTTTTGGTAATGTCTTCTAACAATTCTGATTCTACGCACACCTCAGACAACATGCCGTCGTATTTCTTGATCAAGAACCCAGCGCTACGACTGGCGATATTGACCACTTTACCAACCAAGTCAGAGTTCACTTTTTGCATGAAATCTTCTAAATCAAGATTGATGTCTTCGACTTTATCAGACAGCTTACTGGCGAAGTAATAACGCAGGTATTCAGGGTGTAAGTGCTCCGCATAAGTTTCGGCCTTGATAAAAGTGCCGCGTGACTTACTCATTTTTTCGCCATTAACCATCAAAAAGCCGTGGGCAAAAACACCCGTTGGCGTCCGAAATTCGCTACCTGCAAGCATCGCTGGCCAAAAAAGCGCATGGAAGTAAACAATGTCTTTACCGATAAAGTGGTAAACCTCGGTTTTTTGCTCGTTTTCTTGCATCCAGTAACGGTCAAAATCTAGCGCGTTGTCTGTGCCTTCGCGCTTATCACACAAGTTTTTGAAGCTTGCCATATAACCCACAGGGGCATCGAGCCACACATAAAAATACTTATCTGGCTCATCGCTTGGGGTATCAGGGATTTGGAAGCCGAAGTAGGGCGCGTCGCGTGAAATATCCCAGCTGGCAAGACCTGCATCAAACCACTCTTGTAGTTTGTTGGCGACCGATACTTGCAAGCGATTGTCACTACGCGTCCAATCTTTTAAGAATTGCTCAAAACCAGGCAGATCAAAGAAGTAATGCTTAGAGGTTTTCAGTACAGGCGTCGCATTTGATAATGTCGAATGCGGATCTTTGAGGTCTGTTGCATCATAGGTAGTACCGCACACTTCACAGTTATCACCGTACTGATCTGGAGAATCACATTCTGGGCAAGTACCTTTGACAAAACGATCGGCTAGGAACAACTGTTTTTCAGGGTCAAATAACTGTTCGACATCCTTAGTGCTAATGTGCCCAGCATCATTCAGACGACGATAGATCAGCTCAGAGAAATGTTTGTTTTCTTCTGAATGCGTGGTGTGGTAATTATCAAAGTTGATGAGGAACTTAGAAAAATCCGCTTCGTGTGAGGCCTTAACTGTAGCAATCTGTTCTTCTGGGGTCACGCCATTGGCTTCTGCTTTGAGCATGATTGCCGTACCATGTGCATCATCCGCGCAGACATAAGTGACTTGATGGCCTTGCGCTTTCATCGCACGTACCCAAATGTCTGTCTGAATATATTCTACAAGATGCCCCAAATGGATATAGCCATTAGCGTAGGGCAGCGCACTGGTTACTAGAATCTCACGCACTTTCATCACCTATATTTTTATATAAACGGATTGGTTATCAAACGTCCTAAACGGTTTATGGCTATTGGACGTGATGTTATCAAGGCCAAATACGGCCAACTAAACTGGAAATTTAAAAAGTGTGCCTATGATACCGTAATTCGACCGAATTTGTGACATTCCTCAGTAACTAATACGGCAATTAGCTCTGTATGGCGTATGAATTGTCATTCACTTGTCTATCATAAACAATGAATTCGAGCGGTTTTTACCTCTCATAATAAAGCTGCCATAAAAAACCCACCAAGTGATTTGTAAGGTGGGTTTTTTATTTGAATCGTATATCTTAATCACAAGTTGCCATTAAAAACTTAAACAGTTTTTAAAACGAACCAAACATCGTCCCTAAAATGATAACAGCAATCACCGCCACTATTGGAATCAATATAGTGACCATGGCTAGGTTCAAATAAGACTGTTTATGCGTCAAACCACAGATAGCCAGCAAGGTAATGACAGCGCCACTATGAGGCAGCGTATCCAAACCACCAGCTGCCATAACGGCCACACGATGCATCAGTTCGGGGTCAATACCAGCATCTACCGCCATTCTTAGGTAATCCTCTCCTAAAGTAGATAAAGCAATACTCAAACCACCAGAAGATGAACCTGTAATCCCAGCAAGCGTAGTCATAGCGACAGCTTCTGAGATGAGTGGGTTGTTAGGACTTAGGTTTAAAATGCTGTCACGAATGATAAGAAAGCCTGCAAGTGAGGCAATAACTGCGCCATAACCCACTTCTGATGCCGTATTAAAAATTGGCAACATAGAATCATAAGTACCCCGATTGATGGTTTTTTGTAGGTCATTCCAATGACCGATGCGCAGCACAATTAACACCATACAGGCAACGACCAACGAGATAATGATAGACCACAGTCCAAGTGAACCTGCAATATTTAACTCTGGGAACTGGGTTTGCAAATTGCTAAAGTCCATCGAAGGGAAAACCGCATACGTCAATAAAGCGTTTAAAGCAATCACCAATACCAATGGAATCATTGCAACGATAAATGAGGTGTGATGGGTACTCAGCACTTTACCTTTCTCTGCTTCTGCGTCTTTTGCTCTAACGCCGATACCGCCTATATCTTCATCATCATGCTGACCATAGCCTTCGCCCGCCGCATTGGCCTTTTTTGCCCGTGACTGTAACCACAACCAACCGCCAATAAACATAATCGTACCGCCGATGAGACCCAAAACAGGTGCGGCAAATACGTTGGTATTATAATAAGGGATAGGAATGGCATTTTGAATGGCAGGCGTGCCCGGTAATGCCGTCATGGTAAAGGTAAACGAGCCTAAGGCAATGGCAGCTGGAATCAAGCGCTTAGGAATATCGGCCACTTTAAACAAATCTTTGGCAATAGGATATATGGCAAATGCTACAACGAATAAAGACACGCCACCGTAAGTCAAAATGGCACAAACTAGAATCACTGCCAAAATGGCCTTACTAGCACCGAGCTTCTCAACCACAGTATTGGCGATCGCTGTTGCTGCGCCAGAATCCGCCATCAAACGCCCAAACAACGCACCCAGTAAGAAAATAGGAAAGAATTTAAGTAAGAACCCGCTCAATGCGCCCATAAAAACATCGGTATAGGCCGGAATACTGCTTAAAAAATCACCCGACAGTAATACTGCTAATGTCGCCATAATCGGTGCCAAAATCAGCACTGAATAACCGCGATATGCGAAGAACATCAATAGTAATAACGTGATGACAATAGCAAATGTGCTAAACATGATTGCCCTCCTTGGCAAAATTAAAGCAATGAGTAGGCTGAGTACATGGCCATCAATAAAATGCATCATAAAGCATAGATTTAGGATGCTTTGTTAAATCTAAATTGATATGGTATTGATCAGCCATCTACTAAGCGGTTTTTTAGCTCGTATGCACTCAATGTTATCCTCTAGTCGCTACGGGGATTATATGTTAAGTTAGCATAAATACCTTATGTATGATATATCGATAGATAGTGTATTAATATGACATGTAATAATGATGAATAACCAATGTGAATAACAAAAAATAGGCTTGCAAGGAGATAAGCATGAGTCAATCAAAAGTATATAGCAGTGCAAAGGATGCATTAAAAGGTGTCGTGGATAATGGCCAAACGCTTGCCATTGGCGGCTTCGGTCTGTGCGGTATTCCTGAGGCATTAATCGAAGCATTGCGCGATAGTGAAGTCAAGGATTTGACCTGTATTAGTAATAACGCAGGTGTCGATGGATTTGGTTTAGGACTGCTATTACAAACGCGTCAAATCAAAAAAATGATCTCATCTTATGTGGGTGAAAACAAAGAATTTGAGCGTCAATACTTGGCAGGTGAGTTAGAGGTTGAGTTGACACCGCAAGGGACGTTGGCTGAAAAACTGCGTTCAGGTGGTGCTGGTATTCCCGCGTTTTATACAGCGACTGGCGTTGGTACACTGGTTGCTGAAGGCAAAGAAACGCGTGAGTTCGACGGACGCACTTATGTGCTTGAGCATTCATTGCGCGCTGATGTGGCGTTGATCAAAGCACAAAAAGCGGACAAAGCGGGCAACTTAATATTTAATAAGACTGCGCGTAACTTCAATCCAGATTGCGCGATGGCAGGCAAAATTACCATTGTCGAAGTAGAAGAAATTGTAGAAGTAGGCACACTTGATCCTGACGAGATTCATCTGCCTGGTATCTTTGTGCAGCGTATTGTATTGAACAGCAGTCCTGAAAAGCGTATCGAAAAAACAACCACAAAAGCCGTAGAGGGCGCTTAGATAAAAGGTGTTTAGACAAAAATGCTTAAACAAATAAAATAGTGAATCAGCATATTTTTGATTAAATTATAATAGAATCTTGTGAAAATAAGGAAGTTACCATGGCGTGGACAAGAGAGCAGATGGCACAGCGTGCCGCAAAAGAATTAAAAGATGGTTATTATGTGAACTTAGGGATTGGCCTGCCAACGTTAGTAGCCAACTATATCCCTAAAGAAGTGGATGTTTGGCTACAATCAGAAAATGGCCTATTGGGCATTGGTGAGTTCCCGACCGCAGAGAACGTCGATGCGGATTTGATCAATGCTGGCAAGCAAACCGTCACAGCAGAGCCGGGCGCCAGTTATTTTAGTAGCTCAGAATCCTTTGCGATGATTCGTGGCGGGCATGTCAACTTGGCGATATTGGGCGCGATGGAAGTCTCAGAGAAGGGTGACCTTGCCAACTGGATGATTCCCAAAAAAATGGTCAAAGGCATGGGCGGTGCTATGGATCTCGTGGCAGGTGTTCAGCGGGTTATCGTTTTAATGGAGCAAGTCAATAAACATGGTGAACCAAAAATCCTTGCTAACTGTGAGCTGCCATTAACGGGTAAAGGTGTAGTTGACCGCATTATTACTGAGCTTGCTGTACTAGATGTCACAGACAACGGCCTGAAGCTGGTTGAACTGGCGGATGGTGTCAGTTTCGAAGAACTGCAAGAAAAAACGCCTGTTAGTATTGCCCAGTGAGTTTTGAGTTTTTAATCGTTTTCATATAATAGTCGCTATACGTTAGTGGCTTCTTTGGCTGTTTACTGAACCTTTTTAAGAGTAATGATCCAATAGTTTAAACTTCCACTATTAAGATCTTAATTTTTAAGGACAGCACATGGCGACTCAATTACAACAAGATTTGACAGGTAAAGTGGCTTTGGTCACTGGCGCCGCAAGCGGTATCGGACGCGATATTGCTGAAACATATGCTCAAGCAGGGGCAGCCGTAGGCATTGCAGATATAAACGTTGAAGCTGCGCAGCAAACCGTCGATGCAATAAAGGCGGGTGGTGGCAAGGCACTCGCTATTGCCATGGATGTCACATCCGAGATGGCGGTTAACGATGGGGTACAAAAATTAGTTGATGCCTTCGGTGGTATTGATATTTTGGTTTCTAATGCAGGTATTCAAATCATTGATCCGATCCATAAAATGGCATTGGATGATTGGAAAAAAATGCTTTCTATTCATTTGGATGGAGCGTTTTTAACTACCAAAGCGGCCATACAGCATATGTATAAAGGTGACAAAGGGGGCACGGTTATTTATATGGGCTCAGTGCATTCTCATGAAGCGTCACTGTACAAAGCACCTTATGTGACGGCCAAACATGGCTTACTTGGATTATGCCGTGTGCTGGCAAAGGAGGGTGCTCCTCATAATGTGCGCGCCCATGTAATTTGTCCAGGCTTTGTCAAAACGCCTTTGGTTGAAAAGCAAATTCCGCAACAAGCAGCTGAAAAAGGTATTAGTGAGGAAGCCGTAGTTAATGACATTATGCTTGTGAATACCGTCGATCAAGAATTTACGACGGTCGATGATATTGCACAACTGGCATTATTTTTGGCCGCGTTTCCTAGCAATGTCTTTACTGGGCAATCTATCGTTGCTAGTCACGGTTGGTTTATGAATTGATGCTTTGTCGCTAAGCGAATATTGCTTGTGGAAAACCACAACGTCAGACCCACTGGTGTTGTGGTTTTTTTATACCTTTAATTGAGCTACACTGTCACGATAAAAGGTTTGGACAAAAAGCTGATCGGCTATATTAACGACTATATCCGCTACGGTATTGATCGAGTTGTCTTACCATACCAATCCACTTATATAGGTAGTAACGGTAGCTATGTTTAACTTTATGAAGAAAAAATCCAACTCAGAATCGGAAAACCCGCAGCAGCGAGCAGAACGTGATAGTGCCGTGGATAAAGTACTGCTCGGCTATGAAGTCGGGACAGTCAGTATCGCGACCATGGTCACAGGCCTTGAGCGTAATGGTGATCAGCTCACCCTAGATCTGCGCCTACCGCAAGACAGCAATCCTGAAACCATTCAACAAGACCTTGGACAAATGCTCCATCCCCATGGTATCAAAACCATTCACATGAATGTGCGTCTGCCTGCACCAGCGAAAGGCGCAGGTTCGAGCTTACCAAAACCCATGCCAAAAACAATTAACGCCATGGACAGTCAAACAAAAGCTTCACCAAATACTGATACCCATGCTGAGCCGCCAATCACTAAGCAAGCACCGACACAATCGTCGTTAGCCGCGCATCCACGTATTCGTCATATTATCGTTGTGGCGTCAGGCAAAGGCGGCGTTGGCAAATCAACCACGACCGTCAATATTGCCTTAGCATTACAAAAGCTTGGCAACCGTGTTGGGGTGTTGGATGCCGATATTTATGGGCCGAGTATGCCAACCATGCTAGGCGTAGATAATGTCAAGCCTGAACTAGAGAATGAGCAATTTGTCCCTGTTAACGCTCATGGCATGGCGATGTTGTCGATTGGCAGCTTGCTTGATGGTGACAGTACGCCTGTCGCGTGGCGCGGACCCAAAGCCACGGGTGCGTTGATGCAGCTGTATAATCAAACCAATTGGCCGCAGCTGGATTATTTGGTCATTGATATGCCACCAGGAACCGGTGATATTCAATTGACCTTGGCCCAGCGGATTCCAGTGACGGGTGCAGTGATTGTCACAACCCCGCAGCATGTTGCACTACTTGATGCGCAAAAAGGTATCGAGATGTTTAACAAGACCAACATTCCAGTATTGGGCGTGGTTGAGAATATGGCGCTGCACACATGTAGCAACTGCAATCACACTGAAGCTATTTTTGGTACGGGCGGCGGTGAGCTGATTGCTGAGCAATATCATGTACCGTTGTTAGGACAACTCCCACTCGCCAGTGGTATTCGTGCGCAAGTGGATAAAGGGGAGCCAAGTGTGTTGATTGATGACGAGTTTGCGTCTTATTATGTGAGTATTGCAAAAAACATCGAAACCAATATTAACAAGTTTGCCAAGCCAGTCGATGACAAACGCATTTTTTGATGGTTGAAAAGTTTGATTAAGGACGGCATTTTTATGCCTGAAATATGGTTACTTACTTAAAGAGAATACTGTGAGTTTATCTACTTATGAAAGGCATCTTCAAGAATTCCCAAAAAAATATAATGTATTACAGTTATTTCGGCCGCCGATATATGTGATTGAGCTGTCAAATAATCAATTGATAGCCGTTTGCTACTATAAAAATGGTGGTAGCAAGCGCCATCAGCTCAATGCTGACTTTAGCAATCGTCGTATGGTAATTGCCGATTTTTTTAAGGCGGTACAGGCTATGGCTGATTTACTCCTAACATTTCCCAAACATTCATTTGGATTGAACGCTTTTGCAGTAGCTAATGTGACTGAAGAGTTGGTAGATGGTTTGACTGTGATAGAGATCAAGGCTATTAGAGAGGCAGTTTGGGCTGCTTCAGAACAGGCAAAAAGAAAAATAATACATACTACCGTTAGCTATAAAGGACGGGTGGTTTCTTAAAGTGCTTTGGTAGAGTGCTGCAGCCATAATAATCATAGTTATCTTCATGGCATTAGTGATTTTAAACTTGCTGCTCCCCTATAAATTCAGCTGTCAATTCCGTATAATCGTCGCTACTAAATATTTGCTAAGGAATAACAATGTCTATCAAATCTGACCGCTGGATTCGTAAAATGGCCGAAGAGCATGGCATGATCGAGCCATATGAAGCAGGTCAAGTGCGTTTCAATGATGCGGGCGAGCGTTTGGTGAGCTACGGCACGTCAAGCTATGGTTATGATGTACGCTGTGCGCCTGAGTTTAAAGTATTTACCAATGTCCATTCAGTCGTGGTCGATCCCAAGAACTTTGATGAAAAAAGCTTTATAGACATCGTGGGCGACGAGTGTATCATTCCACCTAACTCGTTCGCGCTGGCACGTACGATGGAGTATTTCCGTATTCCGCGCGACGTATTGACTATTTGCCTTGGTAAATCCACTTATGCGCGTTGCGGTATTATCGTCAACGTCACGCCGCTTGAGCCAGAGTGGGAAGGACACGTTACTTTGGAGTTTAGTAATACCACCAATCTGCCAGCGCGTATTTATGCTGGGGAAGGGGTTGCACAGATGCTGTTTTTCCAAAGTGATGCTGATGATGTGTGTGAGACGAGCTATAAAGACCGCGGTGGTAAATACCAAGGTCAACGCGGTGTGACCTTGCCCAGAACTTAATAGACATTTTGAAAACATTATTCATTTAGAGTAACGAAAAAGCCAGTCATATTAAATATGGCTGGCTTTTTATTATTACTGGCTTGCTATTTTAGGACTTTCAAACCCGCTTTATTATCACGCTTGGGTTTAGGTGCCGCGGTGGTTCTCTTAGAACTGGTTATTTCATCATCTTCAGGCTGATAGTTTTCGTACTCATTCGGGTCAAAAAACATACCTTGAGAGTTTTCTTTGGCATAAATGCCCATCACCGCAGTAAGGGGTACCCAAATCTCCTGTGATACACCACCAAAGCGTGCACTAAAATGGATATAGTCGTTTTCCATACTCATGTTACCAGTCGCACGACTGGCGATATTTAGTACGATGCGGCCATCTTGTACATGTTCCGTTGGAATTTGCACATTTTCAGCAGTGGCATCAACCATCAGATATGGTGTAAGCGCATTGTCTTCTATCCACTGATATAGTGCACGCACCATGTAGGGACGTGTCGGAGTAATGGAGGTTATTTCGCTCATCTTTTGGCTTCCTATGCTGATCGTATTAAATAGTTTTTCGTAAAACATTTGCTTCAGGTTTTTATTACTCTATAAAAAATGCAGATTTTTATTGTTCCCTATTTTAAGGTAGCGATAGACTGTTGTCTAATCAACGCACGCTTTTTTGAAAACTATCACGCTCAAAAACGCGCTTTTGATAGTCCAATAATGGGCGACTAATAGCACGTGGCAATTCGATGTTCATCTCTTCAAGTCGCCATAGTAAGGGTGCTAATAAAATATCACACCAACCAAACTCGTCTGCCATAAAATAGGGTTTATGAGCAAACAATGGTGATAAGGTGATTAAAGAATCGCTCAACTGTTTTTTAGCGATGTTGGCTTGTGCTTTATTAAAGCTATCTGGATGCATCAATAAGCGCTTACCTAGCGATAGCCAGTCGCGCTGAATACGCCAAGCCAACTGTCGAAACTGTGCCCGCTCTTGCGGTGTGTCAGGCAACAACTTGTTTGTGTGATAGCGTTCTTCTAGATACTCAAAGATTACATTGATTTCATAAAGTGCGATTTCGCGCTGCTGCAAAACAGGCAAAGTGTGATAGGGATTTAGCTCAGTTAAATCTTCAGGACGCTCAGAATGTAGGCGAGATAAATAATAAGCGAGCTTTTTTTCTTCAAGTAATAGACGCACTACATGACTGTCGTAGCCATCATCAGCGTATAAAATTAGCTGACTACTTGGAATGTCATTCGCATCAATCATGAAAGCCTAATGTTAATAGTAAAGGTTGTCATCGTAAACAAAGTCGCCTTATTTATCAAGGTAACGTACGTAAACATTGCTTGTTAGCCCCTTAGCCGTCTATTTCTTTTTCAATGTAAAGGTCTAATTAAACATAAAAAAGGCACTACCAAGGTAGTGCCTAATGTCATATTTAAAACTTATATTCTAATACGTATTTATTTTACGTCTTTCCAGAATTCTTTGTTCAACAAGTAAACTGGAATCAATAAAACCAATAAGAATAAAATCACAAAGAAACCAATTACTTGACGATCATGACGAGCAGGTTCTGCCATCCATGCCATAAAGTTCACTAAGTCACCAACTTCGCTCTGAAACTCTTCTGCACTCAATTGTTCTTGCATATTATGCAATACGTGAGGCATCGCCGCATTTTGTAGCACTAAGTTATTAGCACC
Source organism: Psychrobacter sp. AOP22-C1-C5 (assembly GCF_052378885.1). Lineage (NCBI taxonomy): Bacteria > Pseudomonadati > Pseudomonadota > Gammaproteobacteria > Moraxellales > Moraxellaceae > Psychrobacter > Psychrobacter sp. AOP22-C1-C5. The sequence goes on along the minus strand of NZ_JBQSYC010000001.1, from coordinate 266,012 downwards.
CCAAGGACGGCTTGGGTCTTCATAAAACGATAGTAGGTAAGTATAGACCCAGTCATCACCGCGTAGTCTGGTTTCTAGCGATAGATCTGGAGGTGCCGCGCCAAACCATGACGCTTGTACTTCAGGATCAATCTCAGCATCGATATGGTCACCGATTTGATCGGTTGTTACCATCAAGTACTTCTCGACCAACTCAGGCGGTATCTCTAAATCTTTAGCAATGCGAGAGTGACGAACGTACTTTGCCGAATGACAACCAGCACAGTAGTTCATGAAGGTTTTCGCACCGTTTTGTAGCGAACCCTTATTGGTAAAATCAATAGGGGCCGTACTACAAGCCAAATGCTCTTCAACACCTTCAGCATTAGTAAATGTGCCACACCCATGACCACCAGCTGCCAACGCAGTACCAGCAGTCAAGGTCAATGTCGCGCCTAAGCCTAGACCAGCTAGGGATTTAATTAGCGTGCTCATTAGTGACCTCCGGTAACGCGTTCTGGTGGCTGTTTACACTTCTCAATGGCAGTGTAAAACGGCATCAGTAAGAAGAACAAGAAATATAAAATCGTAAATACACGTGCCAAGATAGTCGCTGTTGGTGTTGCAGGCGTTGCACCTAAGTAACCCAATACCACAAAGCTAATGGCAAAGATGGTTAATGCAATCTTAGACAAGATGCCTTTGTAGCGCATAGAGCGTACAGGAGATCTATCAAGCCATGGTATTAAGAATAATACAGCAATTGCTGCACCCATCGCGATAACACCACCAAGCTTATCTGGAACCGCACGTAAGATGGCGTAGAAAGGTGTGTAATACCATACTGGCGCAATATGAGCTGGTGTCTTCAATGAGTTCGCCGTCTCAAAGTTTGGTGGCTCAAGGAAGAAACCGCCGCCTTCTGGGAAGAAAAATACTACGGCAAAGAAACAGATAAAGAAGACTACGATACCGACCATGTCATGCACAGTGTAGTATGGATGGAATTCGATACCGTCTAATGGCACACCATTCTTGTCTTTTAGTTTTTTGATGTCAATGCCATCAGGGTTGTTTGAACCCACATGATGCAGCGCTACAATGTGCATGAATACCAAGCCAACAAGGACTAAAGGAATCGCAACAACGTGTAGAGCAAAGAAGCGGTTTAGAGTGATACCTGAGATGATATAGTCACCACGTACCCACTCAGCAAGACCGTCGCCAATTACTGGTAGGGCAGCAGGAAGGTTCAAAATAACCTGTGCACCCCAAAACGACATGTTACCCCAAGGTAGTAGGTATCCAAAGAAACCTTCTGCCATTAGTGCTAGGTAAATACCCATACCGATGAGCCAGATAAGCTCACGCGGCTTTTGATATGAGCCATATAACAAGGCTCTAAACATGTGTAAATATACCACGACAAAGAACGCAGACGCGCCAGTCGAGTGCATATAGCGAATGAGCCAACCGCCTTTAACATCACGCATGATGTACTCAACAGACGCAAAAGCCCCTTCGGCACTTGGATTGTACATCATCGTAAGCCATATACCGGTCACTAACTGGTTGACCAATACAATCATTGACAATACGCCAAAGAAATACCAAAAGTTAAAGTTCTTTGGTGCATAGTACTTTGACATATGGTATTCATAGGTTTCGGTCGCTGGGAAACGCGCGTCCACCCAATGCATTAACTTTTTACCCATACTCATATTAAGCCTCCCCAACCGTCAAGATGGTACCATCCATACCATATTCTGGGACGGGTAAATTAAGCGGTGCAGGAACGCCACTATAGACGCGACCTGCTAAGTCATACTTTGACCCATGGCATGGACAGAAAAATCCACCGTACCAATCATTACCACCCAAATCCACCGCGCCCACATCAGGACGGTAGTTTGGTGCACAGCCCAAATGTGTGCAAACGCCTTCAACAACCAATACGGTCGGTTCTAAAGAGCGAGTAGGGTTCTTGCAGTATTCAGGTTGTAGAGATGCATCAGAATCAGGGTCAGACAACAAAGGTTTGACTGATTCTAAGCCTGCGACCATATCTTCGGTGCGTTTGACTACATATATAGGTTTGCCACGATATTTGACGACAATCATTTGTCCTGCTTCGATAGAACCAATATCTTGGGTCACTGCAGCCCCTGCAGCCTCAGCTTTAGCACTCGGATACCAAGAACGGACAAAAGGTGTTGCCACAGCAGCTACCCCAGCTGCACCAATTGCGGCAGTCGAGGCAATAAGAACTCTACGGCGTTGTACATTAACGCCTTCGGCTTGGCTCATTAATACTTCCTCCAGGTGAATGAAATGGGATTATCCCACACTGGGTTTGTGGCTTAGAAATATACAATATCAAGCCACTTTAGCTGTGCCTAATTTTGCTAATTGTTGCTATTCTAAGCTATTTCGGTGATAAAATAAATTATTGCGTTAAAAATAAAGCAACCTTCATAGGACATACTATAAGGTTGAACACGATAACCAGAGCAAAATAGCTGGATTATCAATGTATAACATCTGCTTTTCTAATAGGGATTGTAAGCGGGATGACCTTATAATTAATAAGGATATTTAGCAATAGCGAATGATACTTGAAATCACGGCAATGTTCACTAACTTTCAGTACCTAACTACTATGTAACTGAGTCATAAACCAATAATCACCACTTTATATAATAAAATGGTGATTATTTTATTCCCTCTAATTGTTTAGCAGAATACAAATGAGAAACGAGTAGGGAGAATGGTCAGATAAATAATAGCTTACTTATATATTGCTACTAGCCTTCAAGCGAGCTCCAACGCTCAAGCTTATTCATCATCTCATCTTCAATCATGAGTAAGCGCTCACTAGCAGCAGTGGCTGCATTCATATCTTGCGTAAACCAAGTGCCATCGGCAAGCTTTTCTTGTAGCTGAGCTTGCTCTGCTTCGAGCGCTGCAATCTCTTTTGGCAAGTTGTCAAGTTCGCGTTGCTCATTATAATTGAGCTTTTTGACCGTTTTTTCAGGTTTAGCGGCAACTGCCGATTTATTCGCAGCTTTATTGCTTGTGCCTGTATTGGTTGGCGATCTCGCAGCGCGGGCTACTTCTTCGCGATTTTTTTGTACCAAATACTCTTGATAGCCGCCAACATATTCTTTGACGATCCCTTTGCCATCTTCATCTTCAGCAAATACCCAAGTAGACGTAACCACGTTGTCCATAAATGAGCGGTCATGACTAATCAGCAAGATAGTACCGTTAAAGCTGCTGACAGACTCCTCTAATAGCTCAAGGGTGGCCATGTCTAAGTCGTTGGTTGGCTCATCGAGTACGAGAATGTTAGCAGGCTTTAATAATTGCTTGGCAAGTAGCACGCGATTACGCTCACCGCCTGATAAGGCTTTTACTGGCGTACGCGCACGCTCTGGTGCAAACAAGAAGTCTTGCAAGTAACTCATAATATGCGTTTTGCGACCGCCAACTTCGACAAAATCAGAGCCTTCCGAGACATTTTGAGCCACACTGGCTTCAAGGTCTAATTGGTCACGCAACTGATCAAAAAATGCAATTTGTAAATTGGTACCCAGCTCAACACTACCTGTTTTGGTCACTTCATCATCAGACATATCGAGTAGGGCTTTGATCAACGTTGTTTTACCAGCACCGTTGGGACCCACGATACCAATTTTATCACCGCGCATAATCGTGGTGCTAAAATTATCGACCAAGACATTGCCATCATATTCAAGGTGCAGGTTTTTAACTTTACAAACCAGCTTACCGCTTTTTTCGCCTTCACCCATAGTGATATTGACGTTACCAACTTGCTCACGGCGACCACTACGTTCTTCACGTAGTGCTTTTAATTCGCGTACGCGGCCTTCATTACGGGTGCGACGTGCTTTAATGCCTTGACGAATCCATACTTCTTCTTGTGCTAACTTTTTATCGAAGTTGGCGTTGTTTTTTTCTTCAGCAAGAAGTTGTAGCTCTTTTAACTCTTGATAGCGTGCATAACCTTTTGCGCCCTGAGTGACGTCATAGCTGGTCAATTGACCACGGTCAAGCTCCACGATACGGGTGGCCAGTTTATTAACAAACGCTCTATCATGGGTCACAAACAATAAGGTCAAGCCTTGCCAATCCAATAAAAAGCGCTCTAACCACTCAATGCTCTCAACGTCCAAATGGTTGGTTGGCTCATCCAGTAACAAGACATCAGGTTTAGTGACCAAAGATCTGGCGAGTAGGACGCGGCGTTTACGACCACCGGAGAGTGATGACAAGTCGTCTTCTGGATCTAATCCCATCGTTGTAATCAGACGTCTAGCATCACGCTCTAAGTCCCAGCCATGCACCGCATCGATATCATGTTGTAACGTTGCCATATGTTCACAAGCATCCATGTCGCCATTGGCACATAGATCAACTTGCTTATTATAGTTAATTAGCAAGTCAGCTGTACGACGGCTGCCGCCCATGACGATGTCCAAGATACGACCGCTTGTTTCAGGTACGTCTTGTTCTAGCATAGCAACACGCATGCTGCTATTAGTAATAATCTCGCCACTGTCAGGCTGCAATGAGCCATTGATCAGCTTAAACAAAGTAGATTTGCCTTCGCCATTGCGGCCAATTAAGCACACGCGCTCACCAGCATTGATCGCAAAATCAATACCATCAAGAACAGGCGCGACGCCAAAGGCTAAGTGGATGTCTTTTAAATGTATCAGTGCCATAGAATGTCTTAAGCTTATATAATAGAGGAGTAGGGGTTGTTGCAAAATTGCCAGCAGTATAACATGCCACCACACGACTGTAGTGGGCGTAAATGGTTTTATAAGCACTATTTATAACCTGTGCTCTCAATTAATTATACCATGCACTATTAGCGGTCATTTTATCATCATTATCATAGGTTTAGTGCTGGTATTTAGAGATCACTCATCTGTGCCATTGACAACTCCCACCAATCTTACCTTTACTATAATTCAGAGAAAAATATGAATCATACCAATGTTCAAAACGATGCTCCGATTCCCCTTACTGAATGGCAAGCGCAACAAGTTATCGACTTACAGATGAGCATGGCACATCTTGAGCTGACAGTAGAGCGACTTGATGAAGTGATTGCACGGCAAGACAAAGATATCCAAACACTACAGCGCCAATTGCAGCTCATCTATAAGCAAGTTGAGAGTCAGGACACAGAAGAAGGTATCGCTCCTTTTGATGTGATTGCAGATAGACCGCCGCATTATTAATTTATAAAAATAAGACATATAAAGAGAAGTTAATAAAACTCATGGGACTGGCTTTAGGCAAACGTACTGTCCAGTGACTATTTAGTCATAATAGAGAAATAACCTGTTTTTATAGTTGTTTTCATGTTCGAAAATCTTTAATATCTTCCTCCTCGGCTGCTGCTTACTTAATAAAAATGAGTTCAGTAGTAAAACAATGCGGATGTTTGGAGATATATAATGCAGGTAGCTTTTCATTTAAAAACGCTCACAGTAGCTGTCGCTACTCTCTCAATTGCTAGCGTTGCTAGTGCTGCTGGTCTTGATCGTTCAGGTCAAGACATTACTGCATTCCTACAAGATGGTCTATACGCTGAAGCGGTTTATACCTATATCGATGCTGATGTAAGCGGTACAGATACGTCAGGCAATAAGATTGATGATATTGCAGAATCTTATGATTTTTTCCGTTATGGCGTGAAGGCAGATATCGATGACACGTTCAGTGTGGGTATCTTATATGACGAGCCATTTGGCGCGGCAGCTGACTATAGTGGCAATAATAATTTTGTAGGTGCTCCAACTGCAGCGATTGATAACCTTATTGCGTCACGTCTAGGTGATAGAGGTATTAACAATATCCAAGAATTAAGAACTACGGTTGAGAATGTTCAAGGGCAGCTAAGTGCTTCTGAAACTCGTTTGGACGCAGCTAGAGAGCAAGTTAGACAAGCTCAAGCAGCTGTCAATCAAAATCCAGCACTTGAACCAGTATTACGTCCTCAGATTAATGCTGGTTTGGCAGGTATTGCAGCTGGAGAAACTCAGTTAGCAGCGGGTCAAGCGCAGTTAAATCAGCTTGAGCAGTTAGAAGGCTTTGCTGATGGTCAGCTTTCCAACACTGAAGGTACCAATGTCGAAGTTCGTAGTGAAAGCATCACTGGTATTGTTGGTGCGAAATTTGGTGCGAATAAAGAGTTTCAAGTTTATGGTGGACCTGTAGCCCAGCGTGTCAAAGCTGATGTAAAACTGCGTGGTAGTGCTTATGGTCCAGCGACCGGTTATACCGCACACATTAGCCCAGATATGGATTATGGCTATATTGCAGGTATCGCTTATAGCAAGCCTGAAATTGCTTTAAAAGCAGCCTTAACGTATCGCTCTGAGATTGATCACAGTTTGAATATCAGTGAGACGTATCCAGTAGTTGCTGCATTAGGTGGACAGGCAACTCAAGGTAACAAAATAGACATCACTACGCCTAAGTCAGTGAATTTTGATTTCCAAACAGGTATCAATCAAACGACATTAGCCACGGCAAAGGTTCGCTGGGTTCCTTGGGGTGATTTCGCAATCGTTCCACCGCTTTACAATGAAGTGAGCAAACAAGTAACTGAAGACGATAAAGGTCTACCCTTGGTTGACTATGACAAAGACCAATGGCAAGTGGAGCTAGGTCTTGCTAAGCGCTTAACACCAGCATTTGCTGTGACAGGTACAGTCGGTTGGGATAGCGGTGCTGGTAACCCAGTCACTTCTTTGGGTCCTATTGAAGGCTACTATAGTGCAGGACTTGGTGCAAAATATAACTTCACTGAAAACTGGGCAGTCTCGGCTGGTGGTAAATACCTATGGTTCGGTGATGCTGATGGCCAAATTCCAACCAAAGCTATAGTTAGTAACTTTGAAGACAACGATGGCTTCATCCTTGGTGCTAAGCTTTCTTATCAGTCAAATTAATACGTAGCACGATTTTGGTATTAAAAATCTAATTTAATAGTAAATCAAAGGCGATCCGTAAAGGGTCGCTTTTTTATTGTGTGATTTAAACCTAAAATAGAAATCAAGAATAAAGTCAAATTAGTTAACTGTATCTTACTTACATCTTATGTGTACTGTTCAGTCATATTCAGGAAATAAAGTACTTTAATTGTTGTCTTAGTGTCAAAAAGGCATTAGTATTCAACTTAGGACACTACTTTGATCATCGAAATATCGTGCATAGGAATGCTAAGGATTGATGATTAAAGTAATTAAACAACGAGGACGTTTGGAGATACACAATGCGCACTACCTTTCACTTGAAATCCCTTGCAGTAGCAATTGCCACTCTTTCTGTTGCTAGCGTAACCAATGCTGCTGGTCTTGATCGTTCAGGACAAGACATCACTGCCTTCTTACAAGATGGCACTTATGCAGAAACCGTTTATACATACATTAGTGCTGATGTTACTGGTAAAGACAGTGCCAATAACGACCCTAATAGTAACGCTTATGTTGAAGGCCGTGATACGGGCGATATTGCTGAAACTTATGACTTTTTCCGTTATGGTGTGAAAACAGATATCAATGACACTTTTAGTGTTGGTATTTTATACGATGAACCTTTTGGTGCAGCGGCTGAGTACGAAGGCGACAGCAACTTTGTCTCAAAGGGTGATATCAATGCGTCTATTACACAGTTAACCGGTGGGCAATTTAATGCAGTCACTCTTCGTCCTGAAATAGTTAGACAAACTAGAATCGCGCAGTCCCCAACAAGTACTCCTGCTGAAAGAGCAGCCGCAGCAGCCGAAGCTACAAGGCTTAGTACAGCAGGAGCAATAGCTCAAGCAGAAGCAGGAAATGCAGGCGAAAACACTAACGTAGAAGTTCGTAGTGAAAGCTTAACGGGAATTCTGGGGATGAAGTTTGGTGCCAATAAAGAGTTTCAAGTATATGGTGGCCCAGTAGCTCAGCGCATACGAGCTGATACAAAACTACGTGGATTGGCTTACGGTCCTGCTACTGGTTATACGTCAACGAGTAATCCTGATATGGATTATGGTTATATCGCAGGTATCTCTTATAGTAAACCAGAAATTGCCTTAAAAGCTGCTTTAACTTATCGTTCTGAGATTGATCATGATATTGATATAGCTGAGAACTATCCATTAGCAGGAATTAGAGCATTAGCAGCGGGAGCTACCCCAGAACAGGCGGCAGCAGCAGCAAATCGAAGCAGCAATTATGAAATTACAACTCCCAAATCGGTTAATTTAGATTTTCAGACAGGTATTAATCCCACGACACTAGCTACTGCGAAAGTACGTTGGGTACCATGGAGCGACTTTGTTATCACGCCTCCACTATATAATGAAATCAGTAAACTTAATCCTTTATATAGTGAAAATGGATTAAACTTAGTTGAATATGACGACGATCAGTGGATGGTGGAATTGGGTCTGTCTAAGCGCTTAGCACCTGCGTTAGCGGTTAGCGGTACGGTTGGTTGGGATAGTGGTGCGGGTGATCCAACAACCTCACTAGGTCCTGTCGATGGCTACTATAGCGTTGGCCTTGGTGCTAAATATAACTTCACTGAAAACTGGGCAGTCTCAGCAGGTGGTAAATACCTATGGTTCGGTGATGCCCAAGGTCGCTTACCAACGGGTAAGATTGTTGGAGACTTTGAGGACAATAACGGTTATATCCTAGGACTAAAACTGTCTTATCAAGATATGAAATAGTAACTGTATGAGTCAGTATTGATTACTAAGTAAAAAAGCGATCCATCATGGATCGCTTTTTTTTGTGTTTTTAAATGAACTGTACTAATTATGGCTTTACCTTTAACGTTTAAGGTAATTTATAAAGGGGAATTTATATCAATAGCAAGTAGCTATCAATATCTGTATTTTATTTCGAAAAGGTTAAGCGTTAAGTAAAAAGTTGCAGCTTGTTATATCAAAATTAAGTGGTTTAGAAGTGTGCAAAGAAGTCGACACAGGCTTTTTTACTACATAAATATATAGAATAAAAAATTATCCACAAAAAAACCTCGCTAATGATAGCGAGGTTTTTTGTCTTAAATACAATATCAATTTATTTATTTAAATTTAGTTCCATTTCTTTATACTTCGCAGCCACTGAAGGTCTTGGGCCACCAGTCATAATACTAACTGCAAAGATAGCAATGGTGCTTAAAATAAAGCCTGGAACGATGGCATATAACCAACTATTCAGTGCCATACCGTTTACTTGGAAAGGACCGTAGATCCATAAGATTACAGTCAAGGCACCAATCACCATGCCAGCGACAGCGCCGTTCCGGTTCATGCCGCGCCATGTCAGACTGAAAATAACCAGCGGTCCGAATGCTGCACCAAATCCTGCCCAAGCGTTAGAAACCAAGCTCAGTACTGAGCTTTCTGGATCAGAAGCCAGTAGGATAGCAACAACAGCAACGATTACCACTGAAATACGACCGACCAATACTTGACGAGCTTCTGGTGCATCTTGATCGAAAAATAACTTATAAACGTCTTTGGTCAGTGAACTGGATACGACCAATAGCTGCGATGAGATGGTACTCATGATTGCTGCCAAAATTGCTGCTAATAAGAAACCTGAAACCAATGGAGTGAATAAAAACTGAGTAAATACTAAAAAGATGGTCTCAGGGTCATCTAGCGTCATGGCCGTTTTTTGTACATAGGCACGGCCAGCAAAACCAGTCATTAACGCACCAATAAGGCTGATAATCATCCAGCTCATACCGATATTACGTGCAGTAGGAATATCTTTCACTGAACGAATAGCCATAAAGCGTACGATAATATGCGGCTGGCCAAAATACCCTAAACCCCATGCCATTAATGAGACAATGCCAATGATAGTCATGCCATTAGTGATATTTAGCATGCTTGGATCGATATTTCTCACGGCTTCAGTAGTGGCTGAGACACCACCAAGATCAGTAAAGGCAACGATAGGTACGATTACCATCGCAAATAGCATGATAATACCTTGAACAAAGTCAGTCATCGAGACCGCTAAGAAACCACCGAATAGCGTATAAGCGACAACCACACCAGCGGTAACCCAAAGGCCTGTGCTATAAGATAGATTGAGTGAGCTTTCAAAAAGCTTGCCGCCGCCCACCAAACTTGCCGCAGTATAGACTGTAAAGAATAAAATAATAACCAATGCAGAGATGACACGCAACATGTGCGATTTATCTTCAAAACGATTGGCGAAATAGTCAGGTAGAGTGATGGCGTTGTCAGCAACTTCGGTATAGACGCGAAGGCGAGGTGCCACGATCATATAGTTTAAAAATGCACCAAGTGTCAAACCAAGCGCAATCCATATACTAACCACACCATCAGCATACATATAACCGGGTAGGCCAAGTAATAGCCACCCTGACATATCAGATGCACCTGCCGAAAGTGCGGTGACAGCTGGACCTAAATTACGTCCCCCTAATAGGTAGCCTTCAGTATCATTGGCCTGCTTAAAATAAGCGTAAATACCAATTGCAATCATTAATAAAAAATAGGCGCCAAGTGATATCAGCACGCCGCTAGAAACTCCGTTCATATAAATTGTCCTTAACCAACGTCATTGGCTGTAATTATGTGTAACTATAGAAATTCGGTCTTATCGAGCGTTGCTTAAAACAATATTTAAAGACAAAAAAAGCCATTAAGTAGGACATAATGGCTTCTCTCAGTATTTGCTTTTAGTTTTATATGATTGGTGTTGTTTTATGGCTACTACCTAAAATCAAAGATAAGGAGCAACGAGAACTCTTCGTTCTCTTTACTTATTTTGGTTGTCCAAATCTGCTATTGATTTATAGAGAGTAATTGCCTATATAACCAATCATTTAAAACCATTAAACCTACTGTTAACCATCATATCTTACTAGAAGTGTTCAATATATGACTATCAGTGCGCTTCAGGTAAATTTTTGTTAGAAAACAACGTCGCCTGCATTATAACGTATGAAAGTCACAAATGCGAATACCATATTTTTTAATTAAACACGTCTAGTATCTTGAGCAATCATCACTCGATCGGAGCCAATAAATCCAATAAGGCGGTGACACTACTAGACTGTGTCAGTTTCGGGTTAATAACTACCCCTAAATAGCGTTGTAACTCAATGTTGTCAGCCATATCGATACGCTCCAAATCCTGACTGATCATGGTCTGTGGTAACACTGACCAACCAAGCCCGACAGACACCAACATGCGAATAGACTCAAGTGGATTGGTACTCATCGTGGCATAAGGTTTAAGATTGTGCTTGGCAAATTCTGCCAAAGTAATCTGACTGGTAAAAGTATTAGCAGACGGTAAAATAGCAGGGTATCTTGCCAACTGCTCTAGAGTGACATTGGATTTGGTTGCTAAAGGTGACAGAGTGCCTGTCATAAAGTAGAGAGGATCTGACCATAGGGTGTGATAGCTCAAACGCTTATCATAAACAGGAGGTAGGGTGACAAAAGCCAATGATAAATCACCATCTAGTACTGCTTTGTGTGCTTTTTCAGAATCGACAAAATGTACTTCTAACTGCACTGCAGGATAGGTTTGGATAAAGTGTTTGAGCACAGGTGCTAAATGATGCAAGCCAATATGATGACTGGTACCGATGACTAACTTACCCGAGACAATATGCTGGGAATGTTGCAAATTAATTTTAAAATTCTCGTAATCTTCTAGCCATCGCTTGGCATGAGGCAACATTTCACTCGCCGCTTGGGTTGGTACAATCCCGCGTCCTACAGTATCAAACAAAGTGATATTAAATTCATCTTCCAAGTTTTTAATACGTTTACTGACAGCAGGTTGAGTAATAAATAGCTTTTCTGCTGCGCCTGAGATACTGCCTGTATGCATAACAGTGACGAATGTTGTTAAGTTCGTGGTGTTCAAACGAATGTCCTTAGCTGTCTAACGAGCTATAAATAAAAGTTGACGGGCCTAATATCAATGTATTAGAAATAAAAGTTTGCATCTGGTTAAAAATCATCAATTATTATTATAGGATTAGCCTGCTATAATCACAAGACATCAAAGCATATTGTAGGCATATTTATTTTATTTACCCAAAATTTGCCACATAAAACTTGGTTTGATGATCAAATGTAGCCATAGCTATAAGATTAAAGATACATATAAAACTTGAACAAGATTCTTGCTGATGACGATATGCACAAGCAAGACATTGAGTGATTAGCAACCAACAAAGGATAAGAACATGGCTGGTCAAACGTTATACGACAAACTTTGGAGCGCTCACGAAATCACCCAACGTGACGATGGTTCAAGCCTGATTTATATTGACCGCCATTTGCTACACGAAGTGACAAGTCCGCAGGCGTTTGAAGGTTTGGAGCTGGCCAATAGAGTACCATGGCGTCTATCCGCCAATATCGCGAGCCCTGATCATAACGTACCAACGGTTACTAAAGAGCGTCTGGAAGGGGTATCTGGTATTAAAGACAAGGTGTCACGTCTACAGGTGGTGACATTGGATGATAACTGTGCCAAGTTTGATATTGCCGAATTCACCATCAATGATGCTCGTCAAGGCATCTTACACGTCGTCGGTCCTGAACAAGGCTTGGTATTACCAGGTATGACAGTGGTTTGTGGTGATTCGCATACAGCGACACATGGTGCGCTCGGTTGTTTGGCTCACGGCATCGGTACATCTGAGGTTGAGCACGTGCTAGCAACGCAGTGTCTGATCCAGAAAAAATCAAAAAATATGCAAATTCGTGTCACTGGTAAGCTCGGTACTGGTGTGACATCAAAAGATGTGGTGTTGGCAATTATTGCAAAAATTGGTACAGCAGGCGGTACAGGACACGCGATTGAATTTGCAGGACAGGTGTTTGAAGACATGAGCATGGAAGGTCGCATGACTGTCTGTAATATGGCGATTGAAGCAGGCGCTCGTGTGGGTATGGTTGCTGTCGATGACATCACCATCGACTATGTCAAAGGTCGTCCTTATGCGCCAAACGAATCACAATGGCAGCAAGCTGAAGCGTACTGGCGCACTTTGTATTCAGATGACGATGCAGTGTTTGATACTGTGGTCGAGATTGACGGTAGCCAAATAGCGCCGCAAGTGTCGTGGGGAACCTCACCTGAAATGGTCGTTGATATCACACAATCAGTACCAACGCCTGAGCAAGCCGCTGATGAGGCGCAAGAGGAGGGCTGGTTACGCGCTTATACTTATATGGGTCTAGAAGCAGGACAAAAAATCACTGATATCCAGCTTGACCGTATCTTTATTGGTTCATGTACCAACTCACGTATCGAAGATTTGCGTGATGCAGCAGCAGTGATTAAAGGCCGTAAAGTCGCGAATAATATAAAAGAAGCCATCGTGGTTGCTGGCTCTGGGCAAGTGAAACTACAAGCAGAAGCAGAAGGTCTCGATGCATTGTTTACTGAAGCAGGGTTTGAGTGGCGCGAGCCGGGCTGCTCTATGTGCTTAGCAATGAATGCCGATAAGCTTGAGCCGCAAGAGCACTGTGCCTCGACTTCTAACCGTAATTTTGAAGGTCGTCAAGGCAATGGTGGTCGTACGCATTTGGTCAGTCCAGCAATGGCAGCGGCAGCAGCATTGGCAGGTCGCTTTGTAGATGTAAGAACATTTTAAGACTAACGATTGATAGGACATTTTATGCAAGCTTACAACTCTCAAACCGGTATCGTCTGCCCACTCGATCGCGCAAACGTCGATACCGATCAAATTATTGCAAAGCAGTTTTTGAAATCTATCAAACGTACTGGTTTTGGCGTGAATTTATTTGATGATTGGCGCTATCTTGACGAGGGTTATCCGGGTCAAGACAACAGCACACGTATCATCAATCCAGACTTCGTTTTGAATAAACCGCGTTATCAAGGCGCTACTATTTTGCTGGCACGCAGAAATTTTGGTTGTGGCTCTAGCCGTGAACATGCGCCTTGGGCACTCTCAGAGTACGGTTTTCGTACGGTCATTGCACCAAGCTTTGCTGATATTTTTTATAACAACTGTTTCAAAAACGGCATGCTACCGATTGTATTGGATGAGGTTATTGTAGATACCTTGATGAAAGCTACGTTTGCCAACGAAGGTTATGAGTTGACCGCAGATCTCGAGCGTCAAGTAGTCACTACGCCAACGGGTGAGGAATATGCGTTTGAAGTCGATGCCTTTCGTAAGCATTGCTTGTTAAATGGTCTTGATGATATCGGTTTAACTTTGCAGCAAAGTGATGCTATCAAAGATTACGAGCATAAAATGATGCAAAAGACACCTTGGATCTTTAATGACGTACGAGCTTAAATGATAAATCTATAAATGAAGGTTCATAAAACTGCTGAACAGTCGTAATGTAACGTTGAGTTATGGCGGTGAACTGGCTAAAATGAAAGACAGTTTTTATAGTCTTTTATTATCTTTCTTATAAATAGTAGCCGCCATTATGAATAAAAACCGTTATGCGTTATGGACAAGTACGATTTTTGCTGCAAGCTTACTGTTGTCGGGCTGTCAGTCTCTAACTGGCTACCAGAAAATAGAAGAGGCAGAAAGCGCCAAAGTATGGGCAGGTAAGATTGAACCCATTGCTGGTGAAGTAAATATCGCATGTGTAGGCACTTATCACTGCGAAATTATGCAGATAGATAGAACGTTAGTGATTTCGCCTGACAGTCATGAGCCGATTAATCCTGCGATGCTGGTGGCTATGCCAAGTTCTGATGGTGTGAAGAAGACAGTAAAAGCACCGATGAATATGGACATGACTCCACTCGTTAGTAAAAATTCTATCAAAATTGTGCCATTGTCTGCCTCGGCCATGCCAGGTTTGACCAATTATTATGCTCGAGTGATGCCTGCAAAGCGTGAAGTGCATGTTAATTTTTATCCAGAAAACAATAGAAGTTATATAGAACGTTTTGCGATGATCCATGACTTTGTTGAGCCAGGTACTTATCGGCTACGTGCTTATCAAAAACGATCTGATACAAATTCTGGTAGCTTATTAGAAACAGCCTCGCCTGAACCTTTATGTATTGATTTATTGCAAGGCAGTCAAGTACAGCGTAGATTCTGCAAGCAACTGGGTGCGGAGCGTCAAGGCGAGTTTATTGAGACGGGCACGTTTGAGGTGTCACCTACGGCATCTAAATCCAAGGCAATCAAAGCATAAAGTCGCACATCGGTACTGAGAAGTTATTTGTATTCTTAAAACGATGATCTTAGTCATCTCAAAATAATCAAATCGACTATATTAATAAAAACTTACCCACTTAAAAGGACCAGTATGGCAACGATTTTAACATTAGCGGGCGATGGTATCGGCCCTGAGATTATGACTCAAGCCATTGACGTGCTCGAAGCTGTCAATAAGAAGTTTGCACTAGGTTTGACCCTTGAGTCTGGATTGATTGGCGGTGTGGCTATCGACGCGACTGGTGAGCCATTGCCAGATGAGACGTTGACGCGCGCGCGCGCCGCAGATGCCGTATTACTAGGTGCTGTTGGCGGCCCTAAGTGGGATAATATTGAACGCAGTAAACGTCCAGAGCGTGGCTTACTAAAAATCCGTGGTGAGCTTGGTTTGTTTGCCAACTTACGAGTGGCAAAGCTTTATCCGCAGCTTGTTAATGCTTCAAGCATCAAACCTGAAATTATCTCAGGTCTAGATTTACTGATCGTTCGTGAGTTGACTGGTGGTATCTATTTTGGCGAGCCTCGTGGTATTCGTACGTTAGAGAATGGTGAGCAGCAAGGCTATAACACCATGGTATATAGCACAAGTGAGATCAACCGCATCGGTAAGGTTGCGTTTGAGCTGGCAAGAACGCGCGCACAAGCAGTAGGTACGGCGCCAAAGGTGTGTTCAGTAGATAAAGCAAATGTTTTGGAAGTCACTGAGCTATGGAAGCAGACGATAACTGAGATGCAGCAAGCGGACTACAACGATGTGGCACTATCACATATGTATGCTGACAATGCTTGCATGCAGCTGATTAAAGACCCCAAGCAGTTCGATGTCATGGTGACTGGCAATATGTTTGGTGATATCTTATCTGACGAAGCTGCTATGCTAACGGGCTCTATTGGTATGTTACCATCAGCCAGTCTGGATGAAGCTGGTAAAGGTATGTATGAGCCATGCCATGGTTCAGCACCTGATATAGCAGGACAAGATAAAGCCAATCCACTAGCAACCATTTTATCTGTAGCAATGATGCTTCGTTACACCTTTAAACAAGAAGAGGCAGCGCAAGCCATCGAGCAAGCGGTAAGCGATGTGTTGGATGATGGTCTACGTACTGCTGACATCTTAGACCGCAGTGAATCTGGACTAAAGCAAGTAGGTTGTATAGAAATGGGTCAAGCAGTATTGGCCAAATTGATCTAAACAAAACTGCTCTGTTGTGTTCAAATTTTTATAGAATTATTAGATAGACGCTCCTTGTCTTTCAATTACCCATAAGTTGCTGAGCAATTTATGGGTTTTTTATGGCCTGTAGGTTGAGCATAGTCACTATGCAGTGGAGAACTGAAAAGCAATACAGATATGAGTATTAAAATGCGGATCTAAAAAATAAAATTTTCTGTTATGAACAGCATTAACAGAGATGCTGCATAACAAGCGCCCTTTTAACATAAAGCTGTTATATGCTCACAGAAGAATATGTCAACATGAGTTGTTTGTAAATGGAAAAACCACATCTGATTTTAGCAGGCTGTCATTCAATAAATGATAGTGCCATTCATTACTTTGATGAAGCCATGAGGCTGTGCAACCTTATCATTTAGTGCCATGGTGACTAAGTATCTTGATCAATAAGTAGTCAAATAAACAAGATCATTAATAAAGTGGCTTGCTAAATAATCAGATAGTCAAAAAAATAATTCTATAAGAGTAAATTGAGCACTTTTATAAAAAATTAGGAGCAGCACATGTACCAATTAAAAAAAATTAGCACGGCAATAGCAATGATTGGTCTCTCTACAACAATTTTTATGGGACAAAGCATTGCAGCACCCACTGATACCACGAGTACGACTGATAATATGAGTACGACTGGTAGTATGAGTACGACAAATAATAGTACTAGCGCAAATATGAATGATTTGAGCCCAGTGACCAATGGTGTCAGTCAGCAGCCCGCAGGCAATAGTAAGACGGCGAGTGCGCTAAAAAATCTACTTCCTACAATAAAGTATACGACAGACAATTTGCCTGCCGTGGCTAAAAGTGTGAACAAAGCCACTTGGAAGACAGGAGCGAAAATAGACCGCACTACAGGAGCGAAATTACAGGCATTACTCAACTGGCACCAAAATGGTGTTGGCCCTGTAGATGGGTACTGGGGTAAAAATACGCGTAAAGCCATGCAAGCATTTCAAAAGGCGAATAGCTTGACCGTCACCGACAGTTTGAATAACGAAACATGGCAAGCATTGAGTAAGAACGAGAAGCTACTAACGCAACCAGTATTGGTGAATTATCAGCTAAGTGAAGCAGATGTCAATGTCAAAACCACAAAAATACCTGAAGAAGCAACGGAAAAGGCCAAGCTTGACGGTATGTACTATGAGAGTCTTATCGAAGCATTGGCAGAAAAATTCCATATTAGCGAAGGATATTTAAAGGCATTAAATCCTAATGCCAAATTTGCTGCTGGCGAGACAATCACGGTTTACAATCCTGGTAATCCTAACACTAAGCCTGTGAGTCGAGTGGTGGCAGATAAGGCCACTGAGACGTTATATGCTTATGATGAAGACAATAATCTAGTCGCTAGCTATCCAACAACAGTAGGTAGTACCGCGACACCTTCACCTACAGGTACGCATACAGTAAAAGTGAAAGTACACGAGCCTAATTATACTTATACCGCCGATGATGGTAGCAAGTCTATTATTCCGCCAGGCCCCAACAATCCAGTCGGTTTGGTTTGGATCGGGCTGAGCAAACCTTCTTATGGTATTCATGGCTCACCAGATCCTGCTCGTATCAGTCGTCAGGCATCAGCAGGTTGCATCCGTTTGACTAACTGGGATGCATTGGCACTTTTAGGCGTGATTCAAAACGGAGCTACTGTTGAATTCACATAAAAAGTGCGTATCGCTTTAATACATTATAAAAGCCAGACAAAAAAATACCGCTGATATTAGCGGTATTTTCTATGGTAAAAACAAGACACTTGAATTAAAAACTAAAACATTGATAGGCAATAATGAGCAGGTTAGCATTTTCATTATTATTATCAGTTAAACCACTCAAGCATTTATATTAGCGTTAAAGAAGCTATTTAACAATCGGCTCCAGACATCTATATGCTTTTATAACCATTTTAGTCGATAACAATCAGAATTTAGTTTTTACCGCGGTAAGTGATACGACCTTTAGACAAGTCATAAGGTGTCATTTCAACTTTAACCTTATCGCCTGTCAAGATGCGAATATAATGCTTACGCATTTTACCAGAGATGTGTGCGATGATTTCGTGTCCGTTTTCTAAACGCACTTTAAACAAAGTATTTGGAAGGGTGTCGATGACTTCGCCTTCAAATTCAATAATATCGTCTTTTGCCATAATTTGTATCAATCAATTAAAAATAAGCCCATATTATACGTAAGTTAGCAGGTTAAAGCAATACAGAACCTGGTTTTGACTTGACAGCCTGTAACTGATATGTATATCAATTTGGTAAGTTCAGCCAAAGTGGGGTTAAAGGCGCATCTGGCAGTAGCTCTTGGAAGCGTTCAGGATAGTAAGCATTAATAAAGTATAATCCATCCCCAGAAGCAGTGGCTGGCGCTATGGTACGGTCTTTTTTATTTAAAATACTTAAAAAATCTGCGGGTGCAAGTTCATGTCTACCAATGGCATATAAGGTACCCATCAGATTACGAACCATATGGTGTAAGAAACCATCGGCTTGGATGTCAAAAACGATAAATTGACCATGGGCGAAAAGGTTTGCATGACTCACGGTACGCACTGGCTGATTGGATTGACAGGCGGCAGCGCGGTAGCTACTAAAATCATGAGTACCAACGATGTCAGCCGCAGCAAGTTGCATTGCAGCCAAATCAAGCGGTTCATAGATATGAGTTACTTGATGGTTGAGTATCGCAGGACGCTGCGCTTGGTTGAGCGTGATATAACGATAGCGACGAGCAATGGCACCAAAGCGTGCATGGAAGTCGGCTGGCATTGGTTGAATCCAGCGTAGGGCGATGTCATCAGGTAGTAAGCTGTTCACGCCGCGCAGCCAATTGTGAGTAGGGCGATACGCACGAGTGGTGAAATGAGCAATCATATTGCTGGCATGTACACTCGCATCAGTACGCCCAGCGGCAACTACTTCTATGGTTTCATTAGCGACCTTACCAATAGCCACCTCTAATGCTTCTTGTACACCCAGCACTTCTCGTTGGCGCTGCCAGCCATGGTAATGTGTGCCTAAAAACTCAATGGCAATGGCTAAGGTATAGGTTGGTTCAGGTTCGCTGGTTTTGGTTTCTGACATTGTGGTTTCGAAGCTTATAAAATGAGAAAAGGTGAATAATCATTTATCTTTTTTTGATGGTAGTGCCCATTTGAGTGACGTTATTCAACCAGCGTTGTCTACGTCTTGCTGGACTGTCGTAACGCAGTAGCAACCATAATAGCCGCGCATAAATAGCAGGAATGGTCAGCCGACCACCAGCAATGACATGATGATCGTATTGCCAACTGCCTGCTGCGTAGCTATCGCTGACGCCGCCGAATGGGCATTGACTGGCACCTATCACCATATGCCCTTTCTCATGAGCACTCTCTAACGTTTCTGCTAGTGCCGCTGAATAGGGGACGTTACCAGCCCCAAATCCCATTAATATAATGCCAGACGATGGCTGTGACAATAAGGCCTGTAATTGATTGTTGATGACCTCAGCGTCATTGGGTAAGCAGTACAGAGCATGAATGCGCACGCTCTCAGCGCGATTTTGAATACTACTCAGCATTTTTTGCTGGTCATCAAGCCAATGTTGACGGCGGGTATCTGGTAGATTCTTTACATAACTGTTTGCTGGATATGCCGCTCGAAAATGACCCGTGAATGCCATCAAGTCATGACTGTGAATCTTTTGTACCGTTTGCGCAGGCCACGACTCACCGCCAAAACTAATCTTGACACCTGCTTCACCTGCCGCTGCTAACTTTAATGAGCTATTAAGATTGTCCCAAGCATCGCTATGATCATCAATACAGTAAGAGTGCAATACTTCACTATCTAGCAACGGACGCATACTACCCGTTACAACAATACAAATATCACTACCGGCAAAAGCTTCTGCCAAAAAAGCACCCAGATAACTTAGAGTATCCGTCCCAGTAATTAAGACAAAACGCCGACCACCTTGCGCGTAAGCGCCTAGTAGAAGCTGATAAAAGTGAGCGAAATCATTGGGAGTGAGTTGACTGCTGTCTTTGATCAGCGTGTTGTCCAACCACGAAGATTTTGATAGATGAGCTGTGTCTTCTTGAGCTGCCAGCAGGTTTTGTAAAATAGGTAAAAACACTTCTGCTGATAATGAAGCCAAAGGTCTGCCGTAGCTACCAAAAGTACCACCAGCATAAATCAATTGAACAGGATCGGATATTGTTTTTGTCATAGTAGAGGATGGCGCAATAAAAGAAGAGAAGGTAGTAATAATAGATAATATGAAGGTTAAATGCAAAAAAAATCAGCAGGTATTCTATGTTATAAAACTATAGAGTACCTGCTGATGAAAAACCAAGTTATTTACTACGCTGTGCGCTCAAGTAGCATTTTTGCTTGCTGTTGCTGTTCATCGTTACCGTGAACCATGACTTCCTTCAGCAAACGTTTGGCACTATCGTATTCACCCAGTTGTATATACTGGCTTGCCAAGTCCAGTGTTACTTGATTACTGTCTAACGACTTTACAAAGTCGAAATCCGCTGAAAAACGCGATGAGAAGTCTTCTTCTGACTCAGTCTCAACTTCAGAAGTAACCGCACTCTCGTTTTCGACTGGGGCTAATGAAGTAGGCGTTATTGAAGAATCTGTCTCAGAATCAAAGTCGTTTTCTAATGAAGTGTTGTCATCAAATAGCAATGGAGCAGTTGCTGCGACACTAGGTGTTTCAGTAATGGTACTTTCTAGGCTACTGTCATCGAAACGTAGTTCTTCAAGATTGTTATCTTCAAAGCTATTATTTTCAAGAACATTGTCTGTTAGAGGACGGTTTTCAAAACTATTTTCTTCAAGAGCATCTTCCTTAAGATCATTCACTTCAAAAGAGTTTTCTTCAAAATTACGATCTTCAAGTACGAAATCATCAAAGTCATTACTTTCTTCGAGAGTAGGCTCTTTGTTTACTAATACCGTCTCTGTACTATTCGAGGCGTCAAAATCTTCTAAAGATAAAGTAAAGTCTTCTTCTTGACTTTGAGTGACATCATTTTGAGCAGCATCGACGGTCAAATCTTTAGCATTGGTTTCGTCAGTGTTGGTATCAGTCTCGACATCGGTCACTAATTCATCAAAATCTAAAATAAACGCTTCGCTGTCCAGCGTCATCTCATCGCTAGCGTCATCAGAGCGGCTTGGCGTGACAGAATTCTCTGGCAGCGTATTAATATCCGCCTCAGATGAGTCAAGATTAAAATCAAAATCACTGATGTCGCTATCTTCAGTCGCTGAATCATTGATAGTAGATGTATTTTGGCTTTCCTTATCTGTCGTGTTTAATGAAGTGACAGGAGTTGAACTGTTGGCAGTAGGTTCTTCGAAATCATCCTCAAAATCGCTCAGAGTAAGATCAAAGTTGTCCTCTACTGTGTCAGTTGTAGAGCTGGCTTCATGAAGCTCATTTGAGATGGCAGGGTTAGTGATAGACTCATCTACCAGAGTACGGTTGCTGTTTTGTACCACTGGCTGGTCAGATAATGATGGGTTATTATCAAATTGCTTGTCATCAAATTGACCAGTTGGTAAGTCAAAATCTATGCTTTCGAAGTTCGTGTCATCTTCTACTGGCATCTCTTGCGCCGCAATTGGATTTTGTTCTCCAAAAAATAAAGCTTTTAGCTCGTCAGCTTGAGCGATGCTTTGTGTATCGTTCTGCGTCTTAATAACGTCATAAACTTTGTTAAAGTTTTCTGGCTGATCGATGGTCGCATAAATGCTGAGTAGCTTAAGTAACAACTGGCTGTCGTTTGGCTTTTCATTGAGACCACGGTTGAGTGTTTCAATTGCTTTGTCATGACGCTGTTGATCGATAAAGCGCTCAGCAATCGTAATATGATCGAATTTTTTGTCAATATCTTCATGACTGCGAGTAGAAGTGTCACTGGTCGTTTTGGCTGTTGGTGTTAGCGTAGCAGCCTTTTTCCCTGACTGTATGTGCGGTTGTACTGAAGGCTCTTGTGCTTTCTTTTTGCGCAATACTACACCAGCTACTAATAAGATAAGCACCAATCCGGCGATGATATATAGCATATTGTCCATAATTATTCCCACGCCTATGATCAAAGCGTACTGCGTTGATCAGTCAGGCAATTATTGATTGCGTAGTTTTTTGAGACGAGCTTGTAGCTCAGCCAGTTTTTGGTTTTGGAGTTGAATCTTTTTACTATAGCTATCAAGCGCACTACTGGTTTTTGATAATTGCTGAGCTTGCGTCGCTGTGCTTTGTCTTGATGATTTGAGCGTTGCTAATATATCGGTACTAAGACCATTGCCCTTGGTAGCAGATGATTTTGATTGCGTGCCTTCTGCACTGCCATTATGATCGGGGGCAAGCACAGAAAACTGCGCTTTTGGTAGTGTGCGTGTTTTAGTCATCGCAGGTTCTTCACGCGGTTTGGCTGCTTGAGTCATCTCAGATGTTTTTTTGGACGGTGTCTTGGCAGTTTTTGTGGCGATAGGAGTGTTTGCTCTACGGCTATATTGTCTTTGGGCATTAATGGCAGCTTCTAGTTTTTTCTGCGATGGGACAACGTCGTAGCTGGGCAAACTTAACTTAGCATCGGCTTTTAACTGCCCTGCGTCTTTATTGATAAAAGCGTCTGGGTTCTGTGATTGAATCTGTTTCATCACGGTTTGGATGTCTAGATCGTTTTCCTCTGCGATTTGCTGCGCAATAATCCAAAGGCTATCGTTGCGTTGTACTTGGTACTGAGCCGTAGCATTACTGGTTACGTTTAGCGTATTACTAGAAACAGCATTACCAGACGCAGCAATATTGGCAGGTATGTTACTAGGGGCAGCAGTTACGGCAGTAGCACTGGTGGGGCTAGTCTTAGTATCAAGATCAGTCTTCAGCGCGTTGACTTCCGTGTTCTTTGGCATTGGCATCATAGGGGAGGCAACGACAGTACCCATATCTTTCTGACTACTAGGTTGCACCTGACGAGTGACTTGAATATTTAAAATGTCTAACTGTTTATCAGTAATAGCTGGCATCGGTGTCTTGTTGTCATTGGTACTAGCACCCAGCATACTATTGGTTGCATTCTCAACAGAATTGATGCTGACGCTATTTGTACCAGCGGTCATCGCTGTTTTATTCGTACCTAAACGACTATCTTCCAAACGTCCATTGTCCAAACGACTGGGCGCATAAACAAGGTTATTACCTTGTGATGTAGAGGTTACGGTAGGTGCTTGTATACTAGCCGCCTGAATGACAGCAGGTTGCATATTAGGCGCTGGCAACGTAGAGACGACTAAATCGCTTGCTAGTGGTTTAGGTGTAGATGCAGCAGATGCTGATATCAATGGCGGCGGCGCACCCTTTCTAACAGTCAGCGGTCTGGCAGTACTTGCAGACACACTTGGTAAGTTGGGTCTTTGTACGACTGTCGCAATGTTTTTGGAGGTATCAATAGGCAAGCTATCACTGAGCGGCATCAGTAATGTCTTAGGAACGACATTGCGCTGACCCTTATCATTTATCGCCAATACCACATCAGCAAAAGGTTTAGAAACAGGCTTTGATGTGGTAATGAATACTTGTCCACTAGTCGCTGAGGTAGGCGTGAAGCGTACAGTCATCGAATCTGTGGGCGTCAGTCCCATTTGCTGATAAATAATCGGATTTGCCAAACTGGCTGAAAAGTCAGCTGCTCGAATATCCGTGACCACGATGCTTGCCGTTAGTGGCTCATGCTGGGCAGAGGTCACCACAGTCTTACCAATCGTCGCTGCTTGCGCGCTTGACACTGAAGCGGCATAGCCTATAGAACAAAGTAATGCCATCGATATCGCACGATGTACAGTAGTCAAGCGATGAGATAAATGACAAGACATGAGCCGCCCTTCAGAATATAAGTTGTCTTTGCTTTTATAGCAAAATACCGCCTAGTTTACCAGTTTATTTCACAACTGTTGTGACCAATAAAAAAATGTTTGTGCAATGTTCAATTTGCTTTTTTATCAAGCAACATTGCATCGCCGTAACTAAAGAAGCGGTATTGCTTTTCTATGGCATGTTGATAAGCCTGTTCAATAGCGGCTTTACCAGAAAACGCCGATACCAGCATCAATAAGGTGGACTTGGGCAAGTGAAAGTTAGTCAACAGTCGATCTATAACGCCAAACTTAAAACCAGGGTAAATAAATATATCCGTATCGCCTGACCAACTAGAAAGTGCTTGTCCATTTACGGCTGTTTTTTGATACGCTGTTTCAAGGACACGAGTCACAGTTGTACCAATGGCAATAACTTGGTTACCGTTTGCATGCGTTTGATTAATAAGCTCAGCGGTTGCTTGTGGTAAATGCGCATATTCGCTGTGCATGGTGTGATTGAGTAAATTGTCTGTTTTCACCGGTGCAAAGGTACCAGCACCAACGTGCAAAGTGACAAAAGCCGTGTTGATGCCTTTTGCTTCCAACTTGCTCAATACTGACTCATCAAAATGCAAACTTGCCGTGGGTGCAGCTACACTTGCAAGCTTGGCTGGATCATGAAAAACTGTTTGATAACGCGTATTGTCGGTATCATCAGCATGGCGCTCAAAGTAGGGCGGAATAGGCAACTCACCATAAAGCTCTAAATGCGGCAAAATAGGCGCATCAAATGCCAAGATGAATAAATTGTCTTGACGACCAATCATCACCGCATGCATGTGACCATCAGCAAGTGCCACGCGTTGACCGAGTTTCAGCGCTTTACTGGTCTTAACATGGCACAGCGCGATATGCTCTTGATTGACAGGCTCACCGTCCATATCCTCTAAATATAGAGTTGCGGCATCTAAATCTGAAATGTTAACCAAGCGCTCAATGAGTGCTTCAAGCTTACCGCCCGTATCTTTTTGACCAAATAGGCGCGCTTTCATCACCTTGGTGTCGTTAAACACAATCAAATCGCCAGCCTTCAATAGATCAGGTAACTCAGCAAACAAACGATCCTCTACGCTGGCCGTATTTTTTTGATTATCAGTGGCTAGGTGTAGTAGTTTTGAGGCAGAGCGCTGTGCTAATGGATAGCGCGCAATCAGGCTGTCTGGCAGCTCATAATCATAATCATCAACGCTCAAATAGTCTAAAACGGCGTCATCTTTATGGGTATCAATCTGAATGTTATTATCAGAGTTTACAGAGTGGGAGTCGGTCATAATCAGTCTTTAAATGAATGTAAATTTTGGCGTAATTGTAGCAGAAACGAAGTTATGAAAGGACAGTTTAATAAGGATTGATAGGCATAAAATCTGTTTAATATATATAAATAGCCTAAGCGAAAAACTTAATAATAAATAATCAACAATGCGCTTTAGAATCATTTATATTAAATATTATTCAAATAAATTTAACTGAGGCAATAATTCTGTAGCGGGTGTGAGCGATGAAAAAGTAACACCGACAAGCCGAATTGGCAGCTGGCGTGGAATGTCCGAAAACAGTTTGTCCAACCAATAATGAGCAGATTTGGCACTATCAAAAGCAGTTGATAGTGTGTGTGAACGGGTGATTTGAGTAAAGTCTGCATATTTCACTTTTAGCGTAATGGTATAAGCTATAAGCTGTTTTTTTTGCATTTGATTAAATGCGTCCTCATTTTGCTCATAAATGTGTATTCGTAATTTGTCATCATCATTTAAATTATCTGCAAATGTGGTCTCCGAACCAACAGATTTATGGGTACGCTCTGATTTTACTGCACGCTCATCGCGACCATGCGCAATATCATGATAAAACTGTCCACGTTTGCCAAATTCTTGCACCAGTACAGCAGCTGGCGTGCGTCTAAGATCAGCACCATTATTCACTCCCATGGCGTGCAGACGCTGAGCCGTTGCTTTGCCAATACCGTGAAAACGCTCGATAGGTAAGGTGCTAATAAAAGCATCGGCATCTGCCGGTGTGATGATGGCGGTGCCGTTGGGCTTATTGATATCGGAGGCAATTTTGGCCAACATTTTATTAAATGAAACCCCAGCAGAGGCCGTTAAACCGGTATGTTCTAAGATTTGAGCTCTGAGCCAATTGGCCATGAGTGTGGCTGAGCCTTGATGAACTTGTAGACCTGTGACATCCAGATAAGCTTCATCCAATGATAATGGCTCAACATGAGGTGTTAGGCTATACATGATCTGACGAATGTCCTGACTGACCGCTCGATATACATCGAAGCGAGGTCTTACAAATATAACGTCTGGACAGCGTTTACGCGCTTCATAGCACGACATGGCAGAACGCACACCAAATTGACGCACCTCATAACTGGCTGCGGCCACAACGCCGCGACCGCTTGGATCGCCGCCGACCACCAATGGTTTGCCGCGCAGCTCAGGAAAGTCACGCTGCTCAACACTGGCGTAAAAAGCATCCATGTCTATGTGGATAATCTTACGAGGGCTTGGGGTTTTAGAAGTTGTCATGGTCTATATTTTACCTGACGCATAGCTTGGGTTCAGTATCAATTATTAGGTATCGCAACCAATATCATCCCATGTCTAAAAGCAGCATTTAAAAACAGTAATCACACACACATTTGATTAAGGTATGCTGCCATCACTTTTCAAGATAGGTGTAAGTTATTGTCAGTTTAATAGAAGATAAAGTTGGCGTGGCTGGGACAAGTTTTTTGACGCCTCTGTCGGCGTAGGCACAGCAAACAAAAAAATTGTCCCAGCCGCGTACTATAATGTGATGCTTTCATTTTATTTGGTATCGACGATATGCGGTATGGTCATTTGTCGCAGATAATAGACTACCAAATGTTATTACATGACGGATGTCCAAAGCGGAGTTTGCCTGTGAAAAAGTTCGAAGAAATCTGTCTATTGGTCATTGATGACATTAAGTCTGGTAGAAAAGAAGTGGGGGATAAAATACCGTCAATTCGAGCCATGTCAAAAAAATACAACGTGTCAAAAAACACGATAGTGAATGCTTACAATATTTTGTTGGAGCAGCAATGGATCAAGGCACTTCCTAAGTCAGGATTTTATGTGGGTAACGATTTATCCAATAAACAAACGCACAGTACGATGCTGGATTTAACCAATTTTTACAATGGTACTGATCTACTAGAACAACAGCTTGTTAATGAATACAACCACAAACCAGGTGAAGGCAGATATCCTAAAGAGTATATGGATAAATTAAAGCTCGACAGTTATTTGGGGCCATCAAACGAAGGAGACAAACCGTTATATCTTGATCATGGTTATGGTGACCCAGCTGGCAACAGCATGCTTCGAGAGCTAATTACCGACATACTCAAAAATCATGATCTTAGCATTGAATCTCAGAACTTATTAATGACGTATGGCACAAACCACAGTTTGGATTTGATCATCAGACACTTTTTAGATAAGGGGGATCATGTCATCGTAGAGTCGCCTGGCTATTACCCGCTATTTAGTAAGCTTGAATTAAATAACATCAACATGATGGCCATAAAAAGAACCAAATTCGGATTGGATGTTAATAACTTAGAGACGATCATTCAAAAAAATCATCCTAAAGTTTTATTTTTGCAGCCCTTTGCACATAATCCGACAGGGACAGATTTAACCATAGAAAACATGCAATCTATCAAGTCAATATGTCTGAAGCACAACGTCCTTATTGTTGAAGATGATCCTTTTTTGCTCATCAGAGACAAAGCTGCTAGTTATCTTTTCGCTGAAGACTCTCCTGTCATTTATTTAAGTAGTTTCTCGAAGACCGTGTCGGCGTCACTAAGGTGTGGGTTTATAGTCGCTTCTAAGCCTGTAATCAAATCACTCACACGGCTAAAAATGATCACAGTCATTAATACCTCGTCAATAACTGAGAATATTTTAAATCACTTAATCAGTAGTGATACTTTGCATCGTCATTTGCAAGCTCTCAAAACCCTGTCATACGAGAAGTCGGCTGACTCGATAAAAGCATTAAGTAAAGTCGATGGATTGGCGCTCTATCCTCATAACCCTAGTGGTCATTTCTTATGGTTTCGCATTCCAATGGATGACAAAAAAGTCGTTAGCGCCGCAAGAAAAAATAGTATTTTTATTGCACCAGGCAATCTGTTTTTTCCTTGCGAAAACACTTATTTTGCCTTAAGAATCAATAAATTCTATATCGATCAAACGACGGTTAACTTCATTGAAAAAGAGGTGTTCAATAGGTAATAGAAAAATTTTCATTATCAATAGTCTGAAGAGTAACGCTTTTTTACTATCGCCAGTTTTTAACAGCTTTTCATTTATATAACCCTTCTGCCTCATGCAACGTTCAACACAGTCTGCGAAACATTTATCCCAGCAGCTGCCATCGCAATCTCACTTTATCGCTTTTAACGTAAGTCGATTATACGTGTCTGTTTTGTCAAATCAATACACTCATTAGAGCAGTGAAGCTTAGCAAAAATGGGTACAGTTTTAGCTCAAAAAGCATTTCTGTACCCTTGGAAGAAACCTGTCCTCATGGTATTTCTATCATATAGTCAATTCAAAATAAAAGTGGTATATACGGTCATCGTGTTCTACTGGGATGAATTTTCCTCACTGGCTGTCCCGCGTGACAGACGTTTCGCAAAATTTATCCCAGTAGCACCGTACTTTTTTAAATGAATTAACGATAAATAGCTTCGCTAGCACTACTGCGGAAGTCTAAGGAATCACTTTACAGGACGTAATCTCATGGAAAAATCAACTTCTTCCTCAAGAATCTCTAGTTTTTACAAACTTGAACACCGTCAACGCCTAGACAAAATCGCTGAATTTTTGGGCGGCAGCGTATTCAGTCAACAGCACTTTTTAGACACAGGCAATACGGGTTTTCAGACCGTCGATAATATGATCGAGAACGCCATTGGCACCATGAATATACCCATTGGCGTGGCGACTAATATGATTATCGATGGTAAAGACAGGCTGATTCCTATGGCAACGGAGGAGTCTTCAGTGGTTGCCGCTGTTTGTAATGCTGCAAGACAATGTCGAGACACGGGCGGGTTTTTTACGCACACCTCTGAGCACATAATGATTGGTCAGATTCAATTGATTCATGTCATTAATCCTATGATTACCAAGCAAATCATCCTTGAAAATGAGCATGAGATTAAAAATATTTGTAACGAAGTCGATCCACTGTTGGTGAATTTAAAAGGCGGGTTCAAAGGGATGGAGGTCAGGGTCTTAGATGATGGTCATGAATATAACGTCATCGTCCATATTTTTGTGGATACCTGCGATGCTATGGGCGCAAATGCGGTCAATTCTATGGTCGAAGCATTGTCGCCCGTACTGGAGAGTTGGACGAAGGCCAAAGCCAACATGAGGATTCTATCAAACCTCGCAGACAAACGATTATCTATGGCAAGAGCCACGTGGCGAACTGAGGACATAGGCGGGGAAGTGGTCAGAGATGCGATGCTGTCCGCTTTTAGATTTGCAGATTCAGATCCTTATCGGGCAGCCACTCACAATAAAGGCATTATGAATGGCATATCAGCCGTTATTCTCGCGACAGGGAATGACACGCGTGCGATAGAAGCGGGCGCGCATGCGTATGCTTGTAAGACAGGTCGATACCGCAGCTTATCTAGTTGGGGCATCGATAAAGACGGTAATTTATGCGGCAGTTTGGAGCTGCCAATGGCCGTAGGATTGATTGGGGGGGCGACAAAGGTGCATCCAACGGCTCAGCAAAATTTAGCGATTCTCGATATCGATTCTGCAGACGAGCTGGCTCGGATTACTTGCGCAGTTGGATTGGCACAAAACTTTGCAGCGATGAAAGCTCTAGTCACCACAGGTATTCAAAAGGGTCATATGTCATTGCATGCAAAAAATATCGCAGTGATGGCAGGGGCGCAATCCAATGAAGTCGATCAGGTAACTGAAAGGCTTGTTCAGGGCGGCAAAATACGTATCGACGTGGCTGAGGAAATTTTGGCGAGCTTACGCAATAAAAATCGCATGTAAAAAGCGTTTATGGCTGGACATGCTAAATGGATCATGATGACAAGGATGAGCATCAATATGAACACGAATATGGAACGTTCAAACGACCACTTGGTCGAAGTATGGGGTGATACGGTTGATTTTAGGTCAATGCTACTCGCTATTGTGATTGGTAGCGTTGTGAGTACAGGAACCTTTTTGTTAGCCAAGTTCTTTCTGTCTTCTTTGTCAGGAGACACGACTCTACTCAATGGTTATGCAATGCTGATTGGTCTGGGCGGCTGCTTGCTCTCGGGCTTTATTTGCGTTGTTATGTTTAAACCAGCAAGGACTGTCATATCAAGTCAGGAGGACAATAGCGAAAACGTCAAAGCCTTTATTGTGGATTTGATAAAAGACGATCCGAATTACACCAGCGTCGATGATCTGCCGTCTGAGGTGAAAAAGGAGCTTGATTTATTACAACTGATGACAGTATTTCAAGAAGCGGAAGTCATAGCCAAGAAAAACCCCTAACTGTTTTTTCAGCATTTACATAAGAGCCATCAGCTAATGCACAAAGCCATTAGCTAAAAATACAGACTTCAAGGAAGAAGGCGATGTTACATGAAATTTTGATTCAGTTTTGGCCAGCGCTAATGTATGGCGTCGCAGGGGCCATTATTTTTTCGTTAATCGGCATGGTATCGGGGACCGATGAGACCGCAACCATGGTGCCGCTCACCTTGATGGTAATCATCATTGGTGCGCCGCCTGCCGCAGTTTTTACTTTTTGGATGGCGGGCGCAGTGTCGAAACATATGACGCATTCCATACCAACGGCGCTTTTGGGCATACCTGGTGATACGATGGCGACGCCTATGTTAGAGGAGGCTGACCTCTTAAGGAAATTGGGCATACCGCATATTGCGCTCAAAAAGATGATTTCAAGCTCGATCATATCAGCCTTTATTGCGGTGGTTGCTGCTGTCGGATTTGCCTTAGTACTAGCACCATTTGGCGATATCATTACTAAATTTGCCCCATGGATATTTTTGGTGGCAGCCATATTGATTGCTTATTTTTCTAAAGGTAAATGGGCATCCGTACTACTGCTTATTCCCTTTGTAACCTTTATATTGGCACTAAAGGCCTTTAATGGACAATATGATACCAGTCTTGGCGTTACTTTCTTTTTAGCCATTGCTATCGGCCCTTTGATCGCAGATTTATTTACCGTGATGAGTCCGTCGGGCAGAAAGGCGCAAGCTCGAGACAAGTATAATGAGGTGCAAGTCGCGCCAGATTTAAAGCTGTGGCAGGGTTATTTTCCTAATCCTTTTAAGATTTTAAACAAGACGCAGATTAAGTTTACGGCAATAACATCGCTCATCTCTAGCGCGACCTTTGTGTTCAGTCCAGTAGCCATGACTGTCATATTGGGCGAGTTCGTCGGTTCGCGTATCAAAAATACGTATCACAGATTGACGACGGTTTTGTCTTCCAAAAACGGCGTGACGGAATCGACTTATATTGCTGAAGCCTTGATTCCATTGATCGCTTTTGGTTTGCCGCTCAGTCCAGTTGCTGCTGGTCCTGCTGCGCCTTTATTCAACGCACCGCCTGTTTTTAATGTTGAAACTGCTGAGGTCGCTGGTAACAATTTGCACCATCTACTCAGTCCGATGGATTTTCTTTTCTACGGTCTATTATCGGTGATACTCGCCGCTATTATTGCCTATCCTTTTTCAATGAACTACGCCCGAAACGCTGCGTTATTTGTCGTCAGAAAAATCAGTCACGAAGCCATTATTGCTACCTTTATCGGCTTGATTTTGGTCATTAGTATCTGGGAAGGTGGATTGGTCGGGGTGTTTACCGTTTTAGGATTGGGGTTATTGGGTGGTCTATTGTCCAAGCACTTTTCGTTTAACACTGGCTGTCAATTCATGGGTTACTACGTTGCTGTATTGTCGATACCTGCGATTATTTGATGTTTAAGTGTTGATGAGTAATACACAAACAAACACTAACCTGACTCAGAAAATCTTATTTTTTGCTTTTAACCCTATGTGTTTTAATAAAAATTGGTAAGAGTAACAGTTATTTTCTGGTATAAAATCTATGTGAGTAAGTCGTTAAAGAGAGTGCCTTCATTTAGAGGTACTCTTTTTTGTTGAAAATATATATTTGGCTAAACAGGGAGTAAGACATGAAAGGGATTACACGTTTTTCGAACAGCTTGATGGAGAAGTATTTACCCGATCCGTTTTTGTTCGTCATTATCTTAACCGTTGTGATTTTTTTACTGGGTTTAGGGTTGACGGATTCTTCACCAGTGCAAATGGTTGCGTTCTGGGGTGAAGGGTTTTGGGCATTACTTGCATTCTCAATGCAGATGGTACTGGTACTCGTCACAGGCTTTGTACTGGCAAGCAGTCCCATATTTAAACAAGGCTTAGGTAAGCTTGCAAGTTTTGCAAATTCACCCAGTAGTGCGATCATTTCAGTAACCTTGGTGTCATTAGCAGCGAGTTGGATAAACTGGGGATTTGGCTTGGTGATTGGTGCGCTATTCGCCAAAGAGCTGGCAAAGCGCGTTGAAGGCGTTGATTACCGTTTGCTTATCGCTAGTGCATATTCTGGCTTTATCATTTGGCATGCTGGATTTTCTGGTTCAATTCCTTTATCGATTGCGACAGAAGGACATCCATTCGCTGACAAAATCGGTATCATTCCCACGAGTGCCACCATTTTTGCCAGTTACAACGTAATCATCGTTATCGCATTAGTAATTATCGTACCTCTACTTAATCGATTAATGATGCCAAAACCAGAGGACACGGTGACTGTCGATCCCAAGCTTTTGGTTGATCCAGTTGTGGAGGCAGTGCCAGAAAAAGCGGACATGACACCAGCTGAGCGTTTAGAAAACAGCTGGCTTTTATCAATGGTCATAGGTGCAATGGGCATTGCCTTTATTGTTTACTATTTTGTGCAAAACGGATTTGCGTTGACGCTCGACTTGGTCAACTTTATGTTTTTATTCCTCGGTATCTTATTTCACGGAACGCCGCGTAAGTATTTGATTGCCGTTCAAGAAGCGGTTAAAGGCGCAGGCGCTATCATCGTTCAGTTTCCATTTTATGCAGGTATTATGGGCATGATGACAGCGTCTGGTTTGGCAGCCATCATGTCAGAGGCGTTCGTTAACATTTCGACGGCGGAAACACTTCCCCTTTTTGCATTCTTGAGTGCTGGACTTGTCAACTTCTTTGTACCTTCAGGGGGCGGACAATGGGCGGTACAAGCACCAATTATGTTAGAAGCAGCAGAAATGTTAGGCAGTGATCCAGCTAAAGTGGCTATGGCGGTTGCATGGGGTGATGCATGGACCAATATGATTCAACCGTTTTGGGCGCTACCAGCACTGGCAATCGCAGGACTCAAAGCCAAAGACATCATGGGTTTTTGTGTCATTGTTTTGTTTGTCAGCGGTATCGTGATTGGTTTGGGATTGTTGTTCTTATAAATAGAGTTTAAAGATCAAAGCCTCGCCTTTATGGGTGAGGCTTTTCTACGCCTAAAAATCTGGAAAAGATTACTGTGTGATTACTTTTTTAAAATAGTATTAAATCGTAGGCAATAAAAAAGGCTTACATAATGCTGTAAGCCTTAGTTAATATAAATGGTACCAGTGGTCGGACTCGAACCGACACGCTTTAAAGGCAACGGATTTTGAATCCGTCATGTCTACCAATTCCATCACACTGGCATGTAAGGTGATAATCTCTATTAAATAGATATTATCGAATTGGGCTACAGGGTTAACTCTGTATAGGCTGCGTATTATAGCAGCCTATTTTTAGCCGTCAAGAATTATTTACTATAATTCTTGATTAAATTTCTCTATCCGACAAAAGCACGCTCAACGGCATAATCTGCTTGTACACCCA
The DNA here is from genome assembly GCF_052378885.1 of Psychrobacter sp. AOP22-C1-C5. NCBI lineage: Bacteria > Pseudomonadati > Pseudomonadota > Gammaproteobacteria > Moraxellales > Moraxellaceae > Psychrobacter > Psychrobacter sp. AOP22-C1-C5. The sequence continues at coordinate 231,616 of NZ_JBQSYC010000001.1, read as the reverse complement.
TACGCGGTGAAACCGTCAAGCCGAAATCATCCAAAATCGCTGAGACTTCTGCGTTAAAAGGCATGCTGCCACATATCATGACACGATCATCGTCTTTGTTAATAGGCGGTAAGCCAATGTCTTCAAACAATTTGCCTGATTTCATCAAATCAGTTACACGGCCTTGATTTCTAAATTCTTCACGAGTAACGGTCGGGTAGTAAATGAATTTTTCACGATACCATTCTCCAAAGATTTCGTCATTGGGTAGCTCGTTTTCAAACATATCACGATAAGCCAAGTCTTCTGCATGGCGTACACCGTGTACCAAAATAATTTTTTCAAAACGCTCATAAACTTCAGGATCACGCGCCAACGCTAAAAACGGCGCCATGCCAGTGCCTGTCGAAAGCATATAGAGGTGTTTGCCCGGTAGCAGATCGTCTAGTACGAGTGTCCCTGTTGGTTTTTTGCTGACCAACAACTCATCGCCGACTTTAATATGCTGCAAGCGTGAAGTTAAGGGACCATCTGGCACTTTGATAGAGAAGAATTCTAAATGGTCTTCATAGTTAGGGCTAGCAATCGAGTAAGCACGCAATAGAGGCCTGCCATCGACAACGATTCCAATCATCGCAAACTCGCCATTACGAAAACGTAAGCCGTCATCACGAGTGGTTTTGATGCTAAATAGAGAGTCATTCCAATGATGAACCTCTGTGACCGTTTCGGTGCGAAGTTTTGACATAAAGTCCTCGTTATTAAGTTGCTATCTGTGTCGTTAAGTTTAAATAAGTATTAAATCAACATTTTCAATGGTAAATTAAAAACGTATTAGAGCATTGATGCTTATCTAAATTGTTGTTGTTAAAACATCAATTTTGCAAGCGCTAGATAATGACATGTATTCATTAACTAAAAACTGAGCGCTATTCTAACATTTTATTCGGTAGTTATAAGTACGTAGAGATGCCTTAAAAGTCTATAAAAAAGTGCGATAGCGTATGCATTTAAAAGGCTGTCATCGAATTGCTCGCTCATCATATCAAACTTTAAAATAAAAATCCGTCCAGCAGCGACTATGTGGCATGATAAAATGGAATATCGTTAGCGAGTAATTTTGTAAGATTAGACAGATCTGTTTTTTAAGAGCAGCTTGTCATTATTGGAGTTGGTCTATGTCTGGTGAAAATGCGCCTCAAGATAATCATCATCCTGTGCCAATTATTGGCTACCATCGTGCGCCGCTAACGCAAAAATTTGGTGCGCCAAGACAGCCCAATCTGGTGGCATTGACCAGTGTCATCGAAATGCTAGTGCCTTATGATACGCCAGCGGCCTTTGTCGGTTTAGAAGCATTCAGTCACATTTGGGTCAGTTGGCAGTTTCATCAAAACTATATCAATAAGGAAAATTCCGTCAATAAAGCAGATAGCAGTTTTCGCCCGCAAGTACGACCACCAAGACTGGGTGGCAATCAAAAGATAGGCGTATTTGCCAGTCGTAGTATGTATCGACCTTCATCGTTGGGATTGTCTGTCGTTAAGCTTGAACGTATTGAAGTCGTACAAGGGCGCGTGTTATTAGTTATTAGCGGCGCAGACATGATCGATGCTACGCCAATTGTCGATATCAAACCTTATGTTGCCTACAGTGATGCTATCGCCCACGCAGAGAGTGGCTTTGCTCCAGCTGCTCCTATATTGTTAGAAGTGACGATTACTGAAGTGGCTTATGGTCAATTTATAAGTTTGATTGATGTAGAAAAGTCTAACGAAAATAGTGATAAAAGCGGCAATAAGAATATCGGCACAGAACCTGCTACGGTAGCTGCATTTATACACAACATACAAAACGAATTGCTCGTCTCGGATATCGATGTTATTAAATCGTTAATCGGGCAAGACCCGCGTCCAGCCTATCGTCGTAATGACAAAAAAACGTCGTTTGTGATGCGCTACAAATCGGTAGATATCACCTTCCAGTTGATAGAGTCAGGACAATTACAGATAATCGCCATTGTGGACATGAGTTAACTGCGTAGGTTTTAGTTTGGTACGAATTTCCAAATGAATGTATAGTCGATACTACATAAAATTGATACACAATATTATGATGCGAGACTGAGATAAATTTTTCTTGCTTGCTGTGCCTTCGCAGACAGAGGCTACAAAAAATTTATCCCAGTCTTGTTGACTCTCTTTTTTGGCGACCTGATTATACCAACGAAACTGTATTTTAAGAGACAATATTTCAATTTTCACCAATTATAAAAGAAGAAAAATATGTCTGCCCAGAAGTATTCGATAGTGATTGATTTGCGTTGGTGCCTAGATGAATTACTGGCAGATAAAGTAATCGATCAACGTGGCTACAATCTAGTGATTACGAGCCGTCGTGACAAAGCGCAGCATCCATTAATTACTATTAGTGAGTTTGGCTTACCGAATGGCCATGCCCTTGATCAAAACCCTGAGACTAAATTAACGCTAGCGTGGCTGAATCAATGGCTGGCTAGCAAGGCAAATATGTCGCTCGTCCGTATTGATCCATTGAAAGTCGATGTCCCAGCAGTCACACAGCTGATGTCCTTTGAATATGCACGCTTGCAGCATATTTTGCCAGTTGAAGTGAAGGTTGATGAAGTGGTCATTGGTACAGACCAGCCGTTTTATACTGACTGGCAGGCAAGTATCGAAAAGCTGATAAAATCTAAAAGCTATCGTACGGTTTATATCAGCCCTGACCAGATCAGCCGCTACCGACGAGAGTTTTATCAGGTCACGCAAGCGATAGCTGGCGCAAATAGTGTCCATAAACGCGCAGCAGCGGACGTCACTAATGTCGAAGCATTACTGCAACTGGGTGACAATACCAATCCTGATGCCAATGACCAGCATATCGTCAGAGTCGTCGACTGGTTATTGCAATATGCCTTTGAGCAGCGTGCCAGCGATATTCATCTAGAGCCACGCCGTGAGACAGGTAAGGTGCGCTTTCGGATCGATGGCGTGCTGCATACCGTTTATGAGATGCCTTTGGCAATCATAGTGGCGGTAACCGCGCGTATCAAAATCTTGGGACGACTTAATGTTGCAGAAAAACGAAAACCGCAAGATGGTCGCCTAAAAACTCGCACCCCAAAAGGGCTAGAGACTGAGCTGCGACTGTCCACGATGCCGACCGCTTTTGGAGAAAAGTTGGTCATGCGTGTGTTTGACCCTGAAGTGCTAGTGCGCTCCTTTGCTCAACTCGGTTTGTCTGGCAAGCAGCTTGAAACGTGGCACGAATTGACTGCTAATCCTAATGGGATCATTCTCGTTACAGGGCCAACTGGCTCAGGTAAAACCACCACGCTATATAGTACGCTCAAACAGCTGGCCACCGAGCAAGTCAATGTTTGTACCATTGAAGATCCTATCGAGATGATTGAGCCAGCTTTCAATCAAATGCAGGTCAATCCTGGCGTAGACTTACATTTCGCTGATGGTATACGCTCACTGATGCGCCAAGATCCGGACATCATTATGGTCGGGGAGATTCGCGATGCCGAAACGGCAAATATGGCCGTGCAAGCCTCGCTGACAGGGCACTTGGTACTATCAACATTACATACTAATGATGCGCCAAGCTCTTTAACTCGTCTGCATGATTTGGGTATTCAGCCGTTTTTGACGTCAGCGACCATACTGGGCGTGATGGCACAGCGCTTATTACGAACACTCTGTCCGCATTGTAAAAAAGCAATTGATGTGATGCCAGATAGCGAGATTGCCGTTCAATGGCAGGAGTTGGTACAACCGTGGCGTGCGTCAGTGCCAGCACAAATTTATACAGCACAGGGCTGCGAGCATTGTCGCCACACAGGTTATCAAGGCCGCGTTGGCCTATATGAGATCATGCCGTTATCAAATGAGTTAAAAAAACTGGTCGCCGCTGATGCGAGTTTAGACGTACTAAAACAACAGGCGTACCGAGAAGGAGTGCAACCACTTCGCTTGTCTGGAGCGAAGCGTATTAGTGAAGGGGTGACGACTATAGAAGAGGTAATGCGAGTCGTGCCACTGCATTAGGTTTAGGTATTTATTGGCTATATTATATAGTAGTAGCATATTTCAAGAATAAGAGCTTCTAAGCCACTTGAAAACAGCCTTCTTTAGAGCAATAAACATTAATACGAATTTAAATTCTTGACTCAATTTTTTAACGAGATCGCTTATGTTTACTGATAGTCACTGTCATCTTAACCGTTTGGATTTAACGAAGTACGATGGTCAATTGTCCGGCGCGATTGCCGCTATGAAAGAAGCCAACGTCAGCCGTGCAATGGCCATCATGTGTGATTTTGATGAGTATGATGAGATTGCCAAAATTGTTAGTACTTATGGTGATGAGACGCTCAACTTGGGAATGAGTGTGGGCATACATCCTTGTGAGGACATCAGTGTCTTACGATCAGCCACCGTCGAGCGGCTGATAGACACAGCCAGTGCCGATCATGTATGGGCAATAGGGGAGACAGGGCTAGATTATTACTGGTCAACTGAGAATAAAAAAGAGCAGCAAGACAGCCTTGCTCGTCATATTCACGCCAGCCAAAGCCTAAAAAAACCGCTCGTGATACATATGCGTGATGCCAAAGAAGATACGATTGATATCTTAAAAAGCGAAGGCGCTGAGCATGGCATTATCCATTGCTTTACCGAAGACTGGGATACCGCAAAACGCGCGTTAGATCTAGGGTTTTATATCTCATTTTCAGGTATTGTCAGCTTTAAGAGTGCACAAAATATCAAAGATGCCGCGCAAAAAATGCCCAAAGACAGAATACTTATCGAAACTGACAGTCCTTATTTAGCGCCTGTACCGAAACGCGGTAGACCCAATGAGCCTGCATATGTACCCTTTGTGGCAAGTTGTATCGCAGATATGTATGGCTGTAGTGCAGATGAAGTGGGCGCGCTGACTGCAAAAAACTTTGAAAATTTACTGGCACAGTATCACTAAAATGGTTATGCTATGACCACTCAGTCATTTATTAGCTAGCGGTATGGTTTTAGGTGTTAAGCCATTCAAATGCTTAGTATAACTATATGATATTAATAATTATTTAGCAAACGTAAGCATACTTTCTATTGTGGTTTTGAACCGTCTTCGCATAGTCTCATACTTTTGTTGCCGACGCTCTGACATAAACAATAGTCGTATGCTGAATCTTGTCAGTTTTTAGGAGAGATTATGAGTCGTCAGCATCAGTTCAAATCACGAGAAGAGAATATCTTAGCGATGGCAGAGCAACTGTTACTCGAGTCAGGCGATGGTGATATCACCTTAGACAGTTTGGCTGACCAGCTAGATTTGGCTAAGGGGACACTATATAAGCATTTCTCCAGTAAAGATGAGCTTTATTTGCGTATTATTATTCGCTATGAAGAGCAGTTGTTTGAGATCAATCGCATTGATGACTGCCCGTCAGCTGGTGTTGCTCGAATGATTTTTCAGCAGCTGTTCAATCCACAAAAAGCGATGCTACTTAATCAAATTGAAGAACGCTTGGCCGCCTCGGTGACAGGTCTTAATCGCTTATTTGGTGAGCTGTATGATATTCGCCGTCAACGTATGAAACGTTTGATTGATATTATCAGTGCTTATCTAAAGGATGAGCACAGTAGTCTGAGCACTCGCGATTATCTGTCTTCTATATGGGCCATGGGTCAAGGCGGTGCAGGTCTATTAAATTCAAGCTTTTATCAGCGCTATTTGGGTCGCCGTGATACCTTGCGCTATGCATTTGTGCAGCAAATGCTTGAGTTGCCGAGTCATTATCCTGCCGATGAAGAGGTGGTAATGGATGAAGACATGCAGGAGCTTGTAGAGCAGATAGATACTGAGTCAGAAGAGCATCGCAATGCAAATTATTAACGTGTCTCTCAGGCGGTTGATGTCTTAAATAGATGTTTAAAAATTGTGTTGTCATACGCTATATGGCGACACATCCAAGCTTGTTTTTCTACGGCATCCATTCCATTTTACATACGACAACCTACTTATTTATAGGCTTACAGGTGCAATATGCCGGTCACTGTCAAGGCTCAGTCCAGCTCATCGGCCATTTGTTACGTAGGCTCAGCCCATAAAGATTTACTGTCCAATAGGACAAGTATTCAGTCATTATGTCGTTCTTGCGGCAGTGATAACCTTTCGTTAAAACCCCCTTGTTTATGCCCTCCTAATTTTTCAAAATTTTCTCAAACGCAAACGGGTTTTACCCTCGTTGAAATCGTAGTCGTGGTGGTCATCCTGTCCATATTTGCTGGCATGATGAGCTTGTCGGTTGGTAGCAGTGAGTCCCGCAAAAACCGTGCCTTTTATGAGCATCTTACTGATTCATTGGGTTACGTTCGACTGCTATCTGCTGAGCGTATGCAACCAATGGGTTTGAGCTTACAGGCGGATAAACAAGGCCAAGTAGTACCTGTAATCGTCACCTTATCTAATCCCTATGTTGCCTATCAAACTGTAGATAAGACGCCACATAGTATGGACAGCCAGCCTAAAAATGCCATGGAGTTGTCTGCGGATCTGACTCGTATGTCAAATACGATTGACGATCAGAAGCCCACACCGAGCTGGGAGGTCGAGCCAGAAGTCAGCTTGCCCGAACTGCCTGCTGGTGTTAGCTTAAGGGTACAAAGCTTGGCATCTGGTAGCTCATCTACTGCTGAACAAAGACAGCTACAACCATGGTTTGCCGATCAAACGGTGCCACAGGTCTTGTGGTTTGGTACTGGGCAAGCCGCTCCCGTGACCATTGAGGTGATTCATAACTCACGATTGGTGGGTGAGGTGATTACGATTATGCCCGATGGCAGTATGACGATAGACCAGGGGTCATAACAGATGACTGTTTTTTCCAAATCACTTACTACTGGGGCCAAACCTGCGTCTTCTATGTCTAAGCGCGAAAAAGGCTTTACCTTAATTGAGGTAATGGTTGCTTTAGCTATTTTGGCAGTGGTCGCTGTCGCTGCCAGCCGTGCGAGTAGTGCTTATCTAAGCTCTGTCGACGTATTACGTACTCGTACGCTAGCACACTTTGTTGCTCAGAATGCAGCCGCTGACTTGCGTATCCAAGATACATGGCTGACGGCAAATCGCACTCAAACTATCAATGCTCAAGGCCGTGACTGGCAAGTAGTAATGACAGTCAGTGATGCCATCACACCTGCACTAAAAAAAGTGAACATTGCCATCGCTCCTATTATAGAGGGTCAGACGCGTCCTGTAGTGACGGATATTGATGTACTGTTAAGCAATAGCAAGCAAGAGATTGGCAGTTTGGATTTAGGTAGTGTGGAGGGAGGTAATCCGTGAGGCAACAGCGTGGATTTACACTACTTGAGCTGATGGTTGCCATGGCCATATTTGCAATGCTAGCGGTGGCGGGCTGGCAGGTGTTTGATGGCGTCAATCGCGCTCGTGAACGAGCACAATTCCATGCTGATCATTTAGCAGTATTGCAATATGCCTATTTGCAATTGCAGCAGGATATGGGTCAAATCATTCCTTACCAAGCAGCTGGTATTGAAGGAGAAGGTATTGCAAATGATCCTATTAATGACGGCAACCAAACAAATCAGATAGCGCCTAAGCCTTTTATGAGCTTAGACGGTGAGCATATCAGTTTTATGCGTTTTGCCGATCCTGATCCGCGTTATCAAAGCAGTGCTAGCATACAGCACATCGAATACGTGTTTGTGGATGAGCGCTTAATTCGACGTCAATACACCAGTATCAATGGCGAGCGTGATGGCGTGAGCTTAGATAGCGTTTTGCTCGAAGGCATCACGGCTGGGCGCTGGCAAGCCTATTTACCAGAATTGAGCGCCAAATTTCCTAAAGAAGATAGTAGTAATAATACGAATAGAACCTCTGGACAAACGGCTGGTATCGCAGGCGCACAGATTGGCTCCGACACGCCGTTATTACCCAAAGGAGTTGCGTTGAGTTTTACTCATGAAGACATGCCTATCACTTGGCAATGGGCACTGACTCCGCAACCGATACCGCGTCTTAGTAGTCAAAATGTTCCTAATGGCAATGGCGACAACAGTAACAGCGATAATGCTAGTAATAACGGGTCGAACGACAGCAGTAATGACAATGGCAATAGTAGTGATACCGCTAATAATGATGTGGCAAACGATGATTGAGAAAGCAGTAGCAATTAAAAAGGCAGCCTTTATAAAAAAGGCAGTACCAAAAAAGTGTCACACGGTCGATAATTCAGGCTATTTATGTCAATGACAGCGCAGTCTCAGCGCGGCGTTGCGCTGCTCACGATCTTATTATTGGTGGTCAGTATTACTGTGGTTGCAGGGGCGATGCTGGCAAGCCAAAAAATTGCCATTAGGCGTAGTGGTTTATTGTTTGATCAAGACCAGTTATTGCAAGATATCAACGCAGGTCAGCAGTTGGCCATCACGATGATTCGTGCTGATGATAAGTTAAACGATACGGACAGTGAGCATGATATTTGGGCGCAGCCCATACCGCCTTATAGCCTAGGTACGCATAGTATTGCCATCGAATTACGTGATGAAGCTAGCCGTTTTAACATCAATAACCTATATCAAAATGGTGCAGTTGATACTGCCGCGTTGGCCGTATTTCAAAGGCTTTTGACTCAATTGAATGTAGAACCTGAAATTGCCATCGCGGTACTTGATTATCAAGATACGGACGGTGAAGTGCATGAAGATGGCGGCAACGAAAGTACAGTTTATGCTGAGCAGTTGAATGCTACTGGAAGTAAAGCCTTGCCAAATCAGCCGTTTTTAAGTATCGAGCAGTTGCAAGACGTTCAAGGCGTCACGGCTGAGGTATTAACCACACTACGCCCTTACATTACGGTAGCCCCTTATTATCTGCCTATTAACGTCAATACTGCCAGCCCTGTTATATTAGCTGCACTCGTAGACAGCGCTACTAGCGAGCAAATGCAAGGACTTGTTGAGATGAGATCTAAGCAGGCGCTTGCGTCTGTTGATGATGTGTGGCAGTTGCCAGTCTTAAGCAGTGTTGAGGAAACGAAGCGCAAAGAGCTTACGCCATTATTGGCAGTGGACAGTCAAGCATTTCTAGCGCTGATTACTGCAACTGACAATGCGAGTGTTGAGGTAAATGCCAGTCAAGCAAGGCAGCGTTTTGCCACAGTATTGATTCGCAAAACACCTATTGATAATAATGAGACGGTAAATAACAGTAATGCTAATAACGGTAGCCCCAACAACAGCCCTAACAGTAATAATTCTAATCCCAGTAATGCTGCGGGAAATGATAAAAAGCCCAAAGACGTGAAAGTAGTGACGCAGCGCCTTTGGGCTTTTCGACCCAACTTTTAAATAGTGTTTAAGAATTGATTTTTAATCTTTTAAGCGCGTCTCTTCGCTCGACTTCCAGTTGTAGGCGCCATAAAACAGCATTTGCGCTTGGCGGGTACAGTTGTGAAGCATAAGCTGCTTGTTTTCTTCAATCACATTTAAATCAATCTCATCGTCATGATCTTCAGTGTAAGTCAATTCTAGCCAATCGATGATCCAAGAAAAGAACATATTGACGCCAGCCTCAGCCAATAAGCGACGGTCATAAGTATTGATGTGCGTAAATGCGGGCTGTAAGGCAAGATCTTCAGCTAAGCTGTGCGCGTGCTTTTTGACCAACTCATTAATGGCTTTACGCACGGCTTCTGAACCGCCATAACGCTCACTGACCAAAAACTGCCAGTAATAAGGCTGATCGCTGACCATGTACAAAAACAGCTGAATGCTCTTAGCAATTTGGCGATCGAAGCTGCGTTTGCGGCCGATTTGCAAGCTATCACTTAATATGGCAAGTGTACCGCCCAGCTCTTCTACCACCAAGGCGCGACCAAGTGACTCCATGTCATCGAAATGTCGATAAAACGCAGTCGGCACAACGCCCACTTCACGGGTTACCTGTCTGAGGCTAATAGAGCTAAAAGACTGCCCTGTCATACATAAATCAAGCACTGCATTAAAAAAGGCGTGCCGAGTCTGTAGTTTCTTTTGTTCGCGACTGCTCATAATGTTTCAAAATTATCCAGTAGGGGTTTATCATACTCATTTCAGCACACAAATACGACTGAAATCCACAACTTGTTTTAATCTACTAAACCATCGTTTATTACATAAGCATCTATTAAACCACAGTTCCCCAATGACCTTGTAACTCCTGCGCCAAGCGATACGCTTCATGATCATTCATACCCGTAATAAAATCTAAAATATTCAAAACATTATGATAGTGGTTGTCTGACAACTCGCGGCGATGCTCATCAAGGTGGGGCTGTAGCAATCTAAGTAGACGCTGCTGCTCAAAAGACATAGAAGATGACGTGGCATCTGTTTGCCCGCCTATCCAAGCGAGCGGCATAAAAGCGTCTAGTAGACGGTGCAAACATTGATTGGCCATCAGCTCCATTCTGACTTTACTTGGATGATTAAATATCTGGTCACGTGCCAACTGCTTGGCTCGATTGATGCCATTTTGCACGTCGGCTTCACAATGGGCAAACAAGCTTCCATTAAGTGTTCCAGCCAGCATGGCATCATTATTGGCGACAAAAGCGTCCGTCACTGTATTAACCAGACGCATCATAGCGCGCGCCCGCAATGATGCTAGGCTTTGCCTGACTGACATATGTGCTGGAAGATGAATACTGCTGGGACGCTCGCCAATCAATTCATAAAAAATGCTGGCTACATCAGCGTAGGTTAGCATATTGAGGTTAATGCCATCCTCTAAATCTATCAGTGCATAGCAGATATCGTCTGCCGCTTCTAAAAGGTAAGCCAAAGGATGACGGGCAAAGCCCTCATGTTGCTCTGAGCGAGGTAAGTGCAGGCTAGCTGCCAACGCTTCTAATTGCGATGCCTCACTATAAAAACAACCAAATTTTTGTACATCATTGCCGATATTTTGGGCACTTACATCATTACTGTGAGTCGCAAGCCAAGGGTATTTCATAAAAGCACCCAAGGTTGCGCAGGTTAGGCGCATACCGTCCTTATCCGGATGATGTTCGTTGCGGACTAACAGTCGAAACCCTTGGGCATTGCCTTCGTATGCCAAGAGATCTAACTGCTCATCGATGCTCAGGTTTTGCAAAAAGGCTTGAGGCTCAGGACGTCTAAACCAATCCCGAATCGCGTATTCTCCCGCATGGCCAAATGGTGGGTTACCGATATCGTGAGCGAGACATGCTGCTTGAACAATGACGCCAACGTCAGCAGGCGAGACGCCAGCTGGTAGACCGCTGTTTAATTTATCATGAAGTTTTTCTGCAGCCATCATGCCCAAAGAGCGTCCAATACAAGAGACTTCAAGGGAATGTGTTAAGCGCGTGTGAATGCCGAGCTGATTGGTCAATGGATGGACTTGGGTTTTTTGATTAAGCTGGCGAAAGGAGTGGGAGAAAACCAGTCTGTCGTAATCTTTATGGAAGTGCGAACGCGCTGTTTCACCTATTTTTGGTGTTTTGGTTGAGCCGAGTCGTTGTGCGCTGAGCAGATGCGACCATTGTGTGGTCGCGTTTGAAGATGATTGGTGGTTAGACATTATTATAATTATCCCAATGATGAGCTGACGGTTTTTATTATGTTGCTTCTTAGCATAGCAAAATAGTCGCGTCGGTTCATCTGTTGTCGTTGCCTGTTTTATGATCAGACAACGACAATGTGTATGGAGTAAATACTGATGAATAATAAATGATGTTTAGCAAGGAAATAGTGGAAACTCAATAAAATAGATATACGACATAATAATGCATGACTGGTAAGAATTTTTCTTGCTCACTGTGTCGTTGCTGACAAAGGCTGCAAAAAATTTATCCCAGTCACGCTGACTATTTTTTATATCGACTTGACTATGAGATGAAATAAACAGTTTATGAAAAAGTTTTAGACGTCTTAACCATCTGTTTTTTGGCAATCAAACAATACTGTTTCATCACTTTCAGCGACGCTACTACCCAGTGTTTTATTGCTTAATACGGCTTTGGTTGCGTCCGTATTTAATTTCCATCTCATGCCCGACTCGTCAGTGATACCAATATCAGTCTCATACGTCGTACCAGCATTAGTAGTAGACGCTGTCATTGCAGTTAGGTCATATTCAACCCCATCGATCAATAAGTGTGCGCTAGTGGCAGATTGAGGATCATTTGCAGGATCGTAATGGGCCTTGATGACTTGTTCGGGCTGGCAGTTATAAGTGGTCATGTCCGCGTCATTATGGCTGTGTCCTTCATGACTGTGATCATGACCTTGCTCGTGACTGCTCTCTTCGTGACTGTGTCCCTCATGGCCGTGTTCGTGATCATCATGATTTGCATGCCCTTGTTCGTCGTGTGCCGTATCCGTAGTTGCTTCTGTGGTAGCAACGTCAGTATCCTGTTGTGTGGTATCGGCTTTTTGTTCGCAGCCTGCACCAGCCAATAGAAAAGCAAAGCAAAGTAGAGCAGTTTTAGAATGAGTACGAGTAAGCGCTATCATGGAAAATGCCTATATAAATATAAAAGTGAGAGAATGTGAGAGCATAATTAGTTACGTTATAATATAACATATAAGGTATAAAAAAAACCAACATAGATTGCTCTACATTGGTTTTTACATTGAAGTCAGAATAGAATCAACCCATTTTAAAGAAAGTATGTTTCTACTGGGGTAAATTTTGCAAAGCATCTGTTACGCTTGCGAACAGCCAGCAAGGAAAATTGATACCAGTAGAACACAACGATTGTATGTACCATCTTTATTTTGGATTGACGGTATATTACACGTTGAATCTAAAATGCATCACATCGCCATCTTGTACGATATAGGTTTTACCTTCTAAACGTGATTTACCAGCAGCCGCTGCGCCTTTTTCACCGTTATACTCGATAAAATCGTCATAAGCAATGACTTCAGCACGAATAAAGCCGCGCTCAAAATCCGTGTGAATCACACCGGCCGCTTGTGGCGCTGTGGCACCAATAGCGACTGTCCATGCACGTACTTCTTTTACGCCAGCGGTAAAGTAAGTCTGCATATCAAGCAAATCATAACCACCACGAATCACTTGATCAAGACCTGCTTCTTCCATGTTCATCTCAGCCAAGAAGTCTTTTTTATCGTCTTCATCAAGCTGGGCGATTTCAGATTCAATTTGGTTGCACAAAGCAATGACGATAGAGTCTTCGCCAGTGGCGTAGTTACGGACTGCGTCTAGGTAAGGATTGTTTTCAAAGCCGTCTTCGCTCACGTTAGCGATATACATAGTTGGCTTTAATGTAATCAAACCATAGCTTCTGATGAGTTTTTTCTCGTCATCATCAAGATTGGCTGCGCGCGCCGCTTTACCTTCTGCCAATAACGGTTCGATTTTTTTGAACACATCCAGCATGGCCTGAGCGTCTTTATCGCCACCTTTGGCTTTTTTGGTTAAGTTCATTATGGCGCGCTCAACCGCTTCTAAATCTGCCAATGCCAATTCAGTATTGATGGTTTCGATATCGTCAATAGGGCTTACGCGGCCATCAACGTGTACGACGTTGTCATCATCAAAGCAGCGTACCACGTGTGCGATCGCATCTGTCTCACGGATATTGGCTAGGAACTGGTTACCCATGCCTTCACCTTTTGATGCGCCAGCGACCAGACCTGCGATATCCACAAACTCCATCGTCGTTGGCAATATGCGCTCAGGATTGACGATATCAGCCAATTTCTTTAGACGTGGATCTGGCACAGGTACGATACCTGTGTTGGGATCTTTGGTACAAAATGGAAAGTTTTCAGCGGCGATTCCCGCTTTGGTCAAGGCGTTAAACAGGGTGGATTTACCCACGTTTGGTAGACCGACGATGCCGCAATTAAAACCCATAACGTTCTCTCAATATAGTAATAAAATCAGTTGATAGACAACTTGGTCAAATAGTAAATCAAAATTGGGCATATTGTAGCAAATTTAACCCAATATGGGTGAGGTTGTTATAATGGATAAGCGGATTTTCGTGAGTCGGTTTCTGTGAGGTTTGAGGCTGACACGATTATGATAAGCTATCACTTATTGCTTACGCTAAACGATTATTTAGTAGCATTGATCTCAGTATTGAGCGAGCTACAAACCCCATCAAAGGCAATACCCTATAATGAAACCCACGATTTTTGACACACACCATTATACTTATCCGCAAAACTTTGTTGAGATGAAACCCAAGCTTGTACGCCTTGAGCGAGCAATTGAAAAACTTGAAGTCAATTTGATAAGTGCCGAGACTGATATATTAAATCAAAGGCTTGCCAGTCATTTAGGTTTAAAAGTGGATTACGCTAGTGAGTTGAATGCCAACCAGCTATTGGCTGCCACCACGATCGAAGGGAAGGTATTGGTCATCGCTGGAGCAGGCTCTGGTAAGACTAAAACCTTGACGTATAGAACCAGCTACTTAATAGAAAATGGGGTATCGCCCAAAGAGATTTTATTACTGACCTTTACCCGTAAAGCCGCCAATGAAATCAAAGGTCGCGCCAAGACGTTGCTGGCAAGCAGTCGTATCGATGATGATGTGCAAGAGGGCAAGGGATTAAACGAAATTACTAGCGGCACCTTTCATTCATTTTGTAATATGGTACTCCGTCAATACTCAGGACTGCTTGGTATCAATCCACGGTTTACTATTTTGGATACGGGTGACAGTGAAGACGCCATCGATTTGATCAGTAAAGAAAAAAAATATCCGCTCAAAATAACCAATCAGGCTTTTCCGCGCAAAAAGACCTTGCAAAAAATCTTTTCAACCTCTAGAAATCGACGCATCTTAATTCGAGATTTGATTGAAAGTAGCTATCCTGATATTGCCGTACATATTCCTACCATTGAACAGTTAGCCATCGATTTCCACGAATACAAGCGCGCCAATCATTTATACGATTTTGACGACATTATCGGTCAAGTCGTGCGCCATTTACGAAACAACGATAAGTTTCGTGGTCTTTTGCAAAGCCAATATCGTTACCTCATGGTTGATGAGTATCAAGATACCAATATTCCGCAAAAAGAGCTGATCGACCTCATTTGTCAATCTGAGTCGGTGTCATTGATGGTGGTCGGTGATGACAATCAAAGTATTTATGCTTTTCGCGGTGCCAATTACGAAAACATTCTGTTGTTTGGTGAGACCTATCCTGATGCCAAACTGATTAAGCTTGAGCAAAACTATCGCAGTACGCCCGCGGTTTTAAATTACGTCAATGCGTTGTCAGAGCACATTACTTTAGGCTATCAAAAGCAGCTGTACTCAGAGGCACCCATAGAAGGGGTAAAGCCGACTTTTTGCCGTTTAAGTAATGAGACCAAAGAAGCAAAGTATATCGCTGATAATGTCCTAGCGCTAAAGTCAGAGTACGATTACAAGGATTTTGCGGTCTTATGTCGGACGTCTTTTCAGTCCAACTACATACAGCTGGAGTTTATGGAGCGCCGCATACCCTTCATTGTCGTAGGCGGTATCAAGTTCATTGAGAGACGTCATATTAAGGACGTATTGGCATTCGTCAAGATACTCTATAACCCCAACGATACGATTTCCTGGCATCGTATTTTGACGCTATTTAAAGGGGTAGGGGCTGTCACAGCGACACGCTTAACCCAAGCCATTACTGCCCATAACAATTCTTTTGAGCCGTTATTAACCGCAAAATTTGCCAAAAAAAGCACACAGCTTGCACCACTTCATGCGGTCTTAAATAAGGCCAGCCAAGCAGATTCCGTTGAGACTATTATTGAGCTAATTCTTGAATTTTATATACCCATTTTAAAAATCAATGAAGACAACTGGCGCGAGCGTAGTGAAGATTTTCGTGTCCTCACAAACTTAGCGATAGAGCATGACAGTCTCGACAGTTTCTTAGAAAACCTAGCGCTTGATCCACCTAATGATTCAGTTGCTACCAAAGGCATGCCTGATCATGGAGAAGAGGATAATGACAAATTGACCATCTCTACGATTCACAGTGCAAAAGGGCTTGAATGGTCAGTGGTATTCGTCAATTCTTTGGTCGATGGTATGATGCCGCATTATCGCTCACTGAGTGACTTTGAAGAGCTAGAAGAGGAGCGCAAGCTGTTTTATGTGGCTTGTAGCCGCGCTAAGCATCGTCTGTTTTTGACCGCGCCAGATTACTTCTCTAGCTACTCAGGATACTTTGATAAAGCCTCGCGTTTTATCGCTGAGCTACCCAAAGACAAGGTTAAGGTAGAAACGATTAAAAAGCCCATTACAGAAAATCATGATCCAGTTTGGTGGTGACTGGGCGGCTGTTAATGGTCATCTGATAGCTAATTGCTGGAATGAATTTTTCAAAGCCTCTATCTGCAACACAACCGCAAACTAGGAAAATTTATCCCATCATGCCCCTTTTTATCCTTATTATTCCTTTTAAAGGTATTCTCTTGTCAAACACATAACTAAAAATATACTGTAGCAAAAATATTTTTTAGATAAGGGTTTAATATTCAGCGCAATACGTTATATTACCACCTTATATTTTAGACCCCTATGTTTTGACACACTGTATTAATATCCTATGAGAAGGACAGGTTATGCGCTATGAAGTGATCGTTATCGGTGCAGGTATGGTTGGTACCTCAATTGCGTGGCATTTACAAAAAAATAATTCAAACGTGTTGCTGTTAGACAAGAAACTACCAGGGTCAGAGACGTCGTATGGTAATGCTGGCTTGATTCAGCGTGAAGCGATTCACACCCATCCTTTTCCTCGTCAGCTGACGGAGATGATCCGAGTATTACCCAATCAAGGGACGGATATTCGCTATCGTATTCCAGCGATTTTGCGTTATCACCAAGCGCTGCTTCAGTACTGGAAATACTCTACGCCTGCGTCAGTCAAAAAGATCGAATCTGAGTGGCAGACCCTGATTGAGCATTGCACCAGTGAGCATCAAACGATGATTAGTGCATCTGGCGCTGATGAGCTGATTACCCGCAAAGGTTGGTTGCAATTGCATCGCTCTGAAGAAACGTTGAAAGAAGCCATTGCTTTAGCGATAGAAGCCCGCGAGCAAGGGGTTGAGCACAATGTATTAAGCGTTGAAGAATTAAAAGCGATGGAACCAAGCGCCAATTTTGATGATTTTGTTGGTGCGATTCATTGGCTTAACTCATGGCAAGTATCTAACCCAAGCTCATTGGTAAAAGCGTATGCCAAGAATTTCCAAGACATGCAGGGTACGATTAAAGAGAGCGATGTAAAAGACATCGTACAAGATGCTGATGGCTGGAAAATCGTTACTGATAGCGAGACGTATTATAGCGACAAGCTAGTGATTGCAGCAGGGCCTTGGTCGAATGATTTGATCAGACCGCTTGGCTATGACTTGCCATTATTCCCAATGCGCGGTTATCATCAGCACTTTAAAGTCACTGATAAAAATACGATCACTCATAGTATGT
Source organism: Psychrobacter sp. AOP22-C1-C5 (assembly GCF_052378885.1). Classification (NCBI taxonomy): domain Bacteria; kingdom Pseudomonadati; phylum Pseudomonadota; class Gammaproteobacteria; order Moraxellales; family Moraxellaceae; genus Psychrobacter; species Psychrobacter sp. AOP22-C1-C5. Next base: position 214,098 of record NZ_JBQSYC010000001.1, on the reverse strand, counting down.
TTGATATGGACAAAGGGTTCGTCATGGGACCTATGCAGCAAGGCATTCGTATCACGACTGGAGCTGAGATGACCACAATGAATGCACCAAAAAACTTTGGTCAGCTCAAAACAGTACTGAAGTTCGCCAAAAAAATCTTACCATTAGAAGATGCGGTAGAGAGCGAAGCGTGGGCAGGTTCACGTCCTTGTATGCCTGATATGAAGCCTGTGATTGGCCCTGCAAATAAACATGACAAATTGTGGTTTGCTTTTGGTCACAGCCATCAAGGTTTTACACTAGGGCCTATGACTGGTCGTCTTGTTGAAGAGATGATTCATGAAAAGCCATTACTGGTCGATCTTGCACCGTTTAGTGCCGAGCGCTTTTCTAATTAATGTCGTACTTGACTGAGTCTGTACGGTTATAAATTTATAAATTGAGGAGTAAACACCATGAAAAAATTACACAGCAACCAACGCATGAGTAAGATCGTGGTTCATAACCAGACTGTCTATCTATGCGGTCAAGTAGGCAACGCTGAAGACGATATTCAAGCTCAGACATTGACTTGTTTAGAAAAAATACAGACATTGTTAGAGGAAGTCGGTAGCGATAAATCAAAACTGCTATCAGTCACTGTTTGGATAAAAGATATGTCAGACTTTGCGGCTATGAATGAAGTATGGGATAAATGGTTTGAAGGGATACAACCACCTGCGCGTGCTTGCGGTGAGTCGGCATTGGCACGTCCTGAGCTATTGGTTGAGATGATTGCTATCGCTGCTGAGTAATTAGGTTGCTATCACATTTGGATCAATATAAGCATAAAAACAAAAAAAGGACATGATATTAATATCATGTCCTTTTTCATGCGGTAAAAAAATCAGCTATCTTAGGTTTTGACCCAGTCGCATGGCAGCGGCGATGTTGACAGCGGTGGTTTCAATGTTGTGATAAGCCGCGCTTAGTACATTATCAATGGAGTCTATTCTTTGAATACTAGGCATGACAACATCGAATTGAGTGGTCTGCGCAGGCTTTAACCCATCAACGCTACCACAAATAGCAATGACTGGTGTCTGGCTTGCTTTGGCAAGTTGACTGATGCCGCCTGCCACTTTACCCATGGCTGTTTGCGTATCAAGTTTACCTTCGCCAGTAATGACAAGATCAGCATCAGCGATATGTTGCGATAAGCTGGCAACTTCGGCGACAGTGTCAAAACCCGACTTCAACTGAGCGCGGCAAAAGCTCATGAGTGCATAGCCGAGACCGCCTGCTGCACCTGCACCTGCTACCTCTTGACATCTTTCATAGCCATGTTGATCACATACAGTAGCAAAATGACTTAACGCTTTGTCCAAGTCAGTAACCTGTTGCGGACAAGCGCCTTTTTGTGGCCCAAAGATAGCACTTGCTCCTAATTCACCACATAATGGATTGGTCACATCGCAAGCCACTTCAAAGACCGTATCGAGTACACTTGCATGAAAGCCGGTGTTGTCTAACCGATGCAAGCTGGTAAGCGCGCCACCACCATGACCCAGAACATTTTCATCTATGTCATGAAACTTCATGCCAAGCGCTGTCAGCATACCAAGACCTGCGTCATTGGTTGCACTACCGCCCAGACCGATAATGATACGTTTGGCGCCTTCACCTAAAGCGTCAGCGATAAGCTCACCGACGCCATAAGTACTAGCAATCAAAGGATTACGCTCTGCGACGGTCAATAGATGCAATCCGCAAGCTTGGGCAACTTCAATGACAGCTGTCGCATTGGGTAACAATAAGTATTTTGCGGTGATTGGTCTCATTAGAGGATCATGGACGTGCACTTCTTTCCAGCGTCCACCTAACACGTACGACAATACTGCAGAAGTACCTTCACCGCCATCAGCCATAGGTAGCAACGTATAATCAGCGTTTGGAAACACCTGACTAAATCCAGACTGAATGGCATGGCAGACATCCAATGCCTCTAAGCTTTCTTTGAACGAGTCGGGGGCAATTAAAATTTTCATGAAAATCCTTTGAGCATTTCAGTGAAGGCGCATGTCAGTAATAGTGATTATTCAAAAGCAGCTAAGTACAAACCGTTAAGCAATTTACTTGTTAGCGCACTTGCCACTACGGGCATTCACTCTACTATTTTAAATAAATACCAATGTCAATAACCAGATGAACACGATGCTGGTCACGCCTTGAATACCAGTAGCCACTGAATGAGCTTTGTAAGCTTGTGAGACACTCATTCGACTAAATTGGCTGACAATCCAAAAGAAGCTGTCATTCGCATGGGAGATAGTCATTGCACCTGCACCAATGGCCATTACGGTGAATACACGGCCAAGCTCACTATCAAGACCAATTTGACTCAATAAAGGAGCAACCATCGCAGACGTAGTAACCAAAGCAACTGTGGTTGAGCCTTGCGCTGTTTTTAGGGCAGCAGACACGATAAATGGCATAAAGATACCGAGTCCTAATGCCGATAAAGTCGTACCCAAATAATCGCCAATCGGAGTCACTTTTAGCATGGCACCAAATGCGCCGCCCGCACCCGTGATTAATAGAATGGGCGCAGCCACCACTAATCCTTGTGAGATACTGTCACTAATCTGCTGAGTTTTTTGGTCAGTGTTAATGAGCAAAAAGGATAAAAATAGACCAATGAGTAGCGCGGTAAGCGGATTACCAATAAACACTAAGATATCTGTCAGCATGCCGCTACCAAAGGGCGCGCTCGGAAGATTGGCAACAGACGATAAGCAGATCAATACGATAGGGACGATAATAGGTAAAAATGCCATCGCTGCTGAGGGCAGACTCTGATAGTCGTCGCGTGTTTTCATACCATCGGGCATGACCGCTGCAGGTGAGTCTGCGGCATCTATATTGTCAGGCGTTGCATTAAGAAAACGATTTGACCACCACCAGCCTGCTAATACGGCAACGGCTGTTACAACCACACCGACCATGATGACCAAGCCTAAGTTCGACTCTAGCCCTAAGTTTCCGGCTGCCGCAATCGGACCTGGTGTCGGTGGCACGAAGGTATGGGTCGCATATAAGCCTGTTGCCAAAGCGATACTCATCGCCACGCTAGATACATTTAAGCGCTCGGCCAACGACTCCTTTAAGGAGTTCAAAATGATGTAGCCTGAGTCACAAAATACGGGGACTGACACCACTGCACCAACGATAGACATGGTCAAAGTCGGGAAGCGTGGCCCCAAAACTTTGATAACGGATTCTGCCATGACAATAGCAGCACCTGTCTTTTCAAGAATTAAACCGATAATAGTACCAAACACAATTACCAAGCCGATATAACCTAAGATACCACCAAAGCCATCAGAGATAGTCTTAGCGACAGTGTTAAGCGGTACTTGGTAAAACAGTGCTACCAAAAAAGCTGATAATATTAAAACTAAAAAAGGATGCCATTTTAATTTCGCAGTGGCGAAAATAATAAAAATGATGGTCAGCACAAGCCAAAATACGATCATTACTGCCTCTATATGGTTGATATCTTCGTTAATTATCCATGCAGCTTTTGCTTAGCTCGGCATCAATAGGGATATGTATTTTTAAAGGGGCATATTCTATCGCAAATACGCGCTACTAGGAAATCTATTCGGCCCAGATATGACTTTGTTAATGGCAAGAACGTTATACTTTGCTAGTATATGGTTTTATTTGATGTGTACCAATATTAGGATGTCTCCCTTGACCGTATTCACTGTACCTACGATAGCCAACATAGAAAATAATGCACTACGTCAGCAACTACAGCAAATAATTGACCTAAAAACCAAGCCGCTTGGTGCGCTTGGACGATTAGAGGTGCTGGCATTGCAGTTGGGTATGATTCAAGGAACAACCGCACCGCAGATTGCGTATCCACAGATCCGAGTATTTGCTGCTGATCATGGCTTAACCAAGCATGGCACATCTGCTTATCCTAGTGCCGTTACTGCGCAAATGGTATATAACTTTTTGCAAGGAGGTGCGGCGATCAATGTATTGGCGCGCCAGCATAACATAGAGCTAAAAGTAGTCGATGCTGGGGTAGATACAGATTTTGCACCGCATTCGCAACTGCTGGACTATAAAGTTCGTCATGGTAGCCGCGACGCGCTAACAGGGCCTGCCATGACAGAGGGTGAATGCTTGGCGGCGCTACAGAACGGCATGAGGGTGGTAGAAAATTTACCGGGCAATCTATTGATTGTGGGAGAGATGGGCATTGGTAATACCTCTGCCGCCAGTTTATTATTAGCAAGATTGGGTGATATACCTATTGCTGATTGCATTGGTCGTGGTACGGGTCTCGATGATGTAGGATTACAGCACAAGAAAAATATTTTAACGCAAGTATTAGAGCGTCATAGCGAGGCAAAAGCACCATTAGCAGCGCTCGCGGCATTAGGTGGACTAGAGATTGCGATGATGGCAGGTGCGCTGATTCAGGCAGCCAGTGAACGCCGTATTCTTTTAATGGATGGTTTTATTGCCAGTGTGGCCTTGTTAGTCGCTGAGCGTTTAGCACCAGGTGTCGCACAGTATGCTGTATTTGCCCATCACTCGGTCGAGCCAGGCCATACGCACTTATTAAAGCAATTAAATGCTCAACCGTTACTAGACATGGGCATGCGTCTAGGAGAAGGCAGCGGGGCGGCGCTCGCTTATCCGCTACTCCAATCAGCATGTGCCATTGTTAAAGAAATGGCAAGTTTTAATGATGCTGGTATCAGTGAGCAAAATCACTAATGTCACCGTCTTTCAAACAACCAAAAATGTCAAAAAAATCTTTGTCTCGACCAACGATCGTACATCTTATAAAGCATGAATACCGGTTACTACTGGTCGCCATACAGTTTTTAACGCGACTGCCAGTACCATCATTTACCAGTTATGATCCGCAATGGTTGCATCAGAGTAGCCGTCATTTCCCTGCGGTAGGTTTGCTGGTTGGATTGCTTTGTGCTGGCGTATTTTGGCTTAGTAGTGCTTTATTCACTCCACTGGTTGCGGCGGTGATCAGTACGGCATTTGGTATTAAGCTCACGGGTGCTTTCCATGAAGACGGCCTGGCTGATAGCTGCGATGGGTTGGGTGGTGGCCTGACTCGCGAGCGTACGTTAACTATTATGAAAGATTCACGTTTGGGCACCTATGGCGTTTTGGGCCTAGTTTCAGCACTATTACTAAAAATTACCTTATTGGCTTCCATGCCGTTATCGGTTGCTATTGTCGCCCTCATTATCGGTCATACTGCTTCGCGTTTGCTATGTATCAGTCTGCTTGCTTTGTTGCCTTATGGCGGTGAGATAGAACATGCCAAAGCCAAACCGATGGCACAGCAGTTGACGCCGTTACAGGGACTATTAAGTAGCGGATGGCTACTGTTGGCAGGGATGTTAGTGGGGCTCATACTTCCCAATGCCATGCAGCAAATCGAGCTTGGTCAATGGCTTTTAGCTTTATTACTTGCCCTAATAGCCACGGACTATATGCGGCGGTTATTACGCAGGCGACTTGATGGTTATACTGGTGATGGACTAGGAGCAACGCAGCAGCTCAGTGAAGTTGCGATATATATGGGACTTGTGGCATCGGTACCATTTATTTAAGATTTTAAAGACAGTAAAAGTGGATATTAATGATTCTCTATATTTGGCGTCACCCAAAGCCAATTGCTGCAAAAGGTATTTGCATTGGGCAGACGGACATCGCGGTAGATAAACGTAAACTCAAACGTCTTGCTAATAAAGTCGAGCGCTTTGTACGTCTGCATCGATTGCCTAAAATTGTCTGGGTAAGTCACTTACAACGTTCATTAGGCGTTGGACAAATACTGGCGCAACGTGGTTTCCAATATAAAGTCGCGCCTGAGCTTGCCGAAATTAACTTTGGCAAATGGGACGGTCGCCCTTGGGAACAGATTTCTCAGCAAGAAATTGATGACTGGTGTCATAACTTCGCTTATTTTGCTCCTGACAATGGTGAAAATTTGCATCAATTATTTGAGCGCGCTGAAAGCTGGATTCGTGCTAGAACGGTTGAAAGCAATGCTGAGAGAGATAATAAACCCATATTAGCTGTCGGTCATGCAGGGTGGATCAACGCTGCCAAGATGATTGCGTACGAACAGGATGTACCGAGAGTAGCTACCCAGTGGCCACGTTCTGTAAACTATTTAGAAAGCAGTCGCTTAGATTTTTAGCCAAAAAAAATGGTCATATATTATGACCAAAATTTTAAAAATAGTTGTACCTAACAGATACTTGAATATCTAAGCAATCTTGTCAAACCAAGCCTTACTGTTCTTAGCTGTCACAGAGTCAAAGCTCACATAGATACCTTTATCATCTAATGTTGCATACCAATGGTCTGCATTATCACCAGTCAATAGCTGGAAATATTTGTTATTCACAATTCTTCCAACTGTATAAACCTCACCTTCTGAGTAAAAATCATTACCTCTTACACATAATAATTTGTCATCAGTGTTTATGTCATTGGTATTTATCATGTTTAATGCCTTATCGGTGATTAAGATGAAAATAGGATACCAACTCAATTGATAATAATAAAGATGACTTTATAAACAGTATCTTATTGTTAAGTATAAACTTTTTAGTTTATTCATTGCAGATAGTTACCAGAATATGTCATTGTGAATATAAGAAGCAGAGGGCAGATTTTAGTTGAATTTCCTTGTATACATGATGCTAGTTTTAAAAAATAAAGTTAGATTAAAATAATTTCTCAAAACATTTGGATGATGAAAGCCTCACATTACCAAAATGAAGACGTAAAAAAACCAGCAACTTGACATTACTGGTTTTTATGTAGACTGAACTTAGATATGCAAAAGATTACTCTTCAGAATAGTCTTCGTTTTCGTCTGCAACTTCTTCTTCTTCTAGATCTTCGTCATTACCATCTTCAGATAGGATAGTAACTAAGATGCTAGCAGTAACGTCATGGTGTAGCTGAATATCAACATTGTATTCGCCAACTTGACGTAAAGTGCCTTCAGGAAGCTTGATTTCTGCACGGTCAACTTCTAGACCTGAGTTAGTCAACGCTTCAGCGATATCGCGAGTACCGATAGAGCCAAATAGCTTGCCTTCGTCACCTGATTTAGCACGCATGATTACATTAACGTCAGTTAACGCATCAGCACGTTCTTGAGCAACAGCGATTTCTTTTGCTTCTTCAGCTTCAAGTTCAGCACGACGTGCTTCGAACTTTTCAACGTTAGCTTTAGTAGCAGGTAGTGCTTTGCCCTGAGGGATAAGAAAGTTACGTCCGTAACCTGGTTTCACATCGACAGTCTCACCGAGTTTACCAAGGTTGACGATACGCTGTAACAAAATAATTTGCATGAGTCATTCCTAGTTAACGGTTAACCTTGATGGTTATCAGTGTATGGAAGTAGCGAAAGATAGCGAGCTTGCTTAATAGCAGTGGCCAACTGACGCTGATATTTAGTAGAGGTACCGGTAATACGGCTTGGTACGATTTTACCATTATCACTGATGTACTGTTTTAGCAATTCAACATCTTTATAATCGATGTGAGTGATGCCTTCAGCAGTGAAACGGCAGAATTTGCGACGGCGATAGAAACGTGCCATGAGTATTCTCCTTTAATTAGTCTTCACTGTTGTCGTTGTCGTCATGATCGTTTTCACGATGGTCGGGACGACGAGTAGTTGCTTTGCGTGCGCGTTTTTCATCGGCATTCTTGGCTAACTGCGACTCTTCAGTGACAGCTTCGTCACGGCGCATAACTAAACTACGAATGATCGCGTCGTTATAACGGAATAATTCTTCAAGTTCAGCCAAAGTCTCGCCGTCAGTTTCAATGTTGAAAAGAACGTAATGAGCTTTGTGAATCTTGTTGATTGGGTAAGCTAGTTGACGACGGCCCCAATCTTCTAAACGATGGATAACACCGTTATTGTCTTGAACTAACTTGATGTAGCGCTCAACCATGCCAACCACTTGGTCGCTTTGGTCTGGGTGTACAAGTAACACCAGTTCGTAATGTCGCATTATGACTCCTTACGGATTAGTAGCTATTAACCCTATGTTAATAGCAAGGAGATTTATAAGGTAAGCCTAATTCTTGGCAAATATAGCAAAGGATAAGCTTAGTTTATAAAGCGCCGTATTATAACAGTACTTAACCATTAACACAAAGGTTAATCACTAAAGCACTGCGAACAAAATAGAAAGGCAATGAAGTGGAGGATAGTAGTAACCGTTATGCCAATAAAAAAATAACCATGCCAATAAAAAAAGCAGCGATGGCACGCTGCTTTCTCATTAACAGTACAAGTTCTTATTGATATCTAAGCCAATAATAGCCCAACTAAGGAGTATGTTATTTAATCTTAGGTTCTTTTACCAACTGACTGCTATCCGCTTTTACCACCAAAGTTTTCGCAATTTTGTCGTGCCAACCGATATTTTCAGGACTTTTAGAAGCCATGTAATAATGGATAGCAACAACAACAAAACCTAAGAAACTTGTGAATGAAAATAATAAATTATAAATGATAAAGAGAAGCAGTGTACGCATACCAATTAATTTGATAAACGAGGGCAGACGGTGAGTGGTTTGATCCACAACGCGAATACCAGTAAGCAGTTTGCCTAATGACTGACCGCGTAAAGTAATAAATACCAATTGCAGCGCAAATAATCCAAAGACCATGACTTGCGACATCATCAGTGTGCTACTAGGAAGGCTTTCCATCAGCGTCATTGAGTATTGATAAGCGGCGTCCATATCTTGGATATTTTGGAACTTGCTATAATCCACATCCATTTTGGTCAATGCCATCACTAGTGGGACGATAGCCAATAAATACAGAAGACCGTTGATGGCAGTTGCCAGTATTCGCGACATGATGGGCGCAAGGACAAGATCACCAACGACCTTGTCATTACCAGTGGCAGACTTCTTTAGGGTAGTCTTGCCTAAAGACACGTTATTAGGCGACGCTTGATGACGGTTGGCTGTCATGTCTACTTTCGCGTTTTTATTCGTGTCTTTTGGACGTTCAGGCTTACCATATAATCTATCTAACGATACTGACTTATTGTCTTGGTCATTGCTGACTTTATCTTCTGGGAAGATCGTGACGTTATTGATGATAGAGTCATTGACGTCTGTAGTACCAATATTAGTAGGTCGATAGACAGTCTGATTGTTGGTTAAATTGCCGACACGTTGCCATTGATCTAAGCCTTCATGCCACATCAAATCATCCAGCAGTACTTCACCAGATGCCAACATGATATTAAGCTGCTCCAAATCGTATGGACCAGCTTGTACGTTATTTCGAGCAAGGAAAATCTGCATAATTGCCTGCATAGTTAGTCATATCTTAAGTCATTATATTAGGGTCTATTCGAAAAAATCAAATAGACCCTAAAAGATGTGTCTTTAACGACTGTGTGAATTACCGCTGTGACTTAACGTGACGGCTTATTTTGCTTCTTCACCCGCTAAGAAGAACCAAGTGTCAAGCACTGAGTCTGGGTTCAATGACACTGAATTAATGCCTTGTTCCATAAGCCAGTAAGCAAGATCTGGATGATCTGAAGGACCTTGACCACAGATGCCAACGTATTTGTTTTGCTTACGACATGCATCGATTGCCATAGACAATAGCTTCTTAACGGCAGGGTCACGCTCATCAAATAGATGTGAGACGATACCTGAGTCACGGTCAAGACCAAGGGTTAGCTGAGTTAGATCGTTAGAGCCGATTGAGAAACCATCGAAGTGTTCTAGGAACTCTTCTGCTAACAGTGCGTTGGTTGGTAGCTCACACATCATGATGACGCGTAGGCCGTTCTCACCACGTTTTAGACCATTCTTTCCAAGTAATTCGATGACTTCTTTGGCTTCACCAACCGTACGTACGAATGGAATCATAATCTCGACGTTGGTTAGGCCCATCTCATCACGGACACGTTTGAGCGCTTTACATTCAAGCTCAAAACAGTCGCGGAAGTTATCAGAGACGTAGCGGCTAGCACCACGGAAACCAAGCATTGGATTCTCTTCTGATGGCTCATACAACTTACCGCCAAGCAAGTTAGCATATTCGTTTGATTTAAAATCTGACATACGGACGATAACTGGTTGATCCATGAAAGCGACCGCTAAGGTTGAGATACCTTCGACCAATTTGTCAACGTAGAAGTCAACTGGTGATGCATAACCAGCGATACGCTCATGAATGGCTTGTGAGATTTCACGTGGTAAGCTGTTCATGTTTAGCAAGGCTTTTGGATGCACACCAATCATACGATTGATGATAAATTCAAGACGCGCAAGACCAATACCTTCGTTTGGCATTTGTGTGAACGAGAAGGCGCGGTCTGGGTTACCGACGTTCATCATTACTTTGAACGCAAGCTCAGGCATAGACTCTACAGAGTTGGTCTGTACTTCAAAATCAATCTGACTTTCATAAATGAAACCAGTATCGCCTTCGGCACAAGAAGCAGTTACGTCTTGACCGTCAACCAATAGTTCCGTGGCATTACCACAACCAACAATGGCTGGCACACCAAGCTCACGAGCAATAATAGCAGCGTGACAAGTACGGCCACCGCGATTGGTAATGATGGCAGAAGCACGCTTCATGACTGGTTCCCAATCAGGATCCGTCATGTCTGATACCAAGACATCGCCTTCTTCTACTTTGTCCATCTCATTTAGGTTAGTAACGATGCGAACTTTACCTGAACCAATACGTTGACCGATTGAGCGGCCTTCACATAAAATCTTGGCGTCAGTTGTGTTAATGATATAACGTTCCATGACATTGCTGTCTTGGCGGCTCTTCACAGTCTCAGGGCGTGCTTGAACGATAAAGATTTCACCGCTGTCGCCGTCTTTTGCCCATTCGATGTCCATCGCTTGACCATAATGCTTTTCGATCGTCATGGCTTGTTTGGCAAGAGAGGTTAGCTCTTCGGTAGACAAAGAAAACTGCATGCGATCTTGTTTTTCAACATCGACTGTTTTGACTGATTTGGTGGTACTGCCTTCATCACCATAGATCATTTTCTTGTGCTTGCTGCCTAGATTACGACGAATCACTGAAGGCTTACCATTTTCTAGTAAACGCTTTGAGATGTAGAACTCATCTGGGTTTACCGCACCCTGTACAACCATTTCACCAAGACCATAGCTTGAGGTGATGAACACTACTTGATCAAAACCACTTTCAGTATCTAGGGTAAACATAACGCCCGCAGCGCCAGTTTCTGAACGCACCATGCGCTGTACAGCGGCAGATAGCGCCACACCTTCGTGTTCAAAACCTTTATGGACACGATAAGAGATAGCACGGTCGTTATAAAGTGAAGCGAATACTTCTTTAATAGCAATAAGGATGTTATCAATGCCGCGAATGTTTAAGAAGGTCTCTTGCTGACCTGCAAATGAGGCATCTGGCAAGTCTTCAGCAGTTGCAGACGAACGTACCGCTACTGCGATGTCTTCGCCGCCACTCATGGTTTCAAATGACTGGCGCACTTCTTGCTCAAGATCTTTTGGCAGCTCTTGCTCGATAATCCAAGTACGGATTTTTTTACCAGTAGCAGCAAGCTTGTTGACATCGTTTACGTCTAATGTTTTTAGCTCATTATTGATTTTGTCAAGCAAGCCCGTTTCTGTCAAAAAGCGATTGAACGCGTTTGAAGTTGTGGCAAAGCCGCCTGGAACACTGACGCCCAAATCAGAAAGATGGCTGATCATTTCGCCAAGCGAGGCATTTTTGCCACCGACCATCTCAATATCGTCTTTTCCTAGCTGATCAAGATTGATTACAAGTGCTGTAGATTGCGCTGCCATGATAACTCCAGAAAATAAGGTTATTTAGTAAAGATTATAACGGTAAATTATACCGCTATATTCTGACAATTTCGAGGGGGTAAACCAAAAAACTTGTTAAAAAGATACAAATTGTCGGGTTTGATACATAATTCTTAGCGCCAGTCTTAATTCTTTATTGAGAGAACACTTTCAAAACACCAGTAAGTCGAGATAAGAAGAACAAAAACAGTGTTGGTTTCTAAGGGTACGCCTGTAACATTGATTTCTATTAGACCGCTAATATGCGTATAATGTAGAACATAAATAGTAGAGACTTATCATTATATAAGTGTTCAACTTTAGCGTTTATATTCAGTACCAGGTTAGGTGTCAAATCCGCTACAAACAGATGAAAGCGAAACGAAGGTTACTATTGTGTTATCAATCGAGGTGCCAAAATTATGTACTCAAGCAATTCTGCTGAACAAGTGAAGCCCACTATTCAAAACCGCCATGCGCTGAACTTGGACAGCTCACAAGCCATTAGAACGGCGTTTTTTATCTCGGATGGGACGGCAATTACTGCTGAAACACTCGGCCGTGCCATTTTGAGTCAGTTCGCTTCGGTACCTTTTGAGACTCGAGTATTGCCTTACGTAGATAGCCTAGAACGTGCTGATGATGCGGTCGAGCAAATCAATATGGCCTATCAACGCGATGGTTTGTTGCCTTTGGTGTTTGATACGATTGTAAACCCCGATATTCGTGAAAAGATTAACTCGGCAGAAAGCTGCAACTTGGATATGTATGAAGGGTTGATTGGACGCGTCGCAGAAGAGACAGGGGTAGAGCCAGATGGTCATTCAGGTCATGCACATGATGATGTGGACTCTGAAACTTATAAAGAACGCATCGATGCGGTTCATTTTGCTTTAGACAATGACGATGGCGCACGTACGCGTCATTATGATGCGGCAGATATTATCCTAATTGGGGTATCTCGTTCGGGTAAAACACCCACTTCATTGTACCTAGCATTACAATTCGGTATTCGCGCCGCCAACTATCCTTTGACTGAGGATGATTTGTACGACAATCAATTGCCTAAAGCATTACGTGAGCACAAAGACAAACTGTTTGGCCTACTGATCGACACTGATCGCTTGGTAAAAATTCGCCAAGAACGCCGCGCGGGTAGTCGTTATTCTAGCTATCAGCAGTGTCAACAAGAGCAACGTGCGATACAAGGGATTTATATCACACATGGTATTCCAAGCTTAGACGTGTCTGAGATGTCCGTTGAAGAAATCGCTACTCGTATTTTACAAATGACAGGCCTCAAGCGCCGCATTGGCTGATGTAGGCTTGTTTAAAGTAAAAGCTTGAGAAACAACTATTAATGTACGTCATTCATTATCATATAGAGAATATTATGAGCTCATTTTATAAGTTGAGTAAGACGCCTTTGTTATGGGCAAGTTTACTAAGTATGGCGACCTTATTGAGTGCTTGCCAGACATCGCCTTTTTCGCGTGAGCCTGTGCCTGAGCCACGCTATATCCCAAACATCGTACTGGGTGAAGCGCAAACACTCACAATCATGCCAAACCGAGTTGCTTGTGCTTCAGCATTGCCAATGCAGTGCTTGCTTGCCAAATCAAATAAAGATGGCAGTATATTCCAAATTCCTTATGATTGGATTGATGACTTTAAGCCGGTCCTTGGCACAGAGTACGTAATTAGCGTGCGCCCACAGATTGATGAGGCAAAGCAAGGTCTTACAGGATACTGGACATTACAAAACATAGTGTCACAACGTATGGTGACGATGCCTTAGTGCTATGACACTGATGCAGTATGATGACCCTGACTCAACCACATATTTATTGATTCATAGTCTAACGATTAAATAAATAAGTAAATATAAAGAGGACACGATGGTAAGTAAAAAACCAAGCGATACTGTTAACAGCGATGCTACTAATGATGTTGGTAAAGACACTCATACTGAGGTATCAAATAAAGAAAGTGGCCGCGCGCCCAACCCTGAGCATACAGAAGGGAAAAATAAAAAAGAGAAAATTGAGCAAACCCATGAGCAAGTCACTGATGACATTATGCATCATCCCGATCTTATCAATCCGCTTGACGATACACGAATCGATATCAAATCAGGTTTTGCTAAAGATTTAAATCCCATAAAAAGCGACGATCATGAGTATGAATATGATGTTGTTGTTTTAGGAGCTGGCCCTGCTGGTGAAGCAGCTGCCATGAAGCTAACAAAAGCTGGCAAAAAAGTGGTGGTCGTCGATCCGCGTGATCAAGTTGGTGGTAACTCTACGCATGTGGGTACTATTCCGAGTAAGGCATTACGTCAATCAGTGTTTAACCTGATTAACTTCCGCCGTGACCCTATGTTTACTAAAGCGATGGAATATAAGCAAGTACCTCTAAATAGTGTACTGGCGAATGCTCGTCAAGTGATACGTCGTCAAGTCAATACGCACACACGTTTTTATGAGCGCAACCGAATTGAAGTGATTCAAGGTTGGGGAAGTTTTGTTGATACGCATACTTTACGTATCGAGATTGATGACAATATTTTTGAGACCATTACCTTCAATAAAGCCATCGTAACTGTAGGTAGCCGTCCATATCGTCCTGACATTCTAGATTTCAATCATCCACGCGTTTTTGATTCTGATAAAATCCTCCAGATGGATTATATTGTCAAAAAAATCATCATCTATGGCGCTGGCGTCATTGGTTGTGAGTATGCGTCTATCTTTACAGGTCTTGGCTACAAAGTTGATTTGATTAATAACCAAGATCAGCTACTCAGTTATCTAGACAGTGAAATCAGTGATGCCATCGCGCACGATTTTAGGCAGTTTGGTGTCCTTATCCGTAGTAATGAAGAAATTGATCATTTAGAAACTCATGATGATTGTGTGATTTTGCATCTTAAGAGCGGTAAAAAGATCAAATCTGATGCCATTCTTTGGTCAAATGGACGCTCTGGTAATACCGAAGGTCTAAATTTAGAAGCGATTGGCCTTAAAGCCAACAGCCGTGGTCAACTAAAAGTCGACGATAGCTACCGTACTGAGGTTGAGAATATTTATGCCGCTGGTGATGTCATCGGTTGGCCATCGCTTGCTTCGGCTGCTTACGACCAAGGACGCTGTGCTGCCGCCTTTATGGTGGGAGACCGTGATGCTGAGCCAGTATCTAGTGTACCAACAGGTATTTATACAATTCCTGAAGTATCTTGTATTGGTAAAACTGAGCAAGAGCTGACCGATGAAAAAGTGCCATATGAAGTGGGACAAGCGTTCTTTAAGCACCTTGCACGCGCACAAATTATTGGTGAGCGTAGTGGGGTACTGAAGATATTATTCCACCGTGAAACTTTAGAGATACTAGGTATCCATTGCTATGGTAATCATGCTTCAGAAATTATCCATATTGGACAGGCAGTAATGAAGTGCAATAACACGCTTGAATACTTTGTAAATACGACATTTAACTATCCAACGATGGCAGAAGCTTATCGCGTTGCAGCATTGAATGGTTTGAATAGAATCTTTTAATTGGTAAGGTATTGATTGTAAAGTACTGAACCAATATAAGAAAAGCGTCTGCCCAAAAGCAGGCGTTTTTTTTGGTAAAGGCTTTGCTCAAATGATGAAAACTCATACTCAATAATAGCCGATAAATCTTATAGCACTGCTTTTCGTTGTTTTGTAGAGTCACGCCAGCGTATGCCCATAAGTAGGACAAAGTAAAACGCCCACAATCCTGCTAATGCATAAAACCCTACAGCGACTTGCGAGACACTAGCCCCCATTTGATTGAGCTGGACGGAGGTATTGATAGCAGGGGTCGTCGGTATGAGCCAGCGTATGACTTGTAAAACCTCTGGGAGTTGATAAGCAGGCCAAGGGTAGCCACTCACAAAAAACATGGGCAATGAGCTAAAAATCAAAATTTGCATACTGCGCTCACGCTGACGAAACCACAGTCCGAGCACACAACCGAGTGTCGCTACTGTAGGACAAAATAGCAGTAAAAATAACAAGCTGCCGAGCATGTTTTGTCCGCGCGAGTAGTGATGCAGCTCAAATGCCCAGCCATAATAAAAACAGCCAACCATAAAACCAAACATACTAAGCGCCGAAATACGGCCAAGCCAGCCACTAATACTGGTGGCATGACGCCGCTGCTCATACCATGTGCCAATCAGCATCGCTGTGGACATTAACAGCGTCTGTTGCAAAATGAGAATTGAGACCGCTGGCACGACATAAGCGCCATAACCTTCAGTTTGATTGTATAACGGGACAATTTTTAACGGCACAGCTTGAGTACTTGCCGCAGCAGTTGCAGAATAAGCACCTTGTGCCACATTTTTTTTGATTTCAATACCTGCTGACACCGTACTGACCGCTTGCAAAAAACCCATCTGTACATTTTTATTTAATAAAAAATAGCCGCCATTACCAAGGACGCTGACACTGGCGGGTTTTCCGGAAAGTACTTGTTGCTCCAGTCCACTTGGGATGATCATATACCCAGCGATGTCATCTGACCACATGGCCTCTTTAGCCGCTTGCTCATCGATAAAGCGCCGCGTGTCTAACTGCGGACTGGCGCTCGCATAACGGAAGAGGGTGTTTGATAGATTGCTGTTGTCTTTATCAACGATCCCCACTGGCACATGATTGACCACTTCGCTTGAATACGGCCAAGGATAAAAGAAACCATAAATAATAGGTGCAATCATTAATAATAAAAGCACGCCTTTATCAGAAAAGATATCTTTGATGGTTTGTAAAAAACTGCCAAAAAAGTTTTGTGACGAGGCGTGTTGGGAATCTACCGTTCCAGTAGATAGTTTGTCGTTTGGTAAGGATGACATTAGCGTGCTCCCCAGCGTTCAGGATGCGCCAGCGCGCGTTTGGTCAATAAAGCAGTTAAACTCATTGCAACTATTACTGCAATGGTAAGACCATAAACAATTGGCAACGACACAGTAGCAGGTGCTTGCATCTGTAACTGAGCCACATGCAACTTTAAATAATGGGTGAGTGGTAGCGCATCTGACCAATGCTGAGCACTGCTACTAATAGCGATGTAAGGAAAAGTAACCCCTGCAAACGCATACGAGGGAGCGGAAATAAAAGCCGTAGAAGACAAGCCCATTCGTAATGAGAATGAGGCCAAAGTAAAAATAGCACCGAGCCAAAACGATAGCATCATTAGTAGTATTAGACCGAGATAAGTAGCAACAAGGGAGCTAATGGCAATGGACTCTTGAGGCGTAGCAAGCCATAGAGCTAATACCGCCCAAATACTAAAAGCCAATGTTGGCCAAAAGTATTTGCCCAATAAACCAAACAATAGAATTGAGACGCTAACGTGTCCGGTCACTTGACTAGGTACGTTATTCTTATTTCTAAAGTCTTGATGGTTTTCTGTTTTATCTGCTTCTAACACAGGCATCGTTTCTTTCGTTATTTTATTGGTCATCATTAAGTTAGGATGACCTTTATTAATAAAACGATACCAGTGACCAAGTTTTTTATCACGCAGCTCACGACCAATGGTCGTCGCACCGATGACCATGGCCAAAATATGTAACAAAGCAGGGATGACAGTGGAAGCTAAAAACTGCTGATAGTTGGTTGCTTCGTTAAATAAGCTGATCCGCTGTATTTTAATGGGTGAATAAGCAATCGCTGCTTGTGCTGGTGCCATGCCTTTTTTAACCAAACGCTCTATCTTAACGCCTGCTGACAATGTTGCTGCGACAGCTTGGACGCTGGTTTGAATGATGCCCGAATGCGTGCCGTACTGAGCATTGACTTGCAAAACTAATGGGGCAGACCTACCAGACAGGATATTGCGAGAAAAGTTCTCAGGAATAACGACGATAGCATACACATCGCGTTGCAAGATGGCAGCCTTTGCCTCAGTGTCTGAGTAATAAAGCTGCCTGACCGTCAGAGTAGGGCTGGCTTCTAAATAGCGTACGGCGGTATTGGCAATAGGACCACTGTCTTGATCCATGACACCAATAGGCAAATCGGTAATCTGAGTCTGCGAAAATATCCACCAAATTATTAATACCGTCATCAATGGTATCCAGACTACCATGCTAAAGTCCCATGGGTTTTTGGCTAAAAACCGTCGCTCATAGGCAGCACTACGTACAAAAGCCGCACCTAGCTTAGTTAGGCACATGACTTACTCTTGGGTCTGATTGTTTGGATCAATGCGTACGACCACACTCATGCCTGAACGAATACGGGCGTCAGGTGTTGTCGGTCGCGCTTTGACTTCAAACGTGCGTACATCGAAGCCGTCGTCGTTATTGGTTGGACGCCAAGTTGCAAAGTCCGAGAGCGTGGAGGTGGCGTAGACCGTAAACTGTTTTGTGTAAGGCTTATCGGCAGATGACAGCGCTGGAATCGTACCTGTGAACTGCTGGCCTATCGCAAACTTATTTAAGTACGATTCAGTGACGTTCAATACCACCCATTGGTCGTTGGTATTGACCAGCGTTAAGATAGGGACACCTTGACCAATGACTTCACCTGCATTAACAATCACATTATCGACGATACCAGCAATTGGGCTTTTTAAATTGGCTTCTTCTTTTGCTACCAATGCCTCTTCTAATTGAGCATCAACCTGAGCAACTTGTGCGGTGGCGGCGGACTTGTCTTCACTGCGCGTGCCTTCCATTGCCAACTCATATTGTAAACGCGCGGCTTCCGTTTGATCTTGAGTGGCCAAATACTGAGCATACGCTTCATCGCGTTTTTGCCGTGCCATGAGTCCTTCTTCGTAAAGACGATTGACACGCTGGTACGTGTTTTCTGCCAAATCAGAAGCCGCTTTGTTGGCTTGCCATGCCGCTTTTGCTTGGGCAATCTCTTGCGGGCGAGCACCGTTCTCTGCTTTATCTAACTGACTTTGTGCCATTTGTTTGCCAGCGCGTGCTTGATTAATTTTCGCGTTGATTTCAGGTGAGTCCATTTCTATAAGCTGCTGACCGACCGTCACCGTATCTCCCTCTGTCACCAGGATTTGAGCAATACGTCCAGACACTTTTGCCGCGATGGACGTTTGCTCCATTTGCATCTGCCCTTGCAAGGTTATGACTTCAGGCGCACTTTGTTGATTGCTCTTGTATAGACCATAAGCGATTACGCCCACTACTATCAAAAACAGTAAGGCAAGAAGCGCTTTTTTGAGCGTGCCAGACTTGTCAGCTTTTGCTGTTGCGCGCTTATAGCTGGGCGTAGGTTGCTCTGTCTCAACATTAGGCACCTCCTCCATTTTATTGACCGAAGCTTGCCCATTTAGAGGGGTCACTGACTCAGTTGAATCATCTGGTTTGCGCGAGTTGTCTGATTCACGTGGTAATTCAGTCATGACGGTGAGATTCCTAAGGCAACAAGGTTGAGAATAAAGGGTTGATTACTAGTACACACGAATAGCGTAAGGTTTGGCATTTTCTATAATTTCAGAATTAAAAATAGCACCGAGGGCGATGATAAATGCTGAATAATACAGCCAGAGCATAATGACCACGGCTGCTGAGAGCGCGCCAAATTCAGCACTATAGTTATTGAAATTTTGCACATAAATCGAAAACAGCACAGACAATACAATCCAAAGAACAGTCGCCAAAGCTGCGCCTGGCATCAGTTGTTTTAACGCTATGGCATCACGGTTTGGGGCTAGACGATAGAGACCTACAAAGCTTAAGAATATGATACCGGCCAATATTGGCCATCTGCTCCAAAGCGCAATCGTCTTGGCCACTTGAGGAAAAGGAAAATAGGCCGCCGCTAAAGGAATGATGGCGATAGAGGAGATTGCTATAATTAAAACCACTACCGCTGCAAAGGTCAGACCAACTGCTCGAATTGTGCCTTGTATTAATCCACGTTCTTGGCTGATATGAAAGGCAAGATTGATAAGAATAATTAGCGATTTTATGCCTTTGGAGCCTGCGTAAAGGGCGAGTAAGCTCGATACAATAAGACTGAAAGTTAAGGCGGACGCAGTATTAGAAACCAACTCGCTTAAGCGTGAATCAAGGACTTCGTATACAGTGTCAGGTATAAATGCGCGTAAAAGTGCTATCTGTTCTTGCATCTCAGCGGGTGAAAACGCAAGACCATAGAGCAGTACAAACACAGCCATCACTGGGAAAATTGACAAAAAACCAAAAAAACCAACGCTCGCACAATGCGCCCAAATATTAGAGCTATTTGCGATACGCCATGCTTCTAGTAAAGGCTTAAGCCAACTTTTGAATTTGGAAGTCATTTTTTTCATAAAACAGTTATTCGCAATAGGATTGGTAATAGTAGGGTGATTAGTAGTTATATACTAATTAGTGAGTAATTGTATGATAACCAGTATAAGCGCTTATCAACCCACCCTACGATTTTTAATATAAAATCATCATTCAGTATACAAAGTCGGCAGTCGAATGTCGGCGCCATTAAGATAAGCGTTAAAGGCGAGGGGCGTGCCGCAACTTTGCATAAGGGCGGCCAATGACTGTACATAACTGTTTGCAGCTTGCGCTTGTTCAGTCCTTGCTTTGAGAGACTGCGTTTGGGCTTGTACCACGTCAATAGGTGTATTCACGCCTTCTTGTAGTCCCAGCTGACGCAAGCGCAATACCTCGGCTGCCAAATCGACGTTACTTTGCAATGCCTGATAACGTGACTGGGCATTATTGACATCGTGCCAGTTTTTTTCGACCAGCAATAACAAATTGTCGCTGACTTCAATCTCCGACAAATCGGCTTGGCGTATTTTGGCATTGCTTGATGCCAGTGAAGCGGTTTTATCGAGTCCGCCCCATAGCTTCCAGCTCGCAGAAACGCCCGCTACCCAGCTTGGGTCTTTTTCAACTTGTCCATAGCCATATAGCATGACTGTGGGTTTATAGCCAGTATCTGATAGCGCATGTAGCTGCTCAGCCTGGGCGCGTTTGGCAGCGACTTTTTGTAGACCCGGATGATTGGTGAGCGCCAAATCCTGAAAATAATTCACATCTGGTAAAGGGCGACTAGAGACAAACAATGGCGTCGAGGGTTTTATACGATATTCAGTACGCAACAGGCGCTGCAAAGCCATCATTGCAAGACGGGCATCGTTATTTGCGTTGACCGACTCACTTTTTGCATCGGCCAGTGCTGACTGTGCTTCTAAGCGATCAACACGTGAGATAAAACCTTCTTCAAAAAGGCGCTGCGCCATGTGATCAGTCTGCTGTAGCGTGTCATAAGCGTCTTCGCGCAGATAGGCGGCAATAATGGCCAATTGTGCTTTGAAGTACCGTTCGATCAAAGTGTTATAAAGCTCATTCTTATCAAGTATGCTATCTGCTACCGCTTCTTGGGTTCGCGCATTAGAGACACCGGTTAGTGCTGTGCTGCGTCCCGCGGTATAGATTGGCCATACTACTCCAAGACCTGCGCCTGTCGTTGAGCCTGAGCGCCTTAAATTGTATGAATCAGGAATACGCTCACCGACCAATTCACCAAAATTGGGTAAATCGGGCAGCGGTGGAATAGGAGGAATGCCGTTGTCAACGCCATTGTTTACATCATTAATGATGCCGTTTTTGAGCGTTGATAAGTCAAGATCTGTATCCAAGTTGTAGGCGTTGGCTGATACACGAGCAAACACTAAAGGATTGTCTATGGTTTTGAGCGCCTCTGTTTGATACTCACTAGCAGCGATCGCTGCTTGATTGGCCGCGATTTTTGGTGATACTTGCAAGAGAATGTTTTGCGCCTGCTCAAGACTTAGTAGGCTGGAGACTTCTAATGGGTAGCTGTTATCAACGCTTTTGTGGGTAATGGGATCGATAAGCGTTGTCAAACCAATCGCTTGTTCCTCGTTATTTTGCTTAGTAGTATTTGCAATGACTGCTCTCTTCTCTTCAGCATCGCTTTGATTGTCAGCATCAATAATTTGCGTCACGGCAACTGACATCGTATCATCTCGTCGCTCAATGTTATTTTCTTGAGCGCTCACAGAGGTGGCTAGGCTTATGAGTGTAACCATCATCATAGCAGCAGACAGCGTCGATAAAGAAAATTTCATAAGTCATGTAAGCCATTAATTGAAAAGCAGATATTTTAGAGTTACGTAGCGCATGAATACCATCGAACGTATTAATCGTAATTGCTAGCGACAGACGGAGCGCAGACGGTATCATAAACCATTAATTGAAACTGGAATTTTGTCACTCATAATAAGGCGTACACTGTAGTGCCACAATGGTGACGGGTCAATGCTCAGTATTCGCCCGTTTTGCGTTGAACGAGTGGTGCTTTTATGTTAGATGATTGAGTTTAGAAGCGGTGATAGCTTTATTGGTCAATTAATAATAAGCGTTTTATCAAATAATTAGCGGCCTTATCACGGCTATTTTTTATATTTAATGGTATTCCTGCAAGACGGTTTATCAACCAAAGAGCATACTAGTGTATGCTATATTTCTTCATTTTATATTATTAAAAAGTATGACGGTGAAAAGTATGGTTCTTAATTGAGGATATTTTACCGATTGATGTGAAAGGATGTAAAAATGTGCCTGCTGTAAATAAAAGGCGAAAAATACCAATAACAAAAAGACTGAGATAAGACGGGATGTGAGTGATGGCAGGATATATTTTGGCTTTAGACCAAGGAACAACGTCGAGTCGAGCGATATTGTACGATGATCATGCACGTCCGATCAAAATGGTACAGCAGCCGACGACTCTTAAAACCCCGCAAGCAGGTTTTGTCGAGCAGGACGCACAGCAAATTTGGCAGACACAGATTAGCTGCGCCCATGATGTGATCAATCGAGCAGGGCTACTTGCCACTGATGTCACCAGCATTGCCATTACCAATCAGCGTGAGTCCATTGTCATTTGGGACAAAAAAACAGGCAAGCCATTAGCGCCTGCCATCATTTGGCAAGACCGTCGCACAGCAAGTTATTGCGAAAAACTGACGACTGAGCCGACCAACAACATCACTTATAGTAACCAGAACGACATAGCAAGTGATGTGCAACGTATTACAGGATTACGCTTGGATCCGTATTTTAGCGCCAGCAAAATCGCTTGGTTGCTAGAACACAATCCCGAATGGCGTGCACGTGCCAATAAAGGCGAAATCGCTGTTGGCACTATAGACAGCTGGCTCATATATAAGCTCACTGGCGGTGAGCATGTCATCGATGTGACCAATGCTTCTCGTACTTTATTATATGACATCCATAAAATGGCATGGTCAGAGGCATTATGCACGCGCTTTGCAATACCAATGAACGTATTGCCCAAAGTACTGCCGTCTGATGGTGACTTTGGTAAAACCAAAAAAGGACTGTTTGCCAAACAAATTCCCATTCATGCAGTGTTGGGCGATCAACACGCAGCACTTTTTGGCCAAGGCTGTCTTGATGCTGGCATGGCAAAGAATACATATGGTACAGGTTGCTTTGTGCTGATGAATATTGGTACAGAACCGAGGCTTAGCGAACATAAATTACTGACTACCGTCGCTTGGCAAAGAAAATCTACACCATTTCGTCCAGAGAGCTTGTCGCTTGATCAAATCGTACAATCCGGTCGACGTATGTTACAACCACCCAAAAAACAAGTGACGTATGCACTAGAGGGTAGTGTGTTTATGGCAGGTGCGATCGTTCAATGGCTACGTGATAACTTAGGTATGATTCAACAAAGTGATGAAGTGGAGTATTTAGCACGGCAAGTTGATAGTAGTGGAGACGTGGTATTGCTACCAGCATTTACTGGGCTTGGCGCGCCTTATTGGCGCTCAGACGTTAATGCAAGTATCACTGGTATGAGTCGCGGTACGACTAAAGCCCATATTGCCCGTGCAGCATTGGAGGCAGTTGCTTACCAAACTTATGATGTGCTCATTGCAATGCAAAAAGACAGTCCTCATCCGCTCACTGAACTGAGAGTAGATGGTGGGGCTGCCAATAATGATTTGCTCATGCAATTTCAAGCAGATTTATTAAATGTGCCTGTACTGCGTCCAAAGGACACAGAAATCACTGCCAAAGGCGTTGCACTATTGGCTGGTTTAAAAACAGGTCTATACGATGAATCTACGATAAAAGACTCATGGCAAGTCGATCAAAGGTTTGAGCCTAATATGTCGAGCGATGCTCGTGAGCAACATCTTTACAAATGGCAGCAAGCGATTGATAGGGCATTGCGCGCATTATAAATTGAGCGATATATGAAAGGGCAAATAACCTTCTAGATAATTCTGATTTGCCTAAGATGAATTACGTAAAAAGCGTGTCTCTCCCACAAAATAGTTAGAAAGATACAAGCTGTAACGCAAGACAATCGCAAGTCGGACACAGTTTACACAATCAGCCTATCTGTCTTGTCCTATAAATTCCTATACTTTAGAAGAATTAAGCAAGACCGCTAATTTCTTATTTATTGAGAATTAGCACCAAATAACTCTAAAATATATAACAATGAATTTAAGGATAATATTATGAATAACGATGGCCGCATTACAGATCCAGCAAAC
The DNA here is from genome assembly GCF_052378885.1 of Psychrobacter sp. AOP22-C1-C5. Lineage (NCBI taxonomy): Bacteria > Pseudomonadati > Pseudomonadota > Gammaproteobacteria > Moraxellales > Moraxellaceae > Psychrobacter > Psychrobacter sp. AOP22-C1-C5. The sequence continues at coordinate 189,642 of NZ_JBQSYC010000001.1, read as the reverse complement.
CGTGTAATCGCTGATGACTATCAAGAAGTAGGCGATAGAGAGCGTATTATCGATGACAATCATCGCCGTGATACTGATCCTATGTTAGATGCAAACGGCAACAGAGTCGTACGACACGAAAATGACAACATCATTCATGATCATGACGCCATTGATCGTAGTGCCGTGAAAGGTATGTCTAAAGAAACTAAGAAAGATTTGAACGCTGATGTCATTACCGGTGAGCCAGGCTCGCATCCTGTTGGTACAGGTATTGGTGGTGTGGGCGGTGCAGTAGCAGGTGCAGCCATTGGTACGATGGCAGGTCCACTAGGTACTCTAATTGGTGGCGCTATTGGTGCTATCGTTGGTGGCGGTGCAGGACATGCAGCAGCTGAAGCCATCGATCCAACACATGAAGAAGCTTACTGGCGCGCTGAGCATGCGAATGCCGATTATTATAGAGAAGGTTATGATTTTGACCGTGACTTGCACCCAGCTTACGCGGTAGGTTATGCAAATCGTGCTCGTTATCCTGCTGATGCTCGTTTTGAAGACCATGAAGCAGATCTAGAGCGCTCATGGAACGAAGTTAAGGGTGATTCTCGTATGGAATGGAATGAAGCTCGTAGAGCATCGCATGATGCATGGACTCGCGTTTCTTAATAGTAGATGAGCCTAAACATTAAGTAAAACTAATAGCTCATTTGATTTACGTAAGTGAACACTACAGTATCTTACTGTCTCATAACTAGAGTTAGTAGGATTGTAGAACTGGTTTTTTTACTAGATAAAATCGATGATATTTGTGCTACTTTAAAGCTTCCAAAGAATTCTTTGGGAGCTTTTTTACTATCTATTTTTATTTATGAATATTATCATTTCAAAACACATTCGATTGTTAAAGATAATATTTAAAGGGAATGACAGGTAATTTATAATGAGTAATGATAATCACAGCAGTCAGAAACAGTTCTATATCGCGACGGCTAATTTACTCAATTTTGCGAATCCTAACCGTATCTACTATGAAAATGCGCCGGCCTATAGTACAAATGAATATGAGCATAAGCTGCGTGGTATTACTGATTTATTATCAAAAGCACATGCAGATATCATTGCTGTACAAGAAGTTTGGGACAGTGATGCGCTTGAAGCATTGGCAATGTCATTAGGGTTTGAGCATAACCATGTTGTGGCTCCATTAGCGAGTAACCATAGTACAAGTCTATATACGCAAGGCAAAGGAGCGCAAGGCACTCCGGCTGTTGGTATAATCAGTCGTTTCGAGCAGCTAGAATGCAGTTTGCTTGAAGAAATAGCTCCAAAGGCTGTGATTGACATCCCTGATGTTGGTCTTTATAAGCGTTTCAACCGTCCACCATTACTCTTACGTGTCAATGCGTATGGTCAACCAATAACGATTGTCACAGCGCATCTAAAAAGTAAACGTGCTTCTTTTTTACGCGACAAAAGCGGTAATCTATTAGAAGATATAGATGATCCAAACATTAGAGTTCGTGCCAAGCTGCGTAGTCTGTGTATGCGAGCGGCAGAAGCCGCGTCTATCCGTATGTCTATCATCGAGCGCTTACACCATACTCGTGAGCCACTGATTTTGTTAGGTGATATGAATGACGTCACTGGTAGCGTCACTACGCAATTAATGGCAGAGACTGGCGAAGTGAGCTATGATAAAAGTATGCGTGATGTTGCGTTATTTGATGCTGCTCGTATCCAATCGCGTTATGACTGGATGAGAGAGGTGGCATATACTCATATCTATCAGGGCATGCCAGAAGTAATTGATCAGCTGTTCGTGTCAGAAGAATTCTTGCCTGATAGTAAGTTTTCGCTTGGTCAGGTTGAACGGGTAGACTACTTTAATGATCATTTGAAGTGGGATTACGCAGATAGAGTCATTGATCATGGTATTATAAGAGCGAAAATCAAACTTAATAGTTAGTTTCAATGTAATGAGTGCTTTTATTGTATGGCATAATCAGAGTTATGAAATTATTGAACTGTACATTATTTTTTAACCCATTCATCTCCCTTGCTTGATAGTGTACAAGCGTTTATGATGCTTCTCCGATTGGTCTTATAGTGCTAGTATTAGCGTTATATCATTGACTAATAGGAAGTAACCCTTCACTTCAGAAGGAGTACTGTCCAATGAAGATCATTTTTATAAAATAGGGCGTAATTTTAAGAGACTTATGATGAGCGAAAATAAAGACGAAAAAATTGAAGATGTGTTGGTAGACTCGGAACTGGCAAAAAAACTTGTACCGAACAAGTTTAAATTTACCAGTCAACAAGGCCGTGCCCGCCGTCAAAAACTTTTGGCTGGTGCCAAGAAGTTGAGTGAAACACAAGCTATTAATGATATTACCTTAGCTGCTGTATGTGAAGAAGCGGGTATTCCAAGAGCTTCAGCTTATCACTTTTTCCCTAATATCGAAGCCATATTTTTAGCTTTACGTTTTTTGAATGCTATCGAGATATTGGAGATGGTAGAGACGGTTGATGTTGGTAATTATGACAGATGGCAAGGGTATTTGACCGCGCTTATCGACCAATGCGTAACGATATTCCATAACGATAAAACCAAAGCAAAGCTCATTTATGACACCAATACGCCTGACTTTGAAGGTGATGGTTTTGGTGAAGACATGGATCATCAAATCGTAGATTTGGTTTATAAGCGTTTGTCAGAGCGTTATGAAATGCCAAATTTTGAAGACGTCCAAGACACATTGCTGATTGCATATAGTATTGTTAACGCTATATTTACCTTGTCTTATCGTCGTCATCAAAGTATTACCAACGAATATATCCAAGAAGCAAACACGGCATTCATTGCTTACTTACGTTGCTATTTACCAGAAAAGCTACCGCGTAAAAATCGCTAATATAGATTGTTCAATAAAAAATAACTATAAAAAAAGCCGACATACTATGTCGGCTTTTTTGTAATTGTTTTACTGAGCGGGCGTTAATACTTGTCCGCGGCACACATCGTCACTCGCGTCTAAAGGTGCATATTGCTTGTAATACCTGACTATAAGCGTCTCTAGAGCGACGTTGGTTTTTGAATTATGAGCATTAACATATGCCTCGCGTGCTTGCTCGAGCCAACGATCCGCCATACGAAAATGACTACCAGACTCTCGCCCACCACGCTCACAATGGTTAGTGGCGGCCCAAATAAGGGCAACTTCGCTGAAAGCGATTTCGCGTGGGGCTGAGGTTATGCCATCACTCTCCTTGAGCGCACTAATGGTCGCCCATAGATCAGGTCGCATCAAAGCAGAGTTCGAAGGTATGTCTTGAATAAGAGGTAGATTTTGTTCAGTACGATTGTTTAACGCAACCAAGATGGTTTCTGCATTTTGTGCGGCTTGTAGACCAGCAGATGAGCGACTATTTATACTGTTTTGATGAATGGCATAGTTAAGCCAAGCTTGAGCTTTGTAGGCAAAGTATTGCTGACGTGCGCTCATACTGTGTTGTTGATACGCGTGCAATTGTGTCAACATACAGTTCATAGCGCGTTGACGTGTACTTTTATCTTTTGAATAGTGAGACAGCGTCTGAAATTCAGTGCAGCGATCAGAGTCTTTCTTTATAGTTATAATTGGTAGGATATGATGGCTTGAAGCAAACGCAGATGTCGTCATCGTTGTTGTCAATAATAAGACGGCTGATAACAGTGAATATGTAGATCGTCTATAAACGCCTGCTGTGATGACAGAATGAGACATGAGACAAAAACCTTATAATGAGCAGATGGGTGTTGGTGACTGTTGAGCTTGATCTCATGGCTTATAGGAATAGATCTGTCATACACTTGAGTAGAACTGATCGCTGCGATAAGTCTCCTATTACCATAAAATTATACTACAACAGTAGGAGACCACGCGTCTAAATTATAATTCTGGAGTGGCTGTCAAACGCTTGTTCTTACGTGGATCTTCACGCTTGAATAAGTCTTCGTCAAACTTGAAGCGCAGTCTAAAATAAGCACCTTGTTGTGTGGTGTCATCGTACGCGATGTCTTCGTCTTCAAAACCCATGAAGTTATAACCTAACGACAACCAAAGGTTGGTCATTGGACTATAGCCTACTTCAGCGCCCAACATATAAGCCATATCATCCGCTTGCTTGTTCCAATAGGTGCCTGCTTGCAAGCCTACATCCCAGCGTTCACTGATGTCATAAAGACCTCGAGTATAAAGCGCATGAGCAGTATTGTCGCTGCTGATATTATCGGCATCAAACTGAGTATATTTACCCGCATAATGGCCAGACAAAGTGAGCGGACGTGTTGGGTGATAGTTACCACTCAACGACCAGATAACAGAGTCCTTTTGATAAGTGTCTGTGCCAGTACTGTTATCATCTAAACGATATTCAAGTTTGGTTAACATATCCAGTTGGTTGCTATCATAATCACGATAAGCTGCACCAAGTTGAAAACGATTGATGGTACGATCGCCATCGTCATAGGCAATTTGTGAATAAATATCTTTGGCCAATAAAGTGACTTCATCGGTATATCGATACGCAATACCTGCACTACCCAACAATGTATCACTGGTTTCGCCCCAACGTTTTTCAAGACGAGCCGAGGCTTTATAATCTTCTTTTGCAAGGTACTCAACACCGATACCAGCTGCCGTTGCTGTATTTTCGGTATCGCCTTCTAATGACTCAACACGCTCAAACAAGGTATTCAGCGTTAAACCTTGCTGAATGTACCATTTGTTTTTTAGACCAATGGCCGCCTCAGCTTCGCGTGCGCTGATAGCGTCACGCATACGATATTCACTATAAACCTTGCCGTCTTTCATGTAGTTGGCGTCAAAACCAAATACGGTGCGTTGACGCTCTTCAGTATCATCCAAACCATAGCTACCAGATAAGCTGTTAATCAAATCATGGCGGGCATACAGACGTCCTAAGCTACCTAGTGGTGTCTCACCACCAATAGAAGTTGCATTGCGCTTACTGTTATCAATGTCCTGCTCGTATTCTGCAAACACTAAAGAGTTATTTAGCTTTGGTAAGCGTGCGGTAATACGAGCGCGCGCAGTGGTACCTTCGATATCTTTTTCAGCATTGTTCACACTATTAAGCGCTGACTGGTTAATGATATTGTCGTTAAAAATAGTGTCGTCAGTAATGTCTACAACATCTGTGGCGGCTTGAGTATTACGCGAGGCAGCAGTAGCGTCTTGTTTATAATAGCGTACCCCAATCTCACCAACGATATTGGTACTCAAACGTTGCTCAATACTGGCTAGAATACCCTCACGACTGGCTTCGGTAGTATGATCCTTGGTACGTACGCCTTCTAGTTTTAGCGCGGTCTTTTTATCGTTGATCAAATGAGTGAGCTCAGCACCTGATTCTTCGCGACCAGCCGTTTGCGGAGATGCGCCAGTGACGAAACCTTCATCCGTGTCTTTATAATAAGCTTTGGCACGAGTGTTTTTCTTGTCATCAAAGTCAAGCTCGACACGTAAGGCGTTGCCTTTAACGTCATTGCCTTCTAATGTGGCTGCGTTAATTTGGTTGCTTGGCTGAAAGTTTGGGTTTTCAGCTTTGTTCATTGCATATTCTGCGACCAGCTTTAGTTGGTTATTGAAATTGATGACACTGTTTACACTAGCTAACTCTTCTTTGTTTAGTGGGTCGTCACTGTTGATATAGCTACCACCGATAGCGACTTTTTCAGTCAGCTGTTGCTTGGCTGCAATACCACCGACTAAGTACGATTCGCCGCCTTCGTCTACTTCTACAGTGACGCGTAGGTAATTGGGGTTGCCATCAATGTCTTGGCTAGCAATAGGTGATTTTAGAAATAAACTGCGACTGATAGGATCAATCTCATAATCAGCAAAACGGGCAAGGGTTTTACGATTGATGATTAAGCCGGGATTGTTTGCATCACGCGTGATCACTTCAACAATTTCCGAGTTTTCTAACACCGCGTCGAAGTTTTCAGCCAATGGGTAGGGGCCTGAAATACCCAAACCGCGAGTCTCGTTGACACGCTGGCTGGTACTGGTTTCTGCTACAAAAGCTGTGACGCGAGTGGTATCGTCCTCGAATTGGGCTTTTACACCAGTCAGAGTACGGTTGTATTGGCCAAGCTTGATACCTTCATCATTATCAATTTGAGTTTTTAGGTCGCCATACATGGCAAATGAGCGACCTTTATCTAAACGCACATAAAGCTTACTGGTCGACTGTGCATCAAAGCCTTTCGCTGATGAATCACCATATACAGGATAATACTCGCCAGGCTCGATATCACGGAATAGACGCTCGCCTTTTTTATCACTGTCATAAGCCAACGTTAGTAAGTAGTCGCCACGAACTTTACCTTTTAGGAACATAGCTGCACGACCAGAGGCATCATTGCCAGCAAAATCATTCAATTCTTGCTCAAATGCACCCTGAGCATTAGTAATGCTACTACCATCAAAGTTTTTGAGGGAGATGGCACCTTCTACGATACCGACAGCTATCAAAGGACGTAATTGAGCGGTGAACTGTAATGGAATGATTTGCTTGCTGCTACCAGTATCAATAACCATCTCACCTTTGCCAGGTACGCTTGGGGCCGTGACTGGTATCAATAGTTCTCCGCCAGAGACGATGACTTGAGTACCAGATTGATTTTTATTTGTGTCGTTAAGGTTGATACGACCAATATTGGTATCGATAGTGAGGGGCGTTGAAGCAATATAAGGGCGACCATCACGGTCTTTTAAGCTAATAACGACTTGATATTCGCTTATGCCATCTGCGGCTACTAGATTTGCTTGAGTGCGGTAGTCAATGGCCTGTAGTTTTTCAGGCGTCAATACCTTGATGGTTTGTTCAGAGATGACTTTGCCGTTCACGTCAGTCGCCACGCCGCGTAAAGTATTGCTACCGCGCTGTAAGTTGACAGCATAGTAATCAAACGCAGTGACATTTTGCTTTGCTTGCTCGGCGGTTTTACCGATTTGTTGTTCTGATACGGCTTTGCCATTGGCATATAGCGTGAATAGTGAACCAAGTGGCGCTTGCACCTGTACTATTTGCTTATAGGTACTAAGCTGCTGGCTGTCTTTTAGATTGATAAAAGCGACGTCATTGTTTGCCACTTCTTTTAAGTATTCTTCTAGTTCTTTCTCTACTGGAGGGGCAACTGTGGTAACTGCCATATCTACACGATTGGCTACTGGATTGACCATTTCATTGACAATAGCGGAGTCACAATTATTACCTAGGTCTAGCTCGCCATTGATATGGCAGCCACTGGCTTCAACGTTGTCATCATGGTTTTGATTGTAATCAGGTTCTAAGGTCAGCTCCGTCTTAACGGCTTGCTCAAGCGTGTCGTTCTTTGCACTCACCGACTTACTACGAGCAACCAACTCTGCGTTCAAACGCTCAGTACTGTCACCCATGCCACCTATGATGCCGAAGTCAGCACGATGCAATTCACCATATTTTAGATCAACAAAGCGGCTACCAGCATCACCTGCATTACGATTACTTTGAGTGACCATTTCAGTTGCGTTAGGAAGCGTGGTGCGGTCAACTTTTAAGACATGAGTCTTGGCACTCACGCCGTAGAAGTTGTATTTACCTTCAGGATCAGTAACGACAAAATTACCGTTTTCCATGTAGATGCGTACGCCCGCGACACCAAGCTCGCCATCTTCTTTTTGTTGAATCCCGTCACGGTTGATGTCGTGGTAAACCTTACCGATGATGATACCATCGGTATTCATAACGCCGCGCTCTACGTCAATCTTCCACTGTGCTTCTCTTGATGAGAAGCGTTGACCTTGTTCATTACTAGCAACTGCGGTTGCGCGATTGATACCGTCACCGCCCAATGATGAGGCACCGACCAATACACGGTAAGTGATTTTTTTGGTTTCGCCATTTGGCATGTTACCTAGGCTTAACACCTGATATTTACCATCGGTCTTAAATTCAGTGGTTTGTACTTTATTGATGTCGATATCAGCAGTTTGGTTAACGCGCACGCTACCATCAACATAATCAAAACCACGGGGTAAGGCATCTTTTAGCTGTACATTATAAGCTGTAGAGTTACCACTGTTGGTCACATTGATGGTGTAATTGACATAATCACCAAGCTCGGCACTTTTAACCTCACTTTCTTTGGTAACGACTAGGCTTGGATTATCATTGATGATATTGATTTGTGTATTTAAACCATCGATACGTACCGTAAAGTCGCCATCGCTCGGTAACTGGTCGGCACCAGTGCCGACAGAAGGAGCAATACAAGCGTCCAAGCTGGCAGTTAACGTATCGTTTGCCAATGTTTGAATGAGCTTATCATTGATCGCATTGGCATTGTTTTGAGTCGGTGCAGACAACTGATATTTGCCAGTACTATTACCCGTCTCAATCGCTTTCAATGAGTATTTGTCACCCGTCAACAAAGAAGTGATCGTGACCCATACTTGATCTGGTTTGTCTAATTGAACATTACACTGCGCGTAGCTGGCGTCGATATAGACGTTTTCATCGATTTGCGAGGTATTTTTATGTTCATCAAATTTAGGGGTAGTAAACGTTATCTCAGGCTCAACGATTATCAACTTATCCGTAACATGAGCTTTTGTTATAGAGGGGTCTTCTAAGACGACAGCGCCAATTTTGATATCAGCAGTATCACCACTTTTGCCGTCAGCATCTGACAAAGCTTGCACAATAAGCTGGATGCTTTCATTATGCCCAAGCTTGATTTGAGCACTTAAGTTGTCAAAGATAACTTCAGTATCAGCGCTGTCAATGATGCCGTTTTTATTGATATCTTGATAAATTCTTAGGTTAGAAAGAGTTGGCGATACATCTAATGTGAGCTCAACAGTCTGATCGCTATAGCTGGTATTATTTAGAACATTGACCCAGTTTACCAAGGTATTAGGCATGACAGTGAGTAACGGCTGCTGAGTTAAGTTAATACCGTATTCAGGTAGAGCAGAAGATGTGACTTGAACTTGGTTTGAAACACTATTCTGTTTGATAGAATCAACGTCATAAACCGCATTAGCAATGTTGTTGATAGTTTGTACGAGAGTGCTAGGCGCAGCAAGCGCCATATTTGATTGCATAAGCAACATTGCTACTGACAGCGCGGAAACCTTTGCTGTACGCAATGTAGCACGATTAGACGCTGAGTATTTAGTCATATGTCGCTTATCCAATAAAACGTGAATCGGTAATAGGGTAAAGCTGCTCTAACTTGATTTTTCAAAAATACTTAGGTCAAGCTAGAGCGTTAGTCTATAAGCGTCTTGTGAAGCTTATAGACTTTGAAATATTAAATATAAATTAACGAGCGTTTTTGATTTTGATCTTAAAAGTCAAGGTGCCAACGCCCTGAGGAACTATAGTAAAGTTATTACCAAGAACCGCAGTACTAGTAGTACTAGGTGTGCCTGCAGTAGATGAATCAGTCGCAGAAGTAGCAGGTGAACCAGCTACTAAATCCGCACCAGCTGAAAAGTTAGACAACAAATCCGAGATGGTTACAGCGGTAAGATTAAAACCTAATGCTGTTGAAGAAGTGTTAGTCGCCTGAATACGATAGATAACACATTGATCAGGTTTCGCACTGAGCGCAGTTTGAACAAAGGTACTTGCAGCAACGGTAGCGTCACAAGCGGTATCTAGTGATTGAGACTTCGCTAAAGTTAAGCCTCTGACATTAGTCGTATCAGTAACTGTAGTAGCAGCAGGCGCACCAACACCAGCAGGCGTTAGCGTTACAATAGAAGTTTCAGTGCTACCAACAGTTGCAGCATCAGCCACAGTTGCAGGAGTAGTTACATTGCCTGAAGACACCTTATAGTTGATCGCTAATGTGCCATTAGGGGCAATACCATTTGGAAATTGAGCTGTTGGTAATGTAGTGCTATTAAAAGTGTACGTATTACCATCAGCAACAGTAGGTTGCAGCGTTACAGTAACCGGGGCTCCACCATTAGGCGGTGTATAGGTAACACTAACAGGACCAGTAACAGGTCTTACAGCCGCATTCTTACCACCATCAGTAATAGTGAAAGTCAATGGATTAGTGTTAGTACCTTCAGCATCTTGACCGCTGTTAATAATAGTAGTCGTCTGTGTGACTTGACCAGTAGTACCTGAAGCAGGGGCAATTTCTCTAGTCGTTGGATTGCTCACTACAACCGCTCTTCTGGTAAAGTTAGTCACACCAGCACTATCTACACCAGCTCCGTTAGCTTGACCCGCATCAGCAGGTATTCTAGTAACATCTATAGCGTTATTTGTACTATCCAAAATATCATAGTCAGTACCAAGTACAGGATTAGCAGGTAACGTGCCAACCGGACCGATGAACTTATCGTAGACTTCTGCATTGTTAGTTACTGAACTATTAGCAGCTGTATACTGATTTCTATCGACATTAACCGTGAAAGTAATCGTGCGACTTGCGCCAACAGCTAAGTTCGCTACGGCAACATTAATAGCTTGTCGACCACCGATAGTGGAAATCGTAGCCGTACCCGCACCAGTTACGGTCACGTCTGAGGCTGTGCCGCTAGGCAAGCTCAAACCTGCAGGAAGGACATCTCTGATGACAATGTCAGTCGCAGCAGTACTATAGTCAGTAGTTGCGTTAGTCACTACGATACTATAAGTAATCTGTGGGTTAGCTACTGTCAAATCGACAGTACTCGTCGCTGTTTTTGCAATTGCAAAAGTAGGCAATCTAACAATAGTTTGGTTTTCGTTCACTAATGTCGCACCAGATGCATTATTAGTAGTGAAGAAAGTACTGGTCGCTGTTAATGTCCCCACACCTGTGTCATTACCGTTACGAGCAGCTGGCGTAGCTGCTTCGTAGCTTAAGTTAGCTCTAGTATTTGGCTGTAGTCTAATGGTCTGACCATTAGCTATGGTACCTGTCTGTGCTTGACCATTTAAAGCGGTGACTTGAGCAGGAGTTAAAGCAGTACCATCTGCTTGTACAATAGTAAACGTAACAGGCGCAGTACCTAAAGCATAGTCTTGATTAGCCGTTACTAGTGCTGAGTCATTACCTGTGGTATTAACGGTATAAGTATCCGTCACGTTACCCGTATTGGTTAAAGCATGAGTAAAGGTAGTCGTACCACCTGGCGTAGCAGGTCTATTAACAGCAGTATCGTCACCAATGCTACCATCATCAACAGTCGATACGAGTGCAAAATTAGCCGTTTCGCTAACGCTTACAGTCACCGTGTTAGAAACAGCGGTTGGCTGAGCAATACCAGCAACGCTATAGCTTGCGGTTGCGACGTTAGTGATCGGTGCCGCTCCTGCACTAACACCACCAGTAGTATTAGGAGTAGCTGCATTGGCAGTAGTAACACCCATGGCAGCGACGACACCAACGGTCAATAATGAGTACTTGAATAAATTAGGTTTCATTCGGTAAATCTCCAGAAGGTTTAAGATAAAGGCATCAAATAAGTGTTAGTTGACTATCGTATTGAGTGCTACGGTGGCAGATTTCATAGCTGGCAACAGCTTGATATTCCAGCGTAGAGAGCGGTATTCAGATAAAGGGACCTTCACCAATTTGCCATTTACCTTTCGCATTAAAGGCATATCGGCATAATTCTGACCATCGGTACTGGCTTGTGCACTTGCAGGAATGACGTCACCAGTAAATGTCATGTTTGCAGGGATAGGTAACGTCACCATTAGGTCATTAATGTCTTTGTTGACAGTGTTGGTATAAGTGGCTTTGTACTGAATAACTGTGCCTGCTGGTGCAGTACGTACTGGTGAATAAACAGTTTTGCCTTCTGCATTTTTGATGACTTGATTGGCAGTCAGCTCCATTTTTAAAGCATCATCAGCATGGGCAGTGCTCAACAAGCAAGTAGAGACTAAGGTTGCTAATAAAACACTATGTAAACGCTTGAAACGGTTCATATTAAATCCTTTTTTGGATCATTACTGTCAGTATGGTATTGATGCAAAATTGCGGTATGATCTGTTGCAATCTATAGAGCCAGTACCAATGAAAAATGTGCATATTTTATTTATTGCATTTTCACGTAAACGATACAAACATTCATCAAAAAAAAGACAAATGGTATTTTGAGGTTGCTAAACGGTAAAAGCCCTATCTAAGTAGATAGGGCTTTTTTAGAGAGAACAGAGGATTAATAAAGTGTGAGGAAAGCAATAACCGATAACTATTGAGTATCCATAGTAGTGCCATATTTGGTATTGAAGTAAAAGTCGCGCTTGGTTCTAGAAACTAGCGAAAGGACTTTAGTTTTGATCTCTCCATTTGTACCAATAGCTGGATTTTCAGTAGCAGTATAATCAGTTGTTGAGAGCGCTGGGAGGGTAAGCACTGAGGTTACTGGAGCTCCATTGACGCCTTTTCTTTGAAGCGTATCTCGCATGACAAAGTTGTCAATAGCGACATTTGCTCGATTGGTCGCAGTGATCCTATAAGCGATACATTGGCCAGGGGTAATATCACTGACATTTGCAGTACTGAAACCTACTCTAGGATTATTGTTACCGACAGTATTAATGGCAGGGTCAGTATAATTGAGCGTGGTCGGACAATTATTAATATACTGAGCCTTTTTTAGAACCAAGGCAGCATTTGCAGCGATGACTCGACCAAAGTTGTTGTTTGGGTAAAGGTATGTGGTGGTGGCAAATCCAACATTCCTATTATCGCTACTGGTTCGAATGGGGTAGGTAGTTCCACTGCGATCTTCTATTAAACAAATATTGGTATTATTGTTAAAAGTAGAAATAGGAACGCTAAATTGATACTGGCCGATCGGAGCGCCTGTATTGACGGCTTGAGTGGCATAAGTAGTAGCTGTGTTCGTACAGCTTACTAATCTAACGGTACTACCACTAATACCCAACTCTTGAGGCGCATTAAATACACCATTAAAATAGTTGGGTCTGTTGGTATAAGCACTACTGCTACTGGTAATATCATCGTTGGTCGCATCTGCCTGAGTAGCAGTGATGCCACCATTGTCATCAAATACAGTGCCTGTAAAAATATACTGAGGTATGTAGCAATAGTTGTCTATGCGTAGATCGACTTCTTGGTTGGTTGATGTGGGAAGGCGACCTGTATTTGTATAACGAATTCTTACTGAGGTTACAGGTTGAGAGAATTGTATAGAACCTTGACACTGTGTATTTAGATCTTTGGCTGGACAGTTAAAAGTACTGTTCGTATATAGACCTTGAGCATACAAAATGTTTGAACCAGTTATCGGCTGGAAAGTACCTTCGATAGAAGCACCTGTTTGAGTAACACCAGTAATCTGAATATAGTCGTCAAAAGTATTACCATTACTATTGGCGTAATCAACATCAAATGCACTTAATGCAACATTGGTCAAATAAATAGGCTGCGCTGTTATCGTATTGCGAAATTCAAGCAGAATGTCAGTAAAAGCCGCTGGGTTTGGGAAAGTTCTTTGAATATTAATAGCACTTGTCCCGGATGTAGTAATTACACCAAAGTTTGATCTTGTAGTATTAGTACTAGATTCTACTGTATTAATTTTTACTTGTAGGGGGATGCTGCCACTTGCATTGCCTGCAATATTCACATAGTTATTAGTATTGACGGCGGCTACCAAACTAGAGTAGTCAGCGTTAGTGAAGCTACCTTGAGAAAAATTGGCACTGCAAACGGCACCTGGATTTGGCGCGAGGGCAAATGCTGCATTGCTAACGAACAGTAAGACTATGAAGCTAATAAAAATCGAGAATGAAGACCTATATCGTTGAAGAAAATACGCATTTCTATAGCCTAAAATGTATTTAGTCTTATCCATAGTATTATTACCTTCAATTTATCTCGATAATTGGATTGGCTTAAAATCTAACTACTAACTGTTTAATGGGTAGATGTACAAATCATGTAATTTATATATTATATAATTGTTAAAAAAAATTACATCAAGAAGCGACAAATGGCACATATTTTACGACCAGTTGCTATTTCATATTGTGTTTCGCACTGTGATGTTGGTAGATTCTCTACATTATAAAAAATTACTTATTATTTTGAGTCTACTAAAGACAGTATGCCTACTACACGTTATGCACCTTTAACTGTTTCAAACAACCATAACTCTAACAAATATTTACTTAATCACTAATCAATATTTATTTCAGAAATACTTGTCGTGTCATCATTTCTTTATCGCTATAAACAATCAATCCATAAGCGCCTATAATGAAGGGTTGTTATCATTTGATAATTGATTATAGGAGTCAAGTTTATACCTTATTTTACTATTAATTATTCAATTCATACATGATGTATAGATGGATAGTATTTTCATTTCGACCGTGTTCGACTTTTACCGATTGTAAGGTAGTCAAACACAGTTGCATCATCGCACCATACTGAATGTAACTTCTTATATTAACAAGGAAGTCATTGAGCGAATCATTCATTTAAGACAGTATTGAAAAATACTTCGATTTAACAATATCCTGTTTTTAAGCAGGGCTGACTGACAGAAAAGGACAGTAACGATGAATTATTATAAGGATGCTGATAGCACCGAAACCCAAGAGTGGCTTGAAGCCTTTGAGTCTGTTCTCAAACATGCAGACAAGGATCGCGCTCAGTTTTTGCTAAAAGCCTTATACAATATGGCGGTCCAAGAAGGCTTACCGTTTAACCGATTGGATACGGCCTATATCAATAGTATCGCTGTCGAAGATGAGCCAATGTATCCAGGCGATCTAGGAATGGAGCGCAAAATTCGTGCTTTGATTCGCTATAATGCTTTGGCAATGGTTATGCGCGCCAATAAAAACGATGATGACTTGGGTGGTCACTTGGCGTCATTCGCGTCTAGCGCCACGCTTTATGAGACAGGTTTTAACCATTTTTTTCGCGCAGCAAGTGACCATTTCGGTGGTGACATGATTTATTATCAAGGTCACTCAGCTCCTGGCATCTATGCGCGTTCTTATTTAGAAGGTCGTTTGACAGAAGATCAGCTCGATAATTTCCGCCGTGAAGTAGGCGGCAAAGGTCTATCAAGCTACCCACATCCGTACCTAATGCCTGATTACTGGCAGTTCCCAACCGTTTCTATGGGTTTGGGTCCAATCATGTCGATTTATCATGCCCATGTACATCGTTATATGGAAAACCGTAAATTGCTAGAAAAAGAAGGCCGTAAGATTTGGGCATTCTTAGGTGATGGCGAGACCGATGAGCCAGAAAGCTTGGGCGCAATTTCTCTTGCTGGTCGTGAAAAGCTAGACAATCTAATCTGGGTCGTTAACTGTAACTTACAACGTCTGGATGGTCCGGTACGTGGTAACGGTAAAATCATTCAAGAGCTAGAATCTGTATTCCGCGGTGCAGGCTGGCGTGTAATCAAAGTCATTTGGGGTGGTAACTGGGACAGCTTGCTTGCCAACGATCATACAGGTGTGTTGAAACATCGTATGGAAGAAGTGGTAGATGGCGAATATCAGCTATACGAAGCCCGTACACCTGAATTTACTCGCAAAGAATTCTTTGGTAAATATCCTGAGTTAGAAGAGATGGCTGATGCGTTGTCTGATGAAGACATCTCACGCCTAAACCGCGGTGGCCATGATCCGCAAAAGGTATATGCAGCCTTTAGTGAAGCCATGAAAACCAAAGGTCAGCCAACCGTTATTTTGGTCAAAACCGTAAAAGGTTATGGCTTGTCTACCCAAACTCAAGCGGTCAATAAATCGCATCAGATTAAGAAGCTCGATAAAGATGCCTTGGTTTACTTCCGTGATCGTTTTGACTTGCCATTTACCGATGAGCAGTTAGAGACGCTACCATTCTACCGTCCTGAAGAAGGGTCGGCTGAGATGAAGTACCTAAAAGGTCGCCGTGAAGCATTGGGTGGTCACCTGCCAAACCGTCGCAGCGGTCATATTCCGCTAAACATTCCTGAATTGTCTATGTTTGATCGGGTGTTAAAAGGCAGCAATGGTAAAGAGCAATCGACGACAATGGTATTTGTGCGCTTATTGTCAGCCATGCTAAAAAATAAAGACATCCAAGATCGCGTTGTGCCAATCGTACCTGACGAAGCACGTACGTTTGGTTTGGAAGGTATGTTCCGTCAGCTAGGTATCTACTCTGCCGTTGGACAAAAATATACACCAGAAGATAGCGAAGCCTTGATGGGCTATAAAGAAGCCATCGATGGTCACATGCTAGAAGAAGGTATCAACGAAGCGGGTGCAATGAGTACATGGATTGCTTTGGCAACCAGTTATTCTGTGAACGCGCTACCGATGATCCCGATGTACATATATTATTCAATGTTTGGTTTCCAGCGTATAGGTGATTTGGCTTGGGCAGCAGGCGATTGTCAGGCTCAGGGCTTCTTATTAGGCGCAACCGCTGGTCGTACCACATTGAACGGTGAAGGCCTACAGCATCAAGATGGTCACTCACAAATCTTGTTCAACGTTGTACCAAACTGTGTTACTTATGATCCTTGCTTCGGTTATGAGTTAGCTGTTGTCGTGCATGATGGTTTACGCCGCATGTATGGAGAGGGCGAGCGCGTTTATTATTACTTGACCTTGATGAACGAAAACTACGATCAGCCTGCGATGCCAGAAGGCGCGGAAGAAGGCATCAAGCGCGGTATGTATCTGCTAGAAGACAATGGTTCAACTCAGGTACAGCTATTGGGTTCTGGCGTCATCTTACGCGAAGTACAAAAAGCGGCGAAGATTTTAAAAGATGAATTCAACATTACATCAAACGTCTGGAGCGTGACCAGCTTCAACGAGCTGACGCGTGATGGTATGGCATGTGATGACTACAATCGTTTGCATCCAATGGATGAAGAGAAGGTGCCTTGGGTTACTGAACAATTGGCACCGCATGAAGGCATTGTAGTAGCTGCAACTGACTATATGCGCAATTACTCAGAACAAATACGTGGATGGTTGCCTGATAACCGTCCTTATACAACTCTTGGTACAGATGGTTATGGCCGTTCTGACACACGTGAAAAGCTACGCAGTTTCTTTCACGTAGACGCGGCTCATATCGTCGTCGCAACCCTAAAACGCTTGGCAGATGAAGGCGAAGTAGAGATGCGTTTGGTGAAAGATGCGATTTCAAGCTTCGGTATTGAAGCGGATCAGCCACCTGCATGGCAGCAGCAGCCTCATTATGATCACTTCCCAGATGCACCAGCACCTGATAAAGTCAATCCAAATCCGGTACCTGAGTTTGTCGGTGAGGAAGACGAGGAAGTCAGCAGCGAAGGCCGTGCTGAAGATCCAGCAGATGCGGCACTACTTAATAGTGGCGATGTCAAAGAATAATAACCATAAGGCGAGGAGATAAACATGGACATTAAAGCCCCCGATTTGGGTGTGGATAGCGCCGAAGTCAGCGAAATTATGGTAGAAGTTGGTGATGTTATCGAAAAAGATGACAACATTGTTTTGCTAGAGTCTGATAAGGCTTCGGTCGAAGTACCAAGCTCTGCTGCTGGTAAAGTCACCAAAATCAGCGTTGCTGTTGGTGATCAGGTCAGTGAAGGTATGGTACTGATTGAGCTTGAGAGCGATACTAGCGAAGGTGATGATGCTAGTAATGACAGTGCAAGTAACGAAAAAGATACTGACGCTGATAGTAAAAATGATGATAGCGACAGCCAAGAACAAGTAGCAGAAGACAAGCAATCGTCTTCTGCCGCTGAAGATGATGCTGAGTCACCTGCACCTGCCAAAAGTGCAAACAATGCAGGTAAGGCAACCACGCACGCACTGCCTGACCTAGGCGTCGATGAAGCGCAAGTGGCTGAGATCATGGTTAGTGTGGGCGATACCGTCACTGCGGACCAATCTATTTTGTTAATTGAGTCTGACAAAGCCTCAGTTGAGGTGCCAGCGCCAGAAGCGGGCAAAATTGAGAAAATACTGGTTGCAGCGGGTGATATGGTCGCCAATGGTCAGGACTTTATTGTCATCATTGGTGGCGGCGCAGATGATGCAGGTAGTGCGAGCAAAGCGGATGAACCTAAGGCTGCTGACTCTAAGTCGCAAGATGCAACGAAAGCTGCGCTGAGTGCCAAGGCCAACAAGCAAACGACTGGTGAGCCCAAGCAAGAAGCAAAATCTACTACGACCAATACTGCCGATAGTGACAAGAAAGGTAAGCTGACTGAAAATCAGGTGAACGAAAAGCTTGTCAATGTATATGCAGGGCCTGCTGTACGTAAGCTGGCACGTCAATTAGGTGTAGACATCACGCAAGTGAGTGGTTCAGCATTGAATGACCGCATTTTAAAAGAAGACTTATTTGCACACGTCAAAGAAAGTCTGAGCACTCAAAAAGCGGCGCCTGCTAGTGCTAGCAGTAATGTGTCTAGTGCAAGCCTACCAAGTTTACCTGACATGAGTAAAACTGAGATTTGGGGTGAGACTGAAACACAAGACCTTAGTCGTCTACAGAAAGTCTCGATACCGCAGCTTAACTACAATACGTTACTGCCGCAAGTGACACAGTTTGATTTATCAGACATCACTGAGACTGAAAAACTGCGCGGTGAGCTAAAAGGTGGTATGAAAGCTGAAGGCATTGGTTTCACAATCTTAGCCTTCGTGGTGAAAGCAACTGCCTACGCCTTAACACAGCATCCACGTTTTAACAGCCACTTAAGCGATGATAATACTCAAATTATCTTGCGCAAAAGTGTCAATATGGGTATTGCTGTGGCAACTGATGATGGGCTTATCGTACCTGTCATCAAAGATGTGCAAGACAAAGGTCTTAAGCAAATCGCTATTGAGATTGGTGAGCTTGCAGTAAAAGCACGTGATAAAAAACTCAGTACCAAAGACTTACAAGGCGCAAGCTTTACGATATCGAGTCAAGGTAACTTAGGCGGCACTGCATTTACACCGCTGGTCAATTGGCCACAAGTGGGTATCTTAGGTGTGTCTGAAGCAAGTATGCAGCCACGCTGGGATGCTAAGAAGCAGAGCTTTGAGCCACGTTTGATGTTGCCGCTGTCATTGTCTTATGACCACCGTGTGATTAACGGGGCAGATGCTGCTGTATTTACCCGTTATATCGCAACGTTACTGGCTGATCCGCGCCGTATCTTAATTTAGATTTAATTATTAACTTATAAAATTATGTTTGAAAAAGACTGTCTACGGATGGTCTTTTTTATGCCTAATATTTCTTGGTAGAATATTTTTGCCGGCACCCTTTTACTCTGTCCCAACATGACATTGGCAAAAAAAAGCCAGCTAATAAGCTGACTTTTTTGTTTATGCTGTTTTCACATTGTTAAAACTGTTTAACAAATGCCATACCGTATACCCAAGGGCTAATATCAACTTCGCCGATATCATTACCGTTCAAACTCGCGTCTGTCTTAATGTCCATGTAACGGGCGTCGATACGGAAGGCTTCGGTCGGTGCAAATGGAATATCAAGGCCGATATGACCAGCAACGCCCACACTGTCATCAAGCTCTAAGTCATTGCCATTACCAAGATAGACTCTTTCTTTGAAGAAAGTTGTATAGTTCACACCTACGCCGACAAAAGGTTTCATATTCATAGGCATATTATAGCCGTCGAAGTGATATTGTAGAGATAGCGTAGGGGGTAGGTGCTGAGTTTTTGCATCCACTTGATTGCCTTCATTATCTGTCAAGGTGATGTCATGATGAAATGGAATCGCTGCCAATAACTCCACACCAATATTATCAGCAATAAAATACTCACCACTGATGGTTGGGCGTACATCACCATCGACGTCAACAGAAAAATCTGTGCCACCCACATTTACAGTGCCATTATCGCTTTTAGGTTCAACATAGTGGGCGCCTGCTGCAACAGACCAAGTTCCGGCAGGGACAGCAAAAGCGGTGGTCATAGTAAGTGCAGTGGCTATCGCTAAAACTAGGGATTGTAGTTTCATCATTGGATTCCTCAACATAATAGATGATGGTTGGTAAATAACTAATGAGGGATGACATTAGTTACCGACACACAATGTTATGATCATTAATTAACCTGTAACATTGTAATTACATTATAGTATAAAACCACTCTAACTGTAAGGTTTTAATTAGACCTTCAAAAATTTAATTAGTGACCACAGATGCTATATTTATCAATACCCTTAGTATTTTTTGAAATCAGTTGTTGTGAGCAAGGAGCTGTCCATAGTGTTACCTCATAAGTAAACTTAGCGTTGCCAACTTTGAACTCTAAAGAGTCATTTCATAGTTCTAAAGGTGGTAACAACCCATTTATTATTCTTTGGATTAATAATGAGGGTACAAGAAGAGGCGTGATATATTATGCTGGGCTATTGTAGTAATTCTCCTCTACGTTGTGAAAATGCACGTTCTATGAAGATACTGAATCAAATAGATTCTTGTTGTCCAGAATGTGATTTGTATTTGCTGCCGGCTCAAGACATAAGCCAGCAATTACGTGCGGAAGAGAGGTTTTTACTATTTGCTGTTCTAGTTATTGCAGTTATGCTGTTTGCGTCTGTCTACATGTATTATTCAAATTTTGTATAAGCAGTTGACTATTACCATTAAGATCAATAAGCCAGCTGTCTTAAACATTGTACATACCTTTTGACGAGATGACAGTTAAGTTAGCGATATGATTTTCGATAATCAAATGCTGATGATATATTTTGTGAGGGTGGTTTTATTTTATTAACACAAGACCGGTGTTTCACCGAATAGGGGCGGCATGCTATTTCAATCTATACGGCGCTTGCGTCTCTTTGTCTACAATATCCTGCAAAACGATGACCACGACACGCTATTTAGCCGTTACGTTGATTACTTTTTAATATTTTTAATCATGACCAACGTAGCAGCTGTCATCGCTGAATCCGTTGATCATTTGTATTACCCATATCAAACATATTTTACTTGGTTTGAAAATTTCTCCATTATGGTGTTTTCTATTGAGTATCTACTGCGGTTGTGGAGTGTCGCTGAAGAAAAACCAGAGCACACAACTTGGCGACAGCGCTGGCAGTGGCTAAAAAGCCCTTCAGCGTTGATCGATTTAATCGCTATTGTGCCTGCTTTCCTGAACTTCTTTGTCACTATTGACTTGCGCTTCTTACGTATTTTACGTCTGTTCCGTATCCTTAAACTGACACGTTATTTTGCCTCTTTGCGTATCTTATTGGTGGTTATCAATAAAGAAAAAGGGTCATTTCAAGCAGTCATTTTTATCTTGATTATTATGATTGTAACTGCCTCTAGCGGGATTTATTTGGTTGAAAATCATGCTCAGCCACAAGAGTTTGAGTCGATACCCAAGGCAATGTGGTGGGCGGTGGTGACACTTACCACTGTAGGTTACGGCGATGTCATTCCGATTACCAATGCGGGTAAAATATTAGGGGCTGTGATTACCATATTGGGTGTGGGTCTAGCGGCACTACCTGCTGGTATTTTAGCCACAGGTCTAGCAAATGAGCTTGCCCAACGCCGTGAAGAGCTTGAACAGCATTTCCGAGAGCAGCTAATCGACAGTGATTTTGATTTGGTACAGAACCAGATGATGATAGATAAAATTCGCCGCGAGCTTGGACTGGATAAAGAACAGGCACAAAACATCGTACTACAGGTATTGCGTGAACAGGAGCTTGAACGCCGCGAAAGAGAAGTAGACGTCAGGAAAAAGAATTTTTGTCCCAATTGCGGCGAAGCATTGTAAGGCCTTGTAATAACGGATAAAACAGCGATATACAATGAAGCAATAAGATATAAATAGATCAGATAATAATTTTTTATAATGGTTGCTAGGGTTTTTGGCGCAAGAAAAAAGGTGCGACGTTATCAAACGTAGCACCTTTTTTTATGTTTTTACGGAATTGAATGCCGTTACGACTCTAGATATCTTGTGGAATAGGGAGTGCCCGTGCCAATTCATGTGCCACTTCTTGCGCTGCGTTTTCTATGTCTTCAGCAGGGAGCGGTAAATTTTGTAAGGTTAGATGCCAATCGTCTACTTCTCGGCGCAAATGCGCAACCCAAAGCGTGGTGCAATCACGCGGGAGCTGCTTTAAATTGACTTCAAAACATCGGTTACCCTCGTCATCACTTAGATGAATTTCACCCTTTTCGACTTTAGAAAATGGATGACTGTGATAAGAGTTGGCAATCATAGCAATGTGGGTAATATGAGCTGGGATTTTATCTAACGACAGTCTGATTTGTTCTTGGTCAAGAGGCGCTTGATACATCGCTTGTTCACCGCGATCTTTACCATTAAGACTGTCGCCTTGATGTTTTACCGATTCTGCTTTATCACGCAATTGTTTGAACCAGACGATATCACTAATGGTGCAATGGTTGTCATACAGCACGCACGCCAAATCGATATCAATCGCATCTTTGCTTTTTTTAAAGCGCTTTAACAGACCTTTTGATTCAATCTTAGTAAACTCGTAATTTAGTGCAAAAAACAAGGTTCCCGCATCTAAACCCAGCCCTCTTAAACTGTTTGAAAGTAATGGTAATGGGGCAGTGGTCGACATAACATTCCTTTTTGGTTCTTAATTTTTTAGATGATTGTAGCCATCTGAATACAGTTAAATTTAAGCGCTGTTCTTATAAAATACTAATTTTCATTAACTGCTATTTATTATTTATAGACTTGTCTAATACAGCTTGATGGAGCAGCTCAGGTTTGGCATTTAATAAACCATTACCAAAGCCACGTAACCACCAAACCAGCTGAGAGGTCAAATTCACTGTGGCACAAATAGTTAGTGTGTCATCATCATTTAGCGTGACAGTTTGATCATCACTGAGCTTACTTTCAGTGAGGCTCCTGCCCGCCTGCTTGTTAAATTGTAGCTCAATGGCTGTATTTTTGCCATGATTAGGCAGTTCACTAAATAACGGATGGCTAAAGCCCATACCGCCTGCATCCAAGTACGTATCGAGGTGGAAGCCATCTGGCGTTCGCGCGGCAGTATCGAGGATCTCAACGCTGGCAAAACGATGCAAGGCAAAGGTGCGAATAACGGCCTCAAAATCATCAGTACGGGTGGCGACTAGATATATGATAACGCCACGTTGGATAATAGCGATGGGGTTTAGAGTATATTCACTCGCTTGGGATTTATCGCCGCGAGTGTAGCAGGCTTTGATTTGTAATTGATAAAACA
Source organism: Psychrobacter sp. AOP22-C1-C5 (assembly GCF_052378885.1). NCBI lineage: Bacteria > Pseudomonadati > Pseudomonadota > Gammaproteobacteria > Moraxellales > Moraxellaceae > Psychrobacter > Psychrobacter sp. AOP22-C1-C5. Next base: position 166,394 of record NZ_JBQSYC010000001.1, on the reverse strand, counting down.
AAGCATGGTAAATATTGTCTTTACTAACCAAATTAATGTTCGGTGCAATTAATGGTTGGGTGGCAGGTTCGATACGGACTCTATCAATCCATGAATGCGTCACTTTACTGTTTTTAAGCTGGCGTCTGGCCAAATCAAACCAAGGGAACAGCTCATCTAAAATAACAGGGGGTAATAGCTGAGTGAGATTGGCTTCCACCATATTGAAAGCGACGGCTTGCGATAAGTTCATATGCGGTAAGCTTTGCAGGGGAGCATCTTCTTTCCAGCGCCAGCCTTGCGGATTGGCGTTGTTTTTCTCAATCGGAAAACGTTTGGCCAGCGCATTCAAATCACGTTGAACCGTGCGTAGACTGATATCAAAACCTGCCATGATAAGCTGCTCAAACACATGCGTGGTGCCCACCCAGCGATTGCGCTGCAGTTGAGACAGCACTTGCCATTGCCGTGCCGTCGTCGCGGCTCCATGTCGATTATCGCTTGAATCTTCCAAGACTTGACTGTTATCTGTAGCTGCTGGAGTATGAGTCTGCTCATCAGTATCTATCGGAGTTTGAAGAGAGTTGGCGTCAGTAGGATGTACAGTCATCTAGAATAACCTTTATGAAGTTACAGTCAGTTTTTACACGTTTTTAGCGCGCCATGAACCATTTATCATCGCAGAAAAGCGTGGTAGCGTCTAGGCACGTTCGTCTTTGTTTGTGTCCAATTAATGATTTGTGTCTAATTAGAGGCGTTAGTAAACTGGGCTTTTACGGATCACGTTATACAATATAAGCAATCCAAAATAAAAGAGTGACACAAAAAAGCATTACGTTGGTATGAGTTTTTCTCGTTCGCTGTGCCGTTACAGACAGAGATTTCGAAAGACTCATTCCAGCAACACAGTAATTTTTCTAAATGGAGTCGATTATAGCAGGTGATGCTTTATCATTATTTATAAACGCTTCGTCATCAAGCGCAACTTCACTGTCATCTTTTTCATTCCTGTCTATGTCTTTTCTTTTTTTATCCTCTTTTTTCTGACGTTTGGCCTTACGCTTCTTTTCATCTTTCTTTTTTGACTTTTTATGATCAATATCATCATCGCTGTCTTGATTCTCATCCCATAACATCAGACGATTCAAAACTTTGCCAAATAGTGTGTCTTTACGGTAACGACCCTTTTTATTCATTGTGTCGATAGGCAAGCCAGTCATCAATGTTAGAGCTTCACTCAAGGTATGGACACCATAAATATGAAAACGGTCAGCTCTAACGGCTTCAATGATGTCGTCACGCAACATGAGTTGTTTGACATTGGCCATTGGAATGACCACGCCTTGCTGACCAGTCAATTCCTGCTCGCGACACGCATCGAAGAATCCCGCAATCTTTGCATTGATACCGCCGACGGCTTGTACTTCACCCAGCTGATTCATAGAACCAGTAATAGCATAAGATTGATCAATAGGGACGTTTGCTAGTGCAGACAATAGCGCACAGCCTTCACTGACGGTAGCACTATCGCCATCTATATGGGCGTAACTTTGCTCAAAAGCGAGCGAGGCACTAAAGTTCAAAGCATGATGCTGACTAAACAAAGCACGCAGATAGCTGGTCATAATGAGCATGCCTTTGGCGTGTAAACTACCACCCAAGTCTACATCGCGCTCAATGTCGAGAATCTCGCCCGCGCCGATATTTGGTTGAATGACGGCAGTGAGACGTGCTGGCATGCCAAACTCGCTATCGGCATAACTGACCACCGTTAGAGCATTCACTTGTCCGACCGCGTTGCCTTGGGTTTGAATAAGCTGTTGACCGTTTTTGAGCTCATCCCAATACAGATCACGCAAGTATCCTGAGCGCTCATCCATATCGTTGATGGCTTGCGTGACGTGCTCGGCAGTGACAATGCTTTCCTCATTCAAGCGCGCATGACGGTTTGATTCATGAAGCAGCTTAATCAGTAAGTCACTATGTAGGCTCAAGCGATCTTGCTCTTCCGCTTGTAAGCTTAAATGCTCAAGCAAAGTCGCTTGTGCATGACGATCAAAGGGATACAAATTGGCATAATCAATAATGTCAGCCATCTTTGCGACCAGCGCCAATTCGTGCTCGCTAGTACGAACCACATCATCGTGAAAGTCGGCACGTACTTTAAATACCGCATCAAACTCAGGCTCAAGCTCAAGCAGCTCATAATACAAATCCGCTTCGCCTAATAAAATAACTTTAATATCAAGATCAATTGGCGCAGGCGATAATGATAAGCTGCCTGTTAAGGTTAGCATTTGCTCAAGGCTAGACAGTTTGATTTTGCGTGATTGCAAGGCACGCTTAAGCCCTTGCCATGCGTAAGGGTGTTCTAGTAAATGACTGGCCTCTAATAATAGGTAGCCGCCATTGGCGCGGTGTAGGGCGCCTGCTCGAATCATACTGACATCAGTAGTCACCGTTCCCAATTGCGTGATTTGCTCAACATGACCCAATAAGTTTAAATGTGTTGGCAAGTCTTCGAAGATGACAGGTGCACCATTATCAGGCGCGTGACTGACAATCACATTGACCCCATAGCGGCTTGGTGTGGTGGCGAGCACAGCTGTCACAAACTCTTCATCATCGCCATTGACGATGCGTTCTACATGAGTGACCATGTCGGCAAACACCGCTTTTAGGTAGTCAACGACAAGTGGATGAGTGGCAAATTGCTCATAGACAGGCGAAAACAGAGGCTGTAATGCACGCCTTGCAATACTACGATGCAACGTTTCTATAGCATCATTGGCTTCGTCTTCTAGCTGCTCTAAAGCAATAGTCAGCTGACTGAGTCGCTTTTGCATGTGGTTTTTTTGGACAAAGTTACTCAGCTCAGCTTCGTATTCGCTATTACCATATTTAGTATCGCTATCTTCAGTGCCAAGGGCACTCGCTTTTTTGCTGCCATCTATCGCTAATTTATTTTTATAACTGTTAGAGATTTGAGGGTCATCATTATCACTGTCGCTATTTTCTGTCGGTAGCTGACTGGGACGTACAAACACGGCCTTATTATCAAATGAGCGAAACGTCAATGCTAAGTCATATTGCTTGCCTTCTTCATTTAACACCTCGTACGCATGACTTTCTTGCTCATGCGTGTTGTTTTTTATCGCTTCAATTTTGCTTTGATATTGGTCGCTACGAAAACGCTGGCTCAGCCGTTTTTTTGCTTGTTGCCATAAATGATTGACTTGTTGCTGTAACAAATCTGCTTGACCCGCAGGCAAGCGCAGTGCAAGTGGGGTACGTGGATCCGTAAAATTATGGACATAAACCCAATCATCAGGCGTTGGCGTGTCAGCTGCAATGCGGGTGAGCAAGCGGCTAATAATAGTACGTTTGCCCAAGCCGTTTTCGCCAGCCGCAAACACATGATAGCCACTGGCTTTGATGTCCAACGCTGTTTGCAAGGCTTTTAGGGCGCGCTCTTGACCGAAACCTACATCCAAATCAGGTGCAGTACGTGTGTCTGTCGGCAGCTCGTTTGGCTCGCTATAACGCTTAAGTTGTTCTGCGCTAATACGGCAGCGTTCCTTCACCTCAGTAAAAATAGGGTGCGGGGTGTTCGGTGTTGTTTGCTCAGTATCTGTCAATTCAGAAGTGGGCGTTGATATATTAGTGGATGTTGCCATATTAAGAGTGTCTTTTGATACTTGATGGGTAGGAGTACGAAATGGTTCGGTCATAGGCTTATGGTAGATCGTCTTAAAATAGATAAATGATATTTATTTTTTACAGCTTCATTTTTTGCACTTGGACTTTGCACTTAGTTTTTATAGTTAAATGCTTGTACTTAGGTTTTCTGCTCGTTTTTCTATGCTTAATTTTTGATAATAAATAAGACATCTTACAAGATATAGCAGTGCTTTAAACAAGTCATTAAACGCAGTTTTGTATCATAATGAACGATCTAATTGAATCTAGTAAATATAGTCAGTCCTACATAAAATTAAGATAAACGTTATAATGCGCGGCCAAGATAAATTTTCCTTGCTGGCTGTAGCGTTGCTGACAGAAGCTGTGCAAAATTCATCTTAGTAGCAGTGCGTTTATCTTATAGTGGATCGTCTATCAAAACACAACCTCATTAATTGCTGGTTTAAAGGCATTAAAATAGAATAACGCACTTAATGTTAGTGCCGATAGTATAAGATGTCTCACATTGGCGCAATCTGCAACTATTCAATGGGCAGGCTGCATGATAAAATAAACGGTTCACATGTCAAAACTGGATAACTCGTTGTATGTCAGCTTCCGCTAAAACCTCTTCATCTTCTGTCAGCACTGGCAATATCCATATTGATCCGACTGGCTTTGTAAAGCTTGGTTCGCAATTACCAGGGCTCGCCAAGACCTTGTCGCAAGCGATAGATAAGCTAGGTCTGCCTTTAAGCGCAGCACAGCAGCGCACGTTATTATTGTACTTAGACCAGCTTTTATTATGGAATAAAGCGTATAATCTGACCGCAATTACTGATCCAGAAGAAGCATTGATCAAACATGTGATTGATTGTTTGGCTATTATAACGCATTTGCCAGCAGGGTCACTGCTTGATATTGGCACTGGTGCTGGTTTACCGGCCGTTATTATCGCGATTTGTCAGCCTGAACGTCAGTGTACAGCGCTTGATAGTAATCAGAAAAAAATCCGTTTTATCAAGCAGATCAGTAGCGAGCTTGGTTTGACCAATATGCAGCCTATTGCTTCTCGCATTGAAGCACATGAGGCAAGCTATGATGTGGTCACATCCCGAGCATTTGCCAGCTTGATCGACTTTGTCAATGTGGCGCAGCCGCGATTGGCAGAGGGTGGTTATTTGTGTGCGATGAAAGGTAAGGCGCCTAGCGAGGAAGAATTGCAAGCACTTGAGCATAATTGGCAAATCAAAACGATCCCGCTTAAAGTGCCTTATTTGCATGACAGTCGTCATTTGATTGAATTGTCTTACAAAGATGTCTAAGCTATGGACGCTCGTTAGTTATAAGACTGTATTTATAAAACAACGACTGTGAAACCAAATTGACTTTTTTGTGAAACGCAGTTTACGTTCGTCTCCAAATGACATAGCATTTAAATAATAGGTTATTTAAAATGCATTGAGGCAGAGTGGGCCGTTTGCATCATAAATTTCTTGTATAGCTAAGATGTAAGTGTTGCATTGATAAAAGCCTAGTGACCAATTATAAAAAGTAAACCGCTAAAAGAATAACAGTAACAGACCCTAATTAAATTGAGTGAGTGTATGGAAATCATAGCAATTGCGAATCAAAAAGGCGGCGTGGGTAAAACCACGACGGCGGTAAATTTGACCGCCAGTTTGGCTGCTAAGAACAAGCATGTACTGCTGATTGACTTAGACCCACAAGGCAATGCAACCAGTGGTACTGGTGTAGACAAGAATGAATTGGCGCTGACGATAGCCGATGTGCTGCTTGATGGTGTTCCATTAGCGGATACCATTGTCACCAGTCCAGCAGGGTTTGATGTTATTGGTGCCAATCGTGATTTGGCAGGTATGGACATCACTTTGATGAGTAAATCCGACAGTCATGAATTGTTCAAGAGCGCGATGGCCGATCTTGTGGATAGTCAAGTAGCATCGCAAAAACCTACTTATGATTATATCATTATCGACTGCGCGCCCAGTTTGAATTTGCTGACCATTAACGCTTTGGTTGCAACCGATAGTGTTATCATTCCTATGCAGTGTGAGTATTATGCATTAGAAGGCTTAGCTGACTTGTCGCAAACCATTGAGCGTCTAACTGAACTCAACCCTGATCTGTATATTCGCGGCGTGGTAAGAACCTTATTTGACGCGCGTAATACACTGGCTCGCGATGTATCAGCTGAGCTTGAAGCACACTTTGGCGATATTATGTACAAAACCCATATTCCAAGAAACATACGTTTGGCAGAGGCGCCTGCCCACGGTCTGCCAGTTATCGCTTATGAAAGGTGGTCGAAAGGCGCGCGTGCTTATCAAAAACTGGCTGCAGAAGTAATGAAGCAAAGCCGACAGTAATACGGGTTGTAAGCGATCATAACGGGTATGAGAGAAACTGAGCAGTCAAAAGCGCACACACCGTTAGCTCAGAAAACACTTAAAATTGTATGTTTGGTAAGCCGTATCAACAATCATTTGGCTTTTAATTTAGCGTTAGAGGATAGGTAATCATGGCGAAGAAAAGAGGGTTGGCCGCCAATCGAGGCTTGGATGCCTTATTAGGGTCAATCAAAAAAGAAAAGCAAATTACCGCCTCTGCCTTGCAAGATGATATGGCTGCGCGTGAGCATACTTTGCCCGTTGACGCGTCAAATACAGATGAACCTGCTGAAACAGATCAGGCAGAAGCCGATAAAAAATCAGCGGCAAAAACAGTAAATATCGAGACGTCTGAAAACAGTAATCGTAAAGCACGTTTGCCACGTGCTACCAATAAAACACCTGTCAATAAAGTACGTGCTAACGGAGCTGATACGAGTGTAACGGAAGATCAGATCAGCTTGGTGCAAATCGATGTGATGCGTTTGCAAGCTGGTAAATATCAGCCACGCCGCGATATGAGTGAAACGGCGCTGGCAGAGCTTGCATCTTCTATTGAGCAGCATGGCGTGATGCAGCCGATCGTTATTCGTCCACTGCTAGCCAACGAAGATAAGAGCGAAGCGTTCGTTACTCACGAAATCATTGCCGGTGAGCGGCGCTGGCGTGCAGCGAAAATGGCAGGAAAATCTGTTATTCCAGCGATTGAGCGCGCTTTATCTGATGAATTAGCGATTGCTTTGGCACTCATTGAAAATATACAGCGTGAAGATTTATCTGTGATTGAGCAGGCAGCTGCCTTACAGCGTTTTCATACAGAGTTTGGTATGAGTCATGCCATGATTGCCGATGTCGTCGGTAAGGCCCGTACCACAGTATCAAATTTACTGCGTTTGAATCAGCTGCATGACACCGTAAAAGACCATTTAGCAAACAGTGCCCTAGACATGGGTCATGCTCGCACACTACTGGCCTTGTCGTCCGATCAGCAGCCTATCATTGCCCAAAAAATTATTGATGGTGGCATGACAGTACGAGAAGCTGAAAAGCTGGTCAAATCAATTTTGCAACCTGCGCCCAAAGCCACCCGTACCGAACAAGTAAATACTCGCGATGCCGAGCAATTGACACGAAGATTGACAGACATGCTGGGGGCTGAGGTAAAACTCAAGCATAAAAAAGATGGGCAGGGCAGCGTTGAGATATTCTTCCACAGCCAAGACCAATTAGCTGCTTTGATCAAGCATATAGAAGCACAAGCCTAGGAGACTGTTTAGGTTTGTAGTAACGATTTAAATATCTTGATAGTAACTTTTTCATAAGAATCTAGAAGAGAGTTAATATGTGGGAGTTGGTGAAAGCAGGTGGTTGGTTGATGACACCTATCGTGGTGTGCTCGATATTGGCACTGGTTATCATCATTGAGCGTAGCCATACTTTGCAATTTAAAAAAATTGTACCAAGCAGATTGCGTGAGCAGTTAATAACCCGTTTGCGTGAAAATGGCGATATTGGGCGCACACAATTGATGAATGTTAAAGAAAAAACCGCGCTTGGTGATATTTTAGCGACTGGTTTGCTATACCGCCAGTACGGGCTAGAGTCGATGACAATGCATATGCAGAATCGCGCCAGCGTGCAAGTTCATCAATTAGAAAAAAACATCAACATGCTTGGCACCATAGGAGCGATTGCACCGCTACTTGGTTTGTTGGGTACGGTGTTGGGTATTATTTCTTCATTTTTGGCTATTACTGATGGTGCGATGCAAGATCCAACAATGCTTGCCGCTGGCGTGTCTCAAGCGTTGATTACCACGGCAGCAGGTATGATTGTTGCCATACCAGCACTGGTTGCCTATCGTTATTTTCAGCGCCGTATCATTGATATCAACGCTCAGTTTGAGACCCAAGCGGGGCTAATGATTCAAGAGCTATACGATTACCAGTTGCTCGAAAATACGCATACTGCTGGTTTTAATCAGTCTCGTACCCATACGGTAGTAAATGGTGAAGGCTTGAACCATGAGCGTCCAATGAGCGCGTCAAACTAAAATAAAATGGCAATAATTACAGTGTGATGGAGGAAAGTCTAAGCAAAGTCTGCTCTTTCTTAGTATAGCGCTTATGAAAAAAATATTGATTTCAGCACAAGAGCTTGCCAACCAAATGGCAATGGGTAAAAAAATAAAAATTTTAGATGCGTCTTTAGGATCAACGGTTTCAAATACAACGAACGAAATGGCAAGTGGAATAATTCCTCGCGCACTAAAGTTTGACCTTGACGATGGCTTCTCAGACAGTTTGAGCGTCTTTCCTCATACTTTGCCTTCTAGCGATGTGATCGCTGAGTCCTGCCGGAAATTAGGAATTGATATTGAGGATTCTATCGTTGTCTACGACAATAAGGGCATTTACTCATCTCCAAGGGCTTACTGGATGTTAACCGAGTCTGGTTTCAAAGATGTACTAATATTGGATGGTGGACTAAAATCGTGGGTTGAAAGTGGACACAGAGTTGATAATGCTTTCTCAGTGCCTAACGCATTGAAGTCCTGTCCCAATGTGAACTCAATATCAAATGTAAAGAACACGCAAGAAGTCAGAGATAATTTGAGCAGTAAGCATTTCAAATTGATTGATGCCCGTAGCTCTGGTAGGTTTTTAGGCAACGATCCTGAACCTAGAAAAGGTTTAAAAAGTGGAAGCATCCCAAAATCCTTAAACATACCGTTCGCAAATGTTCTGAACGAAGCGTTTTATCTGGACGAAAAGCAGATTTATGACGTTTTTGCCAAAAAAGGAATTGTGAAGTCTGATTCGCTCGTTTTTAGTTGTGGGTCAGGAATAACGGCGTGTATCGTGTTAGTAGCTGCAAAAATAGCTGGTTTTGAGAATACTTCTTTATATGACGGTTCATGGTCTGAGTGGGCGGCAGATGAAAAGAATGAGATTGTTATATAAAGTGGAGCCTTAATGTATTTTAATGGTTTGAACCCTGTCATTAACGCTTAACCAACCATGTCTCAAGGACATTAGTACTACGCGGATTAAAGAGAGTGATATGCGCTTTAGAAAACCAACAGTTGAGCCACTTGAAATCAATCTAACGCCGATGATTGACTGTTTACTGTTTTTGATCGTATTTTTGCTGCTGGCAACATCGTTCAATCACTTTAGTCGCTTAAATATTATTCTTCCTGAAGCTGAAGGCGTCGCACTGACAGAACAAAGCAACAGCATCGAAGTGGCCGTACAAGAAGACGGCAGTTATTTAGTCAATGGCATTACCCTTGCTAGTAGCAATGAGGCTGAATTGACCAGTATGCTACAGCAAGAGGCTGGCAGTAACCGTGATATGCTATTCGTCATTGCTGCGGACGCTAACGCCACCCACCAGTCAGTGGTGCGGGTAATGGATATCGCTGGTAAACTGGGCTTTTTAAACCTTAATATCAGCACCGTCGTGCCACTTGGCCAACCTTTACCACCATAACGCATAGCCAGTTTTGCTATACATTATGCTCTTGTAAAACTGTGCGGTAAGCGCATTCCATTCATTTGATGACACTCAAATCGAGGCTTTTATGAGCCAAATATATCAATCTGACTCTACAAAAACTTCTGCTAAAGCAGCCACAGCAAGCGTATCTAGGTATGAGACATTGCTGCGTCTATTGAGCTACCTAAAACCATACTGGTGGGCCTTACTGCTTACTATTTTAGGGTTTGCTATTAACGCAGCAACAGAGATTTGGATTGCCAAGCTACTGCAATATATTACTGATGCCATTAACCAGAATGATCAGAGTAAACAGGACTTGTTCCCCTTATTGATTATTGGCTTGTTCTTTGTTCGGGGTATTGGCAGCTTTTTGGGTAACTATTATTCTGCTCTTGTATCACGCAATTTGGTCTATGAGCTGCGAGTAGAAGTCTTTAATAAACTGTTACGCTTACCAAGCTCATTTTATTTGGCAAATCCGGCTGGTACGATATCGTCAAAACTGATATTTGACGTTGAGCAAGTAACGGCAGCCAGTACTGATTCAATGAAAACGCTATTGCGTGATGGTTTGACAGTCGTAGCGCTACTAGGCTTTTTACTTTATAGCAATTGGCGTTTGACCTTGATTTTGTTTGTCGTGCTACCGCCTATTTTGTGGTTAATTCGTGTTGCCTCCAAACGGTATCTTAAGCTCTCTAAGGGTATTCAAGAGACGATGGGCGATGTCAGTCATATCACTAATGAAGTCATTGGTGGCTATCAAGTGGTCAAAAATTATGGCGGACAAGCTTATGAAGCCAGTCGTTTTGATACAACATCAAAAAAGAATTTACGCCAAGGTATGAAAGTAGTCGTTACCAACAGTATTAATACGCCAGCAGTGCAGCTTTTAATGGCGGTCGCAATGTCGGTTGTGGTATGGCTTGCATTACGTCCAGCAGTGATAAACGATATCTCAGCGGGTGCCTTTATCTCCTACATTGCTGCGGCGGGCTTACTCAGTAAACCGGTCCGCTCATTGACTGATATTAACCAAAAATTGCAGAAGGGTATTGCCGCAGGTGAGTCGATATTTGCCCTATTAGACGAGCCAGAAGAGGAAGATACAGGTGTGCTTAACCCTACATTGTCAGGACAGATTCGTCTAGACAACGTCGGTTTGGTTTATCCGGATTCGACTGTGGCGCTGCGTAACTTCACATTAGATGTACGAGCGGGTGAGACGGTGGCTTTGGTTGGACGAAGTGGGGCTGGTAAGTCGTCGTTGGTTAATTTATTGACCCGGACTTTATCGACTACTTCAGGGCAGATTACTTTGGATGGCATGCCAATTGAGGACATTACTTTAGAAAGCCTACGTTCGCAAATTGCGATGGTTAATCAGCAAGTAGTATTGTTCAATACTACAGTGTTTAACAACATCGCTTATGGTAGCTTAGCCAATAGAACGCAGGCTGAAGTTGAAAGCGCTGCAAAAGATGCCTTTGCCCACGATTTTATTATGAAGATGCCAAATGGTTATCAAAGTGAAATTGGCGCTGAGGGTTTGCAACTGTCTGGTGGGCAGCGTCAACGCTTATCGATTGCGCGTGCCTTACTAAAAGACGCACCTATTTTAATCTTGGACGAAGCCACCAGTGCGCTGGATAACGAATCAGAATATTACATTCAGCAAGCGCTCGATAACGTTATGAAAGACCGTACAACATTGGTCATTGCGCATCGTTTGACGACTATTGAGTCTGCCGATCGTATTGCGGTAATGGATGGGGGTCAGATAGTGGAGCTTGGCACGCACAATGAGCTGATACAGAAGCAAGGCCATTATGCGCAAATGTATGCCCGAGATTTTAAGTAGATGGGTTGATAGCTCGGAACAACTTTGACGCTTAAACACTACCAAATAAATAGGATAAGTGACCACTAACCATGAGCATTGAGACGACAGTGACGCGTGCATGGCAACGTCAAGCCGCTTGGTTGTGGTTGTTGCTACCTATCAGCTGGTTGTACGGGTTTATCACGATAATTCGTCGTCAAGCTTACAAGATTGGCATATTATCAAGCTATCGTGCGCCTGTTCCTGTTATGGTAATTGGTAATATCAGTGTGGGCGGTAGTGGCAAGACACCGTTAATTATTGCGTTGGTTAACCATTTGCAAGAGCAAGGAGTCAAAGTTGGCGTCATTAGTCGTGGTTACGGTGGCGATACTAGCCAGATGCCAGCGCTGGTCAGTGCTACCAGTCTGCCCAATGTAGTGGGGGATGAGCCATGTTTAATCGTCACTATGACAGGCGCAGCAATGGCAGTCTGCCCAAGCCGTGAACAAGCGATTAACACTCTGTTGAAGGCGTATCCTGATCTGCAGTTAATTATCGCCGATGACGGTTTACAGCATTATGCACTGCAACGCGATATCGAGTGGATTGTGGTGGATGCCGCACGCGGTTTTGGTAATAAGCAACTGCTACCTACAGGGTTCCTACGTGAGCCAGTATCGCGGCTAGAAGGCGCGAGCGTCATCTACCATGAAAGTTTAGAGACGATATTAGCTCAAAATAATAAAGAGGATGGTTATTCCCATCCAGCTAATCGTCTGACCGTGCATCTGGAAGCTGATAATATGCAGCGCTTATGGCAATCAGAATCAACCGATAGTCAAACAGAAACTGAAAGACCTAAAAAAGGTAGCAAAATACATGCAGTGAGTGGTATTGGCTACCCACAGCGTTTTTTTAATACGCTAAAATGGCTTGGTTTCGATGTCATTGGGCATCCTTATCCTGACCATTACGACTTTAGTTTGGCCGAGTTGTTTCAGTATGGCGATTATCCAATCGTTGTGACTACTAAAGATGCGGTAAAAATAAGAGCGTTATTACTAAAACATACCGCTGAACAGGCACTGATAGGTGACTATAAAGCGTTGGTAGATAGGCTTTGGGTACTACCAGTCACCGCCATACTCTCTGATAACTGTTACCTGCACCTAGAGCAGCAATTGAATCATTTGGGTATTGTGACTAAAAGTTATGAAACTAAAAACTGAACAGACAGGCAAAATATCAAAGCAAAAAATGGATGATGCTTTAAACTTTATAAAAACACTATAGGAATAAATTATGTCACTAGCTACTACGCCTGCTAAAACTCATATTGTCATTCCTGCACGTTTCAAGAGCACAAGATTACCAGGCAAGCCATTACTGCATATTCATGGTAAGCCAATGATTCTTTGGGTTGCCGAAAAAGCACAAGCTGCCCACTTCGCCGATGATATGTGTATTGCTACTGATGATGAGCGTATTGCTAAGGTATGCATAGAGGCTGGTTTTGACGTAGTGATGACCAGTAGCGAGCACGCGTCAGGTACAGATCGATTGGCAGAAGTGGCGGCCATCAAAGGCTGGCCTGACCATGATATTGTGGTCAATATGCAGGGCGATGAACCCCTTGTACCGCCGTTATTGTTGGAGCAAGTGAAGGCGCTTTTGGTAGCGGACAATGACAGCGTCATGGCGACTTTATGCGAGCCTATAGAGGATTACGAGACTTTTCATCGCCCATCTGTGGTAAAAGTTGTTAGCCAACAGGTCAAGGGTAATCAGCGTGCGTTGTACTTTAGCCGAGCGCCAATTCCTTGCGACCGCGATGTTGTTTTAAGCAATCAAAATGATGAGCAGCCACCAAAGGATGCTTATCGTCATTTGGGTTTGTATGCTTACCGCGTCAATCTATTGCAGCAGTTCGTGCATTGGCCGCAAACACCGCTTGAAGTACTCGAAAGCTTAGAGCAACTGCGTGTTTTAGAAAATGGCGGACATATTGCGATCGCAGTCGCAGCTTGCCAGTTGCCAGCGGGTGTTGATACCCCAGAAGACTTAGAGCGTTTAAATGCGATGAGCTTAGCCGACTTTCAAAATCCTGTTGAGTAATACTCGAAATAATCAGCAATGTTATAAAGCCATATGAGTGATACCATGGAAAACAAAGGCGCAATAGATACCACTGATAGCATTTATTTTGCGCCGTTATTGCCATGGCAGCAGACATTGTGGTCGCAACTGACGACGCGGGTGCTGTCACAGCAGTCCTTACCTCATGCGTTGCTCGCAGCAGGCATGCAAGGCATGGGTAAGCGCGCCTTTGTGTGGCGGTTGGTCGCTTGGTTGTTATGCCGTGAGCGCCACACTCATCTAGCAGGAGCATGTGCAAAATGTGAGAGCTGTCAGTGGCTAAAATCAGGCACGCATCCAAGTCTGCAAGTATTGCCCATCATCCGTATGCCCATCAGTACAGACAGTACTGATAATGCAGAAAAATTGAGCAACAAAGCGAAGGACAAAAAATCTACTAAGCCTGTCGGCAATAGCGCTCTTAAAATCAAGATCGATGACATTCGTGCCTTGCAGCCTTTTATTTATCAAGGTGGGCAAGGAATGCGTATCTGTGTGTTAGACCAAGCTGAGCAAATGACGGTCGCCGCTGCCAATGCATTGCTTAAGACATTGGAGGAGCCACAATCACAGGTGCATTTGTTCTTGATCAGTGATGCACCTGCTCAGCTGCTTCCAACCATCAAAAGCCGTGTCCAGCAGCTACCATTACAAACAATTGATATAGCAATAGCCGTTGATTATGTGACCAATGCGTTGGGTCATACTGTCAATCGTGAGGTGGTCGGCACAGCGGCGATTGAGCAGCTTATCCAACTAGCAAATGGCGCACCACTAGCTGCAATAGGTATGGCGCAAGCACCGTGGTACAGTAAGCGTGGCTTATGGCTGACCACATGGCAAGCGTTACGTAGTGGTAAGCGCAGTAGCGTGGCCGCAAGTGACTATTGGCAAAACCAGTTAGGTATTGAAGCGTTTATTCAACTGTCTGAGATGATGCTGCTTGACATGCGCCGTGTCAGTCTTGGGCTTAGTGAGTTACAAAAAGACGTTAAGTTATCAACAGTATTAGAGATACATCAACCTATGGCCGCTGGGTTAGAAACATTTGCCAGTAGCTTGCAACAGACCAAAATTGCTCTACAACAAAATGTGCAAGAAAAATTTGCCTATGATAAGCTGATGCAAGAATTGGCATATTTATAGCATCATGTTATAGCGCGTGGTAACGATTCGGCTAATTTTTAAAGCTTTGGTCTATCTACCGCTAATCACTCATACCATATACTAGATCCAACTCATAAAGGAAGCTGACTATGGCAATGCCAGGACGCGGCGGGATTTTAACCTGCCACATTGAAAATATTGAAACGTTATACGCCAGCTATTTATCCTTTGTAAGCAATGGGGCATTGTTTGTGCCTTCGAGTCAACCTCAGCAATTAGGCAATGAGGTGTTTATCGCGATTACGTTGCCTAACTCAAGTGAACGGTTGCCGATGAATGGCAAAGTAGTCTGGGTAAATGCTAAATCGCAAGGCGGTCGTCCCGCAGGTTTTGCGGTGCAGATTGGTACAGACATCGCTGGTCAGAGGATTAAGAACGAGGTTGAGCGATTGTTAGCAGGCAAAATAGATGGTTTGCAGTCGACTTATACCATGTAGTATCTATGCTTTGTGATACTAAACCAAAAATAAACGTGATGTGGATCATAGTTGTTTGGTCCACATCACGCAGTATTTCTATTTAGTCTTTTGTTATTCGAGTTTTGAAACAATTTAGGCCAATAATACAACAACCTCTTAGTTTAGTAACGCGGTGGCACATACATATCATCTGGGATCGGTTCACGATAGTACTCATCATCGCGTTTGCGCTCAGGTAACTCAACCTCGGTACGCGGCACTTCTTTATAAGGAATTTGATCAAGTAAATGCGCAATACAGTTTAACCTAGCACGTTTTTTACTGTTGCCTTCAACAACCCACCACGGAGCTTCAGGAATGTGAGTACGCTCAAACATGGTTTCTTTTGCCTTGGTATAATCTTCCCAACGTCTCCGTGATTGTAAATCCATCGGCGAGAGTTTCCACTGTTTAAGCGGGTCATGAATGCGGCTCATAAAACGCGAATGTTGCTCATCATCAGTAATTGAAAACCAGTATTTTACCAAGCGGATGCCTGAGCGTACCAGCATACGCTCAAACTCAGGTACTGATTGAAAAAACTCTTCGTACTGAGCATCGGAACAAAACCCCATGACACGCTCAACGCCGCCTCGGTTATACCAACTACGATCAAACAAAACAATCTCGCCTGCTGCTGGCAAGTGGGCCACATAACGCTGAAAATACCACTGCGTTTGCTCACGTTCAGTGGGCGCAGGTAGGGCAGCCACTCTACAAACGCGCGGGTTCAAGCGCTGAGTGATACGTTTGATTGCGCCGCCTTTACCAGCAGAGTCTCGCCCTTCAAATATCACAACGATACGTTCGCCGCGATCAACCACCCAATCTTGTAATTTGATGAGTTCTCGCTGTAGTCTTACCAACTCCTGAAAATACGTACGGCGGTTCAGTTTTTCTTTTTCGGTCATCTCGATGCCATCAAAACGAAAATCACGTACGTAATCGTCTACTTCGTTTTCAAGCTCTTCATCATAATTGTCGATTAGGTCCTCATGCATCTTACGCCGCAGCTCATCATTCAGCACTTCTTTGTCCATACGCTCAATAAAATTTTCTTGCTCAAACAGACTAAGCTCCTTGCGTTCTTGCAGCGTTAGAGATTTTGGGTCAATGGCTGAAGGTATGTTACCCATCAAAAGCTCCTAGTAGATGTTGTTATAGTTTTTATTGATTGTGCGTCTTACTTTAGCATATCTATCAGTAAGGCTATAATTCGGCTACGTTTTATTATTGTGTTATCGCGTACTTTACTACGAAATATATGACCCATTCGAAATGAAGTCGAGTCATGGATGCCTACATATTACGAATGACCATTATTTATCGTGCCTTATATAGTGAGTCCAGTATAAAAACGATACATCAATACTGGAATGAATTTTTCGCCGTCTCTGTCCGCGAAGGCACAGCAAGCAAGAAAAATTTATACCAATTCAACGTTGGAATATAATGTATCTGTTTTATTTGGAATCGACTATAGTATTTCAAAGTAAGATCAAAATAATATGCTGCTAATGTAAATTACTTTCACTTACTGCGTTTTTTATATACAAACGTAAAAAACACCCTTTAATCCATCGATTAAAGGGTGTCTCAAATGCCGGGCTTATCTGTTAATCAAATAACACAGTGATTTACTTTTCTAGGATACAAGTCACACCTTGACCGCCAGCTGCACAGATAGAGATAAGCGCACGACCTGAACCTTTTTGATCCAGTAATTTGGCTGCCGTGGCTAAGATACGAGCACCAGTGGCTGCAAATGGGTGGCCTGCTGCTAGAGATGAACCGTTTACGTTGAGTTTGCTGCGATCAATAGATCCAAGTGGGGCGTCAAGACCTAAGCGCTCTTCGCAAAACTTCTGATCTTCCCAAGCAGCGAGTGTTGACAATACTTGTGAGGCAAAGGCTTCATGAATCTCATAGAAATCAAAGTCTTGTAAGGTCAAACCTGCACGTTCGAGCATACGTGGTACTGCGTATGCAGGTGCCATTAATAAGCCCTCTGTGGTTCCAGACTTGCCAATGAAGTCAACGGCAGCAGTTTCTTGATGAACGATATAAGCCAGTGGCTTAAGGTTGTGCTCTTTCGCCCATTCATCCGTACCTAATAATACACAAGAAGCACCATCAGTTAACGGAGTAGAGTTGGCAGCTGTCATAGTTGGGTTGGCATTCTTTTTGCCAAATACAGGCTTTAACTTGCCCAGTTTTTCTAGCGTCGTGTCTGGACGCAGATTGTTGTCACGAGTTAGACCCTTGTATGGAGTGATTAGGTCATCGAAGAACCCTTCATCGTAGGCGCGCGCAAGATTTTTGTGACTATTAAAAGCCAGCTCATCTTGTGCTTCACGGCTGATATTCCATTCAAGTGCCGTAATGGCTTGGTGCTCCCCCATTGACAGACCAGTACGTGGCTCACCGTTTTGTGGCGAATCAATGAGGTCTTTTGGATTTAGACCCATGAGCGCTTTCAGACGTTGCTTGTTATCTTTTGCAGCGCCTAGCTTGATGAGAACCTTACGTAGACCATCGCCAACTGCGATAGGCGCGTCAGAGGTAGTATCGACACCACCTGTAATGGCTGAATCAATAAGTCCCAATGCGATTTTGTTGGCAGAAGCAAAGGTTGCTTGCAGGCCAGTACCACATGCCTGCGAGATGTCATAGGTTGGCGTATGCGGGCTTAGTGCCGTATTTAGTGTCGCTTCACGAGTTAAGTTGATATCGCGGCTCAATTTCATAACTGCACCAGATACCACTTCACCCAGTACTTCGCCTTGTAGGTTGTAGCGTTCAATCAAGCCGTCTAAAGCCGCTGTTAACATATCTGTATTGCTGACATCAGCGTATGAACCATTTGAGCGAGCAAAAGGGATACGGTTGCCACCTAAGATTGCCACACGATTTTGACCTGAGGTAAGCTTTGTTTTGCTGGCTTTGGTCGTTGTCGTGTTTTTATTTTTTTCATCACTAGATTTTACGACAGTGCTTTTAACAACAGGACTATCAGGGTGATTGTTTTTATTACTCATAGTATTATCCTTAAAAAATATGGGCAGAAAAAAGAGTGTTCACAATAAAAAATATGGCTTAATCAATAGAAAAAACAACAAGTAAATATTATCATTTATTAAGGCTACTTATCATGTAGTGCCGCTGTTTATGATAAGGCGTTTTTATGACCTTAATGTATATCTTTAGCAAACCACATGACGCTTATATAACATCGATAACTGCTTTAAAAACAATATTGATGCCTTTTGTAGACTGATGCGTATTACCTGCTAAGATTGCATAACTATGTGTTTGATAATATATTGTTATTGATAATTATATCATACATAACTTATGGGTCTGATTTTAGCACATTAGGGCAATTTTTGACGCGCGTAGACCTGCTACTCTTGTATACTAGCTTGTTTACAGATTGTTGTAGACAGTCGCGATTTTTGGACTTGTTTATGATGAAAGTGTATAGTTAAGACAATTTTAAACCCAATGACCACATATTAATAATTATTAAGGCAACGTACGTGCAAAAGTAGGTACATTGCGTTTTTCTTTTACTATCATTTAACCATTACTCATAGGATTATATTATGTCAGACCGTTATGGTGATTTCGTTCAGTCTTCTATTGGCAAAAAAGTTGCAAAGAACTTAGGTTTACCTTTACCAGTCACACTTGATCGCTTTGAAAGTGGTGAGCATTTGGTACGTGGTAGTGTTTTGGTTGGTCGTGCTGATGGCGAAGACAAAAGCGTCAGTGAGTCAGTCGCACGCATTTTGTCAGATGTTCACGCTGAGGTGTTTGTAAATAGTCGTGACGATATCAAAGACGCACTGGCAGACGCAGGCGTAGAAGCCAAAGCAAACACAGGTGGTGATGATAAGTTCAAGGTTTTATTGTTTGATGCCAGTAACATCAGTAATGCCGATCAGCTCAAGGAAGTGTATGAGTTCTTTCATAGCGTTGCTCGCCGCGTAGAAACGTCAGGCCGAGTCGTCGTTATTGGTCGTCCGCCTGAAGATATCACTGATATCGAAGCAGCATTGGCACAGCGTGCGCTTGAAGGCTTTGTAAAATCTGTTGGTAAAGAGTTTAAGCGCGGCGTTACGGCACAGCTTATCTATGTAGAAAAAGGGGCAGAGAAGAATCTGGATTCGAGCCTACGCTTTTTCACATCAGCCCGTTCGTCTTACGTATCAGGTCAAGTAGTGCGAGTTAGCAAAGGCGTTTCAATCGATGTTGATTGGACACAGCCTCTAGGCGGTAAAACCATGTTAGTAACTGGTGCCAGTCGCGGTATCGGTGAAGCAATTGCCCGTGTATTGGCACGCGAAGGAGCGCATGTTATCTGTCTGGATGTACCGCAACAGCAAGCCGATCTACAAAAAGTCGCAAGCGAAATCAGTGGCTCTATCTTAACTGTAGATATCACAAGCGATGATGCTGGCGCTCAAATTGCAGAAGCAGCGAAAAAGCGTGGTGGTCTGGACTCAATCATTCATAATGCTGGTGTGACTCGTGATAAGACGCTAGCAAAAATGGACGAGAAAAAGTGGGACATGGTAATTAACATCAACTTAGGTAGTGTGGCTAAGCTGAACCGTTACTTGTTGGACAACGATGTACTTAAAGAAAATGCCCGTATCGTCTGCGTATCCTCAATATCAGGTATCGCTGGTAACATGGGCCAAACCAACTATGCGACGTCTAAAGCTGGTATTATTGGCTTGGTTGATGCCACTGCAAAGCAGTTGGAAAGCAATGCAAAGGGAATGACCATTAACGCTGTGGCACCAGGATTTATTGAAACGCAAATGACAGAAGCTATCCCATTTGCCATTCGTGAAGCAGGTCGCCGTATGAACTCAATGAGCCAAGGCGGCTTACCAGTAGATGTGGCTGAGACCATCGCTTGGTTGGCATCACCTGCCTCTGGTGGCTTAAACGGCAACACAGTACGCGTTTGCGGTCAGAGCTTACTTGGCGCATAACATCGATGTCTAAATCGATATAATCGTCATGGAGCTGACAGTAAATTTATGATGTAACCTATCATTTTTAATTTACCTCACATATGCTTACGAAAAAATTGCTGATAAAAGGTAATAAAGCTGCCCAAGGGTGGCTTTTTTATGATAAAAACACAGACACCATATGCCAGATCGTTTTCTGCTGCTACAGTTGCTAATAAGTTTGATTAAACATAGGGCTGATGACATTGCTCGCTGATAGGCTTTAATCAACGTATTCTTAGCATCTTTAAATGCACTCAGAAAATTCGTTCAAGCCCCACTTAGGATTTATTTATGTCAGACAAACATTATGATGCGTTGCCAAAAGCGCATACTACCTACGCCAATATTGTAAAAAGTTTACTGCCTATCGGTAATAGTGGCAAAATTAGCAGAGATCAGTTGCCGCAAGCGACTTACTATGTCGATGATCTGCACATCGATCAGGAAAATTTAAACGACTATCGTAAAATTTGTGGTTTTGCTGATAATGGCAAAGTACCCATCACTTATTTTTCGGTATTGTCTCAAGCGTTACAGATGAATATGATGGTGAAAGAGCCGTTCCCGTTTGCTATGCTGGGTCTGGTACACGTTGATAATAGTGTCACGCAGTATCGTCCTGTTGGTGAGCGCGAAACCGTTGCCATGTCAGTGGCTTTTGATAACTTACGCGACCATGCGCAAGGTCAACAGTTTGACTTCGTGACCACGATCAGATCAGAGAGTGAAGTGATTTGGGAAGGAACGTCTACGTATTTATCACGTAGCAAAAAACCCGCCAGCAGCCAAGACAAAAAGAGTACGCCACGCCCAGTAACGGTTAAACCACTGGTTAATGAGGAAGGCGTACATAGCATATTTGAGGTACCAGAAGACATCGGTCGTCGTTATGCGTTCGTTTCAGGTGACTTTAACCTAATCCATCTACACCCTCTATCAGCACGTGCATTTGGGTTTCCTAAAGCCATCGCTCATGGTATGTGGTCAAAGGCCAAGTGCCTTGGCATGATGGGTGAGTTGCCTGATGCTTGTACGGTTGAGGTGTCATTCAAGCTACCTATCTTTTTGCCAGCTGAAGTAGAGTTGATTGCTGATCCAGTTGCACAGCTTAAAGACGCACAAGATTCTTGCCACTTTGGATTGTATAGCTCAAAAAATGATAAGCCACATTTGGCGGGTGTTGTTAAACTGCAAAAGGGTAGTAAGTAACACACGAAAGCCTTTATCTTTACAGCCATATTTGACGAACAATTTTATTATTATGACTTCACAAAAGAACGCAACAAGTGCAGACCAATTAGATCATTCAGCAGCGATAGAGACAATAGCCGCTAATGACAGCTCCACCAATGACGATGTGTTTGATAATGGTGTTGATCTTGCCGTCATTCTTAAACCTTATTTTCGTCCTGATGCAAACACTATTGTGTGCGGTGCGCTTGACGACGAAAAGATTGTTGCTTTAGCGAAGGCTGGGGTTGATGTAGTTATTAATTTGCAAGCGGATGATGAGCTAATCTTTGATGAATCAGCTTCAGTTGCGCAGGCGGGTATGCAATATGAACAGCTATCTATTAGCGGTGCTGCTGAATTAAAACAGCTTAAGATATTGGCATTCGATAACATATTGCGCCAACATCATGGTAAAAAAATAGCCGTACACTGTGGGTCTGGCAATCGAGTGGGTGCAGCGATTGCTTTGCGAGCAGGCTGGCTACGCGGGCGCAAAATGGATACTGCAATGGAGCGTGGCCGCAGTCATGGCTTGACTGAGCTTGAAGACGAAGTGTATAAGCGTTTGCTAGTACCACGTTAAAAAGTACCAGGTTAAAAAGTATCGCGCTAAAAGACAGACAATATTAAGTAATGAAAAGGCGACCAATAGGTGGCCTTTTTTATTGGCAAATACGTGATTTGTCTCTATCATTTAAACGTTTAGCATTAAGCGTACATGGGTTTTACTGTACTTATTTACGAAGAGGGAGCAGAGCTAGCATGACCGATAATAATCAAAAAACCAGCCAAAGTTTTCATGAACCTATTCATACCAAGTTTCAACAACGCTTGCAGCAACTATTGACGGATTTGCAATTAGAAGATGGGCCAGTAGGTGGCGCTGTGGTGGTTTATCAGGCAGGCAAGTGTATTGGTAAGGCGAGTGTGGGTATGGCACGCTCTGATCTTTCTTGGCGGCCTGATACATTAGCCATTAATTTTTCTACTGGTAAAGGTGTGTTAGCAACGCTGGTGCATGTATTGGTTTCAAAGCAACTGCTTAACTACGATGTGCCCATCACCAACTATTGGCCAGCATTTACTGAGCAGGGTAAAGAGAACATTACCTTGCGTAAAGTGATGTCGCATCAAGCCAACTTGTTTTCTATCCAGAGTATCAATGTCGATAATGAGACGATACTTGATTGGAACGTTATGCTAAGTAAAGTGGCCGCAATGCCAATCACACCTCCCGAAAACGCAGCAGCATATGACAGCGCTTATAGTGCGTTAGTATATGGCTGGGTATTAGGCGGTGTCATAGAAGCGGTTACCAATATGTCTTTGGCAGCGGCTCTAAAGCATTATTTAACCGAGCCTTTGGGTATTGCAGACAGCTGCTATTTTGGCGTACCTGATAGCAAAATAGAACAAGTGGCCACACTGGTCAAAGACTTTGGTGATTCAGAGGATAACAGCTCGTTGTTACGTCATAAGCGTCACAGCCAAAAACCTGTCTTAAAAGCAGACTCTCATAATACCTTACGCACTTATGCCGCTCTGCCAAGTTACTCGTGTTGGCAGCAAAGAATACTAGAAAAGGAAAAAGTAGATGGAAGCCGTAGCAATAATAGTGAAAGTACTGTAAAACTTGAAGACAAACAGCCTGTTCTAAATACTGCGCAGATCAACAGCTTGTATTTCGACAGCAGTCAGTTGAATTTAAAAAATTATAAAGCTGCACTGATACCAGCCAGTAAACAACCTATTGATTATCATAATAGAGAAACGTTACAGGCTGTCATTCCAGCGGCCAATGGCGTTGCCTCAGCTCAGGCACTAGCAACCATTTATGCGATGTTAGCAAGTGGCGGTGTGTGGCAAGGGCAAACGCTGATTGATAGTTCAACCTTTTTGCAGCTAGCTACACCGCAAGTCACAGGTTCAGATGCGGTAATGCCTGCTCAAATGCAGTGGCGCTTGGGTTATCACCGATTGTTTAGCTTATGCGCGCGTGATGGCGACGCTGAGAAGACAGTCAGCTCTGAGTTGTCAGGTTTCGGACACATGGGGTATAACGGCTCAGTTGCTTGGTGCGACCCTGCACGTCAATTGTCATTTGCTTTTATTCATAACTTTGATGTCACGATGCTCAATGATATTCGTCAGTTTGCATTGACAGAAGCGGTGCTCACTTTGATTGATAATGAGTTCTCAGAAAATTAGGGCGTGTCCTCATTTTTAGTCCATTTAGATGACTATCGATTGAATTGCGGACATGCCCTAATATGCTTCCTTAATTGCTTTAATTTATCACAGCTTCTTTGGCGTCATTTTAAGCAGCCTGTTGGCGCTCAGCCCATGTATAAATATGGAAATCAAAATGACGATTGAACAGACAACCCATAATTTAAGGGCATCTTCTTCACCAAAAAACCCTTGATTGAGTGCATAAGATAAATAGTAGAGGGTACCAATACCGCGGATACCCAGTGCTGAAATGGCGTATTTTTCAGTACGGGGCATCTTCAAACCTGATAAAGCAATGAAACCACCAATTGGACGTATTAATAATAAGAAGGCAAAGCTGACGATGTAGACCCGCCACGTTAGCTCAACATCAGATTGCAAACCTTGGCCAATAAATATACCGAAAGTGACCAGTACCAGCGTCATCAACAAACCTTCAGATTGTTCCGCAAAATCATGTAATTTTTCATGATAAGAGTGTTCACGCTCTGAGCGACGAAAAGCAAATGCTGCTACAAATACCGCAATAAAGCCGTAACTGTGAACAAATTCTGCTAGTCCATATGCCACAAGGGTTAAAGCAATGACTAGATAGCCTTGAGAGATGGTCGTCTCTTTACTGTATTTTGAAAATACGAGTTTGGCCATGGCTTTACCAACAATAATACCCACTAGTACGCCTGCACCAATCTTCCATAATACATCGTGAGTAAACCATGACCAAAGCAGTTCACCGGTAATACTCTTACCTTCGCTAAACGCCTCCGCTATCTTTATGGCTAGATAGACAAATGGAAAAGCCAATCCATCATTGAGTCCTGCTTCTGAAGTTAAAGTAAAGCGCGGTGTATCTTCCCCACCTGTATTGGGTGGACCCACTTGAATACTGGACGCCAATACTGGATCAGTGGGTGCAAGTGCAGCTCCTAAGAGAATGGCTGCTCCCATAGTAAGGCCAAACGCATAATAACCCAGTACCGCCATTGAAAAAATACCAATCGGCATAGTAATGAGCAAAAGACGCATGGTCGGACGCCATAGTCGCCAAGTGAGCGGTGTATCAATTTTGATACCCGCACTTACCAAAGATACTATCACCACAAATTCGGTAAGCTTTTCGATAATTAAACCGTTTTCGAGCGGGTCTAAAAAAGTCAGGTTAATCCAAAAGTAGCCTACTATAGCTCCTAAAGTGACTTGTAGCATGGGCAACGAAACAGGGGTTTTTTTAAAAGCAACAGGAAACAGCGCACCAAATAAAAAGGCAACACCGCAAATCAATAAGAATAAGTTGTAGTTTTCTATCATAAGAACGTTACACACCAATATGTGCATTTCAAAGGCTTACAAGCGTTTAAAATGAGCGGTTAATGACAGTTTATCAAGTTTAAAAATTGGCGTACCTAGACAATAGAATAGGCAGTAGTAGAAAAGATTGAGATACGCTTATCATGACGAGAAAACAGATTTAATGTCGCAAAAAATCGTTATCAGAACGACTGCTGTGTTGTTTTTTGGTGAAAAAAAGCCTGCATGGCGCAGGCTTAATAGGATCTTACGGACTTTTTTAAAAGATTGGGACAAACTATGGTTTAACGTTCAACCTGACTGACATCGCGTATTGCGCCAGTATCGGCGCTGGTCGTCATGGCAGCATAAGCACGTAAGGCAGGAGTGACGTGACGCTCACGACTGACGGGCTTCCATGCGTCGCGACCACGAGCTTCCATAGCTTCACGGCGTGCTGCCAAGTCTGCATCGCTTACCTGCATATTGATGGTGCGGTTTGGGATGTCGATATGGATAGTATCGCCTTCCTCGACTAAACCAATAGCACCGCCTTCAGCAGCTTCAGGGCTGGCATGACCGATTGATAGACCGGATGTACCACCAGAGAAGCGACCATCCGTTAGCAGGGCGCACTGCTTACCTAAACCTTTTGATTTTAAGTAAGTCGTTGGATACAGCATCTCCTGCATACCAGGGCCACCTTTTGGCCCCTCAAAACGGATAATGACCACGTCACCAGCAACAATGTTATCGGCTAAAACCGCAGCCACGGCATCATCTTGAGATTCAAAGATACGTGCACGACCTGTAAAGGTTAAGATGCTTTCATCAACACCTGCGGTTTTGACCACACAGCCACGCTTAGCGATATTGCCATAGAGGACAGCAAGGCCGCCATCTTCTGAATAGGCATGCTTTGCACTACGGATACAACCTGATTCACGATTGACATCGAGATTTGACCACTCTTTTGATTGCGAAAACGCTTGGGTTGTACGAACGCCACCAGGTGCTGCAAGGAAGCGTGCGCGTGCCTCATTGTTGTCAGGGTTCATGATGTCCCACTTATCAATCGCTTCTTTCATTGTCTCACTATGGATGGTTGGTACATCAGTCTTCAGCAATCCGGCACGATCAAGCTCGGCCAATAATGCAAAGACACCGCCAGCACGATGCACATCTTCCATATGGTATTTTTGCGAAGCAGGAGCAACTTTTGCTAAACACGGTACACCGCGGCTTAAACGATCAATATCGGCCATTTTAAAATCAATTTCTGCTTCATTTGCGGCCGCAAGCAAATGCAAAATGGTATTGGTTGAGCCGCCCATGGCAATGTCTAAGCTCATCGCGTTCTCAAACGCTGCTTTGGTTGCGATAGAGCGTGGCAATACAGAGTCATCATCCTGCTCATAGCGACGTTTGGCAAGCGAAACAATAGTGCGTCCAGCTTCTAAAAATAGCTCACGACGTAGCGAATGGGTCGCAAGTAGCGAGCCATTACCTGGTAAGGCCAATCCTAACGCTTCGGTTAAGCAGTTCATTGAGTTGGCGGTAAACATGCCCGAACATGAACCACACGTTGGGCAGGCTGAGCTTTCAATTGCCAACACATCTTCATCACTAATACTGTCATCTGCAGCGTCCATCATTGCATCGACAAGATCGAGCTTGCGAATGGCATTGCCTTTGCTATCAGTGGTGTGTACGTCACTACCACCGTCGTTGTTATGGCTGTGTCCAACGGTACTGGCGATAACTTTACCTGCCTCCATTGGACCACCAGAGACAAAGACAACAGGGATATTGAGACGCATGGCGGCCATCAGCATACCTGGGGTAATCTTATCGCAATTGGAGATACAAACGAGTGCATCGGCGCAGTGCGCATTGACCATATACTCTACTGAGTCAGCGATTAGGTCACGACTTGGTAATGAATAAAGCATGCCACTATGTCCCATGGCAATACCGTCATCGACCGCAATGGTATTAAACTCTTTTGCCACACCGCCTGCCTTTTCAATCTCGCGCGCGACCATTTGACCAAGGTCTTTTAGATGTACGTGGCCCGGTACAAACTGGGTGAATGAATTGGCAATAGCGATAATTGGCTTGCCAAAGTCGCCATCAGTCATACCAGTGGCACGCCATAATGCGCGGGCGCCTGCCATATTACGACCGCCGGTAGAGGTTTTTGAGCGATAATCCATGTGATTTTCCTTACTAATAGGCGAGGTTTATTAAAATTTGAATCCTCAGGTGTGATGGTAATAGTGTGCTTTTTATATGGTTTGAGGACTAGTGAATAATACTAAGTTGCTACCATACCATTAGATATGAGTAATCAAAAATGGTTACGCTATATGACAGCTAAGCAATGGCAATGGTCTGATTATGACAAAAAGCATCAAAACAATGGGTTACTCAAGACGTTCGAGTATGGCTTTATCAAACCAAGGTAACTCTGCTTTGTCCGCTTCTAGCTTAACAATGACTGCCAATGCGTGAGTGGCCAAGAGCTGTCGATAATCGCTCCTTGCGTCAATAGTCAGTAAAGATTCAGAATGATCATCTTGCCCATCGATACTAACTAACGTCTGCTTGGCATTTTTATAAAGCACATCCACACGGCCAAAAAACTGCCAGTCTTCAAAGGCCGTGAGAATAGCGTCTGCTTCGTTTTTAGTATAAATTTGCTGAGTGTCTTTGCCAGTATTTGTCCAATGCAATCGCACAGCCAATTGCAATGCTTCACTAAATACTACCAGTGAGCCGATTATCTTTACGTGCCAAGGAGTGGATAAAAGCGCTTCATCGATACCAATCAATTTCGCCGCCTCACGAGCACTCATAAGCGTATTGAACTGAGCAAGTAGGGCAGGTGTTAGCGGATAGGTCGCCTTGATATTGTCATCTAAACTGTCGTAATGATATAAGAATGGCAATGGCAAATCTTGAGTGACGGTTTTTTTGATGATTTTACAATTGTGTATCTGCCAACTGATGGTTTTGTCGGTCAATGCTTCCGCTAAGATGATGGTGTTGGGATCCATGGTCTGAGTTTTATTGCCACTTTCAGTGCTGGCATTTTTTTCCTCACTACCAACGACAGAGTCATCTGATACAGACCTCGGTGGCGTATCATAAGTGTTTTTATCAGCGTTATTCATATCTGGTTGAGTCAGTAAAGTAGACGAATCCATAAACATCACGTTCTTAAAATAGAGCATTAATATAACATTTATAGTACCCGACTCGCCAACAAATTAGCGAGTAGCAGCAAGAGTATGGTTTGTCTTTTATCATGACCATGTTATCGCATCTTGTACTCAAACGCCGTTTCGTTCACTATATTACCAACTGCTTAATTGATTTGAAAAACAATTGCATCATTCAATATCACACCACAAAAGGAATAAATATGAGCCAGACAAATCAGCCAATCACTTATGACGACAATAACATTTTTGCCAAAATGCTAAACGGCGATATCCCTTATCATAAGGTTTATGAAGATGATAAAACGCTTGCTTTTATGGATATCATGCCGCAAGCAAAAGGTCACGTATTGGTGATACCCAAACAAAAAGCAGTTGATTTGGCAGATCTTGAAGCAGAATATGCAGCGGCTGTTTTGATGACTTGCAAAAAAGTCATGCAAGCCCAGCGTCAGGTGTTCGAACGTGAAGGCATTATTCAGATGCAATTAAATGGCGCACAAGCAGGGCAGACCGTTTTTCATTATCATGTGCACCTCATACCATCGAGTATTCATGAGCTAGGTCGTCATGCTGCAACTCAAGTAGAAAGCGATAGACTTGCTGACATCGCTAAGCAGCTTGCAGCAGTCATTGTCGATTAATTCTGTGAAGTTTGGTTTCAGAAATGGCGTTTTTTCAAAAGGTATAAAAAGGCAGCTTACTAGCTGCCTTTTTTATTGTTTGGTAATTTTCATGTAACGTTCCATAAAATATTGTTACAAATGCAAGCCTTAACTGGGGTTTTGAGACATATTATGATAAATATTGTGCCCACTTAAGTTCTGACCTTATTTTTAATTTTATCGCGTTAGGTTTTCTTAAAAAAGCATTGCTATTTTTATCTTATTATTCATTTCTTGAGGGAATCATTTTTTATGAGTAAATTACCTCGTTCTACGATTTTGTTGCCAGTCTTTGTGCCAGCGGCAATCATTATGCTGCTACTGGTAGTTGGTACAGCCATCAATCCTGAAGCGGCAGGTGCGTTATTCAACGACGTGCTTAATTTTACCACCGATACATTTGGGTGGTTTTATATGCTGGCTGTGGCTTTATTTTTACTATTTATTATTGTATTGGCGTTTTCTCCTTATGGGGGAATCAAGCTTGGCCCTGACCATTCCGAGGCCGAATATAAGTTTCTTGAATGGTTTGCCATGCTGTTTTCGGCAGGTTACGGGATTGCCTTGTTATTCTTTGGCGTCGCAGAGCCAGTCATGCATTTTGCTAGCCCTCCTGTATCAGCACCAGAGACCATTGCAGCTGCAAAAGAAGCGATGCAAATTGCTTATTTTCACTGGGGTTTTCATATTTGGGCCATTTACGCGGTAGTAGGCTTATCGTTGGCATACTTCTCTTTTCGCCATGGTTTACCACTGTCCATGCGTTCGACATTGTACCCTTTGATTGGTGATAAAATTCACGGACCTATTGGTCACGCAGTAGATGTGTTCGCCATTGTGGGTACGATGTTTGGTATAGCGACCAGTTTGGGTTTATCAGTATCGCAGATCAATGCAGGCTTAAATTACTTGCTACCTGATTTGGTGCCGATTAGTACTGGCTTTCAGGTCATTGCTATTGTCGCGGTCACCGCAGCTGCATTGATGTCGGTACTGGCAGGTATGGATAAAGGGGTAAAACGGTTATCCATCTTAAATATGGTATTAGCAACTGCGCTGATGCTATTTGTTTTCATTGTTGGCCCAACGCTGTTTATCCTAAATGCTTTTATGGAAAATACAGGTAACTACTTGGGTAATATCGTTGAGCGTACCTTTAGCTTGCAAGCTTACGAGCACAACGATTGGATCGGTAACTGGACGCTATTTATATTTGCATGGACCATCGCTTGGGCACCCTTTGTCGGCTTGTTTATCGCTAAAATCAGTCGTGGTCGTACCATTCGTGAGTTTGTACTTGGTGTGATGTTAGTACCGACGTTCTTTACTTTCTTTTGGTTTGCGGTATTCGGTGATACGGCACTTAATATGATCATGGTTGATGGCTATAATTCATTGATCAGTGATGTGCAAAATAACCAAGCAATTGCGTTGTTTAAGCTATTAGAAAATCTGCCTTTTACTCAGATCGTATCTTCACTAACGGTTTTATTGATCATTACCTTTTTTGTGACTTCGTCGGATTCTGGGTCTTTGGTCATTGATGCATTGGCAGCAGGTGGTCGTAGTGACACGCCTTGGTGGCAGCGCACCTTTTGGGTCGTTACTGAAGGGGCAGTGGCGTCAGCATTATTATTGGCTGGAGGTTTAGAAGCGTTGCAGACAGCAGCAATTGTTAGTGCCTTACCATTTGCCATCATCATGTTGATTGCGATGTTTGGTATGTGGCGTGCGTTACGTATTGAAGGTCATCGTAACCAGAGTTTAGGCAATAACAACAAGCTACCACCGCATTTGCTCAAATCATCAGCGTGGCGTGATCGCATTGATTACATAACCAATCAGCCTACTCGTGATAAGGTATTGAGCTATATTCAACAAGTCGTCATGCCCTCAATGAAAGAGGTGTCAG
This sequence comes from Psychrobacter sp. AOP22-C1-C5, assembly GCF_052378885.1. Taxonomy (NCBI): domain Bacteria; kingdom Pseudomonadati; phylum Pseudomonadota; class Gammaproteobacteria; order Moraxellales; family Moraxellaceae; genus Psychrobacter; species Psychrobacter sp. AOP22-C1-C5. The sequence continues at coordinate 135,650 of NZ_JBQSYC010000001.1, read as the reverse complement.
AGAAGTTCGCTGAGACAGGATGGCAGCCTGCAGTCAACTATGATGAGCTGAATAATCGTGCCATATTAGAACTAAAACGTGGCGACGATGTAGATTTTTGGTACGAAGTACGCTTGTCTGAGCGTGATGTTCCTGACTACTATACAGAAGACGGGGCAAGTGATTTGCCGCAAGAGCATCATCATCGTGCTGAGGTATATTTGCGCCGTGGTGGCCAAACTTATGATCTGTACGGTTATCAACCAGAATCGATCATCAATGACATTATTGATCAGTTCGAAAAATACCTACATTTCTTAAATGTATCACCTGATAGTCTACCGTGGCGTATGCAGGAACATGATGAAGACATTACGCTAGAGCAAGACAATGTGTTCGATAAAAAATAGGTGTCATACTTAATCTTTATTTACGCAAGTTATTAGTGTTAATAGCTTGCAATATGTGTACGATTCCTTAGAATAACGGCTTGTTTTCATTGACTTACTTCAATTAACTGCAAGCCGTTTTTTTATGCCTACTGACTCTTCTTTGCCAAATTCTGATCATCCGTTATTGCAACCGTTAAACATCGGTGGCCTGACGATTGAAAATCGTCTTATGGTTGCACCTATGGCGGGCGTGACTGATAATCCTTTTCGTCGATTGTGCAAATCGTTTGGTGCAGGTCACGCGGTCAGCGAGATGATCATCGCTGATACTGCCCTATATGCACGCAAAAAATCTCTGTATCGCGCCAACTTTGATAATGAGATTGCACCTATTTCTGCGCAGATCGCAGGCGCTGAGCCAGATAAGCTTGCGGAAGCCGCTCGTTATCAGATCGACAATGGTGCGCAGATCATTGATATCAACATGGGCTGTCCTGCCAAAAAAGTCTGCCGTAGGCTGGCGGGGTCTGCGCTGTTACAAGACGAAGATTTGGTGGCGCGTTTACTAGATGCCGCTGTCAATGCAGTTGATGCCCCTGTGACATTAAAAACGCGATTGGGTTTCGAAAATGGGCGAGAAAACATTTTGCGTGTGGCGCGCCGTGCTGAGCAAGCCGGCATTGCGGCGATTGCTATTCATGGACGTACGCGTGAAGATATGTACACAGGCGAGGCGCGTTATGAGCTGATCCGTGAAGTCAAAGAAAGTATCAGCATTCCTGTCATTGCCAATGGTGATATTGATAGTGCTCAAAAAGCTCAGCGTGTCTATGAATTGACCGGTTGTGATGCTGTGATGATTGGCCGTGCGGCACAGGGGCAGCCATGGTTATTTCGTGATATTGGACATTTTTTGCGGACGGGTGAGCACCTTGATGCACCAAGTGTTGGAGAAATAAAAGAGATTGTATTGGCACATTTACAAGAGCTGTATGACTTTTATGGAGAATACTCTGGTTGCCGCATAGCGCGGAAGCACATTGCATGGTATACAACTGGCATTCCGCATTCTAACGCGTTTAGACAAGCCATGTACGGTGAAGAAAGCACAGCTGGACAGTTTCGGGTGGTTGAGGATTTTTTACACGCGCATGAGTGATTAATTCTTAACTTTTAGTAACCCAAAACGTATTATGTTTACTCTGCTGGATTGGTATTGATATTTGGTTTTGCCGCAGTCTCAGACTTTTTGCTTTGCCATGGGAATCGGCCCTCTAGCTCGACCTGTAAAGACAAGCTCAAAAAGGTTCGAATGAGCACAATAAAACCCAATACAAGAATGCTGCGTAGTGTTGGCTCTGTGACTACTGTCGCCATAATATCAGCCGCAATCAGCACTTCTAATCCTAGCAAAATAGACTTGCCAACTATCTGTCTGACTTCGACGTAGGTATCATGATTGAAACCATTAGTAGAGCGAGCGCCTCGATAAAAGGCAAAAAACAACCCAAAAAACATGATGAGTACGCCGATAACTTCTACTATTTTAGCAATTAAATCAATGTAATGAGCCAATTCTGCGATCAAAATATGCACTCCTTAGCGATAATTAATAAAAAGCGGGGATTTTAGCAATAACGCTATTATAAGTCTATGCGCCTTTACATTAGTCAAATTATCTGACTAATTATCTACTGGCGACCGCCGTTTTATTCACTTTACCGCATACTTTTTTGCTATGCTATCACTGATCATTCATAGGCATAGGACAAACGAAAAGGACTTTTTATGGCTAATCCCTCGAAAAAGCAAATAACCGACGCAGTTAAAGATAAGAAAATTGTCATCACAGGTGCCTCAAGCGGTATCGGTGAGCGCACGGCTTTTTTGCTTAGTGAATGCGGTGCTCATGTGATTTTGTTGGCTCGAACCGAAGATAAACTAAAGACGGTAAAAGAAAACATCGAAACACTGGGTGGTAAGGCCAGTTATTATGCGTGTGACCTCACTGATATGGATAACATTGAGGAAACGAGCAAAAAGATTTTGGCTGATTTTCAACACATTGATGTGTTGGTGAATAATGCGGGCCGCTCAATCCGTCGCTCTGTACACGAGTCGGTGAACCGTTTTCATGATTTTGAACGTACTATGGACGTGAATTATTTTGGCGCTGTCAAAATTATCTTGGGCTTTCTTCCAACAATGATTGGACGCCAAGCGGGTCAAATCGTTAATATCTCATCCATTGGCGTATTGGCAAATAGTCCACGTTTTTCAGCCTATGTTGCATCAAAATCCGCACTTGATGCATTTAGTCGTTGTTTAGCAGCTGAAGTCAAAGGCGACAATATCAAAATAACCAATATCTTTATGCCATTGGTGCGCACCCCAATGATCGCACCAACTAAGTTATATCGTTATATGCCAGCGCTGATGCCTGATGAAGCGGCAATGATGGTAGCAAGAGCGATTGTTCATAAGCCGAACAGCATCGCCAGTAACATGGGTAAGTTTGCCTCAGCCAGCTATTCGTTGGTGCCGGCCTTTAATGTGGGTGTTCAGTCTATTGGCTATCGGATTTTTCCAAGCTCGACTGCCGCGCAAACGACAGACAGCAAACCCAATTTTGCTCAGCGTGCATTTGCAAGAATCCTTCCTGGTGAACATCATTAAAATAGGGTTTTTATTGGTTTTAATAGAAAAGAAAAAAAGGATACTGCGGTATTCTTTTTTTATGTTTAAAAAAGTATCAATGCTTGTGTAAACGGGTAGGGTGATAGTACTTTTTTAGCTACATCTTTCTTTATTTCAACGATAAAAACAACCCATGCGACTTTAAGCGAGAGATGATAAGTATCATACAACATGAACCTGAAACGTTTAAAAAGAAACGGCTTGAGAGTTATCTAGCCAAGATAAAATAGGGGAGAATAACGGTAATAGTTCAGAGCAAGTAATTTTGGAAAACGCTACTTGTTCTGAACCAATCGAATACTTACATAGAATAATACTTTACATGAATAGGACACGATTTAAGCTTACAAGATAGTCAGCATCAGGATTTGTCTTACTATCACCCATTCGTTCCAAGATAGCTTCGATAGCGATGTCTCTTCTTTTAGGGAGGTGATTTTTTTCTGCTGTTGCAAGTGCAGGACCAAGCTCCTCATAAGTCAAGTCAGTACAATAAGACGGTGAGCCAGGCTGCTGTCTCCACGATTCTGCAAGCGTACCAGAGTATTTTGCATCGAATCCTGTCTGTTGAACAAGCATCATTCCGATCTCTTTATGTTCCTCATTATCAGCAGCTACAGGAATAGCAATGCGATCAGCGCTATTGACGGGAGATGACTTGGCAGCGAAGGAATGGGAACCGATGGCATTCCATGCCTTGACTACTGGTCTTCCTAATACCTCTGTCACCCACAAACTTTCAACTTGACCCTCATCAATACTTTTTATTCGATCATCCCGATGAGGATAGTAATTTGAAGTATCGACCACAGTTATTTCTGCGGGAAGTTTTCTAATGAGAGGCGCGATATCTGGAATTCTCATTAATGGGATCGATAATATAACGACATCAGCATCTGCTACGGCGTCTTCAGTCGTTGCAGGCTGTGCTCCGTTTATCAGCAAATCCGCTTCGATCGATTCTGGGCCTCGTGAATTGGCTACTTTCACTTGATGACCTGCTTCACTTAATCTTATTACTAGTATTTTTCCAATATGGCCAGTGCCAATAATTCCAATTTTCATGAATGAATACCCCACTATTTATTTACAGTTAAGATATACTCTAACTTCCAAAATAACAAGAACCCACTAAAAAGTATGGTACACACCAAAAGGTAAGTATATGAGTGAACGAGATTGGCGCTGTGAAGATCCCAAACAACAGCTTATCTGGGCTGCGGCAACGAGTGAGACGCTTAGAGTCCTAGAAGGAAAGTGGAAAATGGTGATTATATGCCAACTGTTTGCAGCAAAAAGTCCCTTGCGTTTCTCTGAGCTTGAACGACGTATAGAGAACATAAATCAAAAGATGCTTATCCAACAACTTAAGCAACTTGAGAAGGATGGCATTGTAGAGCGCACGGTTTACCCACAAGTTCCACCTAAGGTTGAATATCACTTAACTCAAATGGGCATTGCTTTAGGGCCGTCAATGGAGGCATTGATCGATTGGGCATTTTTACGACGTGAACAATTTATTCAAGAAGATAATTAATGTATAGAACGCTTAAGTGTCAATCATTTAGATAATTACACTCACAGTTTGTCGCTCATCGATAAAAAGTTTCATAGAAAGTATGACAACCTAGCACTTTTTTACCTAGCCAAACACACGCCACAATATCCAGAACATTCCTAGCATAATCATAGCAATAACGAGCAGCCGCTTCATCCAGTAAGGCACAAGTGGTTTTTTATAACCCAAATCCTTGAGCCGGCTGTCAACGCCCGTTTGCAGTGTTTGAAATTCTTGACTCTGTTTGGTAGTTTTGACGCGGTTTTTTATTAATGGATCAGATTCGTCTTCATCAGGCTCTTGTTCTCTATCAAAACTGATAGCCTGATTAGGGATGCCTTGTTTGCTAGCAATGGTATTAAGCTTTTGCTGCTGTTGTACCTTTAGTTGTGTTTCGTAGGCGTCAATGCGTACCTTAGCCTCATCCATACTGATATTTTCATCGGCCGCCAGTGTCTTAATCGCCATCACCAAGTTGTTTTTTTCTATCATCATGATGACGGATCTTGGCAACTTAGGATTAGCGGGCTTTGAGCTTGGGTCAGAGTTAAACATGATTTTCCTTAGTGCCACAAAAGATATGAATATGGTTCGGTTTATTATAACCATTTTGCACACCTAACATCCAAGCAAAAAAATACCGCAATCATGATGATGACTGCGGTATTTTAATAGTAACTATCTTTGTTAGCATAGATGCCAATTTTTGATAAATTACAGGTCTTTCCAGCGCTGGATAGACTCTTTGATAACTTCTTTAGCTTCTGCTACGTCACCCCAAGATTCGACCACAGTCGTCCCAGCTTTTTTCAAATCTTTGTAATGGCTGAAATGGAACTCTAACTGGTTGATAAGCTGTTTTGGTAGATCATCTAAGCTGTTATAAGCGTTGCCTGTATCACGGTCATCAGCTGGTACGACAACAATCTTATCATCAACTTCGCCATCATCGACGAACTTCATCACACCAATGACTTTGGCTTTTAAGAAAACGCCTGTTGGTAGAGGCTGTTCAGTCAAAATTAACGCGTCAAGCTCATCACCATCTTCGTCAAGCGTTTGCGGGATAAAACCATAGTTGCAAGGCTTAGCAAAAATCTGTGGATCAACACGATCAAGCTCAAACACGGCCAATTCGCGATTCCATTCGATTTTATGGCTGCTACCAGTAGGAATTTCTACTACTACATTGATGATGCCGCCATCTACGTCGCCTGCGTCTAAAATTTTATTAAAGTCTGCCATGAAGTACTCCAATTTGCTTTTGTTTTGAATAATAAGTGATTGTTAGAGGGTTGAGCTGCGGGTACTGCAATATGATCGCTGTACCTCATTTTTTGTATCATTTGCGATTATAACAAGTTTGGCTTGAGTTTTGTCACAATGCTTAAGTCTAAGCGTGCACGATATTATGCAAAAAAAGACTCAAAGAGTTACTTTGGTGCTAGTGCTCGTAATTCAATCAATCCGGCATGCCGCTTGGCAATATTATCGATGAGCTTTTGGGTGACTTGTTCGTAGCTTAAAGAGTGACGCGTTTGCTGGCTGTTATTGTCGTCATTTGCATCGTCCTTTATATTGTCACTTACATCGCGATGCATCGCTACAAAGTCCGATAGGCGTAACATTTGCATGCCAGCATAACCGCAAGGATTGATGGCATTAAATGCTGATAAATCACAATCTAAATTAATTGCGATACCATGGTAACTAAAGCCGTGTTTGATCTTGAACCCGAGCGAGGCCATTTTGCCAAGCATAATCGTATTGTCAACAGAGACATTAGCAGCTGACATATCGGAATCAGTATGATTTTTTTCAGCCATATCAGCGTACAAGTAAACACCTGGCGCATCACGGCGGGCGCGGGCGCTGATATAAGCGCTGTCAGAAGATGTGGTATCGCGCAAGCACTCGTTAATCACATCTTCTATCGCTTGCTCAGCGTGAGAAACCAAATTGCGCACACTCCAGCTTAAGCTGTCCAAATCAAACACCCAATAAATAACGAGCTGACCATGACCGTGCCATGTCACTTGACCACCGCGATCGGTTTTGATGATAGGCGTGTTAGTCCGTTGCAAAATATGCTCTTCTTTACCCGCTTGTCCAAGGGTATAAACGTCATTGTGGTCAACGATCCATAATTCGTCGGGCGTACGCAGTCCCTGTTGTTTTTTTAAATCGATACGCGCTAGGGTGCGCGCCAGCATTGCATCAAGCGTAGGAACATAGTCGGCTGCTGACAGAGATTTACTGATAAGCGTGTCATTAAGCTGTTGCGTAGTGTTTGTCATGAGAAGGGTGATCTTATTATTGTCGGGTTTAAAAGTGCTTATTATCGATGTAAAGTGTAGCAGTTTTAGCGCGCCTCGCCCAAAACTCTTTCTTATGGCCTTTATTGATTTTCTCTTTTAACGCTTTGCTCCTAGGCTCTATAAGTGCTAATAAGAATAGAAAAATAGATGAATAAAGAACTTTAATATCAGGGTCTTAACGGTTTGGTAAACATGCGTCCGCTACAAACGCAATAGTCAGTTTAATGTGCTTTTCATTAGTCAGCCGATACGCTACATTAAAGTATTATGAATAGAGTATTACAAATATTTATGATTAGGAACTGTTATTAAAATCAGTGCCTGACTAGAAATATAGCGTCTTTCACCCAATGTAGACTATCAATGCCAATGCCCCTGACCATGCTTATAACAAGGAAGACACATGACCATCAACGACCAAAGCTTTCACGATCAGACCTTAACCGACACAGATTCTGCGCAGCGAACAGCACCCAAAGCATGTAGCATAGCAAACACTATCGATGAGATGCAGGCGCAATTTTTACACTTAAAAAACTTGAGTCGTACACAGCCGATAAATGACTGGGGCACGCGTGAAACTCAGTTGGACAGTCTAGAGGTCATGCTTAGCGACAACCAAGCAAGTTTTGCGAAAGCGATCAGCGCAGATTTTGGCTATCGTAGCGAGTCAGAAACCCAATTTGCCGAGCTGTTTCCTAGCTTTACTGGTATCAGTCATGCCAAAAAACACGGCAAAAAATGGATGAAGGCACAGCGCGTGTCTATTTCGGCTCTGTATAGGCCTGCCCATAACGAAATCCAGCCACAGCCGCTAGGCGTGGTCGGCATCATTGTCCCTTGGAACTATCCGCTGTACTTGGCCATAGCGCCGATGATTGATGCCCTCACCGCGGGCAATCGCGTCATGATTAAGATGAGTGAAGCTGCGCCAAAATTTGCTCAAACGTTTGCTGATGCAGTTGCTCATTATTTTTCACCAGATATGGTTTGTGTGGTACTGGGTGAGGTGGATATTGCAGCGGCCTTTAGTGAGTTGCCTTTCGATCATCTGCTTTACACAGGCTCTACGGCGGTAGGCAAAAAAATTATGGCAGCTGCGGCGCCCAATTTAACACCAGTGACACTTGAGCTTGGTGGTAAGTCCCCAGTTATTGTACTGGGTGATGCCAACTTAGAGACGGTGGTCAATCGTGTGATGATGGGCAAAACCTTGAATGCAGGTCAAACCTGTATTGCGCCTGACTATGTATTGGTTCAGCGTCAATATCATGAGCAGTTTATCGCTTTGGCAAAAGAGTGGATGAAAAAACATTATCCAAATATAGAAAACAATCCAGATTATTCGCGCATTATCAATGGCGGGCAATTTAAACGCGTACAGGGTTACTTAGATGCACTGTCAGGCGATGAGATTCATGCACTGACTGATGCTGAATCGAATATCGAAACCCGTCTTATGCCACCTGTTATTGTGAGCGATCCTGCCGCTGACAGTGACGTGATGCAAGAGGAGATTTTTGCTCCGATCTTGCCACTAATTCATTACGACACGTTGGATGAGGCCATTCATTTTGTGAACGCACGTCCACGTCCGTTGGCATTATATGTCTTTGGTGACAGTCATAGCGGCATAGAAAAAGTACGTAACCATACTGTCTCTGGTGGTCTATGTATCAATGAGGTAATTATGCATGTCGCGCAGCATGACTTACCGTTTGGCGGGGTTGGTGACTCAGGTACAGGCGCTTATCATGGTAAAGCAGGGTTTGAGCGCCTGAGCCATATGAAACCCATCTTTGTCCAAAACAAGCTAAATGGTATGAATCTGTTGCTGCCTCCTTATGGTGGCTTGTTTAAAAAAGCGATGGCAGTGTTTTTAAAATGATCGCTTTAAAGTCATTGTTTTAAAAACGGTATTTTTAATTTAATGCTTAAAAGTCAGTGTTCTAAGCTGATGGCATATCAGTTAACAGCATCTACTCAAGTAGGTGCTATTTTTTTGTCAAAAAATTTGACTTGGAAAAATTGTCAGGCTTAAGGGTTACTGTGTTATATGTGTTAAGGTTCAAAAATAGGTCTTACCAATTGACGAATAAGTCTCTATTATCAATAGTATAAATTATTACTTTTTATAACAGTCTCAACCAACTGCTGATGTCCGTTTAAAAAAATTTTCTAGTAATAGAAAGCATGGATTAGACCATATGAAGTAAGACAAGTGTTGCCAAAACTTGATTGATTTGGCAATGGGTTTACTACCGATAAAAATAATAAATAGGACATAGCATGCGCCAATGGATCGCGTTAACTTTACTGTGTATGAGTGCGTTGTTACTGCCCATATCAGCCTCTGCTGCTTGCGACACGCCGATTAAATTTGGCACGCTAACATGGGAGAGTGGGCAATTCACCTCTAGCATGCTCAAGTACATCGCTAAAGACGGCTATAACTGTACGGTTGAAGAAGTACCAGGCGCAGGGCCTGCGCTCGAGACCGCCTTGTCACAAAAAGATATCCAAGTCATCGGCGAGCAGTGGGTTGGTCGCTCTCCAATCATGGAACAAGCGCTTAAAGACAATAAAGTCGCAGTGATCGGTGACACATTAAAAGGCGGTGCCACCCAAGGTTGGTATGTTCCTAAGTACGTCTTAGAAGAAAACCCTGGTCTTCGCAGTTATCAAGATTTGCCTAAGTATGCTGAGTTATTTCAAGACCCTGAAAACCCTGGCAAGTCACGCTTTATGAACTGTCCGTCTGGTTGGGCATGTGAGGTTTTTAACACTCGTCTTCTCAAAAACACAGGTTTGGATCGCGTTTTTAACAATGCGCATCCTGGCACTGGCGCGGCGCTTGATGCTGAGATTGCTTCTGCCTTTGAGCAGCATAAGCCGCTGTTGTTTTATTATTGGCAGCCCACGGGGTTGATGGCAAAGTATGACTTTGCGCCATTAGAGTTTCCTGCCCATGATGACGCCTGTTGGCAAGATTTATTACGGGCGGATGGCACATCTGATTGCGTCTCTGGATTTCCAGTCTCTCCTTTAGGTATCGCGGTATCCACGCCGTTTCTTAAAACCAATCCTGAGCTGGCGGAAGTCTTCAAAAAAGTACAGCTGACCTCTGATGAGCTTAATGGTGCTATTTTGGAGATGAGTGAAAACAAACGCAGCGGAGAAGAGCAGGCGTTGGTATTTTTGCGTGAAAATCCAAACGTTTGGCAAGCATGGTTGTCGGATGAAGCGGCGACTAATCTTGCCGATAAATTGGGTATCAGCTTAACAGGCGCAGTGACCGATAACACTGGTGCCATTGATAACAGAGCAGTCAGTAACAGTCCATTGGGTCTGTCATCACGCTTTCCTTCATGGTCACTTGAGTCACCTCTCAATAATACATTAGCAAATGTCGTCCAAAATTATGGGGGTGTGTTTCGTACGATCAGTACGATGGCACTGACCTACTTATTACTACCTATTGAGCGTCTATTGACCGTCATTCCACCTTGGTTGATTATCGCACTTGTGTCTGTATTGGCTTGGTTTGGCGTCCGCAAAATTTGGTTTGCGCTGGCATGCGGGGCTGGGTTGTTCTTAATTGGTGCATTTGGGCTATGGGGCGCGTTGGTCGATACTTTGGCGTTACTTATCGTCTCAGTTTTTGTAACGGTCATTATTGGCATTCCCATTGGTATTGCCATGTCCGGCAGCAGGTTACTTCGTAGAATAGTCACACCTATATTGGATGTAATGCAGACCATGCCAAGCTTCGTATATCTAATACCAGTCTTGATGTTGTTTGGTATCGGTAAAGTGCCCGCGTTATTTGCCACCATTGTTTATGCATTGCCGCCGCTTATCCGTCTGACCATGCTTGGCATCACCCAAGTGAATCATGAAATGGTGGAAGCTGGGCGTTCATTTGGTAGTACGCATTTTCAGTTACTTATTTGGATTAAACTACCTCAAGCATTGCCAAGTATTATGGCGGGTATCAATCAGGCGGTAATGATGTCGCTTTCTATGGTGGTATTGGCGTCAATGATCGGGGCACCGGGTCTGGGTGAGGACGTATTGCAGTCAATACAAACGCTCAATATCGGTCAGGGTTTACAAGCGGGAACGGCCATTGTTATCGTCGCCATTATTATTGACCGTATCACGCAAGCATTTGGTCAAGGCAAACGCGCTCGGCAAAAGACCATTGATGCACGCAGACGTCCAATGGGTTAATAATCTGCTTAAAAGTAAAAGGCAATACCGTAAACCAATCACGAAAATGTTGCCTACCAAACCGTGCCCATAGTGAGAATAATAATGAATCACATCCAACTTGAGAATATTAGTAAAATTTACAATGCCAGTAGCTCACAAGCACAGGCAGCGTTAGCATTACTGGCAGAGGGTATGGACAGCGTCAAAGTAAAAGAGCAGACAGGGTATTCGGTTGGGCTTTATGATATCAATCTGGCGATCAAAGCAGGCGAGTTGCATTGTATTATGGGGTTATCAGGCTCGGGCAAATCGACATTGATACGTCACATCAATCGCTTGATTGATCCCACCAGTGGCAAGATATGGGTCGATACTTCTATTAATGCAAAAACTTCTACCAATACGAAAAATCCTATAAATGACGGTGAACCAATAGCTATTAGCGCGAATAAAAACCAGATGCCGCCAGATACGATAAACGTCTCAGAAGGTGGCAATTCATCTTCGGCTATTGATGTGTTGGGGCTTGACGACAAAGAGTTGCAACACTATCGTCAGCAAACGGTCAGTATGGTCTTTCAGCATTTTGGTTTAGTACCGCATATGACGGTCATACAAAACGTTGCTTATGGTTTGCGTGTGCGAAAAATGAGTATCAAGGAGCGACATGAAGTGGCTCGACATTGGCTAAATGAAGTTGGGCTTTCAAACTTGGAGCGTAGTTATCCTGATGAATTGTCAGGCGGTATGCAGCAGCGTGTGGGTTTGGCGCGAGCTTTGGCCACAGACAATCCAATTTTGCTAATGGATGAAGCGTTTTCTGCTCTTGATCCTCTCATTCGGGCGCAACTACAAGACCAATTGCTGGCGTTACAAGAGCGCTTGAATAAAACCATTGTGTTTATTACTCATGATATCGATGAAGCCGTCAAAGTAGGCCAACGTATCAGTATATTAAATGGAGGGCGCTTGATACAAACGGGCACGCCAATGGACTTGCGTCAAAACCCTGCGGATGATTATGTGGCACAATTTATGAGCACTAAAAGTTAATCCAAACCTTTTTAAATTCTGATTTCATTATTGGCTTATCTTTACTTACCTTTGGCTATCAATTGGAGTTATTTTTATTCAAAATTGATGGTAGTAAAGCCATTGTTTTTTATATCTTTTATCGCCATATACACCATTGTAAGTACGCATTAAAGGGTTGGTTATTTTCCTATATCACGACTCTTACGGCGTTGTTAAAAAAGTGTAGCGCCGCATTATAACTGTTAATATAAACTCCATCGTCGATGTATACTATTAAGATGGTCTAACGCACATAACTGTCTTAGTTTCATAACATTACCTTATACTAGCTTTCTGTCGAACCATCTCACCATTTTAACCGCCTTTGTTTTCACATAGCCAATAGCTATACAGTACGTTTATTTTCTAAAAATCTTATTTTAGCCGACAGCGTAATAAGATCATAAATGAATGCGCTTTTACACTCAGCATTATGGTCGCAAGACTTCGCAAAAAGGACATGTCATGCCAAATAAAAAACGTCGTAATAATAGCCGTATCAATGCTACTGAATCGGCAACAGATTCACCACGAGCCTCATCACGTTGGTTTAAAAATGCCAGTACATTTGGTGTGATGACAGTGTTGAGTGCAGGAATACTGGTTGCCTGTGGGCAAATGAGTAGTGCAGAGAGTAAAGCGAGTAGCAGCAACGGGAAGCAAAAAAGTGAGGCGATCAGTTCTCGCGATATGCTGCCTTCCGATATGCTCAAACAGATGCAAACATTGCCGCAATTGACAGAAGGTTTGGGTGATACGGGTGCGTCTGTGATAGATCCTAACAAACCAACCTTGGTGAAATTTTGGGCAAGCTGGTGTCCGCTCTGCTTGGGAACGCTTGAAGAAACAGAAGAGTGGCGTACTGATCCCAAATTTGCCGACTTGAATCTGGTCACTGTGGTAAGTCCTGGTCATCTGAATGAAAAAGAAGACGGCGACTTTAGTACTTGGTATGCAGGCGTCCAAGCGGACTATCCAAAGTTGCCTGTATTGTCTGATCCGTCAGGTGAGCTGATTAATAAGCTTGGTGTGCAGGTCTACCCAAGCTGGGCAATACTCGACAAAAACGGCAATTTGGTTCACTTGGTTAAAGGCAACATAACCGCTGAGCAAGCTTACGCCCTTGCTGAAAACGCCAACAATGACTTTGCTGAGCTTAAAGCTGGTAGTGCGAAGCCTGCAAACGCGCAAGCCTTAGACAACAATAATAAGATTGAAACCATTAAGGAAAAAGATGGCGTTTACTATAACGATAAAGGTAAAGCAATCAATACGCGCTCGATCTATTTGGCGGGCGGCTGCTTTTGGGGTGTGGAAGCCTACATGGAGCGGGTCGATGGCGTCGTAGATGCGGTATCGGGCTATGCCAATGGCGATACTGCCAATCCAAGCTACGAGCAAGTGATTCGCGGTTCAGGACATGCCGAAACTGTGAAAGTCACCTATGATGCGGATAAAATTGATCTTGATGCGCTTTTAAAATACTACTTCCGCGTTGTTGATCCGACCAGCTTAAATAAACAAGGTAACGATCGCGGCGTACAGTATCGTTCGGGGATTTATTATACTGATAAAGAAGACAAGGCTGTCATTGATGCCGCTCTCAAGCGAGTACAAAGCCAACACAAGCAAAAGGTAGTTGTGGAAAATGAGGCGCTAGATAACTTTTATCTAGCAGAAGCGTATCATCAAGATTATTTGGCGAAAAATCCAAATGGTTACTGCCATATTGATCTGAGCCTTGCCGCTGACAAACCTGAGGGCGCCGCACGGGTTAAGCTTGCACCTGTGAATACAGTTGCCGAAGCATTGGACCCCAAGCGTTATGCTGGTTTTGATAAAGGCGCTCTTAAAAACACACTGACTAAAGCACAATACAATATTACCCAAGATGCGGGTACTGAACGTGCTTTTAGTCATGAATATGATGATTTATTTGCCCCTGGTATTTATGTCGATGTGGTAAGCGGTGAGCCTCTGTTTTTATCGACCGATAAATACCAATCAGGTTGCGGCTGGCCAAGCTTTACTAAGCCGATTGACATGCAAGTGATTACTCAACACGAAGACAAAGCATTTAACATGGTACGCACTGAGGTGCGCTCACGAGTCGCAGACTCGCATCTGGGTCATGTATTCCCTGATGGTCCAAAAGATCGTGGTGGTCTGCGTTACTGTATCAATGGCGGGGCGCTCCAATTTATCCCCGTGGACGTGATGCCGCAGTCAGGTTATGCGCCATTGGTCAAACTGGTTAAATCTTAATTGCTTTAGCATGTTATAAGATAAAAAGTACAGTAATCCTGATAAAAAAGACGTTAAGGTTCTCTTAGCGTCTTTTTTTATTTTATTCAAGAGGAACGAGCTCTAAATAAAATGAGTGCAAAGATTGTAACGCGCTACTGGGATAAATTTTGCTTGCTTGCTATGCCTGCGCAGACCGAGGCTACGCAAAATTTATCTCAATAGCGATGCATTTATTTTATAGGGGATCGTCTGTATCGATAAAAACGCAACCATCGTAGTAATTTTGCTGCAATCAAAAGCGATTTCTGAAATAAACAGCAAACTTCGCTATACTTGACGGTTTATTGTGTGCTCATTGTTGATGAGTACTCACATTTTTCGTCATAGATTATGTCGCTTTGAGTATTAGATGACGTTTATTTCTTATTTTTGCGTTTTTTAAGGCCATAGTATGACCGTTCCTTATGCACCTATTATTACCTCACTACTCGATAATGATTTGTATAAATTTACCATGCTGCAAGCCATGCTACATCAGTTCCCGCAAACGCATGGTGTCTATCGCTTCCGCTGTCGTAATAATGCAGACACGGTCTATCCGTTAGCCGATATTAAAGAACAACTTGAAAAGCAATTAGACAGCTTATGTGAGCTGCGTTTTTTAGAAGATGAGCTTGAGTATTTGCGTGGGCTGCGCTTTATGCGTTCTGACTTTGTGGATTATCTTGAGCTGTTCAAGCTAAAGCGCCGTTTTATCACTGTCAGTACGGATGATAAAAACCGCCTTTCTATCGATATTGAAGGTCCGATGATTCAGGCCATGTTCTTTGAAGTATTTGTATTGTCTATAGTTAATGAGCTTTACTTTAGGGCATTATCAAATACAGATGTGATTGAAGAAGGGCAACGTAGGCTTGATGAAAAAGTCGCATTGTTGCATCACTATGCTACAGAGCAAGCAAAATATGGCTGCGACACACCTCCGTTTATCGTTGCCGATTTTGGTACGCGTAGACGTTTCAGTAAAGATTGGCAAGCTCACGTGGTTGAGACCTTGTACAAAGCTGAACCTAAAGTCGTCAGTGGCACGTCAAACGTTTATTTGGCAAAAAAGCTTGGCATGACACCAATTGGCACCATGGCGCATGAGTTCATGCAGGCTTTTCAGGCATTAGACGTACGTTTGCGTGACTCTCAAAAAGCGGCGCTCGAGTCGTGGGTGCATGAGTACCGCGGTGACTTGGGGATTGCACTGACTGATGTCGTTGGGATGGATGCGTTCTTACGCGATTTTGATTTGTATTTTGCCAAGCTTTTTGATGGCTTGCGTCATGACAGCGGCGACCCCTATGTTTGGGGTGATAAAGCCATTGGTCATTATGAAAAACTAAAGATAGACCCTAAGACCAAACTTCTGACCTTTAGCGATGGCTTAGATCTTGAAAAGGCATGGGAGCTACATCAATACTTCCAAGGGCGTATTAAAACCAGCTTCGGTATTGGCACCAATCTCACTAATGATATGGGGCTTACACCGATTAATATCGTTCTAAAATTGGTCGAGTGCAATGGGCAACCAGTCGCAAAACTGTCTGATAGCCCAGGCAAGACCATGATCAACAACGACACGTATCTTGCCTATCTGCGTCAAGTTTTTGAAGTTGATGAGCCTGAATAAAGCGCATCTAGCTTGTGCTATTGTCGCCTTTATTTTCTTCGGCGAACGCGGCATCTAACGCTTGCTGTACGGCGTTAATACGGGTCTCGCAAACGCGATAAGCGGCAATTGATTCTTCGACAGTGGTCATTAAGTTGTCAATATCAGGCTCGTCTTGTTGTTGTAGTTCAGCTGCATTGGTTTTTAGAATGTCATAAGCCGCCTTAAAGGTTTTTGGGGCGGCTTTTTTGCGTTTGCGAGTAGCGGTTGTCATAGCGTGTCCTAAGTTTCAAAACAGTGTTAAATAAAAAAGTGAATAGATATTTGCTAGGTGATCAAATAGTGTGATTAATCGTACTTGGCTTTAAATAGGTTATAAGGTTTTTACATCGACAATCTGTGCCTTTGCTTTACCATCTTTTAAGACAATATGAATGGTCTGTTCGGGATAAAGCTGGAGGCTGCTGGTAAGTATTTGTTTGCCGTTTTCATCAGTGAGCATGGTGTAGCCTTGCTTAAGCACACGAGACGGTCGATGTAATAGCACAATGTCCCGCAGATGTTCGCTGTCACGCTGTGCTTGTATCAGTTGCTGCTGAGTACTTTGTCGAATGGTTTTTTGGTGATTTTTACTATAAGTCGACGCAATGGACAACTGCTGATAAGCGGAGGCTTGAATTTGCGTGTTTAGCTCAGCGCTTTGTCTGGCTGCTTGCTTGACTTGGCGCTGAGCGCTTTGTTGAATACTTTGCCATGCATAGTCGCTATCTTTTTGTAATGCTGTTAATTGACTAATCGTTTGCGACTGTACTTGACTTAACTGACGTGTGGTTTGTTGTTCTGCAATATTGAGCTGACGCTGGGCCGCTTGTTTGATCTGCGCTTGATAATATAGTGTCTGAGCAACCAGCTGTGCCAAATGACTGCTGATCGCTGCTATGACCTTTGATGGCGTATCAAAGCTGGTGTGCGCCACTTCATCCAAGATGACTTTATCCCGCTCATGACCAATACCAACCCAGACAGGGATAGGCTGCTCTGCGACTAAAGCGGCGAGTTCATAATCATTGAGATAAGCCAAGTCACCAACGGCACCACCGCCGCGAATAATCACCAACAAGTCTGGTAGACTTTGATAAGTATTATAAAACTGCTGCTGGGCCGTGACAATGGCCTCACGTATCTCAGCAGGCGCATGATTGCCCTGAAATGTCGCACTATGGTAATGAAAATGACAAGCGCCTGTACTTGCTAAGCGATCCGCATCGGCTTGAAAGTCTCCCAGTCCTGCCGCTTTTTCAGGAGCGATGACTAAGACATGTTCGATATCAAAAGGAGCGGGCAGTTGCTGATTGAGGTGTAACAATCCTTCACCCGTTAAACGGTCAACCATTTGCGCATATTGGCGTGCTAAGTCTCCTAACGTATAGCTAGGATCAATGTCCTCAATGGTGAGTGAGAAGCCATATTGCGCATGAAAACCTGCTGATACTTTAAGTAACACCGTCAAGTCGCGATCGAGCGGCATACCCGTTGCGCGTTCAAACTTTGACAAGACGCGTGCCGCTTTAAAACGCCAAAGGTTGCCACGACAGCTGGCGACGACTTTGCCATCGTCATCTTTTTCTGCCAATTCAAAATAATAATGACCACCTTTGCTTGATAGGTTGCGAATCTCAGCCTTTACCCATACGCGGTGATCAAAGGTTTTTTTAATGACCATATCGACTGCCGATAGATAATCACTCAAACGCAGAACTGTGTTTTCCAAATGGTCTTCTTGCTCAGCCAATTCAGCCTCTAAAGTCGCCAAGTCTTTGGCAGGCGTCAATACTTTAGCTTGTTTAACATTTGAGAGATTGGGTTTACGCATAATATAAGACCGAAGTAAGTAACGCTAAAAAATTGGTTAAGGCGTAAGGAGCTGGTTAGAACAAGTGAAACTATAGATAGCGTAGTTTAACTCAAAAATTCCAACACAAAAAGTAAAGCCGACAAGCAGCGAGAGAATATCTCACGCAAACTTGTCGGCTACAAAGGATATATCCGTTACAAACTGTCTAGTCGTTCGGTTAATCGGTATCAATAAACAATCGAAATAGAGTGTACCGTAAACGATTCCGATTCACTATTTATCGACAATACGAGTTATTAATATTACTGGCAACGGAAGCTAATCGTGTATTCGTAGTCATCTTTGCGTGACAAGTCTGGTGAGCCAGTACCAAAAATCGAGCCAACAACTGCACCAACTTGACCAACCATACGTCCCGTACGCTCATCCAAAATACCATTATACTTTACAGTGTCATTGACGATAATGACTTGTTTGCTTCGGCAAGTTTTTTGCGCACTGTCTATCGCATTTTGCTGTGCTTTAACTTTGGTGTCTGCGATACCAGTCGTCTCATAAGTAGAGTTGGCACGCTGGATAACAGGCGATGAAGGTGTGCTTTGGCAAGCACTCAAGGCAAGTGCCGCTGCCAAAGTAGCTGTTAACGTAGCAGTTTTATTAAAAGTAATCATAAGGGATTCCTAATGTTGGTAAATTGTCCATAAAAGCTAAGCAAATACTGCGTCAGCACGATACTGGAGTACTTAACACGCCTTTTTGCAAATAACACGAACTGAATCTAACCCATTCGCCCCATAAGTGTCTAGGCGGTTATTGTGTTCTATATTGTCGCAACCTTGCAGATCAACCTGTCATATTGACACAGCAAATGACTTGAAATATAAACCATATCTAGGATAATTGACGGATTCATTCTTAATTAGTAAGTAACTTTATGCAATTGATTCCTGCTCCTGCTGGCGTGCTCGAAGTCGACGCACTGTGGCAACAAAACAATCCCAATGACCCAAACACCGATACAGTGGCGCTGCTTTGCCATCCCAATCCCTTATTTGACGGTACGATGAATAATAAAGTGGTCACGACCATGTATCGTTTTGCCCGTGATAGTGGCATGCATGTGGTACGCTTTAATTTTCGCGGTGTAGGCCAGTCAACGGGCGAGCATGATTATGCTGAAGGTGAGGTAGTGGACGCCATGACCGTGCTACAATGGATTGCTGAACAAACCAATGCCCGCAAACTATGGCTTGGTGGTTTTTCGTTTGGTGGATATGTGACAGCGCGCGTGGCTGAGCAAGTACTTGAAGCTTCTCACATATGGGGTGTTAGTGATTTTGAAATATCCAAGATTGCTCTGATTGCTCCGTCTGTTGAAAAGAACGACAGCAGTGACATAAGCCTGCCCGCGGATAAGACCTTTGAGATTTATGGCAATGCTGATGAAGTCATCGATCCTAAAAACATGCAGGCATTCGCTGAACAATTGGGCATTGCTGTCAGTGTAGTGGATGGCGCTGGGCACTTTTTTCATGGCCGCTTGTCAGAGCTTAAAGAGCTATTAGAAAAACACAGTTTTGGTAGCGAGACGTAGTTTTATTTATTAGCTTATATTTGATCCTAGTATAAGAAATTATCCAATTTATTTAATTTCGTATTTTAATATTCATTTTATCTAATGATGAGTCGTATTATGAGTTTATCTCCATTGCAACGTTACGAGCAAGCCGTCAGTACGGATGAGTTTACTCAAGATGAGCAGCAATTTAAGGCCATGAGCTATCTTGATGAGATTTACCATCAGCTCATCAATAGTGCGCCACAAAAAAAGGGCTTCTTTAGCTTTTTGAAGGCGAAGCCTACCGCGCCAAAAGGCTTGTACATGTGGGGAGGTGTGGGCCGTGGTAAGACATGGATGATGGATATGTTTTATGATTCTCTAACGATTGATCGCAAAATGCGTCTACATTTTCATCACTTTATGCAGCGCGTCCATCAAGAGCTAAATAAGCTGCAAGGTGAAAGTGATCCATTAGAGAAAGTTGCTGATATTATTCATGAAGAAGCGGTCCTCATCTGTTTTGATGAGTTTTTTGTTTCCAACGTCTCTGACGCCATGATTTTAGGCGATTTATTTACCATGTTGTTCAATCGTGGTATTACGCTGGTTGCCACCTCAAACATTGAACCATCAGGATTGTATAAGGATGGGTTGCATCGTGATCGCTTTTTACCCGCCATTGCGGAAGTTGAGCGTCATACAACAGTGATGAATATTGACTCAGGCATTGACTATCGTCTGCGTGTTTTGCAGCAAGCAGAATTGTACGAAGCGCCTTTAACCAAAGGCAATCACCATTGGTTAGCCAACCGTTTCGCCAGTTTGTCTAATAATCAAAAGGTCAGTCATGATCCTATTACCATCAATGGTCGTGAAATCAAGATTAACGCGCGTACAGAAGACATTTTATTTTGCGACTTTCGCCATCTATGTATGGAGCCGCGTTCTGCATCCGATTTTATTGAAATCGCTAAACAGTTCAATACGGTATTAGTGAATTCAGTACCTGCATTAGATGACGATTTACGTGATCCCACACGCCGTTTTATCTACTTGGTGGATGAGTTTTATGATCGCCGTGTAAAGCTGCTGGTTCGAGCAGAACAGTCAATACTGGATCTGTATCAAGGGGAAAAGCTGGCGTTTGAGATTGAACGTACACGCTCGCGCTTACTTGAGATGCAATCGGAAGATTATCTACGAATGGCGCACCGTGTCGGAGATGCAGCATAGTAAATCGTAAATGGCTTTTAACATCAATTGCCAAAACTGAATGTTCTTATACATGCAGTTTTTAGTAGTGATTGATAATGAATAACAAGTAAAGATAGATTTTTATATAAAACAATAGCAACAGATAATAATAAATAAGGAACGATGATGACGGTATCTAACGACAATAATGAAGTGCAAGACGACGAAAAACTGACTGTTGAAAATAGCACGACTGATAACTTACCCTTAGCAGCTGAAACGCTGATCGACTGGATTAACTCGAGACGCAGTATGGGTAATTTGGATACGCCTGCGCCGACTCGTGACCAAATCAAGGCAGCCATTGAATGCGCAGCAACCGCGCCCGATCATAAAAAACTGCGTCCTTGGCGTTTTATCGTAACAGAAGGGGACGCACGTCATGAATTTGGTCACGCATTGGTTAAAGCTGCCAAAGCAAAGGCAAAGCAAGAGGGAGAGACGTTGTCTGAAAAAGACATCAGAAAAACCCAGACTATGCCGTTACGAGCGCCTGTCATTATCACTGTTGTGACGAAAATGCAGGCGCACAAAAAGGTCCCGCCTTTTGAACAGATGCTAAGTGCAGGTTCGGCTGTACAAAACCTAATTTTGGCGTTAAAGGCACAAGGCTTTTGTACCGTATGGCGTACAGGACTGCTGTGTAATGAACCCGCTGTAAAAGCCTATTTTAATGTTGGTTCAGATGATTATGTAACGGCTTTTGTTTATACTGGTACCAGTCCGAAAAGTGAACCCTCGCGTAAACCTATTGATATCGAGTCATTAGTACGATTTGAGTCATAGAATAGATAAGCGCGGCTGAACAAGTGAAATTGTCATTTAAAAAGACAGTGAGTCTTAGCAGCCAAATTATGATACATTTTATTAATAATCAGTCAGTCAACACGGATAAAAGAACATGGCCAGCCCTAAAGATAGCAATAAAGACATTGGTAATGATGACAGTGAGAAAGATAGAAATGCGCCTGAGAAACAAAACAGTCTGCTAGTAGGCATCATCGAACGTGCAACCAAAGCAGGGATTGGACGTAAAAAGCTAAATCCTAGTGCGGTAGAATCAGCCGTTGCAAAAAACATGGCAGAGATTCACAGTAATCCGACCAAGCTGCGTTTGGCATTTTTGGGTGGGGGCAGTTTTGGTACGGCAATGGCGAATTTGGCTGCGCGAAATGGATGTGATACCACGCTGTGGGTACGTAATAAGCGTACAGTAAAGGCGATGGTAAAGACTCAGACCAACAAAAAATATTTGCCTGGGTTTAAACTTGATGACCGTTTGAAGTATAGTCATGACTTGGCTGCGACTGTAAAAGATAAAGACATTGTGTTTATCGCTGTGCCTGGGCTGGCTTTCCGTGAGACTTTAAAAAGCATCGCGCCTTTTATAAGTGGTCAGTCTATCGTGTCATTGACTAAAGGAATGGAAAAAGATACGTTTGCCTTGATGAGTGACATTATCAAGGACGAGTTGCCAGAGGTGAATTTTGGTGTGATGTCTGGACCAAACCTTGCTATCGAGATCATGAAAAACATGCCATCGGCGACCGTTATTGCTAGCGAGTCTGAGCCACTGCGTCATGCAGTACAGGCCGCGCTACACAGTGCCTTCTTTCGAGTATTTGCCAGCGATGATGTGAAAGGCGTTGAGCTTGGCGGCGCACTCAAAAATATTTATGCGATTGCAATGGGAATGGCTGCTGCTTATGATGTAGGCGAGAATACCAAAGCGATGATACTGACGCGTGCCTTGGCAGAGATGAGTCGTTTTGGGGTGGAAGCGGGCGCAAATCCACTGACCTTCTTGGGATTGTCAGGCGTTGGGGATTTATATGCCACTTGTAGTTCAGAATTAAGCCGTAACTATCGTATTGGTACTATGCTAGGCCGTGGTATGAATATCGATGCGGCAGTAAAAAAACTTGGTCAAACCGCTGAAGGTGTTAATACCATTCAACAGGTACATGAAAAAGCCACCAAAGACGGCATCTATATGCCCATTACGCATGCCCTTTATGCTGTTATTTATGAAGACAAGGCAGCACTAGGTGTGGCGCTACATTTGATGGAAGCAGGCTTCCGCAGCGATGTCGAATTTGTCATGGCGCATGATCACAGTAATGCAGCGTTAACGGCTCAAATGCGAACGTCAAACCATAGCACTGAAGATCAAAATACTGAAGAGCAAAGTGTTGAAGAAACTAGTCCTAAAGATAACGATAGCAATGCTGACCAAAAG
Organism: Psychrobacter sp. AOP22-C1-C5; assembly: GCF_052378885.1. Lineage (NCBI taxonomy): Bacteria > Pseudomonadati > Pseudomonadota > Gammaproteobacteria > Moraxellales > Moraxellaceae > Psychrobacter > Psychrobacter sp. AOP22-C1-C5. The sequence goes on along the minus strand of NZ_JBQSYC010000001.1, from coordinate 112,604 downwards.
TAAAACAGTAGATATCAATGAAGCACTGTTTTTTACGTATAAGTAAAGTCAAACAACATTAAAGCCCCATAGCAAAAGCCTGTGCAAAAAAAGGCTGACGAGGACGGTTATGAAAATTATATTAGTACGTCATGGTCAAGCAGAAGACGAGACACGTCCAGACAGCGCCCGTCAGTTGACTGACTTTGGCCAACAGCAAGCGGCGCAAACCGCAGAATATGTAGCGACTCACTACCAGCCAGATTATTTTTTAGTGAGTCCTTATGATCGTGCGCAGCAAACATTGGCAGCGTTTCAATCACGCCTGCCAAAGGTACCCGCGGCTGTACAGGAAAATATCACACCTTCTGATGATGCTCGTAAGGCTTTGATAGATATTGCCGATATAGAAGCAGAGTGTCTTGTGGTGGTTTGTCATATGTCTATCGTTGCCAATATCGCTGGGTTATTGACGGGTGATTACCCTGAGTCGTTCTCTTTGGCAGAAGCTCGCGTGTTTGAGATGGAATTTGTTATGAGCGGTATGGCAAAAGAAATTGATCGTTTTGTGCCTGATCAGCCATACTAAAGGCGATAGTACTTCTATAACAGCTTTAATAATTAAGGACACGCTTAGTGTTACATGTTTGGTTACGAGCGCAGCATAGCCCGCTAGCTGTCTGGCATGACGATGTACAACAATGGCAAACAGTTGATGGGTGGCAACAGCTGCAAGCCATTTATGGAAGCTATAAAGCCAATGCTCAAAAGACATTGTGTCTATACTTTCCTTCAAGTCATGTCTTACAAGTAGACACTGAATTTAATAGCGCTCAGCTAAAGCAATTGGGCAATACTGGCAAGCAGTATCTGTTTGAAGAGATGTCGCTTACGCCTGTGGAGCAATTGGCTATTCGCCAAATTAGTCATGCTGATCGTCATCAATTGTATGCCTTAGCGCAAAGCGATATCGAATCATGGCAACAAAGCGCCAAACTTGCTGGCATGACAATCACGGCACTCCTTCCTGACTTTTTATTGTTGCCAACGCCAGAAGAGGGCGCAGGTCAGCAAGTGACCCTCTATCAAGATACGCAAACCATGCTACTGCGGCAATCCTTACGTCAGGGTATGGCAGTCAGCTACTTGCCATTAATTTTTGAGCGTTTCCCGCATCTGGGTGAAGTTCATATAGTGCCGCCCATAGTGTCTTTTAGTGAGACGTCAGCTCAGTCTGCCAGTAGTAGTTTTACGGACACGCTTAATGAGACTATAGAGCCCAATAGTATTGATCTACAAAAATCGTCAACGCCCAACGATTTTATGGCGCAAACCTCAGCACTTATCACTGATCATCAATTGCTGTTGACCACTTTGGCAACGACGCCAAAACCTGTTGAAAATCCTGACCGTCATGCGCTAAATTTCTTTATCAAATCAACTGATTCGCAGTTGTCACCGTATCTTCGTGTAGCCATGATGGTGGCATTATCAGCCTTAGTACTGCAAATGGCGACCGATGGCGTACAATGGTATCAGTACAATGCAGCAGTAACCGAAACCAAGAGTGAGATTGCTAGGCAGTATCAATCTTGGTTTGCTGATGAGCCGTTAAGTGCTCGTACTAAGCTGCAAGTGCAATTGCAACCCAAGCTACGTAGTGATAGCCAAGCGCCTGCCTCACATATGGCAGTATTGGCTCGGATATCACCATTAATTAAACAGTCCTCATTGCGTGCGCAAGCGTTGGTTATGCAGCCATCCTCGCTCAGCTTTACCTTAACTGCGCCTGATCGAGGTAGTCTTGATCAATTTACTAGCACATTGACCGCGCAGGGATTGAATGCCAAGCTCGAGCAGGTAAATGGCAATGAGCAAGGGCAGTTTAGTGGCCAAGTTACAGTCGATGTGGTAGAAAACAATGTCACAGCAAGCAACGATACGCAGACAAATACAGCGGCATCATAATCTATTAGCTATTGAAGTAATGGTGAACAAGGTCAAAAAATGAAACGATTACAACGTCGCTTTAAACGTAACAAAGTCACTTCTGAGGTTAGCCGTGATATTGAGACCAATGTGCTCTCAAAGCGTATGAACCGTTTTCAAAGTGTTATGGCATCGCGCTGGCAGGCCTTGTCCTCACGCGATCAGTTGGCATTGGCCGTTTTGTCCGCATTTTTACTATTATTTATTGGTGGCTATGGTGGTTATAGTATTCATCAAGCGGCAAACCAAAGTAAAAACAACTATCAAGAGCAAGTGGCTGATTATTTTTGGTTACGCGCACAAGCTGGTAATATCGATAGTAATGCGATGCAAGCTACTAGTACGGCTGATGGTGAAGCAGCAATGCCTCCTGCCAACAGTGTCAGTGCATTATTGAACAACTCAGGTATTGCAGACGCTCAAGTAGTAGCAGCTGGCGATGCTGTACAATTGAGCTTTAATCATGCCAGCCAAGCTGTAGTCAGTGCGGCGCTTGGTAAACTTGAACAGCAAGGTTGGCAGTTTACTCAGCTATCTATGCAGCAAGACCCATCAAATAAATCTATTCAAGTGCAAGCGACCGTTACTTCATAACGTTATCTTCTATGGCAACGACTATGTCTTTATCAAATTCGTATAGAACAAATGCTTGAGACATCGCTTGTTATGGGTGTTGTTGAAAAACCATTAGTCTGGCACAATCAAAGAGCTATTAGTCACTGTCAGATATGGACATTTATAATGAATCATTCTCCTGAACGCAAATCTGATGAGCATACACGTCAGCAGACTCGAACTGCTGACCCTCATTATCGTGAGTCTGTTGGTACAATGTCAGATTATGAGCTTGCCCAACAAGGAAAGCACAACACGATGAGCGACACCAAACGCCGTTCTTTAATCACTTACAATCATATTACGTACTTTTTATATGTGATCAGCTATTTTACGGCCGGTTTGCTCTGGATTGTGCCAATTGTAATGAACTACATAAAGCGTCATGATGCGGATGGCTCGTGGCTGGCCACACATTTCGATTGGCAGATTAAGACCTTTTGGTACAGTATCGTCTGGTTTTTTATAGGCGTTACAATCGTTGCCTTTGCGTTAGGCGGGGTTGGCGTGAGTGTCTTGACCGATAGCGATGGCTTGGTCATTGGCTCAGTATTATTGGCAGGATTTGGTCTGCTTATTTTGACCTTTACTTTTATTTGGCATCTTTACCGCGTGGTACGAGGCTGGATAGCGTTGACTGATAATCGTCCTGTGCCTTAGTCTTGTCTGTACCGTAATCTTGCTCATATTTGGGCCTTGATATAAGACTTGTCTTGTATAGATGGTTTGTATTGACAGACTGGCTTGCCTTTTTACCCGAAGAAACTGCAAGCTTTGATAACTATTTAATCCCGATTCATATTGCCCGATTGCCGCTTAAACTCAGAAATTTACCGCATGAAACTTTGCTCTTATTTCTGTTAAGCTGATATAATCGCAGCGCTTGGTTTTATCCACACTTTTTATTCACTATTTCTTTCGAGCAGGGTTTGTCATTACTATGTCTTATGCCTTACTTCGCCCCTTTTTGTTTAAGATGGATCCAGAACACGCCCACGAGATGACTTTATCTTTATTGGATAAAGCTCACAAAGCACGTGCTTTAGGTTTGGTGTATGGTCAGTCAATGCAGCCCACAGATTGTATGGGATTGCAGTTCTCAAATCCAGTCGGCCTAGCGGCAGGGCTGGATAAAAACGGCGATTATATTGATGCGCTGGCTGAGTTGGGATTTGGTTTCATAGAAGTGGGTACGGTTACCCCGCGTCCCCAAATAGGCAACGATAAGCCAAGACTGTTTAGAATAAAACAAGCAGATGCTATTATTAATCGTATGGGTTTTAATAACCAAGGCATCGATTATCTGATCGAAAATGTCAAACGCTGCAAATACAAAGGCAATATTGGTATTAATATCGGTAAAAATGCTGATACACCAGTGGAGCAAGCGGCTGACGATTATGTCTATTGTCTAGAACGTGCCTATCCACATGCCTCATATATTACTGTCAATATCTCATCACCAAACACCAAAAACTTACGTGATCTGCAAAGTGGCGACGCGCTAACTCAGCTTTTGGATACCATCAAAAATCGTCATAGCCAATTAGCAACCGAATACGGTTTTTATGTGCCTATGGTGCTAAAAGTTGCGCCTGATCTAGAGCCGCTACAAGTGGACTATATCTCAAAACAGCTGATCGAATTTGAGATGGATGGTTTGATCGCGACCAATACGACATTGAGCCGCGTGGGTGTGGAAGATTTGCGTGATGGTGATCAGGCGGGTGGTCTCTCAGGTCGTCCAGTGAGTCATATTAGTACCCAGATTTTACAACAATTCTCGGACCAGCTGGATGGTAAGGTAACTTTGATAGGTGTGGGTGGTATCGATAGTGGTGCCAAAGCTGTTAAAAAAATTGAAGCGGGTGCCGACCTAGTGCAGCTTTATACTGGTCTTATTTACCGCGGGCCTGGGCTAGTACAGTCTTGTATTCAAGCCATTGGCGGTTATTATGATGCTATGGAAAGCTAAAGCATGAATCAAATAGCTTTCTTCTAAATGAGAGTGATTATTTGATCTTAAATAGAACAATCCATGATTCATCTTGTCATAACAACCCAAGTGTACACCTGATAAAAACGAACAAGGTATGAGGCATAAAAGATGAGTGGTCTGGATATTGTGATTGCTATTGTTGTCTTGATTGGCCTATGGCGCGGCTTTCAAGTGGGACTTATTAAGACAGCACTTGGCTTGGTAGGTTGGTTTATAGCTCTTATTGCTGCGACACGTTTGGCAGGTGCAGTCTCGCCTCAGTTATCAGGTATCGTACAGAACCCTGTTTTGCAAATGGCAATGGCCTTTTTAATAGTAGTGATTGTTATATTGGCGATCATGCATTTGGTAGGATTTGTATTCTCAGGCGTGCTCAAAACCTTGCGTTTAGGGGTCGTTGATAAAATGGCAGGCGGGGTGTTAGGTGCTGCCAAAAATGTGTTGATGATATTGGTCGTTCTTAGCGTCAGCGCGCCATTATTGGTACAACTGCCACAATGGCAAACCTCAGTACTTGCACCCGAGCTAATGCCTTATGCACCAATGGGTAAAGCACTGGTTTCAGATGTACTAGGTATGGCTTGGGATCAGGTAAATCAATCATAAGTTTTATGCTTTTAGTTCTTAACACTTCTGCTTTATGACTTTGTTTTTTAGAACATCTGTGACACTGTCTTTGTAATTCATCCTTGATAAAAATTCATTTAATAGCATTTAAGGTCATAGATAACGTATCGATCGTTGCTTTAACCAATCATCAAAGACACAAAGATTTTTTAAATTTTTAATATCATCAGGTTGACGGTGAGTGATGGCTCTAATCTTTAATGATGCGCTGTCAAAAGTTTTGCCGTTATTGTCGTACTAATGTATGGGTCAAAATAGGATATAACTATGTGTGGAGTCATTGGGGTTGCAGCTCATGAGCCAGTCAATCAGATTCTTTATGACGGTCTAACGATGCTACAGCATCGCGGGCAGGATGCAGCAGGCATTGTTACTTTGCAAGATGGACGACTCTATCTGCGTAAAGAAAATGGTATGGTACGTGATGTTTTCATGAACCGTCATATGATGAAGCTGGTTGGTAAGTTTGGTATTGGTCACGTGCGTTACCCAACGGCGGGCACCTCTAGCAGCGCTGAAGCTCAGCCATTTTATGTCAACTCACCTTATGGCATTACGCTTGCCCACAATGGTAACTTGACCAATGCGGAGAGCTTGGCCAAATCGTTGTACATCGAAGATCGTCGTCATCTTAATACTGACTCAGATTCTGAAGTGCTATTGAACGTACTTGCTCATGAAATGCAAAATCTAGGCAAAACCAATCCAACGGCTGCTGATATTTTTGAAGCGGTCAAAGCTGTTTATAGTCGCTGTGAAGGCGCTTATGGCGTGGTGGCTTTGATTACGGGTCATGGTTTGCTCGCGTTTCGCGATCCAAATGGTATTCGTCCGCTTATCTTTGGCAAGCGCATGGCAGAAAATGGCGGCACCGAATATATGGTCGCCTCAGAGTCAGTGGCATTGACTGGATCAGGTTTTAGCATTGTCCGTGATGTGAAGCCAGGTGAAGCCATTTTTATTGATTTGAATCATAAATTACATACGCATCAGTGCGTCGAGCAAAAAGAATATACGCCTTGTATCTTTGAGTATGTCTATTTTGCTCGTCCAGATTCAATCATGGACAACATCTCAGTCTACAAATCACGTCTACGCATGGGCGAAAAACTGGCAGACAAAATCCTTGCTGAATGGGGCGAAGATCATGATATCGATGTGGTCATTCCTATTCCAGACACCTCACGCACATCAGCGATGGAGCTGGCGCTTAAGATGAATGTCAAATACCGCGAAGGGTTTATGAAAAACCGCTATATCGGTCGTACATTTATCATGCCAGGTCAACAACAGCGCAAAAAGTCAGTACGTCAAAAACTTAGTGCCGTACCATTAGAATTCAAAGGCAAAAACGTACTATTGGTGGATGATTCTATCGTTCGTGGTACGACTTGTCATGAGATTATCCAAATGGCGCGAGATGCGGGTGCCAATAAAGTATTCTTCGCTAGTGCTGCGCCACCAGTTAAATATCCAAACGTTTATGGCATCGATATGCCTGTCCGTAGTGAACTGATCGCCTCAGGTCATACGACAGAAGAGGTACGAGACATCATTGGGGCAGATCGATTGATCTTCCAAGACTTAGACGATTTGATTGATGCGGTAAAAGATACCAAACACAGTCGAGTTGAAGGCTTTGATTGTGCAGTCTTTAACGGCTGTTACATCACAGGTCAAATCAACGAAGCGTATCTTGAGTATCTACAAGAACAGCGTAACGATACGGCTAAAACAGGTAAAAAAGGCGTACAGATAGTCGCCGATACGCCAGTCGATATGATGGGTGTCGAAGAGCTTTAAGTAATGTCGTAGGCAACTGTGTTAGTTGCTAATTGACTCAGTATACTCAAAAATAAGAGGCTGGATTCTCATTAGAATCCAGCCTTTTTTGTATTTAAAGTAAAGCATTATGCCATTTCGACAGAGTTTGTTTGCTCTTGAACTGACGGTAGTCTGACTAGCTTAAAGAACCTGTCAATAGCCACAGCAGACCGTTGATCGCAGCAATACCGACCACCATACTGACCAGTAACTGGCGGCTGATATGATAAATAAACAGTACCAAGATCAGAGCACCTATTTGCGCCATGAGTAGATGTAGCTCTGCGCTATGGATGCCAGTCGTTGCAGATATGTCCTGATAAGAAAGGCTGGTCAAAATAAGCAAGACCATAACGGATAGCGGTAAACTCTCATTCAGTCGATGAAGCCAAGGCGTATCCAAAAGCTTTTTGGGGATTAAAGTGGGAAGGGCACGAATAATAAACGTAACCGCCGCCATCGCAAAGGTCGCAAAAATAAGATAGCTACTGGTCATTAGTGTCTCCCATTGAGCGGCGTTGTATCCAAACACCACGTGCTAAAATCAGTAACACACAAATAACAATCGCCATCAATAACAGCCAATTGGTTGTAAATAATGAGGCTATGGCTAACGACACCATAGCAACACCAATTGGAAAATAGCGTTTGATGCTTTGAAACTGCTCATACGCCAAAATGGCAAACAGACAAACCAAAGCAAAATCTAAATGTGGCACCAAATCGTTCAGCGCACTGCCAATCAGTATACCAATCGCACTGGCTATTACCCACCAGCTTTGATTAAACAAACTGATTGGCAGTATTAAGGCTTGTTTTGACTCGTTAGGCAAACTGGTTACGATAGAAAAGGTCTCATCCGTCAGCGCAAACAAGCAATAGATTTTGGCAACCTTACGTTTTGGTAAGTAGGGCAGTAACGGCATACCATAAAACACATGGCGTAAATTAATGGCAGCAATATTGGTTGCGACACTGCCGATCGGTAAACCAGCACTCAGCATTGGTAGGCAAGCATATTGAGCCGCACCAGCATATAAGACGATACTCAGCATCATTATCGCCCATAAAGGAATACCCGCAACTTGTGCCAGCACGCCAAAAGCGATGCCTGCGGGCAAATAGCCCATTGCCACCGGTATGCTTTTTTTAAAGCCTTCAGCCCAATCGTGGTTGGTTTCAAACTGATGATCGAATTCATTTGAACGAGTTGTCACGTAATATCCTAATTTTCTTACTATAATTTTTATGATTTATTTTTTATCAAAAACCAAACTTATTGAAACATTGAACCAAGAAAAGTGCTCAAGTAGTTGGCTAAGAAAGTATTAAGCATCAGGCTGTAGTTTTTCATAACTGCCTGTTTGGTGCGCACGATATAAGAAGCCACTTAAAATAATGAGTCTTAATAGCAGTAAACCCCATACACTTAGCCAAATGCCAGTCATATCCCATTGTTGATACAAAAACCAACTCATAGGAAAAAAGACAGCGGCCAGTATTAGGGCGGCATTACGAATCACACTGCCAGCCGTCAAGCCAAAAAATATGCCATCTAGCCAATAAGCGCCGACACCGACGAGAGGCAGCAACACGGCATACAGACGGTAATCATAAGCCAGTGCAAAGACCGATTCGATGTTGGTCATAAACTGTAAATACGTTGGCATCAAAATCCACCATATCGCGCTTAAGGCAATGGCCAGTCCATAACTGACGATACCTGTGCGTTTCACAATAAGGCGAAAACGTGGCCAATCGCGTCGTCCTGCTGCTTGACCACTTAAGGTCTCGGCAGATACGGCAACGCCGTCCAGTGCAAAGGCTGAAATACTCAGTACTTGAAGTAAAATTGCGTTGGCAGCCAGTATGACGTCGCCACTTTGAGCAGAAAGACGTGTAATCCAAGCAAAGCTCAACGTTAAAATAAACGTACGAATAAAAATATCTTTATTCAGTGAAAATAGCCTAAGCATTTTTTCTTTGGTAAAATGCTGTGAATCGGCCTGAAATAACGCTGACCAAGATATTCCTAAATGCTGACGGCTTAACCACAATGCCAATAAAATACCTAACCAAAAGGCAATTGTAGTGCCCAATGCCACACCGACCAATCCCATCTGCATCCAAAAAACAAAAAACAAGGTCAAAGCAATATTAAGTATGGCAATGAAGCCTTGTTGATAGAGCATATAACGTGTCTTGCCTTGACCTGCAAACCAGCCAATAAAAGCGAAGTTCATCAGCTCAGCAATAACGCCCCAAAAACGTACATCTAGGTATGTCTTTGCTGCAAGCCCGCTATTGGGGTTGGCGGATAACGCTTGCAAACCAAAATCGATTAACCAAGGTTTGGCTAATAGCAGAACAGCCCCAATCATAAATGCCAATAACAAGGCACGTTGTAAGATAGATAAGAGGGGAGACGGCATCGAAATTGAAGATCTGGTCATATCGTTTGTAGGGCTGTCTACAGAACTGGCCAATTGCCCCAGCGCTTGAGCCGACAGTCCGGACGAGGCGTATTGTAAAAAGTTAAAACTGACCAGTAGTAAAGACAACAGCTGTATCGCCAAACCCATGCCAGCAAGCTTAGCAGTATCATTCATGTTGCCTACAATGGCAGTATCAATCACGCTTTGTAGTGGCATCGCCAAATTGGCCAATAATACTGGCAAGGCGATAGCGATGATACGAGCATATCGTGTATCAATTGGTGGCATCGCGCTAGAGGGCGGCGTAGTAATAGGCATTGGCGGCTCGTTTATACTTAAACAATAAAGAGAGTACGGTTTTCGATCAATACTACTAATAGGTTGATATATGACGTCAGCGTGGGATGTCTGATAGTTGAAAAACAGCTACAAAGACAAAAGCACCTAGACTCATTTTTATGAGTCAGGTGCTTTTATTTAACCGGTTTTACTGTTCAATCAACAATGAATATTAAGAACATCTAAACTTATTGAGAGGGTTATCAACTCAATAAATTATGATTGAACCGTATTAAGGCTTTTCCTGTTCAAACATTTTTGGATCATTGAAAGTAACAATTTCTTCTTCAAACTCTGGTTTTACTTTTACGATAAAGTCATCGCGAGATAGACCCATATGTAATGGGATAGAGCTTGCAATGTAAGTAGACGAGTAAGTACCAGCCAGCAACCCGATGAATAATGCCACTGAGAACCAGAACAGTCCATCACCGCCTAAGAACAGCATAGCGAGTACGACCAATAAAACAGTTGAGATGGTCATGATTGTACGGCGCAATGTCTCAGTCAAAGACAAATCAATGGTCTGACGCGGCGTGATACCTCGAACGCGTCGAAAGTTTTCACGAATACGGTCGTAAACAACAATGGTATCGTTCAACGAGTAACCAATCAATGCTAAGACAGCTGCCAAAACAGTTAAATCAAAAGGAAAACCAAACAAGGCGAAAAAGCCAATGGTGACGATAGCATCATGGAAAAGTGACAGTACCGCACCAAGCGCTAGCTTAAACTGAAAGCGTAAGGCGACATAGCCAAGCATACAAACTAACGCTAGCACAAGCGACATCACTGAGTTTAAGTAGATCTCATTACCAACTTGGCTACCAATAATGTTCACGTTACTGATTTCAACGTTATTGTTAGGAAGCGCCAATGCTGCACTAAGATCAGCATTGAGACCGTCCACATTATCAGATTGAGGTGGCAAGCGGACAAGTAACTCTTCCCGCGTCCCAAGGTACTGCACTACTGCATCATCAAAACCATTGGCTGCCAATGATTGTACAACTTCGGCCTGCTCGACAGGTTGCTCATAACGTATGTCCGCTGAAACACCACCAGTAAAATCAAGACCTAAGTTTAGGCCGTTCACTGCGATAGCAATAATACTGCCAATCACCATCAATAAAGATAGAAGTGCCATTGGCTTTTCTATATTCATAAAAGGAATGATGCGTTGGTTACCAACGGCTTTGATACCGCCTTCAGCTGCTGCCGCCGCATCATCAGCGTCCCCAAATCCTAAATTCGGATCCATAGTTGTGGACGCATCTGCTTGAGTAGTTAGTACTTGATTGTCTTTTGCGCTGCCTTTACCACCGCGACGAGTCTGGCTTTTGTCTAATGTGGCAGGCGTAGAATTATTGGTTTGGGTATTGCTACCTTTGCCGTCGCGGCGTGGCTTCTTACGGCGGCGCGTACTTGCATCACTGTTTGAACCATTCGAACCATTTCGATCAGGGTTGTTCTGCTGTTCTAAAGGATTATTTTTATCAATCGTCATAATGTTCTCCTAACCGATGCTCAAACGTTTGATAGATTTACGCTTACCGTAAGCAATCTGTATCAGCGCACGTGTCACCAAGATAGCAGTGAATAGTGAGCTGACAATACCAATAGCCAGCGTAATCGCAAAGCCTTTAATCGGACCAGTGCCGATCGCAAATAGAATGAATGCGACCAATAAGGTAGTGATGTTGGCATCGAAAATACTACTAAAGGCTCGGTCGAAGCCTGCCACGATAGCGGACTTTGGCCGTACCCCGTTTGCAAGCTCCTCACGTATTCGCTCAAAAATCAGAACGTTGGCATCGACCGCCATACCAATGGTCAAGACGATACCTGCAATTCCTGGTAGCGTTAGTGAAGAGCCTAAGATTGACATAATCGCAATAATAATAATCACGTTTACTGCCAGCGCCACGTTGGCGATAACACCAAACAGACGATAGAAAATAATCATAAATGCAAAGACTAATAGATAACCGACCTGAGTAGAGAACAAACCTTTATCGATATTGTCCTGTCCCAGTGATGGACCAATAGTACGTTCTTCTACGAAGTACATTGGTGCAGCAAGAGCGCCTGAGCGTAATAAAAGCGCAAGCTCAGCGGCTTCAGCACTGCTATCTAGACCAGTGATTCTAAAAGAAGAACCAAGTACCGCTTGGATGTTGGCGCGGTTAATGACTTTGGTCTCAGCATAAGGTGTTCTGACTTCGACAGTTTCCCCAGTTGCAGGGTCTTCTTCATAAGTGATTCTTTGCTTGTTTTCAATGAACAATACGGCCATTTGTTTGCCAACCGCGGTGCGAGTGGCATTTTGCATCAGTTTGCCACCAGCACTGTCCAACGTGATACTAACTTCAGGAGAGCCGCTTTCATCGATGCCAGTTTGAGCATTGGTCACCTTATCACCAGTGACAATCGCTTGGCGTTGTAGCAGTACAGGCGGACCATCAAGGGTCTCAAATGGGAACGCTTCCGTACCCGCTGGAGGAATACCGCCAGTGAAGTTTGCGCCGTCTTCAGCCACCATGCGGAACTCAAGGTTTGCCGTACGTCCAAGGACACGTTTCGCTTCAGCTGTATCTTGTACACCCGGTAGCTCTACGACAATACGATTAGCACCTTGTGATTGTACTAAAGCTTCAGTAACACCAAGCTCAGCAATACGGTTACGTAAGGTCGTCAAGTTTTGATTGACCGCATAGCTATTGATCTCGTCAAGCGTCGCCTCGTTATATGACAAAACTAAGGCAGGACCTTGCGCGTCAATAGATGATTGCAAACTGAATGTGTTACCCATTGAGCTTTGTAAAACATTCTGTGCACGGTTACGAGCATCTGTATCAGCAAAATGTATTACGACACCTTGAGCTTCAGTCTTAATGCCTTTAACAGCAACTTGCTCAGCACGTAGTTCACGACGCATATCGCGACTGGCACTGTTCAAACGTTGTTCAAGCGCTTTATTCATATCGACTTCAAGTACAAAACGTACACCGCCGCGTAAATCAAGGCCGAGCTTCATCGGTCTTGCACCGATGTCACGTAGCCACTGCGGAGTAGTTTGTGCCAAGTTGAGTGCGACCACATAGTCTTGACCCAAGTTCTGACGTAGCACTTCTTGAGCCTTCAGCTGATCAACTGGATTATTAAGACGTACCAGCGCGCTGTTGCCCTCAAACGTACCATCATGGTTATCAATACCTGCCTCTTCAAGCAAGCTTTGAGATTGAGTCAGAATACCTTCAGACAGCTGTGTACCTGCGGCAGCACTAGTAATCTGCACGGCAGGTTCGTCAGGGTATAGGTTGGGAGCAGCATATAGACCGGCAATGATTAGCACGACGGCAATAAGTAAGTATTTCCAAGCGGGATATTGCATAATCACTTCTTTAGGTTGATAAACGACTGGCGACATGGGCCACAAGTTAGCAGATGGGAAGTTAGCGATAGCAATGGTTGAGTGTCATTGTTAGCACTCTTGATAGGTGCCATTGCGATCATCCGCGATAAATAATAAAGCGTAAAACAGAAAAGCAAATAATACAGACGTATCTTTATCCAGTCATCAGAAATATAAGTATCAGAAATATATTCATCAAGAATGGATGGTATTAAGAGAGACAGTATACTCAGTAGAGACCAATTCTGAACTTATAAAGTGCTTTTATGGCACTATGTTACAGTAAAGTTATAGCAAAAAATGACCGTAAACAATATACGGTCATTCTTAGTCATTGCATATACTGATGATGATATGACCATCAAACGCTAATAAATAATTAAACGCTTTCGATAGTACCAGCAGGCAATACTGAGATAACTGACGCACGCTGTACTTTAACATCAGTGTTGTTGTTTAAACTAACCACTGCGTAATCACCTTCTAATCCTTTGATTCGACCCATCAAGCCACCAGCAAAAATGATTTCGCTACCGACTGTTAATGAATTAACCATTGCACGGTGCTCTTTGGTACGCTTAGATTGTGGGCGGATAACCAAGAAGTAAAAAATCGCGAAAAATGCGACAGGCAACAGGATTTGACCAAATAACGACGCCGCGCCAGCAGTTTCTGGTGCAGCATGGGCAGCTTGGATAAATAAGCTCATAGTTTCTCTCAGTAAGTCATGAATAATAATAAAATTAAACGCATAGTAACAAAAAATCTCAGACTTGGTAACTGTTAATCATAGGCTGAGGATGTTTTTCTTAAGAAAATCCTATCAAAGAGGCCAGTTAACGCGATAACATTTTCGATAGATTACACAGATGACCACTCACATAAATAAAGACAAAACACTGAAAGCGGATCAAAATTCAAATATCGACTGGTTATTAGGCAAACGTGTTCCTATAACAAGTAGGATGCTATAGAAATTATAAAAAATAAACGTCTAAAAATGGCGAATTATTGTGAAATATCGTCATCAATGCTACTATCAAATGGTAATAATTACTTGTATTTAGCATACGGTCTGCTGAGATGTGATAAAGTCTAATATGAACTAATAAATCAGTTTTGGGCAGTTCGTCATCGTCGCTTTTACAGATGTTTTTACCTGCATCGGGACGTGCTTTTAATTTCCGATGTGGCTTGCCCATCACATTCCTTTTTCCTTTTTTCTGTTTAGGTTACCCAACTTGTTCAACACTTTTATGTTTGTACCTCGATTATGTCGTCCACGCGCTTATAAAGAAGCGTCTGCCAAACCTCCTCCGACGACACGCCATTTCGTGCAATTTAATAATCCTAAGTCAACCTTTGGAATATCGGCATTGCTAGCGATGCTTATATTATTGTTGCCTAATGCCGCTTTTGCAGCAGGGGCACCAGCCGCCGCAGAAGCACTAGCAGCGCCAACAGCGATGAGTGTGTTGTTACTTATACTTTTTGTCGCTGTTGCTATCGGTATCTCGTTTATCTGTTCTTTAGCAGAAGCCGCATTGCTTAGTATGACGCCGTCATATATTGCGGATATTCAAGAAACCAATCCAAAAAAAGCAAATATGCTAAAACGCTTAAAGGTTGATAATATCGACCAGTCGTTGGCGGCGATTTTGACTTTGAATACAGTGGCTCACACGTTGGGTTCTATTGGCGCAGGTGCTCAGGCCACTATTGTATTTGGTAGTGCTTGGTTTGGACTATTTTCTGCGTTTATGACATTGGCTATCTTGTTTTTATCTGAGATTATGCCAAAAACGCTTGGAACTATATACTGGCGTCAATTGGGCGGCATGGTTGCTTATTTTGTCCGAGGTATTATTCTGCTCCTGTATCCTCTTATTTGGATATCGGAAAGACTCACAAAATTACTGGTACGCGGAAAAGAACCACAAGCGTTTAGCCGCCGTGAGTTTGCTGCACTTGCTAGTATTGGTGAAGAGTCAGGACAAATTGATCCGCTAGAGTCGCGTATTATTCGTAACTTATTGGCTTTTGGTGCTATTAAAGTCGAAGATATTATGACACCGCGCTCGGTAATGCTGGCGTTTGAAGAAAACAAAACGGTGGCTGAATTGTTGGTTGATCGTCCAAAGCTTACGTTTTCACGGTTACCGATTTATGATGGTGACTTAGACAACATTACAGGCTTTGTGCTGAAGACAGACATGTTATTGGCGAAAGTTAATCATGCCATGCATAAGCCTTTGACTCAGTTTAAACGAGAAATTACCTTTGTATTCTCGAAAATGAAACTGTTTGATTTGTTAGAGCTTATGCTAAAAAACCGTATTCATATTGCAATTACTGTGGGTGAGTATGGCGAAGTCAAAGGACTTGTGACGTTAGAGGATGTGTTTGAAACGTTATTGGGTCTTGAGATTGTAGATGAAATTGATCGTGTCGAAGACATGCAAGCATTGGCTCGTCAAATGATGGATAGACGCGTTGAGCGTCTTGGTATGAAGCTTAGCGATGATGAACAGTACGAAGATAATGGCACTGGTAACAATGCCAAGTCTTAGTAAAGGTCTGTAGACCGTTGTAGCTGATTCAATTGATGCTGTTTTATATTGAGCATACAGACGGTCATCATTATCTTAGAGATATTTTTTAATAGAAGTCGTATTTAAGTATTCGCAATAATTACACAGGGTGTCACATAGCTGTGAGAATTGAATGATACGCTCACTCTATGATACAAGTATGCTGTCATCAGTAATAACGGCGCCATTATTAGATTAAAGCAGATATTGTAAAAGTACTTGATGGATTTATTAAGCCATCGGCGCTTAACCTACTTAAATAAAAGCTAGAAAAACGTTAATTGTCACTATCTGACAATAATGAAAACAGTATCGCTAAGGATTATCATGAAACTATTATGGGGAAAAGGCCTGTTGGCACTATTAATGAAAGGGGCGAGTGCTGCGACTGTGGTTGCAGTGGCAAGTACCGTGAGTGTCAATGCGCAAGCAGCAACCATGACTGAAGCTTTGGTGCAGAACTATATAGCAGCAATGAAGTCGTCAGCGAATAGCCAGAGTATCAATCAGGTCGCTCGTCTCGTTTCTGATGATGCCCTGATTTCGCTATCTCGAAAAGGTAAGTCTACCAGCTTGGATAAAGATGCTTATTTGAAGTTATTGCAACGCAGTTGGAATGATACGTCCAATTATAATTACGATATTTCTGTCGATAACATTGTGATTACAGGTACGCAGGCCAAAGCCAATGTAACGACCAATGAGAGCTGGGTGAAGAATGGTCAAAAAGTCTCATTTGTTACGACATCAAGGGTGACATTGACCCTGTCCACTGGTAATGCGGTGCTACTACGTGCGGTATCACAAGTGACTATTAATTGATAATTGGCTACTTTATCCGTATGCAACGTTAAGTTATCAAAGGACTGAATAATTCATTGTTGCAACTGATCGTTTGAATGCTGACTGATTTTTGATTACCGTTTTCGTATACTGCTGTCTTTTAATATCGCAGTAGTTTTTGCTCTACATTGCATACTATACTATTAATCAATTTTATCTTATTACTTTTCGTCGTTAGGAAACTTCCAATACCATGTCTACTGTGCTATCAAAATCTCGCTCATTTATTGCGTTGCCATTGACGCTTGCGGTATCCACTTTACTCATCAGTGCTTGTAGTAACACGTCAGCAGTAAAAAATAATGGGGCGACCAATAGCTCACCGGTCATTGTCAAACGTCCCGTTACTCAAACCGCAACGCCAAGCGGTGGTACTGACTATTCGACCGCGTATCTGGATGCGGAAAGTTTGGATGAGTTGGCAGATCTACTAGAAGCCAGTGACATGACCATGGTGGAAGGCAACAAACTTGCTATTCAGCAATACGGCGATTTGTGGAATCGTTTACGTGCAGGCTACCGTATGAACGGTGGTCAGCCGATTTATAACCAACGTATCGAAGGACAAAAAAGTTGGTTTACCAGTCGTCAAGACTATTTAAACCGCTTAACAGCACGTGCCAGCCGTTATATTTATCATACGGTGAGAGAGGCGGAGCGTCGCAATATCCCAACGGAGCTTGCCTTGCTACCTGTTATCGAAAGCTCCTACGATCCAAGTGGTACCAGTAGTGCGGCCGCAGCAGGCTTGTGGCAGTTTATCCCAAGTACAGGTCGTATCTATGGTCTAAATCAAAGCAGCACCTATGATGGTCGCCGTGATGTTATCGAATCAACGCGCGCCGCTTACGACTTTTTGACCGCGCTACACAATCAATTCGGTAGTTGGGAGTTGGCGCTAGCGGCTTATAATGCAGGTCCTGGTCGTGTCCAAAAAGCCATTGATGCCAATGCTGCACGCGGGTTGCCAACCGATTACTGGTCACTTAGGTTGCCGACTGAAACCATGAACTATGTGCCGCGCTTTTTGGCAGTGGCTGAAATCGTCGCAAAACCTGAACAATATGGCGTGTATTTGCCAGCCATTGCCAACCGTCAGCATTTCCGTAGCGTGCCTGTGAATTATGGTGTCAGTCTGGCGGAAGTATCGCAGTTGACGGGCGTTAGTTATGATGAGCTAGAGAGATTGAATACTGCGTTAACTTCTGGACGTGTTGACTCTTCAGGTCCTCAGCGTATTATTATTCCTAATGATGTTAGTCTTAATACTGACGCTAAGCTAAGCACATTAAAAGGCAATGGTACAGGTAATGTACTTGCATCAAACAATACAAGTACTCCAAGTACGACGCCAACCACACCAAGTTATAACAGCAAGCCATATACTGGTACTACCTTACCATCGACAGGTAGTGCATTGGCCGATTACGCGGCAAGCGCCAGCGTGCCTCAGCAAACGACAAGTTACATTCCACCGTCAGTAACACCAACCAGCAGTTCTGCTTATAGTAGCAACCCCTCAGTCCGTACTGAGCCGCCATTGACGACTGCAGAAACCAATAAGATTAATGCTGAACTTAAGAGTACCAATACGCTCCCGACCACCTCTGCCCAAATCACACAGAACAACACGATTGTCCAAGAACCGCCATTAAGTAAAGAAGAGCGTGACTTCATTGCCAATCAAATTCGTACCAGTACTTCTGAGACCAATGTTGTCAATGCAGACGGTAACATTAACTTGTCAGCAGTCCAGACCCAGCAATCTATTCTAGAAGCCAGCGGTGCCGAGAAAAAACTAAGCTTTGCAAATTCATCGACAAGCAAACCAAAACCACAAGGCACGCGTACCACGTATACGGTGAAGCGCGGTGATACGTTGTCTAATATCGCGACCCGTGCTGGTGTGAGCTGGCGAGATATCGCTGAATGGAACCAAATAGATGCCAGCGCTAACTTGCTATCTGGCAGCACTCTATATCTATACAATGCCAAAGCTATTGAACCTTTAAGTAGTAATGCAACATCAAAACAGCCGGACAGCTATGTAGTACAAAGCGGTGACACGCTGATCGGTACAGCCAATCGCTTTGGCTTATCAGTCACCCAGCTGGCAAGTTATAATAATCTAAGTAGCCGTGCTGACCTGCTTAGAGGGCAAAAGCTGTGGTTAATACCGGGTAAAGTATCGGCTCCTGCCGTGACGCCTGCTGCGCCATCTACCAGACCAAGCAAGTCAAGCACTGCTACCAAAAACTATAGAGTAAAAGCGGGTGATGGCTTAATTGCATTGGCGCGTCAATTCAATGTATCAACGGATACACTCGCCACGCTTAACGGTATCGGTGCTACAGATTCGTTGTATGTCGGTCAAACGCTAAAAGTTCCTGCTACTGTCGATTTTAATTCTGCTGCCACAAGTGCAAGTAGCTCAAACTCAAGTTCAGTAGCGACGACTAACTATAAAGTCAAATCAGGTGAGACCTTAATCGGCATTGCAAATAGTGTCGGTGTTAGCCCAGCTGAGATTGCGGCGGTAAATAGTAACTTTGATGCTAGAGCACGTTTGCAACGCGGCCAAACCATTAAAGTGCCAGTGTCTAAACAACTGGTAGATCGCCAACTGAATGACAAAGCCGTCAGTTATAAAGTAAAATCAGGTGATACTTTGACAGGTGTGGCTAAACGTTACAATATAGGTGTCAGTGACTTGGCAACAGCCAACAATCTGAAAACCAACTCGAACCTAATACTCGGTCGTACCATTACTATTCCTGCCAGTGGCAGTGCTGTAACACCTGCTAGTGCGCCAAGTAGCAACCAATCAAGCAGTAGTAGTTCTGCCAGTAATAGCGGCAAAAAACTTGGCAATACTGAGAATTATAAAGTCAAGTCAGGCGATGGTTTGATTGCGCTTGCTCGTCAATTTGGCGTATCAGTAGAAGACTTGGCAGCGACCAATAATCTGGCAACCAACGCCCAACTACAACGTGGCCAAACCATCAAAGTACCGAAGGTAACAGTCAGCTATACAGTTGGATCAGGGGACAGCTTGATTGGTTTAGCGCGTAAATATGGAGTATCTACGCAAGAGCTTGCTGAGATGAACAATATCAAAGCAGATACGATGCTACAGCGTGGTCAACGTTTGACAGTGCCCAATCGCTAATTGATTATTAAAATTTAGCAAAGTTAATTCCTAATACAAAAAAAGCTGCTCTTTATAGAGCAGCTTTTTTGTTGGAAATTGTCTAATGAAATTTTAAAGCTGTAAAATTTAGAATCTTTAAAACCTTTACTAAAACCTATTACTACACAGTTTGAGTCTTTATCGTCTCAAGATAGCTTCTGATATTACTGACGTAATGCATCGCTTGACCATAACGGCTATTGGAGGCTCTATTATCAGCTAAGTATGCATAAACGTTTGCCCAACTTTTATCATCAATACCTTGATCTCGCAATTTACGCTGAATACTCTTGACAGCATTTGGCCCCATGTTATAACCAGCCAGCGCAAACCAAATACGATCCGTTTTTGGCACATCAGCAAAATCCTCTTTCATCTGCTCTAAATAGCGCGCGCCGCCGCCGATACTTTGATAAGGGTCAACACGATCTGAGACTCCCATGGCTTTAGCTGTATTGTTGGTCAGCATCATGAGTCCGCGCACGCCAGTTGGCGATACCGCATTGGCATCAAGATGCGACTCCTGATAGCCCATTGCCACAAGCAGTTCCCAATCATGGTTATAATTACGAGCTTGCTCCTCAAAGGAGGACTGATAATCGGGCAACTTTTCTGTCAGCGTCTTTTTAAAATGGTCTTGACTGTAGGCATCTTTTAACAAGTTTTGATTATAGAAGGCCGCAAGCTTCTGAGTGTTTTGCAGCTTGATACTATCACACAAGAAATAGCTGGCCTTTTTTGATAGTGGGTCACTTGGGGAGCTAAACGTCCAGCTTACTTTTGGGTGCAAACCGTTTTTGGTCAAGCTGGCATCATAACCACAGCTGACATTAACGGAGGCCAAATTCATCGTGTTTTTTAACTGAGTACTGGCGGTCGTCAATGCCATGTCAGCTGCACCCAATCTCACTGCTTTAAGTGCCGCTTCTTCATTGGCATAAGCCTTTAGATTGATATCAACACCAAGCTCATCGGCATAAGTACGCACCAAATCAAAGCCAAAGCCATGTTGGAAGCCGTCGGTAGCAAAATACGTGCTGTCACCTGGGACAGCCGCAATGGTTAAAGTGTCCTCTGACATGACACGGTCGTAGGCTGGCATTTGCACACCCATCGTCGTCAGACTCTGCGCGGGCAGAGAGAGCAGAGCGATACTAGAGACCTGCGCCAATTTTTTGGTTCGAGAAAAACGAGTCGAAATAGGGGTAACGGATGAAACGATGTTACTTTTAGTGTTCAGTCGTTGCTTGGATGGACGCAGTAAATAAGAAATACGGCGTTTAGCCCCTTGCGCAGATACTTTTACACGATAAGTAATACGCTGCATGGATGTCTCCTGATTTTAGCCATCCTACTTACCTTAAAATAAGAACAAGTGCTGCTTATAGAACACATAAGCATGAATGTTACATTTTAGATGGTTTCGCACTTATAAATGGTTCAAGCACAATACCACCTTGTTTGATCATCGTACCGCTACTAGATACCTTGTAAAAGTTAGCGGCACAGTTGCCCAATGATTACTTAGTCATTTTCTATTGGCATAAAAATAGACAGTTTAAAAAACCCTGTCAAAATCTAAACGCACAATAACGCGAAGGAAATAAATCGGATGATCCCTTCATCGATATAGATAGAACCAGTAGTAATTACAACGACAGATCAAACATAGGTAAGGTCATGAATAAATTATCAAAACAAGATCGTAGAGCAATTGTGCGAAGGATTCACTGTTGACACCCTTTAGTCGCTCAATTTTTACTACGATAATATCAACATCAGTAACTCTTAATATCGTTTATGACAGAGTAAAAAGATATTGATATGTCATTGTTCAGCCATAATGGTAGGCAATTAATATAGATAGATAAACAGCAGGTAGTAAAACTGTCTACCTATCCATATGTGTAAAACCACTATTGAGACGCTAAAATGAAGGCATATCGTACTGTTAAAATAGATTAGCAGCAGAATAAACCGATGGGTAATCAGTCTAAAATCTCATTAATCGTATAAGACGATATGTATAAAGCAATGAGATTTTAGATGTTTACCCGTATTAAAGCGCCATAACCGGAAGCTATAATAAATGGGAAGTCTCATGACAAGACGTTCTTTGTTCAGGAAGTAATATGCAGATATAGGTTGCATTATTCAAGTATATTTAAGAAACCAGCGATAAAACTTAACAATCGAGCCATAGACGGTTAGAAACAGTCTTGTTTTCTATACAGTTAGTAAAGAGAAAACAATAAAAAACAATTGCTATAAGAAGAATGACCTTTTTTAGTTTAACTAAGATGTTTAAAAATGGAGATAAAACGCGACATGGTAATTCCATTATTAAGCAGGATTATCAATATCAATAAACATCACAGGCAATCCAAATTGCTCAGCAATAACATCGCCTAATGCTTGAATACCGCCACGTTCTGTCGCATGATGACCACAAGCAAAATAATCAATGCCAAGCTCACGAGCAATATGCGTGGTACGCTCTGATATTTCTCCAGAAATAAAGGCATCGCAGTTCATAACTGCCGCTTGTTCAATCATATCTTGTGCGCCGCCCGTACAAATACCAACGCGTTCGATGATCTTATCATTGCCTTTCGCATTAGCAGCAGGGTCAGCATGATTGTAATGGGCAGAGATATTTAACGGTGTACGCCCTAAAGCTTTGGTAATTTGAGCAATAAGGCTGTCAGCATTTTGCGGCACACAGGTGGCGATATTGCCTACAGGATGGGACTCGTTAGGATAGAGCGCGCCAATAACCTTCATGTTTAGCGCCTCAGCGAGTTTGGCATTGTTGCCGACTACTGGATGCGCATCAAGGGGCAGGTGATAACCAATCATAGAGATGCCATGTTGCATCAGCTTACGGATACGGCGACCTTTCATACCCGTAATGGTGTCAGATTCACCTTTCCAAAAGTACCCATGATGCACCATGATGGTATCTGCATTGACAGCGATAGCCGCATCAATCAACGCTTCACAAGCAGTAACACCTGTGACAATACGCTGAACGGGTCGTCCACCGTCTACCTGTAAGCCATTTGGTGCGTAGTCTTTAAATGCGCTTGCTGACAAGTAGTCGTCGCAAAATTGCGTTAGCTTTTGTACGCTAATAGCCTTAGAAAAAGTGTCTGTTGAGACAGAATTGGCAGTCATTTTATTCTCCTTATGTAATTCATTCTAAATAATAGAAGCACAATAGTTGCATGTGGTAGAGTCTGCATGATTTTTTTAGAACCGTCAGTTTATCATGACGCTGCAAAAGAGTAGATAAGGGTAATAACTGAAATGGTACACGATACGTTACAATTTGGCGGTGTTGACGGTTATAATTTACATACGTGAGCCTGTTTAATGTGGCATCCATCATTGAGTTGGATGGCATTGACCACTGGTTTGCATTTGATGTGTTGTATTGAGTGAGTTATTCTTTTTACTTAATTTATTTTCGTCTGTTTGTATCAAATTCATAGAGGTTATATATGTCGCCATCTCGGAACACCAATAACAAGGCATCTTTAATAAAGTGGTTACCTTGGATTTTATTGCTAATAGTGATTGCAGCATTTATCTGGTTGTTTATGAGTATGAAGTCGACGTCTAAGAATGCGTGGGAGCCGCCGAGAACTACGGCTGCCGAACAGCAAGCATCAGCCCCTATCAGCGATACACCAGCACCTATTTCTTCTTATCATAATGCGGTCGCCCGTGCATCGCAGTCGGTCGTCAACATCTATACCACGCAAACGATGGCAGAACATCCTTATATGGATGATCCAGTGTTGCGCCGGTTTTTTGAGTATCATGGTGGCCCATCACAAGAGCAAGGCAATACCAATTTAGGCTCTGGCGTGATTGTGTCGGAAGACGGTTATATCGTCACCAATGCTCATGTGATTGAAAAAGCGGATGAGATCACCGTGGCTTTCAATGATGGTCGTAAAAGCCGTGCTACAGTGATCGGTACAGATCCAGACAGTGATTTGGCGGTTATTAAAGTAGATATGACAGGATTGACGCCGCTTGGCTTCCGTGAAGATCCTATTCGGGTGGGTGATCTGGCCTTGGCGATTGGTAATCCATTCGGTGTGGGACAGACAGTGACGCAAGGTATTATTTCAGCGACTGGTCGTACTGGCCTTGGTGTCAATAAGTTCGAAGACTTTATTCAAACGGATGCAGCGATCAATCCTGGTAATTCAGGCGGCGCACTGGTAGATGCCTATGGTGAGCTGGTTGGGATCAATACTGTGATTTTCTCACGTTCTGGTGGCTCTATGGGTATTGGGTTTGCCATTCCTACTTCTATCGTTGAACAGGTTATGAATGCGCTGATTAAAGATGGTAGAGTGAGTCGTGGTTGGTTGGGTATCGAGATACAATCACAATTGCGTGATCCGACGCAGCTTGAAACGTCCACAGGCGTAGAAGTCTTAAACGTGATTGAGGGAAGTCCTTCTGCTAAGAGTGGATTACGCGTTGGTGATATTATTCTCACCATTGATGGTGTTGAGATGACAGATGCCAATACACTGATTCAGTACGTCGCTCGTAAACCGCCCAATACTAAACTGAATGCACAAATATTGCGTCAAGGTAAAAACGCGCAAGTAGAGATATTATTAGAAGAGCGTCCAGTACAAGAGCCGCTTGAACGTCCCGTCGTCATGATGCAAGATGGTAGTATGGGTCAACCAAGTATACAAGGTGAGCAGCAAGAAGTGCCCATGATGTCAGAGGCAGAGCGTGACCGCATGCGTGAAGAGTTACTAAAATTGTTTGAAAATGGCGGCGCACCTCAGTAATTGCCTAATACAAAATGAATGTAGTGGTGTTAGAAAAAATTGTTTTAGCGCCACATTATGATGACGGTGTTATGTCTCTTTAAGATCAATCTTATCCAACAAAAAGCGCGCTATCTTGACAGGTAGCGCGCTTTTTTAATGTTTGTTTTAATAAGTAGGGGCTTGTCTTTACAAATAGGCAATTACTTAACGGTAAGCTCATGATTGATGTAAACAACCCCTTGCACACGGCAACAGCAAGGGAGGATTTCGTCATCCTCAATCATGGCAAGCGGGATAAAGGGATAATCAATGGTGTGCGAGCTGGCAATGCGCTTGACTCGGCAACTACCACAATATCCCTCGCGGCATTGATAATTTACCTCGTGTCCTGTGCGTAGCAACCCATCGAGCAGGCTTTCATCATCATGTAAGTAAAACTGTTTTTTACTGGTCATTACCCAAGTCATAGTGTTGATCCTATTGGGATATGTCTTTGTTATTACAGCTACTATTAAATCTTAAAACTGTTACAGCTCAAAGTCATCAAAGTCGCTGTCTGATAAGTCAGAATCAATCTGACCAACCAAGTACGAGCTGATTTCTGTCTCTTGCGGCGCGACTTGCACATTATCAGAAGACAACCACGTATTGATCCACGGAATCGGATTTGATTTTGAGTTCGGGAATGCCGCTGGCAAGCCGACCGCTTCCATACGCAAGTTAGTGATGTATTCGATATACTGGCAAAGAATGTCTTTATTTAGTCCAATCATCGAGCCGTCTTTGAACAGATAGCCTGCCCATTCTTTTTCTTGTTCGGCGGCCTTACGGAATATCTCAATACTTTCTTCATAACACTCTGCGGCAATCTCGACCATCTCAGGATCGTCACGGCCATTGCGCATAAGGTTAAGCATATGCTGCGTACCAGTCAAATGTAGCGCTTCGTCACGAGCGATCAGTTTGATGATCTTGGCATTGCCTTCCATCAATTTGCGCTCAGCAAAGGCAAACGAGCAAGCAAATGAAACATAAAAACGAATGGCTTCTAAGACGTTGACGGCCATGATGCATAAGTACATCTGCTTTTTCAGTGATCTTAAATCTACGGTAACTTGTTCGCCATTGATGGTGTGCGTGCCAGCGCCGTACAAGCTGTATAGCTGTGAATTGCGATACAGCTCGTCATAGTACTGAGCAATATCAGAAGCGCGCTCTAAGATGTGCTCGTTTCGCATGATGTCATCAAAGATAAGGTTTGGGTCATTGACGATATTGCGAATGATGTGCGTGTAGCTGCGTGAGTGAATAGTCTCAGAAAACGACCACGTCTCAATCCACGTCTCAAGCTCAGGAATAGACACCAGTGGCAATAACACCACGTTTGGACTGCGACCTTGGATAGAGTCGAGTAGGGTCTGGTACTTGAGGTTGCTCAAAAATATGTGCTGCTCGTGGGATGATAGATTACTAAAGTCCATACGGTCGCGTGACACATCAACTTCTTCTGGACGCCAAAAAAAAGACAGCTGCTTTTCAATCAATTGCTCAAAGATCGGATGCTTTTGTTGGTCATAGCGTGCCACGTTGACTGGCTGACCAAAGAACATCGGCTCTGTTAGGGCATTGTTTGGCGTTTGAGAAAAAATCGAGTAAGTCATGGGACTGCCTTTATAAGTGATACGGTTATTAATGTAAATGTTAAAAATGCTGCTGTAAAAATACTGGGTTGAATGTATCGACGATATTATAGATTCTCTAATGATATCTGTGATGATTCTTGTCCATCGTTCATATACGCTTTGAAAATTTCGCTCAGCTCACTATCATCTAATGCCTCTAATTCATCAAGCGCGCTCTTGCGCAGTGTACCCAAGTCAGCATTTTCCACGGCTTTTTGTACTTCTTTTTTAGTCTGCTTTTTTACCTGTTTTTTAGGTACTCTTGGCGCGTCTGTCTTTGGCTGAGTATCTAAACTTAACTGCTGACGAACGTCGTCGATATCGACAGTGACTTGGACAACATGCGCCTGACCATCGTTTAGGTCTGAAAATACGTTAGGGATAAACAAACCACCGTCTTTGATGATTGCGGTATATTGCACATGACCTCCGTCATTTTAGTTCTGTCTGTGTTTTAATTATAGCGGTAAAGGCGAAATGTTTTTAGCTAAAACTCTATAACTTCTTTAGCCTTTTCTAAAGTTTTGTTCCCTATACCAGATACTTCGCCGAGCTGCTTTAAAGTTAAACCACCATTTTTAACTCGTGCCTTAATTATATCTTTAGCTATATTTCTATTGATATTTAGCAAAGCCTCAAGTTCATCGATGGTAACTTTTTTAGTATGTGGCTTTGCATTTGAAACGACTGAGCTATCTAAATATTCCAACAAATCTGCTAGCATAAGATATATATGGAAAACAAACTTTGTAGCTTCTAATTGAGTGACCTCATCATGAACTCCTTTATTAGTAGCTTTATTATTTCTTTCTAACCACGATCCAAGATAATCAACATGAGCTTTGGCTAAAGTTTTATTCGTATCTGACTGTATAGCTTCATGCATAAACTGCCATAAACGATTAACATATTGATTTTGTTTGAATGTTCTATTATTGATAACTTTATCGTTAGCTGGATAAAGATTGTCAGCTAAGCTTTCTAGCAAACGTCGACAAGTAGTTAGTGCCTGTGACCATTCTTCCTTATTATCAGAAGAAATCGATTTGAATGCTAACATCATCTGTTCTGCTAGCTCAGGATCTATTTCTAAAAATTTATCGTCAACGGCTTCTTTTAGTATGTCAAAACTAATTTTAATAGTACCTGAATATTTTAATTTATCGATTAAGGATGAAATGTAGGAGTAGCAATATTTGTTGATATAAGATAAATGAGCATTTATATTATAAATATAATGTGTACCATCATTGCCTTTTTTTAGTTTTAACAAGCGTTCTGCTATCTGTTCGATTAATACAACAGAATTTAAGCCTCCGGCACCTTCATTAGCTTTATAACCATATAACTCATTTATATCGTTGCTACCACTAAAATAGATATTTATTTTATTTGCGCTCTCAAATATATCTTTATATTTATCTTTTTTTAATTGAACGGCCCCATCTTCTTTTGGAGTTTCGTTAATAACTTTAAAAAGGCTGGCTAAAATAGCTGTGTATTGAACATTTCCTAACTGCAATTGTGTCCAAGCATACACTTCATCTTCGCCTAGCATCAAGGATGCCCTTGCTAGTTTTTGGACAGCTGTGGAAATATTTCCTTTCTTTGATTCTAATTCACATAAAGCTTCTTCTAATATATTTAGTACATCTGTTTTCTTGTCCATAATTAATCTTGTCCTTGATCTGCACTATATATAGGTTCAGAGATAAATAGCTTAGCTTATAGAACTGCTCAATGTACCAAGTAATAAAAAACTAAACAGCGAGCTTAACCCAAGAGCCAAACCCGCCATTCATCAATGTCTTAAATCTTACATGCACCGCCAGCACAATCATCTTCCATATCCGCTTGCGCATCGTTCGCACCATCACGCGTGTTATGGTAGTACAACGTCTTCACACCCATCTTATAAGCGTTTAGCAAGTCTTTTAGCAGTATCTTCATTGGTACACGGCCACCTGCATAACGAACTGGATCGTAGTTGGTGTTGGCAGAGATACTTTGATCAACGAATTTTTGCATGATGGCGACCAGTTTTAGGTAACCGTCATTGTTTGGCATTTGCCATAGTAACTCGTACTGATCTTTTAATTTATCGATCTCAGGCACGACTTGCTTTAAGATGCCATCTTTTGACGCTTTGATAGAGACCAGACCACGTGGTGGCTCGATACCGTTGGTTGCATTGGCAATCTGACTTGAGGTTTCAGACGGCATCAAGGCGGTTAGGGTAGAGTTGCGCAGACCGTGCTCAGTGATCTCGCCACGTAGCGTTTCCCAATCGAGATGTAGCGGCTCTTGGCAGATTTTATCCAAGTCGGCTTTGTACGTATCAATCGGCAAGATACCTTGTGAGTACGTCGTCTCATTAAAGGCAGGGCACGCACCTTGCTCTTTTGCCAATTTGTTTGACGCTTTCAATAGATAGAACTGCAATGCTTCAAACGTCTGATGCGTCAGACCAAGCGCGCTATCATCTGAATAGCGCACGCCATTCTTAGCCAAGTAATAAGCATAGTTAATCACGCCCACACCGAGCGTACGGCGACGCATACTGCCGTTTTGAGCCGCTTTGACGGGATAGTCTTGGTAGTCGAGCAGGGCATCAAGCGCACGCACGATTAGCTCAGCTGGCTCTTCGATGTCGCTGACGTTTTCGACTTTACCCAAGTTGACTGCTGATAGCGTACAAAGCGCGATTTCGCCTTCTTCGTCATTGATGTTATCAAGTGGCTTGGTCGGTAGGGCGATTTCCATACATAGGTTTGACTGGCGAATCGGCGCAACCGTCGCGTCAAATGGGCTGTGGGTGTTGCAATGGTCGACGTTTTGGATGTAGATACGACCCGTACTGGCGCGCTCTTGCATCATTAGGCTGAACAAGTCTGCCGCTGGGATTTGACGGCTACGAATAGCAGGGTCATTTTCATACTTGGTGTATAACTCTTCGAACTTGTCTTGATCTTCAAAGAACGCATCATACAAGCCAGGCGTGTCACCTGGTGAAAATAGCGAGATATCTTGGCCTTTGATCAGGCGGGTATACATGGTTTTGTTTAACTGTACGCCGTAGTCCATGTGACGGACACGGTTGTCTTCCACACCGCGGTTGTTTTTGAGTACCAATAGTGACTCAACTTCTAAATGCCATAGTGGGTAGAATAATGTCGCTGCACCACCGCGCACGCCGCCTTGAGAGCAGCATTTAACCGCAGTTTGGAACAGTTTATAGAATGGTATACAACCAGTGTGTTGTGCTTCACCGCCACGGATAGGGCTACCAAGGGCGCGAATACGGCCTGCATTGATACCGATACCAGCGCGCTGCGACACATAACGCACGATGGCGCTGGTGGTGGCGTTGATTGAGTCTAAGCTATCACCACATTCGATCAATACGCACGAGCTAAATTGACGAGATGGCGTACGCACACCTGACATGATAGGCGTTGGTAGCGAGATTTTGAACTCTGACGTCGCATCATAGAAGCGTTTGACATAGTTCATGCGCTCTGACTTCTCATAACGGCTAAACAAGCACATACCAACGAGCATATATAAGAACTGCGGGCTTTCATAAACGGTTTTGCTCACGCGATCTTGGACAAGGTATTTGCCAGCCATTTGCTCAACGGCTGCATAAGCCAAATTCATATCGCGCCAGTGGTCGAGGTATTCTTCTAGCTCATCAAATTCGGCACGGCTGTAATCAGCCAAGATATGCTCATCATATTTGCCAGCGTCTGTCAGTTTTTTGACGTGATCATAAAGGTGCGGTGGCGTGAATCTATTGTAAGCAATTTTACGCAGATGGAAGATCGCCAAACGTGCCGCTAGATACTGATAGTCAGGCGTCGTTTCAGAAATAAGGTCAGCTGCTGACTTGATGATGGTCTCGTGGATATCGCGAGTCTTGATGCCTTCATAAAACTGAATATGCGACTTTAGCTCAACTTGTGATACTGACACATTTTCTAAACCATCAGCGGCCCACGCGATAACCTTATGAATTTTGTCTAAATTAATAGGTTCTAAACGTCCATCACGTTTGGTTACTTGGATTTTATCAATATGTGTCATGTTACCCTCTTAAGTGGATTGCTATAGTGATGCTGCGCGAGTCATACTCGGCAAGCATTCTTTATAACGCTACAATGCTTGGTTGTGGCAGCCAGTTTTTTTAGGCAAAAAGCTACCACTACTCATGGTGATGGTTAAAATCACTGAGTACTACATATAGCGTGTTTGTTATTAGGTAGGCACAATATAGCGGGAAAATTTTGAAAATACTATATTGATTTTAGGGTAAAACTATGTTGCTGCGAGGTTGTGCTGTGTCCAAATTTTGGCAAAGGACGATGGGATAAGGGTTAAGCGCAAAACAGAAAAATAATAAATTTTTTGTAAAAATTGGCTAGCCGTTTGCTTTTTATTCTCTCACAAATTATCGACCGATAAAGCGCGTGATGACGGCAATAATGAGGGCGCAGATTGTACATCAAACCACAAAAAATCGCCACCCATATGAGTGACGATTTGGACAAAGAGGGACTGACGTTTTTTAAACAAGCGCTGTATATTTAGACAACCATACGTACGGTTTTGGCATTATCAAGTGAGGCATAAAGCACATTTACTTGATCGGCCGCCGTTAAGTATAGATTGACGCGTGCTGAGTGAAAACGTCCCGTTCTAGACGGTTTAACTTCGATAGAGGCCAAATCAAAATCTGGGAACTGACTGCCCAAGATAAGCTTTACTTCATTGAGTAAGCTCTCATGCTCTCCTTCGTGACCAATGATACTCAAAGGATAGTTCATTGGGAAATCCCAAAGCTCAGGGTTTTGGATATCAGTCTTTTTGCCCTTTAAAGTTGCTTGGTTGGTTGCCAATTCAGTCACATTAACCGATCTTTTATTTGCCGGATTTTGGTCATTGTCTTTTGGATCATCGCTCATAACGCTGCCTCACTTTTGTAGGATTATTAATTAATAAACTACCGCACTTAATATTGCTTTTAATAACGCCAAAATATTGAGACATACTCAGTTTTTAAGAACCCAGCGCTCAGATTGGTGTCTTTATTAAGGATAGTTGTTTTATTTCCTCTTTATAATGGCATATGTGAGATTATTCAAGTGCTGTGACGGCTTAGAGAGTTAACAGTGCAACGGGCCATATCACACGATTACGGTAAATAACCTTTTATAGGCGCGATATCAGTTGGAATACTTGTTTCTCCCAAGGCATCTAATAGATTGATTTCGATGGTGCGTGATAATGCCAGCAAGGGCAGTTGATTGGCTGCCAAACCAAATGGCTCTTCGAGCTCCTCGCTCAGCGCATCAAGACCAAAAAAGGTATAGGCAATCACCGCGCTGATTAATGGCGTCGCCCAGCCGAGTGACGCCACCAAGCCAAAAGGCAGCATGATACAGTATAGATAGGTCGTGCGATGCACCAATAGCATGTAAGCAAAAGGTAGTGGTGTGTTATGAATGCGCTCGCAGGCCGCCAGTACTATAGTCATAGACGTCAAACGTTCGTCCATATTTTGTACCATGTGCTCTGACGTCAGCTGCTGACGCCGAATATCCCCAAGCTGTTTACCCATCAAACGCATGAGATAATCGGGCAAATTGTGCGCTTGGCGCATGCTGACGTGATGGATAGGGTTTACGAAGCGTTCGATATCCTGCCAAGGCTCAGTACCACGCAGCCTGTGGCGTACAGCATGAGCAAAGGCGATGGTCAAATGCACCATACTTTTCTGTGAATTATGTCCAGTCTCGTCTTTGTCATCTATAAAGGAGAGCAATTGGCGGGTTAGGCTGCGCGAATCATACACCAACTGTCCCCAGAGTCCTCGTGCTTCCCACCAACGCTGGTAGCTTGCATTGTTCCGAAATCCTAGAAACAGCGATAAAGCAATTCCTAATAAAGTAAAAGTTGCCGTACCATAATAAGGAAAGGAGTCGGGGACCCAATGTTGAATAATTGTGATGACAGTGCTGAGGACAGTAACCAGTAGAACCTGCGGATAGATTTTTGGAATGATTGAACCGCGAAAGGCGAAAAATATTTTGAAAGGGTGGGGTTGCTGCCGAACAATCATGTCAGTTTCCTAGCGGTGGGTGTATATATTTTACGTAATGATACTAAAAGACTATTCTAATTTATCTAAAAACGCTCAATTAAAAAATATAAAAAAAGTTATAAATAATATACAATTATTGTTTACTTTTCTATTATAGACAAATATATGTTATTAGCTGACCATCTAAAACCTGTTTTGATAACAACTATTCAATTATGCAGCTTAGGTGGCCTGACCTGTCACGTCTACGCTCAATCTGACCTTACTCAAATAGAGCAGCAACAATACAATCAATATCAGCAGCGGCTTGAAAATTTTGAGGATAAAACCTCTAAACCGTTTGTCAATCTCAGTGAACCCACGTTAGACACTAGCTTAAAACAACCACCACTTGGTGAAACCCCTTGCTTTAATATCAATCAAGTCAGCCTTCAGCTCCCTGATGAATCGCAGCTTAAAAAAGAGTTTGCTACTATCTTGGGACCTATAAAGTATGGGCAAGGATCTATATTAGGCAAATGCATTGGTCAGCAGGGCTTGAATTATGCCATGCGAAATGTCCAAAACGAGCTGATCAAACAAGGGTTTATCACCACTCAAGCGACTATTGCACCTCAAGATCTAACAAGTGGTGTCCTTAACATCACTATTATACCAGGACGACTCCATAAGGTATGGCGATCTGAAGACGGTCACCCAAAAACGAATATCAGTAATGCGCTCACGCTTTCAGAAGGCGATCTCATCAATCTAAGGGACATTGAAACCAGTTTAGAGAACTTTCGCTTGCCTCAATCGGCGATTACAAATATTGATATTATACCTAGCATCAATACTAGTGATGATGAGCAATACGGCAGTAGCGACTTAGTCGTCGCTCAAAAACGCACTACGCCCATACAATGGCAACTCAGTATAGATGACTCCGGAAATGAAGACACCGGTAAGTACCAAGGCACATTGACCACCAGTATTGATAATCCTTTGAGTGCGAATGATGCGTTAAGCTTATCTTATACCCACTCTATAGATCCTTGGAACGACATAGACCAGCTTTCTAATAATAATAGTCTCTATGTCAACTACCGTTACCCTTATAAAAAATGGCAACTGCAATTGCTTTATAGTGACTATGACTTTAATCAAACCTTAGCGGGTCTTAACCAAGACATCGTCTACAAAGGTAAGTCCAATCAAAGCTCGGTTGGGCTACAAAGGCTGATTCATCGAGACCGTTACTCTAAAACCAGTGCCAGCTTAGAGGGCTATCATAAAAATTCAAAAAACTATTTTGATGACCAAGAAATTGAAGTACAAAGACGTCGTACCTCTGGCTGGAAGGCAGGTATTGAGCATCAGCGCCAAACCTCTTTAGGCGATATGACAGCAAGCTTGCAATATCAAAAAGGGACAGGTGCATTATCGGCTATAGATGCACCTGAAAGCTATATTAGTGAGGCCACCTCTCAGCCCAGTATTTGGAACGCCCAAGTAAGTTTAAGCCATCCATTTAACGTGGATCAATCTTCTTACCAATACACATTTCAATGGCGCGGACAATATAGTCCGCAGTCCCTTATCCCTCAGGATAGATTTAGTATTGGCGGGCGGTACACGACTAAAGGGCTTAGCGACGATCAGAGCCTGTCAGGCGAAAATGGCATGTTGTTACAACAAGAAGTCGCTCGTATCGTACCGCTAACGGGTCAAGTGACCATGATGCCATACGTGACCTTAGATCAAGGCTGGGTTGGTGGCGACAGTGCTCAGTATCTAGCAGGGAAGTATCTTATGAGCACCAGTCTCGGTGCCCGTCTATATGCAAGTAATATAAGCATAGATGGCTTTATTGGTAGAGGGCTCCAAGCGCCTCGGTCCATCGATAAAGACACCACTGGTGGTTTTAGAGTAACTATCTACAACTAGATTTTTGCTAGGTAAATATTCATAGAGCCTATTAGTGTCCTAATCAAGCTAGAAGACTGGCCATTATAATAGTAGTGGCCAGTTTTTTCAGCATTGTCTATAGTTTTTGCCCAACCCTCTAGTCACATACTAATTTATAACATCAATAATAAAAGAATATAAAAATCAATGTTTTATATAATATAAAGTTTTTAGATAAGTATTTGGACCCCCACTTTTTCTATCAAAATAATAGACTTTAAGTAAATCTAAAAAAACTTATAAATTTGTGAAGAAAACGCTAGTCTTTACAATAGTTTATAGATACAATCGCTTACATTTTTTGACATTTATCAACTTTTAAGAGCGATCCTGAGATGAACAAGCAATGCTATAGAGTAGTGTTTAATAAAGCCCGTGGGATGTTCATGGTCGTAAGTGAAATCACGAAAAGCCAGAATAAGACAGCGGGCAATGGTAGTAGTAAGAAGTCTACCGCTATAAAATCAGAGTCGCAATCAGGCACAAAATTATCATATAGCCGTTTGGCTGTCGCAATTTTATGCTGTCAAAGC
The DNA here is from genome assembly GCF_052378885.1 of Psychrobacter sp. AOP22-C1-C5. Lineage (NCBI taxonomy): Bacteria > Pseudomonadati > Pseudomonadota > Gammaproteobacteria > Moraxellales > Moraxellaceae > Psychrobacter > Psychrobacter sp. AOP22-C1-C5. The sequence goes on along the minus strand of NZ_JBQSYC010000001.1, from coordinate 77,685 downwards.
ATGATCTACACTCAGGTTCAGGCCGCCAATAGCCAAATACAAAATACGGCTAGCAATGTCCCAGCTGCCCAACGAGCGGCACTCTTAAAAGCAACCAATGGCACGCCTATTGTTAATATCCGCACCCCTAACAGCAACGGCTTGTCTCACAACACTTATAACCAATTCGATATCGGGTCTAATGGCGCTATACTTAACAACAGTATAGGTGTCGCGAACACCCAATTAGCAGGCGCTATCACAGGCAACCAATATCTGGCTAAAACCGCTGCCAATACTATCTTGAACGAAGTCCGTAGTAGCGCTCCAACCAAGTTTCAAGGCAATCTTGAGATTGCAGGACAGCGCGCAGACGTCATCATTGCCAGCCCATCAGGTTTGCAAATACAAGGTGGCGGCTTTATCAATGCCAATCAAGCAACCCTAACGACTGGCAAACCTAAGATTGACAGTGCTGGCAATCTAACGGGGTTTGATGTCAAGCAAGGTGAGATTCAGTTTGATAATGCGGCGACAGGCAATGCATTAGGTGGTGATCTATATGATGGTAAAAACAAAAACCAAGCCAATTATGTAGATGTCCTAGCAAGGGCGGTGACAATCAATGGTCAAATTCATGCCAATCAAGATGTCAATATCGTTAGTGGTAGTAATACTGTTGATTACGACACGGGCGAAGCGACTAAAATCACTGGGACAGGCACTGTACCGACATTGGCAGTCGATGTCAGTACGCTTGGTGGTATCTACGCAGGCTCTATCAATCTAGTCGGTACGGAGAACGGCTTAGGTGTTAGAAACGCCGGTACTATCAACGCCACTCAGCAGATTGTACTGACCAATTCAGGCAAGATTGAGAACACAGGTGCTATACAGACTACCAAAGCACAGACCAGTTTATTGAGTATCAATGCCACAGGCACGACAGGGAGTATTGAGCATAGTGGCACCATTGGCAGCTATGGCATGATTGATATGCAAGCCGATAAAGATATTACCCTTAATAAAGGCCTTATTAGAAAGAATAGTGCAGGAACAGCCGTACAATTGATGCCAGACATTATACGTATCGATGCTGGGGGTACTCTAAAAGTATCAAACATCTCAGATATTCGTAATAAAAATATTGATGATCAAACTAATATCTATACACATTCAACCCTAGATACGATAGTCGATAGTAAAAGCGCTATCGCATCAAACGGCGGTGTCTCTATTGATGCCGATCGTTATGTACGTCTTTTGGACACTAGTAGCACTTCTGTGGGCGTTGCCGCATTAAACATCAGCTCAAAAAGTGGTACTACGGTTGACAATGCGACGGTCGCTGGGAGCGGTGATGTCTATATCAATTCTCGTATCGCTGATACGACCATTAGTAACAACAGTAAAGTAAGTGCTGTAAAAAACTTGACCATTAGCGCTAATCGTAATGCCACCGTTAGCTCAGGCACCACTATATCAAAAGCTGAGAATCTTATCTTACAAGCAGGTGGTAATGCTCTTATCGACAACAGCGGTAGCATTGTAGTCACTAACGACGCTGCTATGCAAGCTGGAGAACTGGCCTACCTAAAAAATATAAGCCAACCCACTAATATTGGTAAGCAGCTTATTGTTCAAGGTAAGCAAGCAACGGTACTCAATACGACTGCCAATGCCAACGAAGGTATTTATATCAATAGCCAAGGTAAAGATACAACGATTACCAATAGTAATTTAAATAGTGCCAAAGGTGCAATTACTGCTATAGCAAATCAAGCGGCACTAAATGTCAATAAGCTGAATACTAATGCGAATAGCACGATATTAGCGGCTACAGGTGATGTGAGTATTGTAGGTAATAGCAAACTCACAACAGACAATATTGCGATTGAATCTGGACAAAATCTAACCGCTACTCAACTTACTACTGTTAATAAAGACAGCAAGCAAATAGGTAGTATCAATACAAAGTCTAAAGGAACAACGGATATTACAAGCAGTCAGTTGAAGAATACTGGCAATATTTCTGTCAATAGTGATAAGTATCTAACCATCATTGATACTGGCATTGACTCAGGAAAGAACTTAAATCTACAGAGCAAGCAGGCTATCTATAGTAACGCTCGCTTAGATAAAAATGCTGAAGGCGTTGCTTTTAACAATTATGATGTCAGCACCAAGCAAAACACTTTTACGGCAGCCGACGTATTGATTTTGGATAGTACGGGACTACAGAGACATAAAGATACCGATTTTAAAGGCAGTGCTATGCTTTTGAATGCAGGCTCAAGTTATAGCTTATCAAGCAATCTTAATTTCACCACGACAGGCGCTAGCACCAACGTTGACAAAAATATCAATGGCAATATCCAATTTGCGAATAAAGGGGTGATTGCTTTAAATCAGAATCACACTATAAGTGCTAAGAACGATCTAACTATCCAAGCAGACAAAGGCATTACGATAACAAAAGCGCCCAAGATCGTAGCGCAAAATATTGCGCTAAAAACGACAGCAGCAGGCACTGTAAAAAGTGATAAAGGTGTGGACAATACCTTTGGTGATGGCGATATCAATATTGTAGGTACTGAGCTATCAGCAACTGGTACGACAGGTAACGGCCTAGTCATAGATGCAGCCAATCATTTAAATGTGATAGACAGTCAAACTAAATCTGTCGGATCAACTACGATGAAGTCTGGCAACTTAATGCGCTTAAACAATAGTGATATCAGTTCTGGCCAACATCTCACAATTGATAGTAAAAATCAGTTAATCACTAATGGTGAGCGCTATGCCAAAAATGTAGGGACTCAGGAAACACCAAAGTGGCGTAATAGCTTAAAACATATAGCAGGCGATACAATACTGCATGCAGATGAAATCGTTTCGATAAATAGCATTGAGGGGCAGCCATATCAGAATACAGGCATAACTGGCGGCGCTGTCATCATAAATTCCGGTAGTACAATTGGCTTAAACACCAATACAAATATCAATGCCACAGGCAATGCAAAACTTGCAAAAAATACGACCAAACTAAGCGATGGTAGAGTTGCCAATACTTTAAACGGTGATCTAATTATTAGTAGTGCCGCTGGTACCTTAACCGTTGATCCAACTAGAGTCACTCTAGGAGCGGCAGGCGATGCAACGTTAGCGGCGCGTGGTGGTCAGCTTTATCTAAAAGGCTATAAAGGTACGCAAGGACTTGGTTCTGAAAAAGTAGTGAAGCTAACCGCTGGTGGTGATATCAATCTGAGTGGTAAAGAGGTGGTCATTGAAGGCAGTGATCTCATTTCAAAGAAAGGATTTAGCGGAAGTAATGTCGTTTTAGTCGATGGCAAGTCAGTAACTACAGCTGGAATCAGTATCACTGCCACTGATGGGAGTGTCGAGTTAAAGGCTATTAAAAACAGTTTTAGTAATTATGTGTCGCCTTACAAGATTAAAAGTATCAATGCTGAAATTGATAAGGCTAAAGCGGAGCTAAGTCAGTCATTTCATAATACTAAATGGGAGGAAGATTATAAGTCACAAACACGTGGCTTTCTGAGGCATGTAAAGCTTCAATGTGAGGACGGTGGCATGATTGGTGGCGGAGAAAGCCACTGTGCTTCTGTATTACAGAAAGATAGAAGTTTCATTAAGGAGTATAGTCCACAATATCTTAGAATGATAGAAAGCACTATTTATAAAGAGTATGGAGCTTATTTGACGCAGCAGAGTGACTTAAGAATTTTAATAGCCGATCTTAATCAAACACTCGAAACCTCTAAAAAAGCATCAACGGGGTTCGAGCACAAAACTGGCTCATTAACAGGTAGCAAAGATATCAATATCACTGCCAAGCAAGGCGTATTAATTGAAGGCACTGAAATAACTAGTAGCGCTGGTGGTATTACTATTACAGCAGAAGGCAATCTTGCACCTGTAGAAGTGAAAGATGATAATGATAAGACAATTGGTATTAACTACGACAGTATTCGTATCACAGGGCTTGCAGACATTTATCAGCAAGGTGATGTAAATAAAGCAGGTAAGGTAACAGGACCCAATTATTCTTATCATCAGCTCATTAATCAGCCGAAACTTACCGCAGATAAAGACATAAAGATACTGGCACAAGGTGGACGTCCTTTAAATTCAGCTTCAATAGTTCTCACTGACAATAATGCCGTGAATATAAACAGCGCTGACATTCAATCAACGAACGGTGATGTGCGTATTGATGCTGCTCGAGGTGACATCAACTTGGAAGCTTCACAAGTTGCCTTTATGGACGGCTCTCAAGCCACCAGTACCTCACGTTCATGGTATGGTAAAAAGAAAACTAAGACGACCACTAAGACCTCTGAGAATAGCAATGCCGTTACTACAGACATTCAAGCCAATAATATTACTTTAAATGCAGACGGTAATATTAGGGTTTACGGCTCAGAACTAGCAGCCAACGCATCTACTGGCCAAATTAATTTGAAAGCTGGTGATGCCTCATATATATATGCCGTTGAAAATATTGATAAAAATACTATTGATATTAAGAAAAAATCTAGCTGGTTAGGCGTTCGCTATAACAAAGAGCATACTAACGATACTAGACAAGAGCTATCGCAACTGCCTGCCAAATTGGTTGCGGATAGTACTCACCTCAAATCAGGTGGTAATACAGTCATACAAGGTGCCATCTTCAATTCAAATAGCGATAATATCCAAGTTGGTGTTGGAACATACGCAGATGCTAATGCAAAAATCATATTAACGACTGTCATTAATCAAATCACAACCACTCACAACCAAGAAAAAGAAAGCACGGTTTGGATGAAGACAGTAGACCAAGGCAGTGTTGTGACTACGGCCTCCCTACCTAAATTTAATCAAACACCGACTATGACAGATGCAAACGGTAAACCAGTAGAAGTATCTATTGACGTTCCTGTCAGTGTTAATAATGATGCTAAAGCTAGCATTCAAAAGGGCACAGAAGAACTAGGAAAAATCGCCCTCAATCTGTCTAAACAACCGGGTTATGAGTATTTGGCAGCACTTGATAAAAACAATGATATCAACTGGGTACAAGTTGACCTGATTCAAAAGAATTGGAACTATACGCAAGAAGGATTGACGCCAGGGGCTGCAGCTTTAATCGCTATTGCTATTACTATCGCAGCAGGTCCAGCAGGTAGCGGCCTTACCGCATCCATGATAGCTACCAATGCTGCTGGTATTGCTTTGCAGACGCAAGCAGTTATTACACTTATTAATAATAAAGGTGATATTAGTAAAACGTTAAAAGATATGGCCAGTAGCGATACCATACGCAATATGGCAACTGCAGCGTTAACCGCAGGTGTAGGTGCCAAATTAGGACTTGGTAGCAGTGTAAATGACACCTTTGCTCAAAAGCTTGCTAACGGTGTCGGTACAGGTGTTACCAATGCTGTTGCTGACGCGGCACTTAATGGTGCAAGCTTCGAAGAGGCTTTAAAAAACAGCTTACGTGGTGCATTGGTTGATGTATTTGCCGCTGAAACGTTCGGAAAGTTTGTAAAAGATTTCGAAGGTGATGACTTTGCGAGCAATTTGGCTCACAAATTAGTCGCTGCTGGTGTTGGCTGTGCTACCGCTAGTGCCAAAAAGCAGGATTGCAATGCGGGTGCTATTGGCGCTGCTGTTGGTGAAACAATAGCGCAGTTTGCTACCAGTGCAGAGGATGAAGTATTTCTTTCTTTCGGTCTATTACCACCTGACGAAATGGATAGGATAGAGAATATATCGAAATTAACAACAGGTGCTATTGCACTTCTTCTAAACGTAGACGTTGATATAGCGGCAAATAGTGCAAGTTTAGCTGTCAAAAATAATCATAATTTTGGAAATAATACTAACCTGAATGAAGGTGTATTAGAAGCTTATGCTTTCGCAGTAGGTATAGTCCTTACTCCTGTAGGTATTCTTCAATCTTACGCAGATTATAATAAGGCTAGTACAGATAAAGAAAAAGCAGCAATTCTAGTTGGATTAGGGTTTCCACCAGCAAAAGCAGCAAGGTTTGTTTCAAAGGCAAAAAAAATAGAGGTACCAAAACAAGTAGCTAAAACATGTTCTTTCCGTGGAGATATGTTAGTTCAAACGATTACTGGTTATAAGCCTATTTCTGAAGTTCAAATCGGTAATATGGTATTGTCCAAGAATGAGATAACTGGTAAGTTGACCTATCAAAGCGTATCTCAGCATTACAATAATGCTTATAGTCAAACCGTATATATTAATATTGAAGATGAGAATGGCAATACGCAAACTATTGTTTCTAACAAAATCCATCCTTTCTTTACTCAAGTTAATACAGGTGATTCGTTACCATCTTCATCAGAAGGGCATAACTATCAAGGTAATATTAATAACGCTCAGTGGATAGATGCTAGCAATCTAAAAGCAGGTTATAAGTTATTATCTGAAGATGGTCAGTGGCAGGTGGTTCAAAGTGTTAGGCAAACTGAAGAATCTTTATCTGCGTACAATTTGACTGTTAATAATGATAATACTTACTTTGTAACTGGCAGTAATAGTACGTATGGGGTTTGGGTTCATAACACGTGTGTTACAGTCTCTAGTTTGGTAAAAAATGACACCTTATTACTTCGTGAAGCTAAAAAATTATCTCAACAGGAAAGTCAGGGTATTAATCAAATGTTAGAGCAGGTTCGTAAAGGCAACAATAATCCTGGAGTAGGCACAAAGGTATTCAATGGTATTACTGAGTTTAGACATGCCAATGGAGGAAGACTTTATGCTAGAAAAAGCGGTTCAAGTTGGGAAATTTTAGGGTATTCTGGAAAAGGTAATCAATCAACAGTTATTAATAGATTAATAACTTTATATGGTAAATAATATGATGTATCAAACAGACTTATTCCATATCGAAACTTCGGATTTTGAACTTACTAGTGATCATTTTTGTGAAATGGTTGATTTTAATCTGTATTACGATAATAAGAAATACTTTGGGAGCGGGTTTACAACCAAGCATATAGACTTTTATTTGAATTCAGTTGAACCAGTTTTTAATAACTATTTTTGGTGTACTAGTTCAATAGTTATTAAAGATTTTACTGTTGATTCATTGATTAGTGCATTAGAAGATATATTCGAAAATCCTACGGCAAGCTTAGAAGATATTTTTACAAGAATAGAATAAAAAGTGTTATTAGAGAATTTTAAGTCGAATATATCCGTTTATATATAACGGATTGACATTTTAAAATCTTTCGTGACTAATAGGCCTATTGCAAGACAAAATTTCGCTGATTAATATTAACAAAGTGCCAAGTACTGACAATAAATTATACAAAAACTCTAATATAGTTATTTATCAAAGTATTTACTTACTACTACTAATAATAGGATAAGAAACAACCCTTGGCTCAGGTGGTGGCGCAGTTCGCATCACCTCGGTCACGGGTTTTTCTGTCGCTTTGTCTTTGATCCAAAAGTCGACATAGCTGTCTTTACTAAACCATGCAGTACCAATATCAGTAGCGAAGTCCAGCTGATAGTTAGTGTTAGCTTTGGCATCAAACATAATCTTAGTAGGCAGAGTATAGTGCCCTGCCATGCGATAAGTGACGGTCAAGGTATGCTTACCCGTCGTAAGCGGATAGATATTATCCCAAGTATCGCTGTAAGTCTCTTTTTTATCTTTAGGTACACGCTTACCATCAATCTCCATGATATAGGCGATACGATCACCAACAAGCTTGGTATGTCGTGGTTCCATTTTACCCATAATCGTTGCGTTAGTGCCTGATACGGGTGGCTGATAGATCAGCTCGCTTGGTAACTCTTTTACATTTTTCATGCTCATACAAGCGGTCAACAAGGGTAACGCACACACCAATACAGTCCACTTCATCACTTATCCTCTATAGAATTTATCTGATAATATAGCTAATTTTTCAAAACATCGGTCGATAAAATACAGCTGGTATAGTTTACCTATTTCTCCTTAAAACAGTAACGTTTTTATTAACAAGTAATGAAAATTTATCTAAATAGCGTGTTGAAATACCTATAGTCAGTTTATCTAGGTTTGATTTTATAACACCCACAAAAAAGCCGAGATAAACTCGGCTCTTTTATATTTAGATTACTAGAAATTAGTCGTTTTCAAGGAAAGAGCGCAGATGCTCAGAGCGTGATGGATGACGCAGTTTACGTAGGGCTTTTGCCTCAATCTGACGAATACGCTCACGGGTTACGTCGAACTGCTTACCGACTTCTTCAAGCGTATGGTCGGTTGGCATGTCGATACCGAAGCGCATTTTTAATACGCGCGCTTCACGCTCAGTCAAGTTACCTAGTACATCACGAGTTGCTTCACGCAGGCCAGCTGATGTTGCATCATCGACAGGACTTGAGATAGTCGAGTCTTCAATGAAGTCACCTAAATGCGAGTCTTCATCATCACCGATTGGCGTCTCCATTGAGATAGGCTCTTTGGCGATTTTCAATACTTTACGGACTTTGACTTCGTCCATTTCTAAGCGTTCGCCTAATTCCTCAGGCGTTGGCTCGCGGCCCATTTCTTGTAGCAACTGACGTGACACACGGTTGATCTTATTGATGGTCTCGATCATGTGTACAGGGATACGAATGGTACGGGCTTGGTCAGCGATAGAGCGGGTAATCGCCTGACGAATCCACCAAGTGGCATACGTCGAGAACTTATAACCACGGCGATATTCAAACTTATCGACCGCTTTCATCAGACCGATGTTACCTTCTTGGATCAGATCCAAGAACTGTAGGCCGCGATTGGTATATTTTTTGGCAATAGAAATAACCAGACGTAGGTTGGCTTCAACCATTTCTTTCTTAGCGCGGCGAGCCTTTGCTTCACCAACTGCCATACGGCGAGCCACATCTTTCATATCGTGGATTTTCATGTCGAGCTGCTGCTCATAGTCACGAATTCGACGTTGTAACAAGATAACGTCATCGGTGACTTTTTCTAGCGTACCAGCAAACGCAGGCTTGCCTTTGATGCGCTCAATGAGCCAATCAACGTTGGTTTCATTGCTTGGGAAGGTTTTACGGAACTCTTCGCGCGGCATACGACCACGACGAATAACCAAACGCATGATTTGACGCTCTTGCTTACGCACATCGTCATAAACGTCATGCATGATAGCCATGACTTGATCTGATAAGCGGTTGTTAAGCTTTAACATCATAAAGCGTTCAGCGAGTAGAGCATAAGCGTCATCAGCTTCGACACTACCACGGCCATAATCTAATAAGGCTTGTTTGGCTTTGATAAATAAATTTTCGATCTCTTCTAGACGCAAGCGTACTTCTTCTGGATCGATGCCGCTGGTTTCTTCTTCAGCTTCGTCCTCAACGTCGTCTTCGTCCTCATCCTCATCATCAAGTGCCAATGCCTTGGTACTGGCTTTTGGTTTGATGATAGGCGGGTTTTCTTTCTCTTCTTTGATTCTCTCTCGCTCTTCTTTTGCCGCCTCTTTTGCTTCTTGAGCAGCAATCTTGTCTTCTTCGGTTTCAGGGTCTAAGAAACCAGTGATGACATCAGAGAGTTTCTTCTCGCCATCTTGTACTTTTTGGTACTCATCAAGGACGAACTGTACCGTACCCGGCCAGTATGACATGGCATGCTGCACATCACGAATACCTTCTTCGATACGCTTAGCAATGGCAATCTCACCTTCGCGGGTGAGTAGGTCAACCGTACCCATCTCACGCATATACATGCGTACAGGGTCAGTAGTACGACCAGGCTCAGTCTCAACTGAAGCCAATACGGCTGCTGCCTCATCCGCCGCCATATCGTCATCACTTGAATCATCGTTCATCAAGATGTCATCGGCATCGGGGGCAGATTCAAAGATTTTAATACCAACGTCGGTTAGCATCTGCACAATATCTTCGATCTGATCGCTTTCGGTAATAGAGTCGGGCAGTTGGTCATTCACCTCAGCATAGGTGAGATACCCTTGCTCTTTTCCCATCTGGATTAAGGTGGCCAGTTGAGATGTGGACTTAGAAACTGACTTATCGTTCATAAATACTCGCTTACTTGCATCGGACATTTTTATATTGTGACTCGCTATCGCTTGCTGGGCGCGTTGATCTTATCAATCGATTGATCAAAATGGGGCGTAGAGGTTGTCAATAATATCAAAAATGAGTTGATATGAATAAAGGATCAAAACACTGCTTAAAAACAGCTAAACATTCAAAAAGGCTTCAAAACAACATGGTCCAAACAATACCACTGTTTAAAAATATATTATTCAAAAATAAAAATAATAGTGCCTAAAAAACGATTTCCTAAAAAATATAATAAAAACGTGCTTAACGGTGGGTGCGCATAGCCATTCACCAAGCAACGCTGCAAATACACAGCGACACAGTTTAACACAGACCGCTGTAATCAAACACGAGGTAGTGATACCTACCCACCATTTTTTGCTGATTATTTGCTTTTACTGCTTATCGGTCGTCAGCAAAACAAAAAAGGATGTACACGCTACTGGGCATAATTATTAATAGTGGGGGCAGTCTTGATACTTTTAAAGGGTTGTCATTTTAGAAGTAAAAATTAAGGCTACAGTCAATCCTAAATAAGATAAGGACAAAAATGATATGGCTAAGTCAATTTATATATAAGCGCTAAGATTGAACAGTGACCATTTGCGCTGACTGCTCCGCTTGCTGGGCACGTAACCAATCATTTAATAACTGAGACTGTTTACGGACAATCGCAAGCTTAATATGATCTGGATTCTTTATTAGCTCTTGCATTTTCTTTTGCAAATGCAGTTTGAGTAACTGCATCACCAAGTTTTCGATCAGCTCATCCAAGCTCAAAACGTTCCTTGCCGTCAACGTCTTATAAAACCCGCCCCAACTACGGCTTAACGTTTCTTGGGTGGTTGATTTCAAATTGGACAAAACAAAATGCGCGGCAGCATTGGCATCTTTTGGCAAATAATTGAGACATCGTTTGATGGTGCTGACGATATCAATCAAAGCCGTATCTTTTAAATCTTCCCAAGCTACAGGACGGAGGATATCAGGCGACGCTTTTTGTTTGATATGGGCAGGTAAGTGCAAGGCATTGATACCAGCTCGTTGCCAAATCACGTCGATAGGATCATCAATCAGTGCCCGCGGCTGAAACAAAAAACAAAGTTGTAGCTGCTGACTGATGGTCATATCCCCATCAAAATCGAGCAGTGCATCTTTTGCCTCAACGTTTTGACTGCGCTTGCCGCCAAGCTTTTGATAAATATCGTTATTAAGTAGATAGCGAAAGCTACTGCCTTTGGGTAAAGCAGTGGTCAATGAGCGCACTTGCGACATCAGCTTGGCTTTACCTTCTGCCAGCGTTAAGTCATAACGCTCACTCAAATAGGCAAAAATATACTGTGACAGCGGCATGGCATTGGCGATCTGCTCACGCATGGCATCGCTGCCCTGACTTTTAATAAAAGTATCTGGGTCATGATTGTTCGGTAAGGTCAAAAACCGCAGTTCTTTATCGTCCGCCAATACAGGTAAGGCTACTTCAAGCGTACGCCAAGCCGCTTTTTGTCCGGCACTATCGCCATCGAAACTTAAGGTCAACGTCGGATTGAGCGTCAACAGTCGCGATATTTGACTCTCATTAATCGCTGTCCCCATGGACGCAACTGCACCATAGATACCCACTTGGTAAAGGGCGATCACATCCATATAGCCTTCGACCACCAGCCAGTTGTTGGCGCGCTGCTGGCGTGATTCATAGTAGCCATACAGCACATGCTGCTTGTGAAAAACGGGAGAATCAGAGGAATTAATATATTTGGGTTTTACTTCGTTGTCGAGCGCACGTCCACCAAAACCAATGGTACGACCTTGATTGTCTCGAATGGGGAAGATCACGCGATCACGCAAGAGATCGTAATCTCGCCCAGATTCTGATTGACGCACCAATCCTAGAGCTTTGAGTCCCTCGATGTCTTGCGGAAACTGATGCTCGAGATGCTGCCAACCGAATGGCGCATAACCCAAACCAAAGGTCTCGAATATCTCTTCTGTAATACCACGCGATAAAAAGTAATGTTTGGCATGAGGGTGAGTGGTGAGATTGTGCTGATAAAACCGCTGTATTTGCTCTAATAGCTCATATAAATTGCCATCTTCGTCAGCAGGGTTATTGATACTGTGCAGATCTGTGATCTCATCACTATCTGTCAGCCACTGAGGTGGATACCCGTTGTCGCCACTATTGGCACTGATGTTATCACTACTGCTTTGATATTCTGAACCATACGAGTCGGCTAGATAAGGCGCTGAGTCATAAGCGCCTAACGGTGGATAATCCCCGTAGCCACTATTATCATCGTAGGCAGGCGAATCTGCATACGCTTGCGAATTCTGAGCTACATTGCTTTGATTTAAGTGATCGTTATTTACGCTATTTTGATTTACGCTATGGTGAGCTATAGTCGGGTTAGGCACAGGTGGCGGGGTAGCAGGTTTAGGTGCACTGCGCTGATAACTGACGTTTTGTTGCTCTTCTTGCGGTACTTCGATGCCTGTTTGTTTTGACAACTCATTCACCGCTTCAATGAACGTTAAGCTCTCATAATCGCGCAAAAAACTGATGGCATTGCCACCGACGCCGCAACCAAAACAGTGATAAATGTTTTTTTGTGGATTGACATAAAAAGAAGGCGATTTTTCGCCATGAAAAGGGCAGCAGCCTTTGTACTCGTTTCCCGCTCGTTTGAGCGTAGTATGACGCCCAATAATACTGATTAAGTCAGCTTGGCTATTTAGTTGCTCAAGAATATGGTTAGGAATGCTCATACAAAAAACAGTTTACCATAGGTCAATTAGGTTGGGACACAGACGATAAAGTAGTGATGGAGAAATAGTAGCGATAGAAAAATAAGGCCAACAGAATGTTGACCTTATTATTTATAACGCGCAATAGACGGTGTGAAATCCATTCAAAGAATCGGACTTAATCCATCATATCTGTATCAGTGTTGGAAGGGGTTAGCAAAATACTGTCACGTTCACCCTCAGGTAGGGTCGTGCGGCGCGTTGGATTGATGTTTTGTGGATCAACGTTCGCTTCTCTGGCTGTAGAGCCGACACTTGACTGGCTAGTGACTCGTTCCGTTGTCGCTTCAGGCAAACCTAAACCTATATTGATACCGTTATTACTCGCAGGAGCAATGCTGGTTGCAGGCGCGCGGGTTGGAGCAGTACTGGCAGCATTGTCGCTTGGCAGTCTTAATTGGTTGGCGTTACGAATTATCTGAGTCTTGGTTGCGCCATTGTATTGACCAGTTGCAGCTGATGTGTCGGTCATGCTTGAGCGACCAAGCTTTCCAAAGGTTATTTTGTTCAGCCAAGTGCTATCACGTTTGGTTTTTAATCTTACACGGCCGTCATTGGTCAGCCAATTCGGGTAGTTAATTTGCAACAGTGTTTTGTACTCGTTTGCCAAGTCCGTCAGACCCAATTTACCATTGCTATAAGCTAGAACGGCGATGGCTTCTGGGATTGATTCACTAAGTGGGTAGTATTGAAATACCCATTTTGCACGGTTTACAGCGGCAACATATGCTTCACGCTCGATATACCAGTTAGCAGCGCTCATCTCGCTCTCCGCAAACTGATTGTAAATAAAGGTCATGCGTTGAGCGGCATCTGGTGCGTAAGGGCTATTAGGGTATTTATTAATAAGCTCTTGGAAGTTGGCAAAAGCAATGCGTAAATAAGCAGTGTCACGCTCCGCTTGATTGAGCTTGAACAGCTTTAAACCTTCTGATGAGCCTTCCATGTTGGCCACGCCGCGTACATAGTAGGCGTAACTTACTTGCGGGTTAGAAGGATATAGACGAATAAACTGATCGGCGCTGGCTGCTGCCATTTCGAACTTACCACTTGCATACTGTGCGTACATCATATCGAGCAGGGCTTGCTCAGCATACTGTCCAGTAGGGTAGAAGGTGCGCAAATTGGTCAAGTCTTCGATAGACTGGTTGTAGCGACCTTTATCAATTTGAGCGATGGCGTCGTTATAGTAACCTTGCTCTGACTTTTCGGCAGTCTCTACCGCATCGGTGTCTTTTTTACCAGTCAGGTTCTTAAAAGTCTGACAACCTACTAGGTTTACGCTGAGCGCAAGTAAGGTGATTGAGGACAGTTTGATAAACGTATTGCCAACAGCTTGCATACTTCTTCTCCGACACAGGACGCACAATAGCAGCGCCATTATGCTATATAAAAGGTTAATAATAAAAAACGATGCTTATGACATCAGTTAACTGTCTACTATTGAGTCTGCTTAGGGTTAAGCAGACTCATCATTAATATGACCTTACATCGAATGCGGTTTTACTATGGTTTTTATGACTTGTGCATTAGATAAAAATCACATTTTATTCTGATAAAATAGGGTTATTGTAAACTACAGTGCCATAGCATACAGCAAAATATGACCATACTTTATAGAATAACGTTTGCTTCGTCTATTTTTTCGTATTTTAACATGCACGGCTAGCGTGAGCGATATTGAATGTCACTGACATGGATAAATATACAGTAAATTACAGCAATGTCATATTTTAGATAGCTAATCATTAATGCCGGCTTGATCAGTCGTACATTGAATTATCATCAAAAATTCCAGATAACGTACCTCGTCTATAGGGCTTGAGCGCGCGACATGGTACACTATCGCGATTATAACTACCCATTTACCACCGAATCAATCGTTAGATACTGATTCATAAGCACAAGAGTCACCAATGCCAAATGACGTTTTAAAGAATAGTGAATTACCTGACAACAATCAGCCAGCACTTGATGAGCAAGTGTATGACGGGGCTATTTCAGAAGAAACGCTCTTAGAAGACAGTGATGCGCTTGATGATGACATGATTGATAGCAACGACGAAGACGATGATATTGATATTGATGACAGCGATGATGATGAAGCGCCAATTGCGGGTCAAGCGGTACCTGTCGTGGTTGATATGACGCATATCGTCACAGAAGATCAGGCAGGTTTGCGTATCGATAAAGTAGCCTCGCAAGTATTTACAGATTTTTCTCGGGTACAGCTGCAAGGTTGGATTACTGATGGTAGTTTGCGTTACAACGACACTGTCCAAAGACCGAAAGTTCGTGTCAAAGCCGATGATGTATTGCATCTATCAACGACTTTGGAGCAACATAGTGAAGATCAACCAGAGAACATAGATATCGATGTCGTCTATGAGGACGATGACGTGTTGGTGATTAATAAACCGGTCGGTATGGTGGTTCACCCTGGTGCAGGCAATCAGACGGGTACTTTGGTCAATGCGCTTTTGTATCATTATCCGCAGCAACATCATTTGCCGCGTGCAGGTCTTGTGCACCGGATCGATAAAGACACCTCAGGGCTATTGCTGATTGGTAAGACCAAGCCTGCCCAATTGGCATTGATGGAGCAGCTAAAAGATAAGTCAGTCTATCGTCATTATCAATGTGTGGTGGCAGGGGATGCGGCAAGCTTACTTCGTCACAGGCGTATTGACGCGCCGATTGGTCGTCATCGCAATCAGCGTACCAAGATGACGGTTATGACAGCAGGACGTGAGGCTGTTACGCATTTATTAAACGTCACCCCTCTTAATGACAATTACTGCCTATTAGATGTGGGGCTTGAAACGGGAAGAACCCATCAGATTCGTGTGCATTTGAGTCATATTACGTATCCGATAGTTGGTGACCGTGTGTATGGTGGTCGTCGTCAACTGCGATCAGGCCTAACAGAAGCTCAGCGTCAAGCGATTAATGGCTTTTCACGTCAAGCCTTGCATGCCTATACTTTAGGTTTTGTGCATCCAACGACAGGCGAAGACATTGAGGTCACGACACCAATGCCAGACGATATGCAACAATTGATGGCAGTGCTAAGCGGCGATTATGGTGACGAGTGAACAGTTATTCGTAACAAGGCCTGTGAATGATTGTCGTAAGAAATAAATAAGTCTCAAATCAGTGCCAGTAACCTAAAAGCAATTCATTAAGATGGTAAATCAGCCATGACTCCTAAGTTTCCTATGACGTTGCTTGCGCAAATTGATGATGTGGCTGTTTTTCAAACGGCGGCGTTTATCAGTGATGATGTTAATAGTCCTCACTTAAAGAATGGGCAAATAGAATCGGACAACCAAGCCAGTTACGGCGAGCTAAACTTAGGATTACATGTCAAGGACGATGCGTCAAAAGTATTGAATAATCGCATGCGTTTATTGACTGCCATTAACGAGCAAATAGCTGGTATATCTTTAAAGACTGAGCAACCTACAAGCATCAAAAGCTTGCACTGGGTTAGTCAAGTTCATGGCAAACACATTTATGATGTCGATGCTACTGCACTAGGTATGAAGCCAATGCCCGCTGATGCGATAATTAGTCAGCAGCAAGGTCTTGGTCTTGCCATAATGACAGCTGATTGTGTTCCCATCGTATTATATCAACCAGCAAGTGGTCAGATTGCAGCAATTCATGCAGGCTGGCAAGGGCTGGCATGCGGTGTTATTCAAGCAACGGTTCAGCGTTTTAGAGAGTCTGGGCCGATAAGTGCTTGGATTGGCGTTTGTATCAGTCAAGAAAACTATGAGGTTGGTCGCCAAGTCCGTGACCAATTGTTAGCAGGCTGCGTAGAAACTCAGTCATTAACGGTATCTGATATTGAGAATTTTGACCAACTGTATGTTGTAAATAGCGAGGCAGACAATGCTGATAAGCTCAAACTTGATCTACCAAAGCTGGCTGCCGATCAATTAAAGACGACTGGCGTAACGTTAACTGGTGGACTGCCGAAGCATTGTAGTTATGCTGATAATCGATATTACTCTTATCGTCGTCAGACACATTTGAACCAGCCTGCTACGGGACGTATGGCGCTGGTGATTGTTCGTGGTCTTTCTGCGCATTGATAAAAGTTATTTATTGATAGAAGCGATGTAACGATGGTTATCAATTGACAATAACAGCGCAAAAAAATAGCAGACTTAATATAAGTCTGCTATTTTTTATTCATAAACTATTGATTTTTTAGCATACAGAATCACTAGATTTTGGTACAGACAGCCCAAATAACGGACGCAGATATAAGGCTAAGAAAGTCCCTGCCATTGCCATGATGCCCCAAATATAACCATGAGCACTGAAAGAGGCAATGCCGCCAAAGTAAGCACCGATATTACAGCCAAAAGCAAGACGTGCGCCATAACCCATCATTAATCCGCCAATCACGGAAGCCGCAAAATTGCCTACAGTAATCTGGGTAAATTTGAATAAGCCGCCTGCTGCTGAGGCAATAAAAGCACCGATAATAATACCGATATTCATGACCGTGGTCGAATCAGCAAAGATGGAAGCATTCAGCGCAGCTGCATTTGTTCCTTGCCAATAGCCCCAGCTAGCAACATCAACACCAAAGGTGCTTGCAATTTTGGAACCCCATAATGAAAATGCAGAGGTTATACCCCATGGTTGACCACGCGTAATCAATGTTAAAGCATTAAGTATGGCCAAGACAATCGCTGCTGCGAATAGAGGCCAAGAGCCGCGAAAGACGCGCTTCCAACCTTTTTCAGTTGGCACAGGTGCCATCTTAGGGGCTTTGGTTTTTTTCTCAACAATAAGTGTGACCCACGCAATCACAGCAAATAATGCCAAAGATACCATCCAGGCGCCACTATAACCAAGACCCGTAGATGTCGCTAAAGAAAAAGGGGCCAAGGAGGGCATCTCTTCTGTCCAAAAAGGTAAATGATAAGCACCAATAGTTGCACCAATAATGAAGAATATAAAAGTAATAAACATCACTGAGCGTCCACCACCGACTGCATAGAGCGTACCAGAAGCACAACCGCCACCCAGCTGCATACCAATACCGAATACGAAAGCTCCTACGAGTAAACTGACGCCAACTGGTGACACATAACCTGCGACCGATCCTCCAAAAAGGGTCGTACCATAAGCAAGAATAGGGGCGAATAAACTAACAGCAACTGCTAACATTAACATATGAGAACGCATTGCTTGTCCATTGCCCACTGACATCAGACGCCTAAATGCAGAGGTAAAACCAAAGCGCGCATGAAACAAGGTATAGCCGAGCAATAAGCCAATAACAAAAAGTAGGGGCTGGGCCATAGGCTGAGTATTGAACAGATAAACCAACATAATAAATCCGGCAAGCGCGCCGCCTACTACCAGTAGCTTCTGTGGGTCATTTAAAGTCAGAGTACCTCTAGAAATCGGGTCTAGTGTATCGTTCACAGGTTGGACTTTCATCGTTGTAGTAGCCAAGGGAATACATCCTTCTCTGATATATGGTTTCAGAGTTAATCGTTTGAAATAGTGTTTTGGAATATTTAAATGAGATATTCAGGGATAGTCGAATAAGCGCCCTATGATAAACCTGTTTTTTAAAAGGGTGACAAAAAGAGAGGGAATTAGCATATTCTATTATGGAATATAATAAAGACTGACATGAGGAGTCGACTATATCTCTTTGTCTGGTGTATCGTTTGTTTGATTTTGCATTTGGTTTAGTCGTTGACAACCATCGAGATAGGCTGGGTAATGATTTATTAAGAAGAGTTATATTGTTAGTGCGTTAATTAAGTTTTTATAAATATAGCAGCTGAGATAAGGTTGAATTTATAAAAGCTTACCTCATATTGATTACTACGTTTACTACCTTATATCGTAGCCAGTGATTTATAGCTAAATAAATAAGATATTTATAAAATACGTTTTTAGCATTTTAAAAAAATAATACCATAGTCTGCTCAAGATAGACTGCATACCAAATAGGCGAATAAAGGTGCTGCAAATAGTAGCCTGATTGAGTCCGACGCCGTATGCATTTTATATGAGATTGACTATATTCAATCAATCCATTATTAGAGTTTGTATGAATACATCTGTCGAATCGTCTTTAACATCCGGGCCCACTGATAACTCACCTAATGTGTCTATTGCTGTCATTTTTCACAGCAATTATGGCCATACTAAGCGAGTCGCTGAAGCAATCGTCAAAGGCGCACATCAGCAATTGCCAGAGGCACAGGCTAAAGCTGTCGATGTCCATGATGTCGATTGGGAGTATTTGGACCAAGCCGATTTATTGGTATTCGGTAGTGCTGTATATATGGGCAGTGTGACGGCTGAATTTAAGACTTTTATGGATGAAACCTCAAAGCGTTGGTATCATCGCAAATGGGAAGGCAAATGGGCTGCCGCTTTTGCGAACTCTGGTGGACTCAGCGGTGACAAACTTGCCGTATTACAGCAGATTTCTTTATATGCGATGCAGCACGGTATGAATTGGATTGGTTTACCATTGATGCCGACAGGTCATGAAGTGCATGATTTAAATCGGCTATCCAGCTTTTTGGGATTAATGACTCAGTCACTTGATGGACCACCTGAAGAGACGCCAGGGGTTGGCGATATTGATACGGCTGTCTGGTTTGGCGATCACTTAGCCAAAACTATCATCAAACATCAGCCAGCTTCTTCAAAAAGTTAAGACAAGTTGATACGAAATCGCTCGTTTCATTTGTGAAATAAAAAAACAGATATCAAATTGATATCTGTTTTTTTTGTTTTACTGAGCATATTTTATTGGCTATTACTTTGTCCGGCAATGGTTGTAGTGGGAGTCGCCGTAACAGGTATAGGACTGTCGACAAATTGAAACGATTGGCAACCAGTAAATAGCATTGTCGATGATAGTAAGCAGGTCAGAGTAAATGACTTCATAATAGAATCTCAAAAAGCGCTCAATGACTGTAAAATTATGCTTGTTACAAATAACTAAGCTGTTAAGTCATAACATAATAAATATCTAACGGGGTTTAAAATATAAAAAAGCGCCGAATGATTCACTGGGCGCTTCTTTAAACATACTATTTGGGACTAGATGACCATACTGGTGAGCGGATGACGCCTTGGCCTGACTTACCGAATGCTTCACCGCCATTAAGGGACTTGATGGTCAGTACGCCTTTGCCGCCTTGCTTTGATGCGTATACCACGCGCTTACCGTTTGGCGAAAAGCTTGGCGCTTCATCAATACCTGTGTTACCTAAGTTTGCCGTCACAGCGCCGTTGCTATTCATGATGGCAGCTGAGCGTCCGTTTAAAAAGGCAATTTGTGAACCATCGCTACTGTATCGCGGGCTAGTAGCATAACCACTATTGGATACCTTGGTTGTACGTCCTGAGCCAAACTCATAACGATAAATCTGCGGTTTGTTAAATCCTGCTCGATCACTGACGAAGACAAAGGACTTGCCATCAGGGGCATAGCTCGGTTGTACTTCGCTGCTCGGCCAGTTGGTGAGTCTTCTAGGCTGACCACCACTGGCGCTTATTTCATAAATATGCGCGCTACCTTCAAAGCTGCTCGAAAATAACACTTTGCTGCCATCAGGTGAAAACGAAGGACTCAAGTTACTGCCAGAAAAAGGCGTTAATGGCGTGGCACCACCACCGCTGACATTTTGTACATAAATAATAGGATAGGACTTATCGCGTTGTACCGAATAAGCAATACGGTTACCATCGGGTGACCATGTTGGCGCAAATATAGAGCCTGCGACTTCAGTAATGGTTTTGGCATTTTCACCGTCTGCATCCATGACTTTCAAGCGTGATACTTTTTCTTTTCCAGCGCCAATTTCTTCAATATAAGCGATACGCCCTGAAAAATCGCCTGGAATACCCGTAATAAGCTCATACACTTTATCAGAGATAACGTGACCGGCGTAACGCATGCTGTCTTTATTATTGTCAGCCGTTAAGCTTTGTTTGCCTTGAATCACCCGGCCAGATTTGACATCGATAACCTCATAGTCAGTCACAACTTTACCACGATTGGTACGGGTACTGCCAACCACAAGGTAAGGAATCCCCATACTTTGCCAAACGGGTAGTGTACCTGCCAGCTCGCTACTACTATGCGGCTGCTGAGGCAGGTTTTGGCTGGTGACTTTGAGCTCTGATTTACTCAAGTTGTTTAAGATGATAGGCGATAAAACAGAATCACCTGCAAACGGTACAAATGCAACTTGGTTTTGTTGAACAGGAATTTCATAATCCAGCTCTAAAACAACAGGTGCGGCAAGCACGCTTGGAGAAATAAGGAAAGTGGAAACGCTGGCGAGCAAAGAGGCTAATAGTTTCTTATGAGTACGCATGAGTCAGTTGAGCTCCTAAAATAGTATGGTTATCTTTTTTATAAGTAATAGACCTGTCATCATGATAAGGCCGTAGATTCTGCGGTAGTAGCCGATTAACGTCACGTTATCAATAATTTACGTTATCAATAATATAAAACATGAGCAACTGATTAATTACTGCCTTTAAATTGTATGGTAAAAGTAGGGTATTTTGGGTCGTCGGCATCAATCGGTAATGTACCTGTTGCTAATACCGCTTGCTTGGCAGCTTCATTGACGGCGCTATCAGGTCCTGAAGCAGAGACATTGACGATGCTTCCGCTGGCATTGACAGTGATAGTCAAAGTAGCGCTTTGAGTTGAGCCTCTCGCTGCGGTAGGCGGATTATAATTACGTTTGATTAAGCCAACAATTTCGCTGTTGCTTGCGCCGCCGCGACTACCGCTTGAAGCGGATCGACTACTGCCCTTGGAGAGGCTAGACGTGGCCGTATCGCCAGAAATGCTAGATTGACCATCTGACAGACTAAATGTTTTCCCTGAGCTGCCAGCACTGATGTCTATATTGCGGTCACTGGCAGTGGGGCGGGTAATCTTTGGAGGATTGTTTTGTTTACTACGTAGGTCTCCAAGTCGCTCTCGTTCTTCTATACGCTGTTCTCTTTTATTCTGGTCAATTTGATCGTGCTCTTCGGTCACCGATTCATCTAGTTGCGCGGCCCACTCAGCCATACGTCGCTCATAGTCTTGATTCTGATCAAGTATGCGCTGACGCTGATCTTCACTCATTAGCATTGGCTGGCTGGCATCATCGGAGCGTGTAAAAACAGGGACAGACTGAGAGTTTGGTTGGTCGAAGCTTTGCGTGCCAGCGCTACTATCAAAACTTTCGGTTTGCATTGTACCCGTTGCACCGCTTTCAGCCTGCATGGCACTGGTTGCTGCTGCACGATTGGCCAAGATTTGTCCTTGCATCTCAGCCAACTGTTCAGGTGAAACCATGACCGTCTCAATACTGCTAGCAGTTTCTACTTCAGTGTGTTGATAGGTATAAATGAGAACGCCAATCACAAGACCATGTGCTAGCAAACTGAGTAGCGTCGGCAAGGTTAGACCGTTGCCTTCAGGTTGGGTCGGCACATAAACGATCGGAGCATTATGCATGATTGGGATACTCAAGGGCGAGGTTCATCAAATTATCTGCTTAAAATTATCTTTTTTATTATAACAAGTTAGGCTAAAAATAGGCGTCATTGTAATGAGGGCGTCGGTAAGGGCGCGCCCGTCAATAGACCAACTTTTTGAATGCCTGCTTGTTGTAAAGTTGCCATCAATGTCATGATGGCACCATATTGATTGTTTTGGTCAGCATTAATCATGACTTGTAAGGGTTGAGCGCCAGCTTCACTGCTTTGACTTTGTAAGGTGGATAAGGTATCAATCAGTTCTGGTTCACTCATGGGCAAATCGATGTTGTTTTCGTAACTGATAAAAATCTCACCGCTATCCGTTAAAGACACAATGACGGGTAGCTGGCTTTGGCTCATAGTATTGGTTTGCTCTTTTGGCAAATCAACATCGACGCCAGTAATCAGCATTGGTGCTGTGACCATAAATATCACTAGTAGTACCAACATCACGTCGATATAAGGAACAACGTTCATCTCCGCATTTAGCGCTTTTTTTTCACGGCGATAGGGACTTTGTTTCATAACCCTGTCACCTGATGGTTATCAGCTGCGGTGTCTCTACCTGTGATAATTTCTGCGCTGGTCTCACGCTGAAGCATGCCCGTCATCTCATCGCAGAATAACGCACGTGAGTCATATAGACGACTCGACTTGGCTGTAAAGTGATTGTAGGCGAGAACCGCAGGGATAGCAGCAAATAAGCCCATGGCAGTGGCGATTAACGCTTCTGCAATACCAGGTGCGACAGAAGCTAGCGTCGCTTGCTCAGTTTGAGACAATCCTAAAAACGCATTCATGATGCCCCAAACAGTACCAAATAGACCAATATAAGGGGCTACCGAGCCAATACTTGCAAGCGTCGTCAATCCTGACTCTAGCAATTGCTGCTGACGACCTAAGCCAACGCGCAGTTTACGTTCAACCCCGTCAATGATGTCGTCTTTGGGTTGGCGCTTCTTATGCATTCTTAAATATTCAGAAAATCCCACATAAAATATTTGCTCAAGTCCTTGGCGTTCAGGCGAGCCTTGCACGCCTTGATACAGTTTGGCCAAATCTTCACCTGACCAAAACCAAGTTTCAAACTGTTGATCGAAGCTTTTGGCTGTACCGAGTCGCGCACTCATGCGAAAGATAATCACCCAACTTAGTAAGGAAGCCAACAATAGTAATGCCATCACAATCTGCACCAAAAGACTGGCTTGGGTAATAAGGTCGATAATATTTAATGATTCAGGCATGTATGGGACTCATGGATAATGGATAATAATTGGCATGGTGCGACACGCAGACCAAATAGGACCTACTAATTAAAAAATGTTATGACCAGCAGTATATGTACTGATTGTGGATACTGCTATTAGCCGCCTAGTGTACTGCTAAATGCAGAAAAGGTCATTTATTAAAGTGTTAAACACCCAATAATACCATTTATATTTCTACTATTATATTTACAGAATATGTATATCATACATAGATCATCCAAAATCAAAAAAACCATCCTAATAGCACTGCATATTTTTCAAAACAGGCCCACTATTATAGGTATATCTAAAACCTTGTTTGGCCGCAGCAAGCGATGAGCCAGAAAAACAGATTTATACCCATTAGGCATTGGTAATGATTGAATTTGTAGCGTAATTTCTCTAAAATGTTGCACTTTGTTACCGCTGTCTTTTTATCATGACGTCGCAATTTTTGCTGACGTCATATTTATTTTAGGCACCAATAAATTTGTTCTTTCACTAGCAAGCTGGGCGCGACACTATGAATGCAATTGAACGCTATTTTGGGATTAACGGTGAAAACACCACAGTCAAAACGGAAATCCTTGCCGGTATAACCACTTTTTTGACCATGGCTTACATCATTTTTGTGAACCCCAACGTATTGGCTGAGGCTGGTATGGACAAAGGGGCAGTGTTTGTTGCCACCTGTTTAGCAGCCGCAGTCGGCTGTTTTATTATGGGTATCTATGCTCGATTGCCTGTGGCGCTAGCACCAGGTATGGGTCTCAATGCTTTTTTTACCTATGGTGTCGTACTGGGTATGGGCTATGCATGGCAAACGGCGTTAGGCGCAGTTTTCCTATCGGGTTGTTTGTTTATTATTTTAAGTTTATTCAAGATTCGCGAGTGGATCATTAATGCTATTCCAACAAGCCTTAAGCAAGGTATTGTGGCAGGTATTGGTGCTTTCTTAGCGTTCATCGCGCTCCAAAGCTCAGGTATCATTGTTGGCCGCGAATCAACCTTGTTGATGCTCGGTGACATGAGCTCATTTGCGCCTATGATGGCAGCGTTAGGCTTCTTTATCATTATTGGTTTGGTCTACAAAAAAGTGCCAGGCGCTGTCACGATTGGTATTTTAGTCATTACATTGATTAGCTTGTTGACAGGGCATACGCATTTTACTGGCATTATGTCAGCGCCACCATCCATCGCACCAACGCTTATGCAGCTTGATATTGCGGGTGCATTCGACGTTGGTATGATCAGCGTTATCTTCGCCTTTTTATTCGTCGATTTATTTGATACAACGGGTAGCTTAGTTGGTATCGCCAGTAAAGCAGGCCTCATTGATAAAGACGGCAATATTCCTAATATGGACAAAGCCTTATTGGCCGATTCAACGGCGACTGTGACAGGTGCTATGCTTGGTACGTCATCGACGACCAGTTATATTGAAAGTGCGTCTGGCGTGGCGTCTGGTGGACGTACAGGTCTGATGGCAGTGACCGTCGGCGTCTTATTTGTCCTGAGTATTTTCTTTGCGCCATTGGCTGGTATGATTCCCGCGTATGCCACAGCGGGTGCGATTTTTTATGTGTCGGTCTTGATGTTATTTACACTAAAAGATATCAACTGGGAAGACTTAACGGAAGCCGCGCCAGTCGCTGTGGTATTGCTGTTGACACCGCTTACGTACTCCATTGCTGATGGTATTGCGCTTGGTTTTATTACTTTTACAGCGGTAAAACTCATGACAGGTAAATTTTCTGAAATTACAATTCCAGTTTGGGTATTGACGATTATTTTGTTGGCTAAGTTGGTACTACTTTAAGCGTTTATTAGCGCGTTTCTCGCTATTATATTTGTAATTAAGCCCTTTTTACTCTAAAAAAGTGAAAAGGGCTTTTTTTGGTGTAAGGAGTAGTCGAGTTATCTTTGATTTTGCAAGTATTTGATTTAAAAATAATTAATTTAAAATAGTAAATAGGAAAATATAACTAAAGCGTCATGTTGGGTAAACTGCTGATAATTGGTCATTTTTTAGTATGATACAAATTTATAAAAATGATAAATAGTGTTAGTTTGAAAATTTTTTTCATGCTAACATGCCCAAGTTAAGCGCATCACCTCAATCAACGCCGTAGAGGTTTTTCTTACAGTGAATTAGCGTCAAATAAGATGACAGATTTAGACCTAGTCAAAACGATACTTAGTCTTCGTTGTTTTGATCAAGCGCTCGACATATCTGACCATCACACTCCTTTCACTACTAACAAGAAGAAGGCACTAATGCCGCTTAACTGTTTGTTGCCTTTGTATTGTTAACGTAGCCCGTTTAACACGCGAACGACCTACTTAACCACTTCCAGCCTATGCTGGATTTTCCCGTTTTGTGATGGCGCCGTTTGGTCTTTTGATTATTGCTATGAGTATCAGTCAATGACCACTATTCTATTTAATAGCGGACACAGGCATTTATGCATCATGGTCAGACTTCCTAAAGCACCATTTATAATGGTTTTTAAACGATAGTTATGGAGTTGTTATGAACCCAGTAGATCAGTTTACCCCGCAAAAGCCAATTTTATTTAACCCTGTCAATTTGCTGTCGCCAGAGTATATCGCTCAATCATCACAAGAGCTGCATGCGCGTATTTCGCCATTATATAGCGTCGATGAAACCAGCTGGCTGTCTAAATTATTGCCATTAGCCAAACCTAGCGATGAAGAACGCAATGCGGCAGCTGAGCAAACGCGCCAGTTGGTTGAGCATGTGCGTAATGATGGCAAGGCTGTCAAAATGGTTGATTCGTTGTTGCTTGAATACAGTCTTGATACTCAAGAAGGTATCTTGCTGATGAGCTTGGCAGAAGCCTTGATTCGAGTGCCAGACAACTACACAGCTGACGCCCTTATTCATGACAAAATGAGTGTGGCCGACTGGAAAAAACACATAAAAGACGACAATGGTTTTATGGTCAATGCCTCATCGTGGGGCATGATGATGACGGGCCGTGTGGTGAGTATTGATAGTAACACCACAGCGTCAGGGTTCTTGGACCGTATGACCAAAAAAATGGGTGAACCAGTGATTCGCAGTGCAATGCAAAAAGCCATGCGTATCATGGGGCATCAGTTTGTGTTGGGTGAGACCATTGAAAACGCAAACAAAAACAGTCAGCCGTATCGCAATAAAGGGTATACCTATTCGTTTGATATGCTTGGCGAAGCGGCCATCACGCATAGAGATGCCGAAAAATACTTCAACGACTATCTGCATGCGATTAGAGCTACTGCTAACATCAAAGTTAAAGAAGGCATGCCAAAGCCATCAGTCTCTATCAAACTATCTGCATTGCATCCTCGCTATGAAGCCACTCAAGAAGCCCAAGTACTAGGATTGTTGCGTCAACGCTGTTTGCTGCTTATTGAAGCGGCACGCGAAGTCAATGTGGACATCAGTATCGATGCAGAAGAAGCCGACCGTCTTGAGATTTCTCTAAAACTGTTTGAATCTTTGTACCGTGACAACTTAACTGCCAATTGGGACGGTCTAGGTTTGGTTGTGCAAGGGTATTCTAAGCGCGCTATCGCTGTTCTTGCTTGGCTTGCTCGCTTGTCAACTGAGGTCGGGGACCGTATTCCAGTACGTTTGGTCAAAGGTGCATATTGGGATACTGAGATCAAACTTGCCCAGCAAAAAGGGCTATCTGGTTATCCTGTTTGGACGCGTAAAGAAGGAACGGATACCGCTTATCTTGCGTGCGCGCGCTTCTTATTATCAGACCATCTACGTGGACTGATTTGGCCGCAGTTTGCCACTCATAACGCGCATACACTCGCGTCAATTATGACCATGAGTCAGCACAAAGAGTTTGAGTTCCAGCGTCTACATGGTATGGGTGATGCGCTCTATGATCATATCCTACAAGCTTATAAAATCCCTGTTCGTATTTATGCGCCCGTTGGTGCCCATAAAGATTTGCTACCTTATTTGGTACGTCGTTTGCTAGAAAATGGTGCCAACAGCTCGTTTGTTCACCAGTTATTAGACAAATCTTATCCAATTAATAAGCTAACAGTACACCCTTACGATAAGCTGCTTACCAATGCCACATTGCACAATCCAGATATCCCATTACCAGCACAAATTTATGGTGCAAGGCGCGCAAGCTTTGGTCCTAATATATTTGTAGAGTCGCAGTGGCTTCCGTTTAAATCAGCTATCGACAGTCATTTGCACAAAACCTGGTCAGCGACTTCTATCGTTAACGGTGAAGCAATTGATGAATATGAAGTGGATGGCGCTATCCAAAAACTGGATGTTCAGCAAGTGCGAGCCCCATGGAATCATGAAGTAATCGCAGGTGAAGTCACATACGCTAATGCAGCACTTGCACGTCATGCTATTGATGTGGCGGTCGCTGGACAAAGCGTATGGCAAACCGTGCCAGCTGCTAAGCGTGCTGCTATATTACGCAAGACAGCTGACCTGTTTGAAGAAAACTACGCTGAATTGATGGCATTGTGTCAAGTTGAAGCTGGCAAGACCATGCAAGACAGTATTGATGAGATTAAAGAAGCCGTTGATTTCTGCCGCTTCTATGCTGATGAAGCGGAGCGTCTGAACGCCAAGGTGCATGAGTTTACAGACCTGAGTGGTAAGCTGTCGCGTCAAGTTTATAAAGCGCGTGGTACTTTTGTTTGTATCAGTCCTTGGAACTTCCCGTTGGCCATTTATACTGGTCAAATCGTGGCAGCTCTAGCAGCGGGTAATACGGTAGTAGCAAAACCTGCCGAACAAACCAGCTTGATTGCTCATTTTGGTGCACAGTTGATGTATCAAGCGGGCGTACCAGCAGAAGCGTTGCAATTGGTGATTGGTGCAGGGGACGTTGGTGGTGCATTGACAGGAGCTGATAATATTTCAGGTGTTATTTTTACTGGTTCAACACAAACGGCACAACGCATTAATCAAAGCTTAAATAACCATGCTCAATCTAGTGGTGAGTTGCCTGTATTTATCGCTGAGACTGGTGGTCAGAATGCCATGATTGTCGATTCAACCGCGTTGCCAGAGCAAGTGGTTAGAGATGCTGTACTATCAGCCTTTGGTTCAGCAGGTCAACGTTGTTCAGCGTGCCGCATATTGTGTGTGCAAGAAGAGATGGCGGACGATTTGATCGAGCTATTGCAAGGAAATATGGCGGAGCTGGTCGTGGGGAACCCGCTATATGCGGCCACAGACGTAGGTCCAGTGATTGATAATGATGCTAAGCAAGGTCTTGAAGATCATATTGAGCGCATGAAGGCTGAACCAACTGCCAGTATCATAGCTCAGACACCAGTGAGTGCCAGCTCAGTCGTCAGCCAAGAACGCTCTACCTTTGTCTTGCCAACAGCGATTGAAGTAAAAAGTATCGATGTGATTGGTGGCGAACACTTCGGCCCAATCTTGCACGTACTGCGTTATCAAGCGCGTGACTTAAACAAACTGATCGATGCCATTAATAGTACAGGATTTGGTTTGACCTTAGGTATCCATAGCCGTATTGAAAACACGGCTGAACATATCGAGCGTCGTGCTTTTGTAGGAAACACCTATATCAATCGTAACCAAATTGGGGCAGTGGTAAACGTGCAACCATTTGGTGGCTGTGGTCTGTCTGGTACTGGTCCAAAAGCTGGCGGCCCGCACTATGTCGCACGTCTGATGCAGCTAAGTACTGAATCATCAGCAACTGAGCAAGCAGTGATTGAAAGCAATACAACCTCAACCATTCAAACAGAACTCGCATAAGGAGTAGCAACATGGCGACTGAATTCAAAAAAAATCATGCCCAGGTTTGTGAATCTTGGCGTTTGCTTGGCGCAGTGAATCGCGCAGCTTATCTACAAGCGGCCGTGCCAAAGCTGGCTTTGCTGACAGGTGATGCCAATAAAGCAAAGCGTCTGTTCAATCACTTGTTGAGCGCAGCACCCAGCTTGGATGAGATGCATCGTATGACTGGTGCAACTGGCGAATCCAATGATCTGTACGTTACCGCTCGTGGCAAGACCATGGTGATAGGTGGTGAATCTGCTAAAGCTATGGCAGTGCTCGGGCAACTCGTCGCAGCACTATTGACAGGCAATGAAGTGATTCTACATTGTCCAAGCCAAGATGAGATGTGTCATGAAGCGGCAAAAATACTTTATGAGACAGGTATCAGCGATGACGTGTTGAGTGTGGCTAACGATTCGCAAACAATCACGCTCTTATATATCGATCGTCTTGCACAAGTTGCTGTCTCTGGCAATCGAAGTGAAGTGCAAGCCATCAGTCAAGAACTTGCTAAAACAGATGGTATCTTGACTCAGGTCATCAGTGTCACTGATATGGAAGGCTTATCAGAGATGCTAACACCAGACTATCTTCACCGCTTCGTCACGGAGCGCGTCAAAACAATCAATACCACTGCTATCGGTGGTAATGCTAGCCTGCTTGAGCTTGGTACCGAGTAAGTATTTTAGTCGTAGTTTCGCTTAGTTTTAATAAAGGCTAAGCGTTACTACTATCATATAGTTGATGCATTCTAAAAAGGATATAAAGGGCTACTGGGATAAATTTTACGAAGCCTCTGGAAAGTGAAGCTCACAGCAAGCGAGCAAAGTTTATACCAGCAGAACGCTATTTTAAACACAATTCTTTTATAGTAAATTGACTGTATGAAAACTTAGAAAACAAAAAACCGATATCTGAGTAGTATTCAGACATCGGTTTTTTTATGTTGATATAAAATCGGTTGGTTTAAACGAATATAAACTTACTCAGCAAAATCAACCCATACCCAGCCGTTTTCTAACCACTCGCTTAGATCGTCTGGATCAATGCCTGTCACATCACTGTGTGTCAAATGTTCGCCGTTAGCCAAACGGATAAGAACAGACATAGTAGCGTCGTCAAGACCATCAACGCGCTGACCATTTGCGTAGAGCGTCATACCATCGTTAGTCTGGCTATAAATCAGACGATTGCTATAGTCCGCTTGCAGTATTGCGCCTTCAGTCAAAGCTTGCATTAGCTCATCAGTATCTAACGTCTCCTCTGGCATAAGCGCATCATATTGACGTTTGCTTACCACTTCAGACACCGCTTGACGAATAATATGATCACCACGCTCAGATTGCAGGAGCTGTAATAATTGGCTCTTAATCGCTTCAATACTATTGGCTTGCAACTCACCTGATGATTGCATGGCTTGCGGTAGCAGCATTGGAACAAACAAATCGCTATCATTGGTGGCGATATCAGCCATACTATCAATGATTTGCATTAAGTTCGGGCGGCGACAACCAAAGGAGAAGGTTAGGCAATCATCTTGCGCAACGCCAAAGTGAGACAATTTTGGCGGTACATAAAGCACGTCACCCGCTTCTAATATCTCATCAAAAACAATCTCGCCCATATCATCAAACAGTCGAATCGGCTCATCAGCGACGAACTCTGTGTCTTTATCGCAGAACTTGCCCAACTGCCAACGGCGCTGTCCATAACCTTGAGCCAAAAATACATCATAGTCATCATAATGTTTGCCAACTGAGCCACCTTTAGGCGCATAAGAGACCATAATGTCATCACGTTGCCACTGTGGAATGAAATCAAACGCTTGCCACAGTTGCCCAAGCTCAGGCGACCATTGTTCAAGGTTTTGTACCAGTACCGTCCACTGTTCTGGTAGATTGTCAAAATCTATTTCAGTCAATGGGCTTTTTTTAAGTTGCCATTGTGGTTGACCGTTTTGCTTGGTTGCGGCTTGAGTCAACAGACGTGCCGAAGCATCTTCTTCAATAGCCAGACCCAGTATGTCTTCTGGCTCAAACATATCAGCGAGTTGCGGTAAACCTCGTTTGATCAAAAGAGGTTTCTTTTGCCAATATTCTGATAAAAATTGCTCAGGCGTGATGGATTCTGGTAAACAAAGGAATATAGAGCTCATGGATAAATCCGTATTTTTGAATGAAGATGAGATGAGTAATGAATGCTTTATAGGAGAGTTTTAATAGTTTATGATGATCCTCTATCTGATGACTCTTAGCTGAGCATCTAATCAACCATAGGTAATTTATGAAAAATTTACATTTTATCGTAATCATCGCTAGCATGTTTTTATTACAAGCCTGTGTGCACAAGATAGTGACAGTGCCTGCTAAAGTCGCTTATAAAACCACCAAAGGCGTGGTCAAAGGCACAGTTGCGGTGGGCAAAGCCATTATCCCTGGCGACAGTAGCGATAAAGATTAGAGTAGAAAGGATAAAAACTCTACTATCTAGCTATTATTTGGTTCTACTCGCTTGAAACAGCACAAAACTCGCCGCAATCAGCCCACCAAGCAATGCTATAGCCATATCTTTGTGGGCGTCCCAAACATCACCTTGCTGACCATTATAAGCTTCTGCCGCTTCTGGTGACAAAGTCATCGCAATGCTCCATTCGATTAGCTCGTAGAGTAGGCTCGATGACATATTCATCATAAGGGCTAAAACGATTAACCGTTTTGTTGAGTGAATGGCAAAACTAGATTTTGCGCTTTCAAACATCGCACTAAACAGCAGAAGTCCGTAGCTAAAATGTACAAGGCGATCATACATATTGCGCTGCCAACCAAATAGCTCACCTAAACGTACACCAACTAGCTGCTCTATCCAATCATCATAAGGCACATACGAATATAAATAACGTGCACCTATGATATGAATGATTAAAAACAATGAAGCGAACGTATAAGAGCGCGAACTAATATAACGATAGTGGTAAGCAAGCAGCATCAATGCTAAAAACAGCAAGGTACCGAGCTGATGTAGCAGGTAGCTTGACCACTCCAGCGGCTCAATGCTTGCCAACATCATAACGATGAATACCGCTATAGTGCTGACAATTATTGGTTTATATTGACTATACATGGTCATGCATATCATAGTAATGCATTGTGAGCGCCTACTTATTTCTTATTAAAGCTTGGTTATCCATTCTTTAATAGTGCGTGCTTGTTCAGCCGCATTGCCTGTATAGGTGGCAGGTGTCAATGCGCGCAGGCGTGCTTTATCGGTATCGCTAACGGCAGACAACTCGTCACTTTCAACAAAGGTTAGCATGGCTTCACGAGTCATGGCATTACCACGGGTCAAAGCTTTTAGTTTTTCGTACGGATTTTCCACGCGATAGCGACGCATGACGGTTTGAATCGGTTCTGCCAATACTTCTTGTGCTTGATCCAAATCATCATTTAAACGCTGGGCATTTAATTCAAGCTTACCAACGCCTTTTAGACACGCATCAAAAGCAATCATGCTCTGTGCCAAACCAACACCGATATTACGCAAAACGGTTGAATCTGACAGATCACGCTGCATACGTGAAATTGGCAGCTTTTCACCCAAATGTGCGAGCATGGCATTAGCAACACCTAGATTGCCTTCTGAGTTTTCAAAATCAATCGGGTTGACTTTATGTGGCATGGTAGAAGAACCCACTTCACCGTCTTTCAGGCGCTGTTTAAAATAGCCTAAGCTAATATACTGCCAAATATCACGGTTAAAATCGATCAAAATAGTATTGAAGCGCTTGACTGCATCAAACAATTCAGCGATATAGTCGTGTGGCTCAATTTGCGTGGTGTAAGGGTTAAAGGTCAATTCTAAACGCTCATCAATAAACTGCGCTGCGTGCGTCTGCCAATCCACATCAGGATACGCTGAAAAATGAGCGTTGTAGTTACCAACCGCGCCATTGATTTTACCCAGCAGCTCTACTTGACCGATTTGCTTAATTTGACGGGCTAAGCGATAAGCCACGTTTGCCATCTCTTTACCAAGGGTCGTTGGACTCGCCGTTTGACCATGCGTACGTGACAACATAGGTTGGTCAGCGTGCGCAATGGCCAAATCTACAATACTATCAGTCACTTGCTGCATTTTAGCCACTACGATATCACGGCTGTCTTTGAGCATTAGCGCGTATGACAGATTGTTAATGTCTTCGCTGGTACAAGCAAAATGGATAAATTCTAAAGAATCAATCAGTGCATCCTGACCACGGAATTTGTCTTTGATGAAGTATTCGACCGCTTTAACATCGTGATTGGTCGTCGCTTCGATGTCCTTAATCGCTTGAGCATCCGCTTCGCTAAAATCATCAACAATGCTATTTAAAAACGCATTGGTGTCTGCATCAAACGCTGCCAACTCACCGATCGCCTCATTATCCGCTAATGACTGTAACCAGCGAATTTCAACTGTAACACGGGCTTTAATCAGACCGAATTCAGATAGATAAGGGCGCAAGCTGTCAGCTTTGGACGCATAGCGACCGTCGATGGGGGATAGCGCGGTAAGTGGAGTCATAGCAATACCTCAAACGTTATAGGAAAGGAACATTATCAAAAAAATATTAAAATACAAATAAAAAAGTGGGACTAAAACCCACAAGGCGCATCTATAGAGGCGATCACTCCGCCGCCTAAACACACCTCATCTATATAGAAAACTGCTGATTGGCCGGGTGTCACGGCGCGTTGTGGCGCGTCGAATACTACGCGAACTTCACTGCCATCGGCATTTGTCGCTAAAACTTGACAGGCTTGGTCTGGCTGACGATAGCGAGATTTTGCCATACAGCGTAAACCTTTGTCACTAAAGATATCAGTAGGCGGCAGATCTTCAATCCAGTCAAGTTTATAGGCGCGCAGCTCATTGCTCATCAGCATAGGATGTTCGTGCCCTTGACCGACGATCAAACGGTTTTTATCTAAGTCTTTTGCCAATACAAACCATGGCTCCTCAGGACGATCTTTGACACCGCCAATACCAATGCCGCCGCGTTGACCCAGCGTATAGTACATAAGTCCATCATGAGTACCGATGACTTTGTTGTCATCCGTCATGATGTCGCCTTTTTGCGCAGGCAAGTATTGTTGCAAGAAGTCTTTAAAACGGCGCTCACCAATGAAGCAAATACCCGTAGAATCTTTCTTTTTTGCGGTAATCAAATCGTGTTCTTCGGCAATTTGACGCACAAAAGGTTTTTCAAGCTCGCCAACGGGAAATAGCGTTTTGGCAATTTTGTCACCGCCCACAGCATGTAAGAAGTAGCTTTGGTCTTTGTTATTATCAAGGCCACGTAACAGCTGGGCGACTGTTTCGTCATTAGCATTAATATAATTCACACTACGACGAGTATAGTGACCCGTCGCAATATAATCAGCACCAAGTGTCAGTGCGTAGTCTAAAAACGCTTTAAATTTGATTTCTTTATTGCATAAAATGTCAGGATTGGGCGTGCGACCCGCTTTATATTCTGCCAAGAAGTGCTCAAAGACGCGATCCCAATATTCCATAGCAAAATTGGCAGTATGTAATTTGATACCAATCTTGTCACACACTGCTTGCGCGTCTGCTAAGTCATCCATTGCTGTACAATATTCAGTACCGTCATCTTCTTCCCAGTTCTTCATAAACAAACCTTCCACCTTAAAGCCTGCTTGCTGAAGCAAGACGGCTGATACAGAAGAATCGACACCACCTGACATACCAACGATGACATGTTTGGTATTAGGTGCATCAATATCTGCAAGGGTTAATGGGCGATGGGCATGAAAACTGTCTGAGTTTGGGGCAATGGCTGACATAGAGCGGCTCAACTATTTATACTTTGTCCAAAATCTATAGTGGTTCTGAAAATCAATACATGGGCTATGATCGATAGCCTTAGCATTTTGACAGTTCCGGTTAGTCTTTTGAATTTGGTATTATGATAAAATAAGCGTCATATTATACCAGTTAATTGAAACTGGTGGCGACCTATGGCATTTTAGTGTGAGCAAAACCGCTTCGAAAATTCAGATAGCGGTTTTGAATTATTTTAATCACATACAATCAATTTGGAATAATAATGATAAAAATCGGTCAAGGCATTGACGTTCACGCTTTTCACAATAATGGACAGCAGCAGCAATATGTCATCTTAGCAGGCGTGCCTATCGAACACACCCATAGTTTGCTGGCACATTCTGATGGTGATGTGGTGCTCCATGCGCTGGCAGATGCGTTGCTAGGAGCTCTGGCGTTTGGTGATATCGGTCAGCATTTTCCAGATACCGATGCGGCGCACGCTGGTTTGGATTCTCGGGTACTGCTACGTTATGTCTATAGCAAAGTACAAGAGGCAGGATATAAACTGGGCAATGCAGACATTACCGTCATGTGTGAACGCCCAAAGTTGGCACCTCACAATCAAGCAATGCGTGATAATATCGCAAGTGACTTGCAAACGGCGGTTAGTAATATCAGCGTTAAAGCCACCACTACTGAAAAACTCGGTTTTACGGGACGCCAAGAAGGCATCATGGCCAACGCCGTGGTATTATTGGTTCCTAACGTAACCGATGTTTAATGGCTGTTCATTAAGCCAATATGTCAATCATGCTTGTAATACTGGAGCTATTGCCCCATGTATCAGCCATATTGTTACCCAATTATTTAATGTACTGACTTATCAATAGGAGTTTTTATGAGTGAGCAAACCCCAAATACTGCTACAAACGATGTCGAGCAGTTGATCCGCGATCAAATCAAAGACAATAAAGTCATTCTTTATATGAAAGGCACGCCGCAATTTCCACAATGTGGTTTTTCTGCTCGTTCTATTGAAGTATTGACTCAAATCGGTCGTCCATTTGCGTTTGTAAACATCCTAGAAAACCCAGAAATCCGTGCGACGTTGCCAAAGATTGCCAATTGGCCAACTTTCCCGCAATTGTGGATCGATGGTGAATTGATGGGCGGATCAGATATTATTTTGCAGATGTATCAATCAGGTGAGCTAAAGCCGTTGGTTGAAGCCAACAGTCCTGCTGCTTAATGTTTAAGACTGTTTATGCGACTACTGCTTATATGATTATTTTAAATTTTCTCTAAATAAGTAGTACCTAAACCAGTTATATTATTGAAGTAAATTACAACGAACCCAAATGGTCTTATCACGGCTGTTTGGGTTTTTTGTGGGTTTACATTTTATTGCTTTTGCAAAAAATGGCCCTATATAGTATTCAATACAAACAGAATGATAAGTACAATTATCAAAAAGAGAGACTTATGAATACTCAAGTATCTGAACAACAAGACGCGCAAAGAGAAGCGGCCGAGCAAGCGGCTATTGAAAAACGTCGCGAGCGTTTGAAAAGCGAATCTTTACGAATCATTGAGATTGCAAATAACGAATCAAACTCTGCCCTTAAATGTATCCATCAACTGAGTGTAGCAGGAGGTGCGACAGAAGCGACTTATATTGCTATTGAGCAGCGTATAGTTGCAGATCAAGATCCGGCGGGCGCTTATCATTTGGCACTATTGGCACAAAGCACGCCTGATTTACCAGTTGATGCACGTCAGCTTATCGAACTGGTAGTCAATAAAGGCGACAACCAGCAACGTTTGGCATTGCTCAAAAACTTACCGCTACCACCAGTAGATATCATTAAAGATCAGATTTTGGTCAGTGATGATAGTGAGGCTATTGGTCAGATGAATGCGTATCTGCAAATCAATCCAGAAGGCTATGGTAGTCATCATATGCTGACTAGTGGTCAATCAGATCAGGTCGTCCCTCTGAGTCGAGGTAATGGTAATAATTTGAATTAATCAAAACTATTCAATCTTAGCCAAACCATTCTTATAGTTTGGCTTTTTTTAGCAGTTAATTTCAACAGTTTTTGTTCTAACGTTTTTTAAGCGACAAAAAATTGTTATAATTGCCGGTTATCTATTTAAGTTTTAACAACTTATATCATCCGTTTTTAAAATACGATTGGCGCTCATCGTTTATGCGACAAGTTTATTCTAAACAATAACTTGTTGCCGAAAGTATCGTCATTCAAGTGAGGCATGCATGCAATATCCAAAAAATTACGACGTGGTAGTGATCGGTGGTGGTCATGCTGGCACAGAAGCTGCTTTGGCAGCCGCACGGATGGGCGCGCAGACCTTGCTATTAACACATAATATTGAAACGCTTGGACAGATGAGCTGTAATCCGGCAATTGGTGGTATCGGTAAATCACACCTAGTGCGTGAAATTGACGCGTTGGGTGGAGCAATGGCGCTCGCGACAGACAAAGCAGGTATTCAATTTCGAGTATTGAACAGTCGCAAGGGGGCGGCAGTGCGAGCGACTCGTGCCCAAGCGGATCGTATTCTTTACAAAGCGGCGATTCGTCATACGCTTGAAAACCAGTCAAATCTTGATATATTTCAGCAAGCCGCTGATGACATCTTGGTAGAGAATGGTCGAGCTACCGCAGTTGTGACCTCGACTGGGATTATCTTTAAGACCGAAACGGTTGTACTGACCTCAGGAACTTTCTTAGGTGGCGTAATTCATATCGGTCTTGAGAATTCAAATGGCGGACGCGCAGGAGATCAGCCTTCTATTAAGCTTGCTGACCGTTTGCGTGAGCTAAAGCTGCCAGTTGGGCGCCTAAAGACAGGTACACCAGCTCGTATCGATGCACGAAGCGTTGACTTTAGCGTCATGACGGTACAGCCAGGTGACACGCCGCTACCAGTGATGAGCTATATGGGAGATGTTTCTATGCATCCTGAGCAGGTCAACTGCTATATCACTCATACCAATGCACGCACGCATGATATTATTCGTGAAAACCTTGATCGTTCACCGATGTTCTCGGGCAAGATAGAAGGGATTGGCCCACGTTATTGCCCGTCTATCGAAGATAAGATCCACCGTTTTGCTGATAAAGACAGCCATCAGATATTTATCGAGCCAGAAGGCTTAACCACGCATGAGCTGTATCCAAATGGTATTTCAACCAGTTTGCCGTTTGATGTGCAGTTGGAGTTCATCCATAGTATGAAAGGGTTGGAGAATGCACATATTACTCGTCCAGGGTATGCGATTGAGTATGATTATTTTGATCCACAGAACCTAAAGCCTACGCTTGAGACCAAATCTATCGATCGCTTATACTTTGCTGGTCAAATTAATGGTACGACAGGCTATGAAGAAGCTGGCGTACAAGGATTGCTAGCAGGTACAAATGCGGCACTAGTCACACGTGAGAATAGTGAGTTTGAAACATGGACACCGCGCCGCGATGAGGCTTATCTTGGCGTTCTTGTTGATGACCTGATTACTCACGGTACCAATGAGCCGTATCGTATGTTTACCAGTCGCGCAGAATATCGTCTATTGCTACGCGAAGACAATGCGGATCAACGCTTAACTGAGACTGGCCGTAAGCTTGGTTTGGTGGATGATGTGCGCTGGCAAGCCTATCAAGAAAAAATGGAAGCCATCGCCACAGAATCTTCACGTCTAAAAGACCTATGGGCAACGCCGACCAATGCATTGGGTCAGCAAGTAGCTGAACAAACAGGTGAGGTGCTGTCAAAAGAATCGACTGCTTATGATTTGTTAAAACGTCCGCAAATTCACTTTGCCGACATCGCTGCTATCACTGAATCAAAAGTTGATACATTGGTAGGTGAACAGATAGAAATCTCTGTTAAGTACGCAGGTTATATCGATCGTCAGCAAGAAGAGATCGATCAGATGAAACGTTTAGAAAATACGGCGTTGCCAATAGACTTTGATTATAGTGCAGTATCTGGATTATCAAATGAGATTGTGCAAAAGCTGACACAAGTACGTCCTGCGACTCTTGCTCAAGCTGGACGCGTGAGTGGCGTGACGCCTGCCGCTATACAGTTGCTAGCGATGACTGTTAAAAAACAGAAAAAAGTAGCAGCGGCATTGAATTTGTCATAAGAATGGTTAGAAAATATATTATAAGAGCTCGTAGCGATGTTTCGTTATGAGCTTTTTTTATGTCTGGGTTCTTAACAATTTAGAGACAACTTAAGTAGGCTTCATTCTGTTTTGCTGGAAGATAGTAGGTAGAATAAGGAAGCTAGAGATAATAATGCCAACTTATTACAGATGAGGAGCACTTTTATGCCTTATGAAAAGTTATCAGATCTACCCGACGCTGTAAAAGATAATTTGCCAAAACACGCACAAGAGATATTTCAAGCAGCTTTTAACAGTGCCAGTAAGCAGTATGAGGAGGAGTCGCGCTGGTTTGCAACCGCTTGGACAGCCGTTGAAAACGTTTATGAGAAAAATTCTGACGATAAATGGGTAAAAAAGCCAGATCATAAGTAGTGAGGTGTTATCATCCTTGTTCTGAGCTAAAAA
Source organism: Psychrobacter sp. AOP22-C1-C5 (assembly GCF_052378885.1). Taxonomy (NCBI): domain Bacteria; kingdom Pseudomonadati; phylum Pseudomonadota; class Gammaproteobacteria; order Moraxellales; family Moraxellaceae; genus Psychrobacter; species Psychrobacter sp. AOP22-C1-C5. The sequence continues at coordinate 37,751 of NZ_JBQSYC010000001.1, read as the reverse complement.
CGATCCGTCCTAATTATTAAAATTGACCTAAAACAAGCAGGTTGTCACGGCTTAAAGCATGAGGCTGTGAGAACACTGCTGATCCGAGTTTATCTATGATTGAAGCCATTATTTTTGCCATTACGATTGTACTACCCAACCTTGCTTTGATGGGGTTGGGTTTTTTTATGCAACGACGCGGTCAAGCCAGTCAGAGTTTTATTGACCAGTCATCAAATTTTGTCTTCAATTATTGCTTGCCTTGTTTGCTATTTTTCAGTGTGGCCGACAGTAACGTTGATTATGCTAAGCAAATCACGCTGATAGGTGTTGGTATCCTTGTCACCTTTACTCTATTTATTGGTGCAGAAATTTACGCTAAATACTTTATTAGCAAACCTGCTGATCAAGGAGTGTTCGTACAAGGTATTTTTCGTAGCAACATGGCTATTATAGGTTTGGCCACTGTTTATAATGCTTACGGAGATGCAGGTTTAAGTATTGGCGCGGTTTATATGGGTGTAGTCACCATATTGTTTAATATTTTGGCCGTGATTACTCTGAGCCGTGTGTCTAAAAAAGTAGGCGATACGTGGAGCAGTCGCATCATCATGGTATTCAAAAAACTGAGTACCAATCCTCTCATCTTGGCATTGTTGGCGGCATTTGCCTACAAGGCGCTTGGATTACCACCAATCACAGGCGTTATTCACGTCACAGGTGATTTGCTGGCAGCAGTCGCCCTACCATTAGCACTGATTTGTGCAGGCGCTAGTATTGATTTGAAATCCATGCTGCGTCTGTCAGGGTTGTCCATGCAAGCCAGTATCGGGCGTATCATTGTTGCGCCATTGGTGGCCATTGCTATTGGATTGGCGTTTGGTTTATCAGGTGTACACATGGGTGTGCTATTTTTGATGGTAGCCTCGCCAGCCGCCGCCGCCAGTTATGTAATGGCAAAAGCCATGGGTGGCAACGATGTGCTTGCGGCAAATATCTTAGCTTTTACCACGGTAGTAGGTATGTTCGGAATGGCATTTGGCGCTGCGATACTACGAGCTTTAGGGCTTATGTAGTACCCTATACGCTCTAATAAAAAGTAGGACAAATAAAAAGCCCTTTTCCAATTGGATAAAAGGGCTTTTTATTGTTTAAATTGACTACTTCAGATTGTCTTGATTGCGTCTGTTTTCTCGGCGTTGTTTGCGTTTAGGGCTAGTACGATACGTGAGGTATGCAAAAACAGCCATGACAATAATAAACGCGACAATGTACAAAAATATTGATGAACCAATGAAGCTTGAGGTTTCCATGACCTTTTTCTCGTTATAGTTTATCAATAATTATGCAATTGCTAGTCATGCTTGTAAAGTAAACAAGTTTAGCTCAGATGTAAGTTCAAGTGAACGCAAACGTGCGGCCTGATCGTATATATTTGCCGTAACAATTAACTCGTCAGGCTCATATGTTGCCATAAATGCTTCAAGTTTGGGTTTAACCGTTTCAACAGAACCGATAAATGATACTGACAATGCATTATCTACCATCATTTTTTCTGCTTGACTCCAGATACTGTCCATATCATGAGTAGGCTTTGGCATTTGGCCTGTTTCACCACGGCGCAAGCGTACAAAGCTTTGCTGAGCTGAGGTAAAGTGATAATGGGCAGTGGCATCGTCATCAGCAAGTAATAGGTTAGCAGCCAGCATCACATAAGGCTTGTCTAAATAGGCTGACGGTCTGAACTGCTCACGATAAGCGGTAATTGCTTGAGCAAGCATTTGCGGAGCAAAGTGAGAGGCAAACACATACGGCAATCCTAAGTGTGCCGCTAAAGTAGCGCCAAACAGCGAAGAGCCTAAGATCCAAACAGGAATGTTTGATTTTGCTCCAGGAAATGCCTGTACAGGGCTATTGTCTGTAGTATTACCTAAAAAGTACATCAACTCTTGTACATCTTGAGGGAAACGCTCCGCATCTTTCATTTGTCGACGGAGTGCCTGAAACGTGGCACCGTCTGTACCAGGAGCGCGGCCCAAACCCAAATCTACACGGTCGCCATACAGCGCATGTAACGTACCGAATTGCTCAGCAATAACGAGTGGCGCGTGGTTTGGCAGCATAACGCCACCTGCACCGATACGTATGCGCTTGGTTTGGCTACCAATATGCGATAAAAGCACTGAGGTTGCTGCACTGGCAATACCTGGCATATTATGATGCTCCGCCATCCAATATCGGTTTAAACCGACTTTTTCTGCTTGTTGTGCTGTCTCAACGGTTTGAGCAATGCCTTCAGAGATTGTTTTGCCTTCAGGAACGGGGGCTAAATCTAGAAAAGATAATGGGATTGTGTGATTCATAAAATATCCAATAAAGTCATTAATTATTTTCTCTTGATATGCTTATAGTCGGCATCGATTTCAAGCCGCGTTACTGAGTGGTAATAAATCATAACAAACAAGCGTGAGTTACTTTTGGATACTCTAATAGATAGATAAGACCGATACTAATTGTTGCCATTATAAAAAAAGCAGGTGACATTGGTCACCTGCTTTTTTTATAAAAATATTTTGTTTTATAAAGCACCCCGTCTTAGAAAAATAATATATTTAAGACGGGGTAAGGTTAATAAAACAAAAGATCAGTCTATAAGTTGCTTTTATTTACTTAGCAAGTTTATAAGCCACGACATAATCACCGATCTTCGTACCTACTGAACCATGTCCACCAGCTACTAACACTACCATTTGCTCGCCTTTAGAGTTTAGGTATGTCATAGGAGTGGCTTGACCACCTGCTGGGATACGAACATTCCATAACACATCGCCATTTTTCAAATCATAAGCGCGGAAGTTGTTCTCAGTAGCGGCAGACAAGAACGCTAAGCCGCCTTTGGTGATGATAGGTCCGCCGATGCCAGGAACACCCAGCTCAAATTTAACTGGAATAGGAGATAGATCTTGAACCGTACCATTTTTACGTTGATAGGCAATCTCACCTGTCGCTAGGTCGGCACCTGCTATCGTGCCCCATGGTGGCTGCTGACACGGTATGCCTAAAGGTGATAAAAAGGGTCCAAGTTCTACAGCGTAATCTGCGCCTTCATTAGCGTTCACACCCTGTTCACCTTTATTGGTTTCGGCCTCACCAAGATTGTCCCTAGGAATAAGTTTTGATTTAAATGCCAAATAAGTAGGCATACCAAACATCACGCCATTCTCAGGATCGACGGCAATGCCTCCCCAGTTAAAGGTACCAAAGTTGCCAGGATAGACCAAACTGCCGTTAGTTGATGGTGGTGTGTAACGGCCATCATAGTTAAGTTTGTTAAAATCAATACGGCACATCATTTGATCAATAAGGCTTCCACCCCACATGTCTTTTTCAGTCAAAGGTGCAGGCTCAAAGCTTAAACCAGAGTAAGGCTGAGTGGGTGCTGCATGTTCGCCCTCTATCAAATAACCTTGCGGTGCTGGGCGTTCTTTAATTGGGACAATAGGTTCGCCTGTTGCCCGATTTAACACATACACATCGCCCTGCTTAGTAGGAACAACAAGGGCAGGCTGGACGCCACTAGCGGTATTTAAATCAATCAAACTTGGTTGGGCTGGTGTGTCCATGTCCCAAAGGTCATGGTGAACAAACTGTTGAACCCAGCGCGCTTCACCTGTATTAATGTCTAAAGCAACAACGGACGTCGCATATTTTTCTTCAGCTGCGTTTCGATAGCTACCTAGCTGATCGGGCGTACGATTGCCCATAGGGAAGTACACCAAACCAAGTTCTTCATCAGCACTGGCGATCGCCCATGAATTTGGAGAGCTGGTTTTGTAGGTTTGAGTTGGATCATTGACATCAAAAGGCGCTGTGTTATCAGGATCGCCTGAATCCCAGTTCCACAAGAGCTCACCAGTATTAACGTTATAAGCACGGATGACGCCTGATGGAGAGTTGACATCGTAGTTGTCATTGACGGCACCAGCCACAACAATAGTGTCACCTACTACAATAGGTGGCGACGTCGAGTAATAGTAGCCATCTTGTTTGAATGGCATATTGTGCATCAAATCTAATGCACCATCTTCACCAAAATTCTGACAGCGTTGTCCTGTGTTTGGATCGAGTGCATACAGTTTGGCATCAGAAGTCGGAATGAATATCTTGGCATCACACTGAGTCGACGCATTTTCAAATGTATTTCCAGCGATTTTCTGGACAATTGATGTATTGCTTGGTGCAGTGCTAGCTACTGTTGTTTCACTAGAGGTATTATTGCTAGTCGTCGCTTGACCAGCGTAGTAAGACACGCCTCGGCAAGTTTGATGCTGACGTTGTAGATTTTTTCCTACTTTAGGATCAAATTTCCACAAAGTCTCACCAGAGTCTGCATCCAATGCCAACGCCCAGTTGTGCGGCGTACACATATATAACGCATTGCCAATCTTTAAAGGAGTGGCCTGATAAGTGGTTTCACCAACATCATTAGGGCCTTTCATATCGCCCGTTTGAATTTGCCATGCCAATTCTAAGTCTTTGACATTACTGGTGTTAATTTGACTAAGAGGAGAATAGCGTTGGCCATAATCTGTACGACCATACGCGCTCCACTCACCTTCAGGTGTTGATGATCCATTTGATAGTGGGTCACCAAGATTGGCAGAGGTGCCAGCTGATGTTGCATCTTGATCAGCATCATCTTTGGCAGCTAAATTGAGTTCGCCTAGCTTATCGGTGGCATTATTGGCCAAGCTGCCAAAAGAAAGCAGAGCACCAACACCAACGGTTGCAAGCAAACCCCAATAGTAAATTGGGTTTCTTGTATTTTTTTCAGAGGTTTCGATAGTAGTAGTCTGAGAGGTAGCACCTGTCAGTACTCGGGTTTTTTGGCCTAGCATCTTATTAGATACCCACGGCAATAGCATCAACAGACCAAATATGAGAGGGAAGCCAACACGAGGTGCTAGAGCCCACCAATAAAATCCAGATTCCCAAAGCGCCCAAATGACAGTAATAACGATAAAAATCGCGTAAAGCCCATAAGCGCTCCAATGCCTTTTAAAAAGCAAAAATGCAGTGGCAAGCATCGCAATGCCAGCAAAGAGATAATAAGGACTACCGCCTAGAGAGAGCAGATAAGCGCCGCCGAGAAGCAAAGGGGCGGCAAAAATAGCCATAATGATCGCTACGAATTTTTCCATGAGCGGTACCGCCTGTTCATATAAAAACAAATGGACATGCAGTGATCGACACCCAGCAAAAATGAGGCGCCCATCAATACATGCATAAATAACAAATAAATCAAACGTCGAATGATGTTTGAGACTTTATTTTATCATTTATACATAAGCTCGGTAAAGGTAGCGAAAGTTAGAATCAGTATCAATGGCTCAGTAATTAGAGTCTAATTAGCAAATTGCTTTTGGCAAAGTTCCATAAAGGCGCGACCGTACTGACGGATTTCTGCATCATCACGTACTGCCATCCAACTGGTAAAGCGCCCAAAATGATCGACAGGAATGGCTGTTAAGTTTTGATAATGGCTCGGCTCAAAAGCCATTTCGGCAATGATACCGATGCCCAAGCCAAGACCAACGTAGGTACTAATCACGTCAGCATCGAGTGCTGCTAATACGATGTCAGGCTCTAAACCTGCGTCTTCAAACGTTTTGTCAATCGCGCCGCGTCCCGTAAAACCACCATGATAGGTCACGATGGGATAGCTGGCAAGTGTAGGTAAGTCAACAGACTCTTGATTGGCAAGTTCATGGTCGCTTGGCACAATAACGCGATGCGTCCAGTCATAATAACGGTAGCATCTGAGATAGTTATTGTGGAGTAAGGACTCAGTTGCAATGCCAATGTCCGCTTGTCCACGAATCACCATCTGCGCGATAGTCTCAGGATCTGCCTGTTGTAGGATCAAATTGACCTTGGGAAAACGTGCCTTAAACTCTTTTACGACTTGTGGCAACACATAGCGTGCCTGCGTGTGAGTGGTGGCAATGGTGAGCGTACCGATGTTTGGATTGTTAAAATCAAGGCTCAAGTTTTCAATGGTACGAATCTCTGCAAAGATAGATTCGATGTGCGGCATGAGCGCTGTGCCCATGGTCGTAAGGCCAGTCAGTCTTTTGCCCTGACGAATGAATACTTCTGTTTTGAGTTGATTTTCGAGCGCAGCAATGTGCTTCGATAGGCTTGATTGACTGGTATGCAATACCGTCGCTGCCTGACTTAAGTTATAGCCATTAATCACCGTATGCCATACCGTCTCCAACTGCTTAAGTTGAATCTGTAAATGCCGCTGATTGACCACTACGTCGATTGCCATAACTTAATCCTATTGGGTAAATATACAAACCCTGTCTGTATACATAAAACAAAAACGTACAAAAATGCCGTGATAGCGTAGTGTAAAACAAAGCTATTATTCTTGTATATAATAAATAGCTATCAATTTATGATTATTAGGAATATAGGTATTTTAATCTAGGAAAAAATTCATTCTAAGCTAAAGTAAACTTTTAGCATTAAACAAAAAAACAGCTATCTTTTAAAAGACAGCTGTTTGTTAAATCGTTGATTCAAACACTATTGGTTAGCTTAACCACAAAGGCTATTAAATAGCATCGAAACGATCGGCATTCATTACCTTGTTCCAAGCACGGACGAAATCATGAACGAATTTTTCTAGATTATCATCCTGTGCGTATAGCTCAGCATAAGCACGTAAAATAGAGTTAGAACCAAACACCAAGTCCACACGGCTTGCTTGCCACTTCGTTTTGCCTGTACCGCGTTCGCGTACTTCATAAGTGGTAGCGGTATTACGTGCGTCATCGCTGGTCTTTAGCGGATGCCAAGTATAGCTCATGTCCGTTAAATTCACGAAAAAGTCATTGGTAAGCACGCCTGCGCGTTCAGTAAAGACACCATGTTGGCTTTGACCATAGTTGGTATCTAAAACACGCATACCACCGATGAGTACGACCATCTCAGGTGCCGTCAGTCCCATTAACTGGCTACGATCAAGAAGCATTTCTTCAGGAGATACCGCGTAATCGTGTTTAACCCAATTACGGTAACCATCATGTAAAGGCTCCAAATCTGAGAATGAGACATCATCCGTCATGTCCTCAGCAGCATCACCGCGTCCTGCTTTGAATGGTACGGTGACCTCTACGCCTGCATCGATGGCTGCTTGCTCAATAGCGGCATTACCAGCCAATACAATAAGATCAGCTAAACTAACGTCTTTATCAAACTCAGCCTGAATACGTGTCAAGGTTTCAAGCACGCGTTGTAGCTGTTCTGGTTCGTTGGCAACCCAGTCTTTTTGCGGTGACAAACGAATGCGAGCGCCGTTGGCACCGCCGCGATAGTCAGAGGCGCGGAACGTACGAGCGCTGTCCCATGCAGTAATGATCAATTCACGGCGGCTAAGTTCACTGTTCAGTATCTGTGATTTTAGCGTTGAAATATCGTCAGCCGTCAAGTCAGCGTTGCCTGTTGGAATAGGGTCTTGCCATACAAAGTCCTCGCTTGGTACGTCTGCACCCAAATAGCGAGACTTAGGCCCTAAATCACGGTGCGTCAATTTGAACCAAGCTTTGGCAAATACTTCATCGAAGTACTCTGGCTCACGATGGAATCGCTCTGAAATCTTACGATAAATAGGGTCTTTGATCAATGCCATATCGGCATCCGTCATAATTGGGTTACGGCGGACACTTGGGTCGTGTGCGTCCAACGGGCGATCTTCTTCTTTAATATCAGTCGGCTCCCACTGCCAAGCACCGGCTGGACTTTTGGTTAATGCCCAGTTATGACCTAAAAGTAGCTCAAAGTAACCATGATCCCACTGAGTTGGGTTGGTGGTCCATGCGCCTTCAATACCACTGGTGACAGTATCACCTGCGTTGCCGTTGCCCTTTGGATTGCGCCAGCCTAAGCCTTGCTCTTTTACGTCAGCGGCTTCTGGCTCATCTTCTAATATCGTGGCATCACCATTACCATGACATTTACCCACCGTATGACCGCCTGCCGTCAATGCCACGGTTTCTTCATCATTCATAGACATACGGCCAAAAGTAGTACGCATATCTTGAGCAGTTCTTACAGGATCAGGATTACCATCGACACCTTCAGGATTGACATAGATCAAGCCCATCTGTACCGCTGCTAGTGGGTTTTCGAGTGACGCGCGGTCTTCATCGCTTTCATAACGGTTTTCGGTAGGAGCAAGCCATTCGCGCTCAGAACCCCAGTAGATGTCTTTTTCTGGATGCCAGATATCTGCACGGCCACCTGCGAATCCCAAGGTTTTAAAGCCCATCGACTCGTAAGCCATGTTACCTGCCAAAATCATCAAATCTGCCCAAGAGAGCTTATTACCATATTTTTTCTTAATAGGCCAAAGTAGACGGCGAGCCTTGTCTAAGTTGACGTTATCAGGCCAGCTATTAAGCGGAGCAAAGCGTTGGTTGCCAGTGTTAGAGCCGCCGCGACCATCAGCGTTACGGTAAGTACCTGCTGAGTGCCACGCCATACGAATCATGAGACCACCGTAATGACCCCAATCTGCTGGCCACCACTCTTGAGATTCGGTCATTAGGTTTTTTAGATCTTGTTTTACGGCTTCTAAATCTAACTGCTTGAACGCTTCAGCATAGTCAAAATCTTCACCCATTGGGTTTGTTTTTTGATCGTGCTGATGCAAGATATCTAGGTTTAGGCTGTTTGGCCACCAGTCGGTTGCCGCTGAAGCATGAGTGGTATGTGCTTGGTGCACAACAGGGCAGCCGCCCATACTAGGACGCTTTGGTGCGTGTGTGTTATCGATGTTTTCACTATGAATCGTTGGACCTTGATCGTCACCTTGGTCATAGGTGGTGTTGGTTGGCGCGTCAGGTTTATTGCCTGCGTGATTCACAGGACAGCCAGCATTTTGCGCTGCATTCTTATCAGTTGATGTATTGTTTGAGTCGGACATGGTATGGCTCCTAGGCTACGTAGTTTAAAGGTCACTGATTATTTATAGACAAAGCATAACCAAACTCTATGCATTTATAAAACCAATTTATAAAAACAATAAGTTTTAAATAACAAATCATAGGCAGGCTTCATTCATGAAAATCTGCATGTATTACTCCGGTTGCTACAAACGATAAGTTAATGCAAAAATATCTAGTCAAGGTAGAGGTTCTCAAGTACCATAACTGAATTTTGTGTTAATGCGCATGTTGGTGCAACGTTGAGCAATTTTTATCGATCCTTGTGAACGATAAATACTTATAATGATTGATAAAAATTGTGCACAGTTGTGTTCTCCGTTTCAAGTGTTGGTGAGTTACTATGTCTGCTGTTAAATCTGCGCCGCCTAATGAGCCAGTTGTCAAAAAATCGTGGGGAGAGGCTGCGAAGGCTTACTTAGATCCACGTGTGATCGTCATGTTGTTTTTGGGCTTTGCAGCGGGTATTCCCATACTGCTCATTTTTTCAAGCTTATCATTGTGGCTGCGTGAAGCTGGGATTGATCGTAGTGTCGTAACCACGTTCAGCTGGGCAGCTCTTGGTTATTCATTCAAATTTATTTGGGCGCCATTGATTGACGCGTTGCCTGTGCCTTTTTTGACCAAATGGTTGGGGCGCCGTCGCAGTTGGATGGTAGTGTCGCAGTTGCTTATTGTGCTGGCTATTTTTTTGATGGCGAGTGTCAATCCGGTGCGTGAAGATGTATTAGTCTACATGGCAGGCGCCGCAGTGCTGCTTGGCTTTTCATCAGCCACACAAGATATTGTAATCGATGCCTACCGCATTGAGCTTGCACCACCTTCTATGCAGTCGATATTGTCTTCTATTTATGTGTCAGGCTATCGCATCGGTATGATTGTTGCGGGGGCAGGGGCATTATATTTAGCAGATTTCTTTGGCTCAAATGAGACGTTTTATAGCTATGAAGCATGGCGAAACACTTATTACATCATGGCAGGTGTCATGACGCTGGGCGTGTTAACCACATTTGCAAGCTATGAGCCCACAGCTGAGACGTTACAAAACACGAAGCAAGAGCGAAATCTAAAAGTATTTCTTATTTATTCGGCTTTATTGCTAATACCAGGGTTGCTCTTGAGTGCCATTTATTTAATCAATATTTTGGTGAACAAGGTATTTGATAGCACGTTAGCATTCATACCCCTAATGGCTATGCCAAGTATCAAGTTTTACTTTTTAGCATTGGTGGCTTGTGCGCCTTTGCTGCTCATTTATTTCATGATCAATCAACCTAAGATTATCAACAAAGCGCCATTGGTTGCTGAAACGCGCGAAGACTATGTCAGATTGGTATTGCTATTTGTGTTTTCAGTCTTCGCTTTTATCGCTGCTTATATAATTATGGGGCAGTTTTTACCAGTGGTTGAAGGTGCTTTTACCGCCTTCTTTATAGAAGCTTTCCATTTACTCAGCTGCCTAGGGGTTGCGCTGTTAACAGGATATGCGTTGGTGCAAGTAGGATTGGTCAAAAAAGAGGTGGCCATGGCAACGTGGATCGAGCCTATTTTGGACTTTTTTAGACGCTATGGTAAAAAAGCATTGCTATTACTGGCACTAATCGGCTTGTACCGTATTTCAGACATCGTGGCAGGCGTGATTTCCAATGTCTTTTATCAAGACATGGGTTTTAGTAAAACAGACATTGCCAATGCTGTGAAGCTCGTAGGTGTGATCATGGCGATTGCAGGCGGGTTTTTAGGTGGACTGTTGGCCCAGCGCTTCCGCATTATGCATGCCATGATGATCGGCGCAATTCTTGCTTGTGCGACCAATTTATTGTTTGTGATTTTGACCTACAATCCAGGTAGTTTGCCAATTATGTACATGGCAGTTATCTTTGATAACCTAGCGGCAGGACTCGCTAGTGCTGTATTTATTGCCTTTTTATCTGCTTTGACCTCCATTCGCTTTACCGCTGTACAGTACGCTATTTTTTCTTCATTAATGACGTTAATTCCTAAAGTAATGGGTGGATATTCTGGTGCCGTCGTAGATAATATGGGTTATCCATTCTTCTTTATTTTTACTTTTGCAATCGGTCTTCCAATTTTGGTACTCATCTATTATGTTGATAAATACATCGTCATTGGCGATAACGATGATATTTATGGCGACGATGATGGTGATATTGGTAATAAGTTGACCAAAGCCAATCCAAATTTGGGCGATACCAAAGAGCCACCACGTGCATCAGAGTAGCGTGCATTAATTATGTGACATTTTTTATTCCATATCGTATTTTAAGAGTTATCTATGACAGCATTGACCATTCGTCAAATTAAGACTCAGATTCAGCAAATGACGAATGAGGAGGCAATCAGTCCGCTGCCATCGTTTTGGATAACGGATTGGTTGCTACATGTCATCAATAAGTCGGCACTATTTTTAATTACCGATGAAAGCTATGAACTGACAGAAGATGAGCAAAAGCAGTTCAATGCTGGTGTGGTTAAGATGAAGCAAGGTACGCCATTAGCCTATTTAACAGGTCAGCAAGCCTTTTGGTCGCTGAACTTTATGGTCAATGAGCATACTTTGATTCCCAGACCGGACACTGAGATTTTAATTGAGCAAGTGTTGAACTGGATAAGTGATCAGCCAACGCAGACACATGGTAAGCGTCTGCTTGATTTGGGCACAGGCTCTGGCTGTATTGCCATCAGTCTTGCGTATGAACTCAAAAAAGACAATTGGCAAGTGGTTGCCGTTGATTTGTCGTCAGAGGCGCTGAACGTAGCGCAGCATAATGCAGTGCTCAATGAAGTGACCAATATCGAGTTTGTACAAAGCAGTTGGTATGACAAGCTCTCCACTCAAGACACACCCTTATTTGATATCATCGTATCCAACCCCCCTTATATAGATGAAGCCGACGAACATTTGACGCGCTTGGTAGCAGAACCAATCAGTGCATTAAGTGCGCCCAATCATGGTTTGGCCGATATCGAACACATTGTCCAGCAAGCAACGCACTATTTATGCAAAGGTGGGCTTTTGGCTATTGAACACGGTTACGATCAAGGTCGCGCTGTCCGCCAACTGTTTTTGGATAATGGCTTTGGGTCAGTAAGTACGGTACAGGATTATGGCGGCAATGATCGCGTGACGCTTGGTCAAGGTTGCTAGTCAGATTGCTTTTATAATCGATACTCAAGTTGTTTACAATCGAATTGTTTAATAACGAGCTTCTTTAATCATAGGTTTTGAATGAATATGGCGCACTCATCGGAGACAGAGCAACTATTAGACACTGAGCTGCTGCGTTACGCACGGCAAATATTGCTTGATGGTTGGGATATCGATGCTCAGCTACGACTAAAGTCGTCTCGCGTGGTCATGATAGGGGCAGGTGGTCTTGGTTGCCCAGCTTCTGAGACATTGGTACGTGCAGGGCTTGGTCATATTCATCTGATTGATGATGATGTGATTGAAGCCAGCAATCTACAGCGACAAACGCTGTTTTTGCCTGAAGATATCGATAAAGCCAAGGCGCTGACAGCGGCGAAAATGTTAGAGCGAATCAATCCCTTGGTAACGGCGTGCGGTACAGTGGCTCGACTAAGTGAAGACAATGCTTACGAATTGCTGGACATGGCGGCTGGGAAGCCAGATCTTCTCTTAGATTGTACCGATAATTTTGCTACGCGCGATATTATCAATCGCATTAGTGTGCGCTACCAGATTCCGTTATTGTCCGCCTCCGCGATTGCGATGCAAGGTCAATTGGCATTGTTTGAACCGCATTTAAATACGGGTTGCTATCATTGCTTATTTGGTTCAGTAGTCGCTGACGCAGCAGCAGATGAACGCACTTGTGCCAATTCAGGTGTGCTTGCCAGTACCACAGCCATCATGGGTAATCTGCAAGCCAATGCTGCTTTACAGTATTTGGGATTAACCAAAAATCCACTGACAAACAAGCTATTACTATGGGATGGTAGCCGAATGGAGCAACGGCTAATGGGCTATCGCAAAGATCCAGAATGTCCTGTCTGTAGTAGTTACTAATGAATGGTTAACGACTGTTTCGCGTATTTCTATTTATTGTTTTTATCATTGTTATAATATCCGTTCTCACACATTCTTTTTATCACCATAGTTGTTTTTTATGAAAATTCATCGCCCGCATTTATTAAAGCATACGTTTAATGTTGTCAATCGTGTTCGCCAAACGGCGAGCGTTGCTGGTCTTTCTGCGCTTAGAGTCGTGAAAGGTGAAAAGCCTGACGCTATGCTATTAAAAGAGACCTTTGAGCAATTGGGAACGACTTATATCAAGATTGGTCAGTTTATTGCCAGTACGCCGTCGCTGTTTCCTCGCGATTATGTCACAGCGTTTCAAAGCTGCTTGGATCAAACCACGCCTTTATCTTATGCTTATATTGAACAAGTATTAAAAGAAGAGTTGGCAATTGAGGGTATGACGCTTGATGATAAGTTTGCTCATATCGATGTCGAGCCATTGGCGTCAGCGTCTATCGCTCAAGTTCATGCAGCACGTTTGCATAACGGCGATGAAGTCGTGCTAAAGGTACAAAAACCTGGCGTCGAAACTATCATGCAGACGGATTTGGGTGTTTTGCATGGTGTCACCAAATTGCTTGAATTACTGATGCCGTCAATGAGATTTGCAAGTATTGCACCGATTATTGATGAGATTCGTCTGCGTATGCTTGCTGAGACGGACTTTATTGCTGAAGCACAAAACATTCGTGATTTTCAGCAGTTTTTGGCTGTATCAGGCAATACTCGTGTGGTGGCGCCAGAAGTATATGAGACCCTAACCACCAAGCGCGTCCTGACAATGAGTCGCTTATATGGCGTCTCAATGGTAGATGAATCGCTGATGCGTCAGTACTGTACCGATCCTGCGCAAGTGATGGCTGATACGTTAAACACGTGGTTTGCAAGCCTCATGCTATGCAATAGCTTCCATGCCGATTTGCATGCTGGTAATCTAATGCTATTGACCGATGGACGTATTGGGTTTTTAGATTTTGGTATCGTTGGTAAGTTAAAAGCGGAGAGCTGGCGTGCGTGTATGGGTATGATGCAAGCGATGCAGGATAGCGATTATCAAGCGATGGCGCGTCATATGATTGATATGGAGATGACTCATGGTGGCAATCAGGTAGACGTGGTGGCATTGGGCAATGATCTACAGCGTATGATGAAAACCATCATGGCAGAAGACAAAGCTTTTACCAGCGGAGTGCCTTTTAATAGTAAAGAGCAGGCCGATGAGCTAAATACCATGATGCTTGAGATTGTCGAAGTTGGTAAGCGCCATGGCATTCACTTTCCTCGTGACTTTGCGTTGTTGACGAAGCAGATGCTATATTTTGATCGGTTCATGCGTACGCTTGCCCCTGACATGGATATGTTTAGCGATCAGCGGGTGCAAATGCTAGGACAAACAGAGACTGAATCGGCGCAAACTTTGGATGTTTCTTAACCAATAGTAATATCTCAAACGATCTAGGCGTCATGGTTTTTGATTGTTTTTAACACAATGAATTGTGTGCTAATTGCCACAAAATGGCTCTGTCATGACTACTGCTTTCAAAGGCCGTGCTTTTCCTACCATAACGAATGAGACTGCCATTGCTTGTATAGGTCTTTACTGCATGGCAGTAGTCATGGGTTATGGACGCTTTTTGTTTACCGCTACCTTGCCTGACATTATGGTGCAGTTATCATTATCGACGACAATTGCAGGCTGGCTGGCGTCGATCAACTATATCGGTTATTTTATTGGCGCACTCATTGCTATGTTTGTGCCCCAGCGTTCTACATGGCAAGCAATGATGACTTGGACCATTGTAAGTGTCATCACAACAATGCTGCTGGTCATACCCGATATGTCATTGAATATATGGTATGTCATTCGGCTAGTAGCAGGGATCGCAAGTGGGGTGGCTATGATTTTAAGCTCCTCTTTTGTCATTCAAAGCTTAAGTCCCGCACGCCGATCTGTGCTTTCGGCATTACACTATTCGGGCATTGGAGTTGGCATCAGTGCCTCTGCCATACTGACTTGGTGGCTATTGACGCTAGGCTATCATTTCGATGTGATCTGGCTGGTAGCAGGGCTGAGTAGTTTACCGCTCTTATGGTTACTTTGGGCGATAAAGCCCATACACTCTGACCTGAGCCATTCTAGGCCGCCCTTATCTCTACATCAGACCTATTTGAGCTTTAAGCAAGCATTATATGAGGCAATTTCAGGTCATCATAAAGCCATTGCTGTATTGTCAGCAAGCTATGTGCTGGCGGGTTTCGGGTACATTACTTCTGCAACTTTTTTGCCCGTTATGGCCACACAGCGGCTAACGACGCAGACGTATGCTGGGTTATTGATTTGGTTGGTCGTTGGTATCTTTGCAATGTTATCTAATCCCTTATGGGGCGCACTCGCCAAACGCATTGGTGAAATAAAAACCCTAATTGGCTTGACCGTATTGCAGGCATTTGGCATGTGCTTGCCCATATGGTTTGATGGGGCTATGGGTTTGTACGGTAATGCTGCCATCTTAGGTTTGACCTTCGTTGGTATGGTATCAATGACGCTGACGTTGATTAAAAACATCAATCCTGCTTACTCAAATTTGCTGATAGGACTGGCAACATTGGCCTATGCGTTAGGGCAGTTCTTAGGTCCATTGGTCACGGTAGCGTTGGCAGGGCAAGACGGCAACTTTAATGCAGGCTTACTTGTTGCCGCTATCGGTCTGGGAATTGGGTTGATACTACTTTTATTGTTTCGTCGTCAGTCACCGTCTGCTGCCTAATCTAATATGCCTCAAATCACACTGCGACTAAACACTTCTCGTAATTCAAAACTGGTATGTACTTGAGCGACGCCCTCGATACGATTCAGTCTATGTAATAAAAACTCTTCATAATGCGCCATATCGCGCACCCGTACTTTAATAAGATAATCTTCGCTACGACCAGTGACAATGCTACAGCTCACGACCTCATCAAAGCTTTGAATTTTAGCTTCAAATTGTTCAAAACGCTCGGCAGTATGACGATCCATACTAATAGCAATAAAGACTGCTAGTGGATAGCCTATTTTTTGTGCGTCCGTTTTGGTGTGATAACCCGTAATAATGCCTGCATCTTCTAAACGTTTAATACGGCGCGCGCAAGGGGTAGCAGAAAGATTGACGCGTTCGGCAAGCTCGGTAATACTCATACGTGCTTGCATTTGTAATAAGCGTAATAACTGTTTGTCGATCTCATCGACATCCGCTATCGGTGTGTTATCAAAACGAGAGTTTGACATGATATTTAGTTTCATTAGTTAATTTGACTAATTATAGACATAAATATGATGATTTTCACTAAAATGGTGTCAAATAGAATGAAAAAAAGCGGATTTATATTCTATGAACTTTGATATTATAATGCTGTACATATGAGTTATCTTATATGGCAAACTATGATTTAATAATAAACCATCCATCCCACTACTTAAATTCCCATATCATCTAAGGATTGATTATGTCTGACCAAGCCACAAGCCCTGGCGTCGCAACCCCTAATAAGATGACGCCGAAAAGTACCACCTTTGATTTTCGTAAATATCGTCCATTTGCTTTCGCACCATCGCTGCCAGATCGTACTTGGCCGAGCAAAACGATTGAGAAATCACCGATATGGGCAAGTGTGGACCTGCGTGATGGTAATCAGGCTCTGATTGATCCCATGACAATCGAACAAAAAATGCGTTTTTTCAAAACCTTAGTAGAAGTGGGTTTTAAAGAGATTGAGATTGGTTTTCCCTCAGCGGCGCAGGTTGAATTTGACTTTGCTCGTAAACTCATTGAAGAAAACCATGTGCCTGACGATGTCACGCTTCAGGTATTGGTACAGGCTCGTGAGCATTTGATCGCTCGTACCTTTGAATCTTTAAAAGGCGCAAAGCGTGCTGTTGTCCATGTTTATAACTCCACCAGCCGTGTACAACGCGAAAAGGTATACGGTAAAGACAAAGATGAAATCAAAGAGATTGCCATCACTGGTGCCAAGTTATTGCAGCAGTATGCCGCAAAATATCCTGAAACCGATTGGGTATTTCAGTATTCACCTGAAAGCTTTAGCCAAACAGAGACTGACTATGCAGTAGAAGTCTGTGATGCGGTTTGTGAAGTGTGGCAGCCACAGCAAGGACAAGAGGTTATTCTTAATTTACCAGCGACCGTTGAGGCTTCTATGCCCAATGTGTTTGCTGATCAGGTTGAATATTTTTGCCGAAACCTTGCTCATCGTGAGCATGTAATTATCAGTTTGCATACGCATAACGATCGTGGCTGTGCCGTTGCTGCTGCTGAACTGGGTGTACTTGCTGGTGCTGATCGTATCGAAGGTACGTTATTAGGTAATGGCGAGCGAACAGGCAACATGGATATTATGGTCATGGCCATGAACTTATTTAGCCAAGGTATCGATCCTGAGCTTGATTTTAGTAATATGAGTGAAATTGTACAGGTCGTCAGTGAGTGCAATAATTTACCTCTGCATCCGCGTCATCCTTACGTGGGCGAGCTGGTCTTCACTGCCTTTAGCGGCTCGCATCAAGATGCTATCAAAAAGTCGCTCGACTATAATGAGAAGCACCAAGATGAGACCGACAATGTTTGGGATGTGGCTTACTTACCGATTGATCCCGCTCACATTGGTCGTAGCTACCAAGATGTGGTACGTATCAATAGCCAATCGGGTAAAGGCGGCGTTGCTTATATTTTACAGCGCAATTATGGTTTTAACTTGCCACGCTGGATGCAGATTGACTTTAGCGGTGTGGTACAAAAGCAAGCGGAGACGGCGGCACGTGAATTACAGAACGATGAAATCTTGCAGACTTTTGAGGACACGTATTTACAACAAGGCAAGTTTGAGCTATTAGACTATAGTGTCAATAACAAAGGCGGGGACGTTTACTTTAAAGGTCAGGTGCAAATGAATAGCGATGTCATTGATATCGATGGCACAGGTAATGGGCCGTTATCATCGTTTATTGACGGCCTTGCACAACATACAGGTAAGTCTCTACATATCATTAACTATGCTGAGCATGCTATCAATCCTCATCACAATAGTAGTAATGGCATTGATGATGACACTAATAAGGATAATAAAACCAACGCCAATGCAGCAGCTTATATTCAGCTAAATGTCGACGGAGAGGTTTATTCGGGTATCGGTACCTGTAGCAGTACAGTATCGGCCATGCTAAAAGGAGCGTTATCTGCTTTTGCTCAAGCAGCAGACACAACAGCCGCTTAAATTTAAGATGGTTTATAAGTTTTAATAATCTTAATAGCTTCTATTTATAACGCCATCACCTGTTGCTTCTCATGAGCAAAACGATGGCGTTATTTTTTTGACTAAAGGAATCTGGCTCATTGTAGAATGCGAGTTTAGGCATCACTGTCTATCTTGCAGTAGTAAGGCAGCAGGACTGATAGCATAATGTTACTTGTGTTTTTGGTGTCTAAGACTTACGCTAATGTATATAACGCATATTATTACAATCAAAAGGTTAATTATGGAACCTATATCATTTGCTTCATTTTCATTGGCAGCGCTTCTGGCCTCATTGCCAGCGAATGGTGAAGTTATTAGTAAGCCGACCATTACTACCCATATTAGTCCGGCCATTGCTGGACAGTGGGAGATAGATTTAGATAGCGGCATTACGATGACAAAAGAAGCCGAAGCTAGGCAAGCTGCATCACAAGATGGACAAGAGATAGAAAGTAATGAGCCAGAAGTAGTTGCTGGTACTGAGGGCGGTGTTCTCACTCAAAATGAAAATCGGGCTATTAACATCCAGCCGAATACCAATAAAAACTTGGTTGCTTCTGCCAAAAAATCAAATCAATGTCGTGAGTTGTACAATTTCGCTGCTGATAACGAAGTGTGGACGGTAAGTGGTAAAGAGTTGACGTACGGTCGCTATTTAATTACCCACCGTGAAGAAGGGCTGCCCATTATTGCTATCAAAACAGTTTATGATAACAATGAGGTAGATTGCTCAGGTAATCAGATTGACCAAACAGATGAAGCAATGATTGCATTTGTAAACCATGACGGCAACCAAATGCAGTGGTGTGCTGATCCTGATGGCAATGAATGCTTTATGAATTTTAATAGAATATTACCCTAGTAAGGTCATAATAGTTCTTCAGATGTTATTTACTTGCACAAAAAAACCGCTATCTAATAGCGGTTTTTTTATGGGACTTATTTATTTTAGTATTAAGAGTTTGAATAGGTCATGCCTAGTTTTTTAAAGAGTTACGACTTTTTAGCTTTATTCGCGTTCAAAAGCTCTCTTTCTAGATAATGAATATTTTGCGCTTCTTGAACAAAATCATCATCCGCTAAAATAACATCACGGTGTAAAGGTATATTGGTTTTAATACCTTCAATGACTAATTCATCAAGGGCATGTAGCGTTTTAGATATCGCTTGCTGGCGCGTTTGGCCGTGGCAGATAAGCTTGCCTATCAACGAATCATAGTAGGTCGGTATTTCATAGCCGGGATATAAGTGTGAATCAAAGCGTACGCCTGCACCACTTGGGGCAAACAGCTGGCTGACCGTACCTGGGCAGGGAACGAAGGTCGCTGCATCTTCAGCATTGATACGGCATTCAATTGCATGACCTTGAATCTCAATCTCGCTTTGACGATAAGACAAGCCGTAACCTGCAGCAATTTTAAGCTGCTCAACGACCACATCAATACCTGTGATCATCTCAGTAACTGGATGTTCAACCTGTACACGAGTATTCATTTCAATAAAGAAGAACTCGTTATTTTCAAATAAGAACTCAAACGTGCCGGCACCGCGATACTTCACTAGCTCACAGGCTTTAACACAAGCTCTCAATATGGGTTCGCGCACATCATCAGGGATGTCAGGAGCAGGGGCTTCTTCTAGTACCTTTTGGTGACGGCGTTGTAGCGAACAATCTCGATCGTATAGATGGATAGCATTACCATTGCCATCGCCCAGTACCTGTACTTCTACGTGACGCGGGTTTTGTAGATAACGCTCCATATAGACAGTATCGTCTCCAAACCATAGCTCTGCTTCTTGTTTAGCGGCTTGTACTTGACCGACAATATCTTCAAAGCGCTCGACTACTCGCATACCACGACCACCGCCGCCAGACGCTGCTTTTATCAATAGCGGAAACCCAATATTGCGCGCTTGTTCTTCTGCATTATGAAGCGTCACAGCACCAACAGAGCCGGGTACCGTCGGTACACCTGCTTTTTTCATGGCATTAATGGCTGAGACTTTGTTGCCCATCAAGCGGATATGGTCAGCATTCGGACCAACGAAAGTTAAACCTGCTTCTTCAACACGTTCGGCAAATTCAGCATTCTCTGATAAAAAACCGTAACCGGGATGAATGGCGTCAGCACCAGTAATTTCAGCCGCAGTTAAAATAGTATTGATATCAAGATAGCTTTGATTGGCATTGGGTTTGCCAATACAAATTGCCTCATCAACAAAGCGCAGATGCATCAAATTTGCATCAGCCGTAGAATAGACGCCTACGGTTTCTATACCAAGCGCTTTACAGGCTCGAACGATACGCAGGGCAATCTCACCTCTATTGGCGATGAGCAGTTTTTTTATCATGGGGTCATCCTCGTCGAAGCAGCAGTCATTGATAGAGTCGATATCTGTGGCATGGTGAAATCAACATGCACTTATTTTAAGATCACTTAAATTAAAGTGTCTTATAAATGATAACGATATCTCTATCAGCATGAGATAAAGTATGGCAAGTCTCGTCGTTAAGCTTTATAACGTACGACAGGTTGACCAAACTGTACCACTTCAGAGTTATTAACTAAGATCTCATCAATAACGCCACTTTGGGTCGCTTCAAGAGGGTTCATGATCTTCATGGCTTCAATAATACCTAAGGTGTCGCCAGCCTGTACCTTTTGTCCAACCTTTATAAATGGCGGGTCATTAGGGCTAGGGGCTGAATAATAAACACCGACCATTGGTGACGTCTCAACACTACCTGCTTTTACTGCTGCAGGCGCTGCTTCAGCAGCAATCGGTGCAGCACCAGCTGTAGGTGCTGCCATCATCGTTGGTGCAGGCGCATCATAGTGGCGAGTTAAACTGATATGCTCATCATCTGAGCTAACTTCTAGATTAACCAGTTCACTTTCTTCCATAAGAGCGATGAGGGTGCGTATTTTTTCAATATCCATAGTTTTAATTTTGCCTTGTACTAAATTCGAGAAATAGTGTAACTAAATATTGTGTAGATAATTGCTAATGATACCTATATTCAGTCAAATGAGCAATCGATGTACAGTTGTTAACTGAGTTTTTTTACATATTATGACGTAAGCTATCTTACGAGTAAGGAAATCTCAACGATTTATCATAATCTATGTGGCTCCATAGCGCCAGTGAATATAAACAGACGCTACGTATAGATACATCGAAAAAGTAATTAGCCCCACAGCGCTGTTAGACGTTTTTGTTGATAGAGTAGACGAAGTGTCAGTAGGATGGAGGATAAGAATAGGCCGGTGATTAGTGCTATCCAAAACCCTTGCGCTCCGATATCAGTAAAACGCACCAAATAAACACCAAGTGGCAAAGCGACCAACCAATAGCAAAAGAGCGTGACCCACATTGGCACAGCGGTATCTTGCATACCGCGCAATATGCCTGCAATGTTTACCTGCCAGCCGTCAAAGAGCTGATAACCGAGCGCAAAGATAAGTAGGTGCATAGATTGTGCAATAACTGCTGGGTTGTCGGTGAAAGCAGCTGCCAATTGCGGTCTAAACAGCCATATGCCAAGCATGCAAGTGAGTGCGATTATCACGGTCCATATCAGACCAGTCACTTGCACTTGACGCAGTGCCATTATATTTTTTTCACCAAAGCGATTGGACACCATAATGGTCAATGCCATAGCAACTGATATAGGTATCATAAACAGTTGTGAGGTTACTGACAGTGCCACTTGATGCGATGCTGTTGCCAGCTCACCCAATGGACTGATGACGAGCGCTCCCAAACTGAACAGGCTGGCTTCAAAAAAGATGGATATGCCAATAGGGATACCAAGTTTGAGTAGCTTCTTGATTTGTGTGCGATTGGGACTGGCAAAGGCATAGAAAAAACGCGTACTAGCAAATTGCTGTCGCTTAGTAAAACTGGTATAAGCGGCAAGCAATAGCACATTTATCCATAAGACCAAGGCAGTCGCGACTCCGCAACCTGCACCGCCCATCTCAGGCATACCAAATAAACCATGGATAAAGATATAGTTCAGAGGAATGTCTACAAGCAAACCAATGATACTAATAACTGTCACAGGCTCAGGTCGGCCAAGCGCTTCGCAATAACTGCGTAACACCGCATAGACAGCTATTGCAGGGAAGCCGAAGGATACACCATGCAAATACTGCGTAGCAATTGGCTGGATGTTTTCAGGCACACCCATGAGTCCCAATACATTGGGCGCTAAATTGACGACAATAAAGCCAATAATACCAAGGACACTTGCTGTCCATAAAGACTGCTGCGTGATATGCGGCACTTGGCTATGCTGGTCTTGACCGATAGCCTCACCAATGAGCGGGGTGGTTGCGATTAAAATACCAGTGGCTAATAAAAACAGAGGAAGCCAAATACCTGACCCTACCGCTACAGCGGCCAAATCAAGCGCAGAAACTTGACCTGCCATAATGGCATCGACCACCCCAAGTGCGGCTTGGCAAAACTGAGTAATTAAAATAGGAAGCGCGAGCACGCCTAAGCGTAAGCTGTAGCTTTTGAAATCTTTGAAAGATAATGGAAAAACCATAGTGAGCAACTTTTTGTTCTTTGTAGTCATTATTGTTGATGAGCAAATACTGCCATCAACAAATTAAGAGCGGACAATAAGGTAGAAGGGGTGCCGATGATGATATTCTGACAAATAATCTGAGCAAGCCTATAAAGGCCGAATACGAAATAAAATGAAAGGCACCAAAATAAAAATAACCCGTCAATTCAAAAGATGAATGGACAGGTCATAAGTAGAGAAGATGGTAAAGAAGCTGGGCTATGATGTCAACGTTTTAGACGCACTAGTTGCCCTTAAAACCCATTCTTTATAAGGATTCTGGTAAATCTTGTACCACTGCTTGATAGCCAATCAATACATTGTTTGCATCGAACGCTTGTACGACGATGGCGTAATTGGTTGACTCATTAGGAATAACAGGCGCAAACTGAGTTTCAAGATTAGTCAATACCAGATTTTGGACATAGCCGTTAGAGCCAGATTTTGCCTTATTAACATCAATTTGGCTGACCAATACATGTTTTGTATTAACAGGATTTTGCCAGATGACATTTTTTTGACTACCATTGCCGACGATATCAAGGTTTATATTACCAAGTTGATAATCAAGTGGGTAGGTTTTAAAGTTAGAGCGATCACTAATGGTATAAGTGACATTACAATCGTTCTCTCCACTTGATAGTTTTTTGCCGCCTAACCCATCTTGGTACTCAAAACTGCCTTTCCACGGCGAGCCTGCTTCGTTTTCTTCAAAGCTACCAGCGAACGTGGTCAGTAAGTTTGGCGTTTCTAACCCCAAGTCATTGATATATTTGACATCTAAAAACTTCAAGGTGTCGAGACTACCAGTCACTTTGCCCGCGATATAGTTATCAACCTTCAACGCCGAGTTCACGCCCAAAGTATTGTTTTCTTGACAGGCTTGCTGCTGATAGCTAATGCTACCATCGACGCTGCCCGCGCCATCTTTACTGATGTCAAAATATACGCCGCCGATGTCAATATCATCGTTGTCACCGTCTTCTACTTCGACGAAGTAGCCAACATAAAGACCACCACGTCCGCCTTCTGGCGTAAGCTTATCCAAGAATTTATCGAGCGATTCTTCTGGCAAAAAGACTGATTTTAGAATTTCAGCCATAGATTTTTCATCATCGCTCAGCTTATCTTCGACTTCTTTGTACTTTTCTTTGATTTTGTCTTCCACACGATCGTATTCGTCTTTTACTTGATCTTCTATGCGGTCATATTCTTCTTTGACCTTGTCACCATCACTGCCGCAAGCACTAAGTGTTAAGCTGAGTATACTGAGGGTTAGGGCAGACGATAGCAGTTTGGGTGCGCTCATAACGAGATCCTAATGATTAATACATGACTGTTAAAATAAATGGTTGTTACAAAAAAGACAGAACAATGAATCTGTGCTCGTTAATATAGCAAATTTATACAATAAGTAGGCGAATAACTATCGATTGAGTTGAACACACGCCCTAGAGTATAAAAGTTTTATACCACTATTCTAATCTAAGTAAGTCTCGACGTCGTCTGGTAGTAAATCAAGAACATCTGCCATATCCATGATAGCATGCCAATGTTTGGTCTCAAGGGGAATGATGGTGAGCTGCTCACAACCTTTTTTGAGCAACAGTGAGTCTTCAAGAGCTGGCAAAAATTTGAGCTCTGATAAGGGCAGAACATCTATAAAAGCTTGCTCAAAGGTCACTTCTACCATATACCAGCGCGGCGCCTCTTCCGTTGCGATAGGGTCGTAATGACGATGCTCAGGATGAAACTGGGTGGGATCGGGCAAGCCTGCGTTGCTGACAGTCATGATGCCAGCAACGCCAGATGGCTTGGCGCTAGAATGATAAAAAATAACTTTGTCACCAACACGCATATCATCGCGCATAAAATTGCGGGCACGGTAATTGCGAACACCGTCCCAACCTTCTGTTCCCAAACGCTCTAAGTCTTTAATACTAAAAAATTTTGGATTGGATTTCATTAACCAATAAGCCATCTACTTTATCCTTATATTATTAACTGTTTGTTATAAATTTCTTATTTAATATGGTCTCAATATCTTGCCTGTAAGCCACCAGTTTTAACATCCGTTTTTGTAAACGGTCTTATTGATAATTTTATCATTGCTATGCTTTTCTTTACGCCCTCTTGCCGTTATCCTAGCGCTACCTTTTGATAATGACAGCAGCTACCCATTTTTACACCTTTTTATAGATACCTTTGTTTATGTCAAATACTCAATCTGTTCATTTTCCAAGTCATAGTAAATCCTTCGAGGGCATTACTATGGGTGCGTTAGAGGTGAGCGATATTCCACTAGCGCTTTATATCCATGTCCCATGGTGCGTCAAAAAGTGCCCTTATTGCGATTTCAATTCGCACGAGCTGCCGCTTGATACTCAGCTATCCATGTATGACGAGTACGTAGATGCGCTGTTGCTGGATGCTGGTATGCAACAGTCATTGGCGCAAGGGCGAAGGATCACCTCAATATTTATAGGCGGTGGTACGCCGTCATTGCTACCTATTGCACAGTATCAACGACTGTTTTCTGAGTTACGTCGTATTTTTAGCTTTGCTGATGACATCGAAGTGACAATGGAGGCCAATCCCGGCACGCTTGAGCATGCGCCTTTTGCTCAGTATTTAGATGTGGGTATCAATCGTTTGTCGATTGGAGTACAAAGCTTTGCCGCAGATAAGTTACAAACTCTCGGTCGTATACATGATCCTGCTCAGGCACTAGCAGCGATTCAAGCAGCTCGCGCGGCAGGATTTGAGCGGGTCAACGTGGATTTGATGCATGGATTGCCGCAGC
This sequence comes from Psychrobacter sp. AOP22-C1-C5, assembly GCF_052378885.1. Taxonomy (NCBI): domain Bacteria; kingdom Pseudomonadati; phylum Pseudomonadota; class Gammaproteobacteria; order Moraxellales; family Moraxellaceae; genus Psychrobacter; species Psychrobacter sp. AOP22-C1-C5. The sequence goes on along the minus strand of NZ_JBQSYC010000001.1, from coordinate 12,018 downwards.
AAACCATGAGTGAAGCGCTGAGCGATATTCAAATGGCGCACGATGCTGGTGCGACCCACATCTCTTGGTATCAGCTGACGATTGAGCCTAATACGGTGTTTTACCGTAGTCAGCCCATTCTGCCAGATGAAGACAATTTGGCTGATATTGAGCAAGCAGGTCAGGCGTTATTACAGCAATTGGGCTATGATAATTATGAAGTCTCAGCTTGGGCAGGCGGGTCTGACAAGCCATGTCGTCACAATATCAACTACTGGCAGTTTGGAGATTATCTGGCGATTGGTGCTGGTGCGCATGGCAAAGTAACGATTGGGCATACGTCATCAAAATCAGATGAAGATATGTCAATATTGTTAGAGAGAAATAAAAAACTAGAGACCAAGTTATCGACAGAGGTAGGTATTTATCGTTTTAGTAAGTCACGTCTGCCAAAAGACTATATGTCCATAGAAAATACATTTATAGATTGCGCGCTTAAAAGTAATGCACCAAAAATGGTTGGGTGGCAGAAAATTGCAAATGATGAGCTAGTCAGTGAGTTTATGCTAAATGTACTGCGCTTACACGGCGGGGTGGAGTGGTCATTGTTTAAAATCAGAACAGGGCTTGCTTACAGCGACATTGCTACACAAGTGGACAAACTGGTAGCACAAGGATTGCTAGTAGAAAGTACGGAGCGCTTGCAACCAACGGCTTTAGGACAGCGTTATCTCAATCAAATATTGCGAGCATTCTTATAAAAAAAGCCTATCAAATAAATGATAGGCTTTTGAAAAAATCTAGTGTATTAAAACTTAGATTTTCTGTTTTACGTCTGTCGCTGTGTTACTTACAGCATTACCAGCGCTTGATACGTCTTGGCCTAAACCTTTAAAAGTATTGCAACCAGTTAGAACAAACATAGCAGTCAAAGATGCGATGATTACTTTTTTCATAATAGAATCCTCAAAAATAAATGGGTGGTTATAAACAATAACAGTGATGCTGAGCGTTACACTCCAGCCTCACTGGGGGTTATTGGATAAATAATAATGTATAAATATTATCTTGCTATCCGTTAGAGACATCATAGTGAAAGTTAAAAACCCTGCACAGTATCAAAATGTAATTATTGACAGTAAACTGTAACTTTTGATTACACATAGCATATAAGCATCAACCCGCTTTGACCACTTAAGGAGTAAGTATGACTATTCATATCGTATTGGTAGCCCCAAAGATGCCCAGTAACACAGGCAACATTATTCGTTTATGTGCAAATACGGGCGCGCAGCTACATTTGGTCAGGCCTTTAGGGTTTGAGCTGGATGATAAAAAGCTACGCCGTGCAGGTTTGGACTATCATGAATATGCACATCTGCAAGTACATGAGGATTGGGGAACAGCAAGACAGGCATTACAAGCGGCTAATTGCCAAAAGATTACCGCACTGACGACTAAGCTTAGTAAGCCTTTTTATGAGTATGATTTTAGTGGAAAGCAAGGAGCTGAAGAAGAAGCCTCGATGACTAGTGCAATACCTAGTATCGCACTGGTTTTTGGTTCTGAAACCGCAGGATTGGCTGATGATATTCGGGAAGATATCGGAGCGGATAATTGGTTAAGATTGCCCATGCTTGCTGATTCACGCAGCTTAAACTTGTCTAATAGTGTGGCAATCTGCCTTTATGAGATATGGCGTCAGCAAGGATTTATGGGCGATGAAGGACGTAGCATTGGTTATGAGACGTTAACTGTCTATGATCCAAAATAATGTCCCATTTCGTTACTGATTGAGCATTAGATATTACGTCCTCAACACTTAAATAAAAAGGTGATTAATAATCCTTTATAAACAGTTAGGTGGTTTTGGTAAGCCAGCCAAGCGATTGACATGGCGTGCAACTAGCCCTGTATTAAATAGTTGCTGTAGTTTTTGATTGCTCATATCGTGATCGGGCAAGGTTTTTTGTAGCCACTTAATGAGTGGTCGCGTCGCTGGCGCGTGATTGAATTTTTTAAAGAACGCTCGTACTTGTTGCAAAACCTGTAAATGCTCAATCTCTAATTTTACGTCTAAAGTGTCAGCCAACTGTTGAGCGATATTAGGTGTCCATATAGTGTGGTCACACAAATGACCGTCTTGATCCAACTCAATGTTCACAGCTGGCACAACATCAGTAGTCATATTGTCTTTAGTTATATTGTCATTACCTACACTGTCGTTACTCATAAGGCGATTGTCACTACTTTATCAAATTGGCTGTCTTGAGTCAGATTAACCCACTCTTCATCTGTTAATACACCTGTTAATTTATCGTTTATATTGAGTCTGTCGCAGGTTTCAGTCGTCAGTTGTACGACATCATCTATCAGGGCGTAGATACCAGCGATATCTTGTACATCACTTTCGCCTAAATAGGCATTGAACCAGTCAATGAAAGCGACTGTTGTGCCAAGTAAGACAATACTATCACCCGCGTGCCACGTGCGTGATATCTCTTCGGTACTGCGTCTGAGCATGTCCATCGTACTGTGTAATTGATATAAAGTTGCCATAACGGTGTCCGGTTGCTGTCATTGTTCTAGTGTAGTCAATCTATAATGAAAGTGGTACATACGGTCGTACTGGACCGTTTTAAAGTGAATCAACTAGATCTAGCGTTTGAGTGCATATTTATTTGGGCAAGATATGAGCCACTAAAATCTTAGTATTTGCTCGAAATCTTGTGAGTTCACAACCTCAGGTATCAGAGTCAGTTGTGATGCCAAATCAGCGGGTATCATACCCGTGACCCAGCCGCTAAACACATCATTAGGCAACCAAGCCGCTGGCATGTCGTATAGTTCAAGCGATTGAATCATACCGTGCAAACGTGACTCAGGCTGCATCAAAAAGCCAAAAACAGGCGCGTCTAAATACAGCTGAACGTCATGACCAAAGGTCGCTAATGTCAGCGCGAGCGCGCAGCCTTCATAACTGGCCGTTTCAGTTGGGGTATGCAGCTGAATTAATAATTTCATGATTGATTCCTAATCTGGTTGGTCACTGACTGGCAGTGATGTCGCATTTTATCCAAGATGATTGTTTAGGCGACATTTTATCAAAACTGCATCAAGTGACTATCATTCTGCATCATCATAGCAAGCTCGCTAAGTCCGACTAAGGTAAAGCCTGTGGCAAGATTGTCGCTATCAAGCTGATGGCGTGCGCTGTTGTCTGCATCGCTGATACCGCGACTAAGCGCGGTGCTAACACAGACGGGTAGCGATAATTCATACTGCTTAGCGAGATTTTGCCACTCTTTGGTTAAATCCAGTTGATCGGCAGACTGCCAGCGCAAACCATTGGCGATATGGGCGGCATCGCCATAAAAAAAGACATTTAATAGCGTTTTTTTAATTTTAAGGTCGTTATTATTTGTCTGGTTGTGTTCATCTTTTGGATCTACGGTTTCTTTATTGGCAGCGCTTTGAAGATAGGCATGGGCATAACGCAACGCTAGCTTAGCAAGCGGGTGGCTGGGATCAGCAGTGATTAAGAGTAGGGGCGTCGTTGTTGTCATAGGAGGTTTTGCCAATTATCTGTGCTAAAGTGGTTTATGCTAACATAAAGCCACTCAAAGCAACTAGGCGCACTGTGATGAAGTGTGGTTTTATACCTGAAACTTATTTAATTACTGTTGTTCAGTACAGTGACTGCCTCGTAAGAAAAAAACAATAAACTTATGCGTTAGGTTCACGTAGTCTTATCATTCTATGCAAGGAGTTTATGTCCCTATGTTACCTGCTATGCCTTCAAATAAGAACAATGCGACAGATTATCAGCCGACAGTGGCACAGCTGCAAGTATTGCAAACGGCAAGTGGATTTGCTTATCAGATTTGGGAGAGCCGGACGGTTTCGTGTCAAACGTTTTTGCGCAGCTATCCTCTTGATCAGACGTTAACGCGTCAACAAATCGATGATTTGATTCAAGATTATACGTTGGATGAAAACTACCAACTTGCTGATGAAGCAAAGGTGATGAGTGGCTTGCGCAATTTGCGTACATTACTAATGATGCGCTGGATTTGGCAAGATGCTTTACAGGTAATAGCGCTTGAGCAATTGACCGATGAGCTGTCTGAGTTTGCTGATGGTTGTATCTCATTTGCTAAAGATTACACGTACCAGCATTTGATTAAACAGTATGGTGAACCGACCTTTATCAATGCTAAAGGTAATGTGCAAATTGATGACATGGCGATTATGGCCATGGGTAAGCTTGGTGCTCACGAGCTGAATTTGTCGAGTGACATTGATCTTATTTTTGTTCATCAGGGACGCGGCGAAACCAATGGTGATAAAGCCAAAGGCACGCGCAGTATAGACAACAAACGTTTTATGACTCGGCTGGGTCAAGGCATCATTAAATTGTTGGATAATAAAACAGCCGATGGCTTTGTTTTTCGCGTCGATATGCGTTTGCGCCCATGGGGTGACGGCAGCGATTTGGCAATTCACCTGTCTGCGCTACAAAAGTACTTTTCGTTACATGGTCGCGCATGGGAGCGTTTTGCATGGTTGAAAGCGCGAGTGGTAGGCCAAATAGAGTCGCCGTTCTATGATGAGTTACAAGCACTCATTAAGCCCTTTGTTTTTCGCTATTATGTCGACTACAGTGCTTTTTCAGCACTCAGAGAGATGAAGTCTCTTATTCAAAACCAAGTGGCTCAGCGTGAAGACCTAGACAATATCAAGCTTGGCGCAGGGGGCATTAGAGATATTGAATTTATTGTACAGGCTTTCCAGTTAATCTACGGAGGTAGCCATCCACAGCTACAGGTAAAATCTTGTTTGCAGGCGATGCAAGTATTGTGTGAACTCAGATATCTAGAGTCATCAACTTATCAGCAACTACAAGCGGCTTATCGGTTTTTACGCCGGCTTGAGCATGGTATTCAGGCGATTAACGATCAGCAGACTCAGCGTTTACCTCATGATCCGTATTGGCAATATAATCTCGCTATCACACTTGGATTTGATAGCTGGGAGTCATTGCTCAGTGTACTCAATCAGCATCGACACAATGTAAATGTGCCCTTTGAACGCATGGTTACTGAACGCCATGTGCCCGATCAAGAAGAAAGTGACCTTGAGCCTGAGCGTTTGGATGAGCAGATTGCGCGGTTGTATAAAATATTAACGGAAGAAAATAGTAAATTGCTACAAGATTTTTGGCAGTCAAAAATGGTTGCCAATTTAAGCGAGGAGGCTCGCGAGCGTTTAGATGATGCATATCCTGTGATTGTGCATGCGTTACTCGCGCACCAAGAACAGCAGCAACTGGCTAACGCCGCTTTGCCACGTCTTATAGCCTTAATCGAAGCGATTTGTCGCCGCTCGATATACTTGGTCATGATTGCAGAAAATCCCAATGCGACGATTGAGTTGATCCCCATGCTCTCAGCCAGCCCTTGGATTGCAAAAGAGTTGGCACAGTATCCTGTGCTATTAGACAGCTTTTTGCAGCAACGTTATCGTCATTTGCCAGACAAGATCGAGTTGCGTGATATCTTACGTCAGCAATTATTGCGCGTCGAGCCGAATGACGAAGAAGAACTGCTTAGCGTTTTGCGTCTGTTTAAAAAGAACCAAGTGCTCGCGGTTGCGGCCAGTGATGTGTTGGCTGAGCGTCCAATTATGAAGGTGTCAGATTCATTAACGTATATTGCCGAGGTGGTATTAGAAGCGGCGCTGGAACGTGCTTTTGCAGAACTGGTTAAACGCTACGGCTATCCCATCGGTCAAGATGGCGATCCGGTAACCGAAGCAGATTGTGGTTTTGCTATTATCGGTTATGGCAAGCTTGGCGGGCTAGAATTGTCCTACTCTTCAGACCTAGATTTAGTGTTTTTACATAAAATAAAAGAGCAGGGCATGACCACAGGCGGGAAGTCAGTAAGCGGAATGAAATTCGCTGCGCGCTTGGTCCAAAAGCTTATGAATTATCTCAACACGCAAACTCGAGATGGGCGTGCTTATGAGATTGACATGCGTCTGCGCCCCTCTGGCAATGCTGGTATGATGGTGGTGTCTTGCCATGCTTTTGAGACGTACCAGTTTGAAAAAGCATGGTCTTGGGAACATCAAGCATTGGTTCGTGCGCGCGCGATTTGCGGGGACAGACGCGTGACAGCACAGTTTTGTGATATTCGTCGAGATGTGTTGGCGTTGCCGCGCACAATCGATCAAGTGCGTTCTGAAGTCACTAGTATGCGCATAAAAATGCAGAAGCATTTGGGGACGAGTCAATGGGAACAGCAAGCTGGCAAGTTTCATCTTAAGCAAGATGTAGGTGGAATAGTAGACATTGAGTTCTTAGCACAATTTGCTGTGTTGGCTTATTCGCATGAGTATCGCAGTTTGACCAAATGGAGTGACAATGTGCGTATCTTTGAAGAAGTCGCATCTCTTGGTATTTGGGAGGCGTCAGTCTGTCAGGATTTGACAGATGCTTATCTCAGAATCCGAGCGGCCACCCATCAGCTGGCATTATCAGAACAGTCGCTATTGGTTGACGAATCACTATGGAAAGAGACGCGAGCACTTCTGCAAGCTCAGTGGCAACATTTGATGGGCGTCGATATGGCAGATAAAGATATTCCTGCACCTTAAAAGAGAGTTTGATTATAAATAATAGCCTACCCGCCACAAACCAAAAGATTTCATTTGCCGCTACTGCCAGTGATATAATCGATCATACATCGCAATAACGCTGGCAGTCATGAGTAATAATGAAGTTATATTTTTAACCATAAAGTTTGCCGCTGCGGTGTTATTATATGATGTTGATATCTACTATTGAATAAAATCTATCTAAAAAGTTAGACGCTAGCGCTAACATAAGGACTATAAAATGAATATGGCAACACAGGATGGTAAGCTTTGGATGAATGGCACAATGGTTGAACAACCAGATGCTAAAGTCCACGTACTGACTCACAGTTTGCACTACGGCATGGCTGTGTTTGAAGGCGTTCGCGCTTACCAAACGGCTGATAATCGTACCGCGATTTTTCGCTTAAAAGAACATACTGAGCGTCTATTGGGTTCTGCCAAAATCTTTCAAATGGATATATCTTTTGACGCCGCGACCCTCGAGCAGGCCCAAAAAGATGTGGTCAAACAGAACAACTTGGCAGAAGCCTATATTCGTCCTCTTATTTGGGTAGGGGCAGAAAAACTGGGTATCTCGTCGCGTGAAAACAGTATCAATGCGATGGTTGCGGCGTGGCATTGGGGCGCTTATCTGGGTGATGAAGGTATCAAAAACGGTATCCGTGTAAAAACCTCGTCTTACACACATCACATGCCTAATGTCACGATGTGTAAGGCAAAAGCCTCTAGTAATTATCCTGTGTCTATCATGGCAAACCAAGAAGTCACTCGCAATGGTTATGACGAAGCAATCCTTATGGACCCACAAGGCTTTGTATGCCAAGGTGCTGGAGAAAACTTATTTTTGGTCAAAGATGGTGTGCTACATACGCCGGATCTATCAGGCGGGGCACTTGACGGTATTACTCGTCGCACCATTTTACAGTTCGCAGCTGATTTGGGTATTAAAGTGATAGAGCGCCGTATTACGCGTGATGAATTTTACTTAGCAGATGAGATCTTCATGACGGGTACCGCTGCTGAAGTCACGCCAATACGTGAATATGATGATCGTACCATTGGTAATGGTGGTCGTGGTGAGTTGACTGAACAGCTACAAACGCTTTACTTTGATGTGGTACATGGCCGCAATGAGAAGTACATGGATTGGTTAAGTTTTATTGACTAAGCTTTATTGATTAAGTTAGATCGATTGGTTTTTATAGACAGATACTTCATTGTCTATAAAACGATTAAGATATCCATTCAAAATTCTTCTATGAAAAAGCCCAGATTCTTTATAATCTGGGCTTTTTTGCGGCATGCTATAAACTGATTAATCATTTATACTGATGCAGTGATATCTGACCAACGTACTAGTTTGACATTATGCTGTTGCAGCAATTGTTCAAACTGATTGCTCATTAGCCAACTGTATTCACGTTCGCGTGCCTGTTTGATATCGTCCTGCCAGCTATTATCAGGTACAGCTGGATGACACATAATGAGCGTAGCAGATAAATATGTAGGCAATGGACGTGGAACAGAATCCATGGCGTTGTCATGCTGATTAAGGGTACTAAGTGGTTCAGTAGCAAATGGCTGTGTATGAAGTGCAGGGGATAAGCCAGAGGTACGCGGAGCCTTTTGTAGCCAAGTCTCCCAAAGCGCGCCTAATTCTTGGCTAGTAGCGTCAAATCCATACACCCCACCAAATCGATCATTGGTAGCAATGTGATGGTCTTCGCATAGCCTACGCCACGCATTGCCACCAAGTGCGTAAATAATCCAAGATTTTATGTCGTGAACTAAAGGCGTCGTAACTCTCGCACTGATAGGTTTTTGGGTATCTTTACCATAACGGGTGCTGATCTCATTGATTAAATGTTGACGGATAACTGGAAACTGATGGATATGTTGGTGTCCATCAACAAAGACAGGCGCACGTCCAAAACAGTCTTCAAAGGCATCAAGTTGCTGGCTGATAACGTCGTTTACTTGCGCAGAATTCAGTTGACGTAAGTAGCTCGCTACAACAATCGATTTGAGAGAACCGCGTAATGGAGATGGAAAAACACCGGTTAAGTCCAAATGTAAGCCTATATCGACATTCAACTGAGTCAATGCTTTTATCTCACTATCCGTAATCGTTCCGCCTACCATATAGCTACTGGCACCGATGCGCCCGCACTCTGCGAGCTGCAATACTGCGTCATTTACCGCACTTGATAGACCTAGATCATCGACATTGATAATAACAGCACGCGCGTTGTCCAAGGTTTTAGACGAATGCTGCTGAGAGGTAGTTGTTGTCATGATTTAAACGCCCAAAGTTTACCCAATGAGAAGGTCATTACGGTGATGATGCCAGTAACTACTATCCATATAAGTATGTAGTAACGCTCACCAAACCAGTTTAAACCCAATACAAACAAGCTTTGATTGGCTGCAAAACCGACCGCTGAACTAGTAAACCATTTTATCAATGTTGGTAGTGAGTTGCGCCAAGAAGGCACGTGAAAATTTTGCTCATTACTATTATCACTATGTCCATAAGGGGATGGCGATTGACGAAAAGTTAGGTAAAAGTGACCGAAAAAACTCACAACGAATGCAAGCAAAAAGGCTATAACATTTGCCCAAGTCGGTGTGGTAGTAGTCAAACTCACGATACTGACTAAAACTAAGAAATGTACTAATGCAGCGCTTGCACCAACGATTAAAAACCATAATGCTTGCTGGGAAGTGGATGCTGTTAATTTTGCTGTCGTTGATTTTGTTGTAGTCATTTTATTCATCAACCTGTTTTTCGCTACTGATGGTTTCATCAATTAGATATAGCGGTCGCTGCTTCACTTCTTCGTATAGCCTGCCCACATACTCGCCAATCACACCGATACAGACCAGCTGTATACCAGTAGAGAACATAATACCCGCCGCAACGGTTGCCCAGCCTGCGACATCACTTCCAAACAACAGCGTATCAATAACAATGTACAAACCGTATAAAAATGCCAAAGCAGAGACTAAAAACCCCATTCGCGATATCCAACGTAGAGGTTTTTGCGAGAAAGAAGTAATGCCAACTAAAGCCAATTCAAATAGACCGCCGTAGTTAAATTTGCTTTCACCGGTATCGCGGTTGTCTGCGGTGAAGGGTAGATAAACAGTATTAAATCCCACCCATGCATACAACCCTTTCATAAAACGTTGGCGTTCGGGAAGCTGACGCAACGCTTGAACAACCTTGCGGTTCATGACACGAAAATCGCCAGCATTGGGGCGAATTTCATAACGCTGCCTGTCCTGAATAAAAAGATAGAAGCTGCCTTTTAATGTTTTTGCAAGCTTGCTCTCATGGGGACGATTTGCCTGAATCCCTGCCACCATGTCGATATCGGGCTGCGCAATCATATTAAGCATTTGCGTTAGGACCGGTAAAGGGTGTTGACCGTCAGCATCAATCATAGCAACGACATTGCCTTGCGCTTTGGCAAGTCCAGCACTAAGCGCAGGCTCTTTACCAAAATTACGGGACAAGCGTATCAGATGAAGCGCTGTATTGTTTGGTCGAGTTGACATTAAAGTAGCCACTACTTGAGTCAAATCATCCTGACTGCCATCATCAACGATAATAATCTCGCAACTGGCCACGACTGTTTTATCTGTAACGGTGTCGTCATTTATGGGCGCATAGAACGACTTGGTGAACGCAAATACTTTTGGTAAAAATGCCTGTACTGCCTCGGCATCATTGTACGCTGGCATGATGATGGACAAGTAAGGCAAGTTAGAATGGTTTTGAGACATAAGCACACTTATCAAAATGGGTTGAGCGGTATAATCAATAAACTGTAATCTACTGAGGCGACTTAAGACAACTACTAGGGACATAAGCCGTCCATTTTACTATTAAAGGCTCAGTCGCCTTGGTATCGCGCCAATCAATTTGCCATTGACCTTGTCGCTTTACCAAAGCCTTCGGGCTATTCTTAACCTTATCATTGGCGTTATTGGTTATGGGAGTATTGGTTGCTGTTATCTCATCTAGCAAAGGTAGCACGATATCGTCACCGTCTTGCCATATGACTAGTGTCCCGTTTTTCTGAATACGTTCAGTACTCATCCATGGTGAATGACTGGCAGGTCCTGAAATCATCTGTGATGGGAAGCCGATATTCATGGCTACCAATGAACCAAGCCAGCGATCACCTGACACACTATCAAGCGGACAACTACTCAGCATTTGCCATGTATCGTTGGCTTGTGCCGCCAACGCTTGCTCAGGCCAATTCATCCGCGAAGGTTTATGACGTATTCTATCGCCAAAACCGACATACACAACCATCAGTACTGTGGCAAGTGTGAGCCAGATCGTTAATGCTTGACGCAATTTAGTAGTGGTGAATACTTGAGCGGCTGGTGCGATAAAAGAAGCGGCAAGAAGCCCTGACAATGCCCACATCGGCATGCCCCACATGTCACGCAATCCAATACCAAACACCAAACTTAGTATCACTAGCAATATGATTGGCGCCAGCCAAAGATACCACAATAGCGACGCACCAACAGGTAGGCTTTGCTTGTAGTCTTTAATACCAAGCAAACGCTTACGATTAAATCCAAGCATTATTAACAGGGGGACGTGAGCGACGATCTGTGCAGCGAGAAAGCCCAGCCAACTAAAATGACGCTTAATACCATTGGCAGTCTCAATCACCTCATGCGAGCGTCCATTGGCATAAGTTAATGGCAACCAATCATGCATCATAAGCCAATATAAATGCGGCGCAAATATCGCTAGCATGACAAACGCTGCTATCCACGGCTGTGGCTGCTTAAGTAAAGGCCACTGTTTTGGCAACACTAGATATATCGCCATCGGCAATAGCAAAAAGATAACGCTGTATTTGGTCAGCATACCAAGACCGCCAAATATACCGAGTAGCAGCCAATCGGTCAGACGATTGCGTGTCAGCGCCTGATAGAACACCAAATATAACCCGGCCCAAATTGGGAATTGAGCAACGTTATGATTAAATTCAAGGCTTGGATAAGCATAATAAAAAACAGCAAGTGTCAATAGGGCGCCAAGTAAGGCTGTTGCTTTCGACCAAATCTTTTTGCCCAATTGATAAACCAAAAACAGCGTCAGCAATACGCACAGCTGGCTCAATAAGTAAGGGCCTACATGCCCAAATATTTGATAAAAGCTGTACAGTATCCACGAGGACAATGGGGGATGTTTATAATATCCCCATTGCCATTCACTTCCCCAATTAATACCTTCACTGACATCAAATGGCACACTACTCGCTATAAGAGCCGGCAAGATGCTCCATAGTAGAAAATATATGCTCAGTAGTACAAAAAAAGAACGCCACGGCTTAGAGTGGC